>NZ_VIUN01000015.1:12948-166525 GCF_007828335.1 Pseudomonas sp. SJZ103
GCTCTTGCTCTTGCTCTTGCTCTTGCTCTTGCTCTTGCTCTTGCTCTTGCTCTTGCTCTTGCTCTTGCTCTTGCTCTTGCTCTTGCTCTTGCTCTTGCTCTTCAGCCAGTGCCTGCATTGGCCCGTAGACGGTCTTCAATGTACTCTGTCGTACCTGTTCTGCGTGGTCAAAGGCGAGATACAGCCCTTCAACGTCGCCCGGGTTCAGCGCACGTAGGGTTTCCACGCCCAGTGCGAAGCCTTCAGCTCGGTCCGCTGCTTGACGGGTATCGACTAGGCTACGTGCGCTGCCGATGGCGTGCAGCAGCTTGCATGCTTGGGAATGGAGGGCGCCCGGCAAATTCAGGGGAGCCAGAACTGAGTAGGCCTCGAGGCGCTGGTTTGCAAACCGCCCAGTCGCGGCCGGCAGTTCACCCAAGAACTCAGTCAAGGCCTGCCACGGCCATTGCGCGAATTTCTGGCGCAGCACGCAGTTCTGAACATGCACAAAAGGTCGGTCGGCCTCGCTGGGCTTTTGCCAGTTGCCACATCTGAGGCAGAACAGCGCGCCGTTCACCAGCGACCAAGCTCCGTTCCACAAATGCAAACTATCGTCTAGCCGAACTGGGTCCGAATAATGGGAGTCCATCGCATCTCCATCTCTATCGGTCCTACTCATACGAATTAAGAAAGGACCATTCATGAAACAACACCAAACCTTTCACCTGCACGCGATGTCACTGGGAGATCCACAGCCCTAGCTAATATTGATACCGCTTATGCATTTTGGGGTCGCCATCAGATCAACATCAGCCCACACGAAAAATTTTGACTAATTGGTGCTGATGATCGGCCAAATTACGCAAATGCAAACTTGCTTTTGAGGTCTGCTCGGTTTCGTCATGAGTGGCATTTGCCGCTTTATCAATATTGATCATATTTTGCTGAATTTCCTGTGCGACTGACTTCTGCTGTTCGATCGCGCTCGCAATTTGGATGTTCATCTCAGTGATTAAGGAAGCTGCTTTGGTAATACATTTCAGGGCTTGGGTAGCTTGCTCACTGTGGTTAACACTGTCCGTTGCTTTTTCCTGACTACGCTTCATTGCAGCAACGGCATCTTGAGAACCATGCTGAAGCTGTAGAATTAGCAGCTGTATTTCTCCGGTCGCATTCTGTGTTTTTTGCGCCAGGCTACGAACTTCATCAGCCACCACTGCGAAGCCTCTCCCCTGTTCACCCGCTCTGGCGGCCTCGATGGCTGCGTTCAACGCCAGCAAGTTGGTTTGATCCGCAACAGCTCGCACGACGCTCAAAATCGAACTGATGTTTTCGCCTTCGTCTGCGAGGCGTTTGACTGTTTCTACTGCAAGATCTATGTCCGCGGCCAACGCGATGACTGCCAATTTGCTGTTTTCGACGATTGCATTTCCTATTGAGGTCGCTTGATCTGTCCGGTGGGCACCGTCTGAAGCTTGATTGGCGCTGCGAGCGATTTCCTGGGTGGTTGCAGCCATTTGGGTGACGGCAGTGACCACCTGGCCGATTTCAAGCATCTGTTTTTGAATCCCCACGCGTGTGTTTTTGGCGCGTTCATCACTATTGCGCGCGGATTCTGTGATTTCGTGTACTGAGCCTACTACTTCCGCAATCAGCGTCTGTAGTTTGTCGAGAAACGCATTGAATGCTGATGCAATCTCGCCAATTTCGTCGCGCCGATCATTGTGAATTCGAATCGTCAGGTCGCCGCCGCCTTTGGCTACTTCTTGCATAATGCTACGCATTTGGCGGAGCGGACGGACAATGCCGCAGCTCATCAGCCACATGATAACCACGCCGAAACAAGCAGTGAGCGCACCGATAACTCCCTGTTTTAGCAAATTTTCTTGGTTTTGATTGTCCAGATCTTGCTTGAGTAATATGAGGTCATGTTCAGCAACATTAAGTGGCAGACGGATCATTAAAGTCCATAGTGTTTGGCTGCCAGCGACGGCAAAGGGAACGTACAGTTCTACTAGGTTACGGGCACGGTCTACGTTGTAGATAGGGGATTTGTCTACCTTTTCAAGCAAGGCTTGGCTAGTCGCATCGAGGATACGGTCAGAGGGTTGAGTGATCAGATCTTTGTTTCTGCTATAGGCAATCAGGCGTTTGTTTTTGCCAAACAAAGCTACTTCTGCCGCGCTGTCATACAGTGATTTGCTTGCATCCACTGCCTGTTTTTGAATGAAATCAACTGAAGGGGCGTTCGAGGCAATCCCCATGAAGCGTCCATGGACGATGATAGGCACTGAAATAATGGGCAGTATCAGGCGTTTGCCATCGTTTGTGTATTCACGAGGGTCAAGGGCACATAAGCGCTGGCCGGATTTGGGACACAAGTAATATTGACCTTCTTGAAAACCCTCCGGCGTCTGGCGGGTACTGTCCATACCCGTCATGGGAATCAGTGCAGGGACGCCAGGAGTTCTGATCCAGACTGGCAGAAAACGGCCTTGGGCGTCATGGCCCTTTGCGCCTTGAAATTTGACGTCCTGCCCATCCATTCCACCAGGCTCCCACCCGACACCGATGCTAAATAGCGCGGGATTGGATTCCAGCAATCGCTTGATCATGACACTAATGGCTTCTCGACTGAGGCCTGGAGAGACGCCGCGTTCAGCCTCGGCTGTTATGAGCGTGGAAAGCTGCAAGCTCAGGTCGGCCGCCTTATCCAATTGCGCGGTGATCTTGCCGACTTGTTGCTGTGCATCGCTCAGTAGATAGCTTTCAAGATTTTTTTCCAGTTTCGCCTGGATGCGGTCTTGGACCAGCAATTGGGTCGACTTATTGGCATAAAAGCTGAAGAGCATGAATGAGATGACCGCCAGGAGCAGCATGCCACTGGTCAAAAAACTGATAGAGGTTTGCAGGGAGCGAGGTTTCATACGTTAGTCCTCAAGGATCTTTTTTGTTTTTTTAGGACACTTAAGCTGCCCATGAATAAGCTTTCCAAGGAATCGGTTACCGGCAAGAACTCGTTCCAGGTTGACGCTCCAACTGGCCAGTGCTCCCACAAAACGCCGCCAGTGACGATGGAGTAATTTCGCTTCGGTTCTCGGAACAGTGGTTGGACACGACGAAAAAAAGCCGGATACAGCTTTACAATATACTTATCTTTGATAAATATAAAGACAGCTTGCCGCCGGGCTTTCTTAGCTGGAGGGGGCAGACACCGCCCCCTGCGACAGCTTGAAAAATGTCGACTCTGGGCGGTACCAAAAAATAAGAAACAAGTGGGTGCACTAAACCATGAGTGGCCATATTTTTGATGCTGCGTTACGCGCTTTTTACGTGCGGCTCGGGCGGCCGCTGGCCGCGGCACTGATACTGCCCATTATCCGCCTGGACTTGGACGCACTCGCGCCCATAGACACTATGACAAGCTTCAGCGAGCCGGTGCTGCCCTCTGTCAACTCGCACTACGGCAACTCAAGTGGCAGATCCCGGCCCGGCGGCATCGCTCGCCCCCCCCCTGAGTCTTAGAGCCCCCACTCAGGAAAAGGCCTTGCTGCAGTCGCCATAATAATTTCTGTAGAGGACCGGTCACAGGCTGACCGGTTGTGTTTCGAGGTTGCTGTTCCGTCCTGATCGCCTATTAACACAAACAAAAAAAGGAAAATAGAATGAAGATGACGTTTGCTGCCAGGCTCCACAACCTTAGCAGTCCCAACGCTGTGGACCGATTGCCTGTGCCAACGCCAGGTGACAACGAAGAGCGGCTGCGCGGGGCGTTCATCAATATAGTGGTGAAGCCATGATTGATAAGTCAGAAGATACGTTGGTCGCCGACGCGGGAATGAGAAGGGTCGTGACAATAAATGGGGCGGACGGCCGCTCTGGTTTACACGATAACCACCTTGCTCCACGGGTGGACCGGTACAAGCATATCCCGGGTATGTCCACTTCAATACTGTGGGCTACCACGGCCAATGCGCCAATACCCGAAGGCTTTTCTGATCCAGTGCCAACATTGGCATCGTTGCATCCGAGCCCGAGCGGGAGCGTGTTCATGATCCTCACGCTGCCTCCAGATGCGGTTTACGCCAATCCTGGATTTGACTTCGCGGCGGCCGCGTTGGAGCAAGCCCATCGTGCACCAGGGTTGGCGGAGCTTTTCGAGCCTGAAGCACCGGGTTTTCATACCACCGATACCGTTGATTACGTGACCGTACTCGATGGTGAAGTCTGGCTGGAAACCGATACCCAAGAAGTCAGGCTGGGCGTGCACGATACCGTTGTACAGAATGGTACCCGTCATGCCTGGCGCAACAAAAGCGGAAACACAGCGACATTGTCGGTCGTGCTGGTTGGTACTCGTCGTCAGCATATCGAGACCACCAAATAGTGGATGGTCAATAGAATTCAAGGATGGAGTCATCTTTGCGAGAGCGAGCTAGCCAGTCAAGGTCCGCTCTCGCAAGGCTTTAAACACTGCTGCGATGCTCTTCAGGCACCACGCCTCGTGCCTGGATCGACCTGCCCGATACTCGCACCTCTTATCGTCCTACGCCACTCTCACGCGCATTGACAGACACCTGCACAGGCTCGGCCAAATTTTAGCGCACAGCCATGACCACGGCCGGTTTCATCTGGGCTTTTGAATATGTGGCACTGCTCTAACCGGGCCAGTTTTGCATTTTCACCCGCCTGATTCGAATAAACAGGTCATCAGCATGAAGCAAGGAGTCCTCATGGCCGTACCGACCGTCAGCCGTGCAACTCTCGCTCAATTTAACCCAAAGAGGGGGTTGATTTAGGTTTAATTTATACTTATCGTTGATAAGCAATGTGAGCTATGCAGCCGAACGGTCCGCTCGCAGGACGATTCTGCTGACGACATCGGACGCCAGTCAGAACCCGACCGACTGTCGACAAAGAAATCAGCTCCTTGAGAGCTCATAACAAAAATAAAAAACTGGAGATACCCCATGGCCTTAAGCATACGTGCGTTGAGTAGCACATATGGTTCGCTGACATTGAGTTCACTGGCTGTCGCATCGTTGATATCATCGCCGGTGATGGCTTCTGAGAACGGGCAAATTCACTACCCCGTCGGGGTGAATACCATCATGAATGCTGCCTTGCCCGCACCGGGTGAGACCGGCTTTTATCTGTACAACCAGTACTACGAAAGCACGCGATTGAACGACCGTAACGGGAAGTCAATAGACCCCGATTTCAAAGCGGAAGTTTATGCCGTGGTGCCTCGGCTTATTCACACCTGGAATGAGCCAGTTGGGCCGTTCTCGATATCCTCAGGGATCATCCTTCCGATGACCCGGGTCGACCTCAAGGCTTTCGGCCGAAAAGACACAAGCACCGGATTCGGCGACCCCGTTCTCTCTCCCATCTACTTCAACTACGTCAATTCCACAGGTACCTTCTTCGCCTACGGCGGCCCTGAAATCTATGTGCCAATCGGCAAATACGACAAAGACCGTCTCGCCAACAATGGGTTGAACTACTGGACGATCGCCCCCTCAGTCAGCGCCACCTGGCTACCGACCTCACGCTGGGAGCTTTCAGCAACGCTTTATCCCGAATTCAATTTCAAGAACAAAGATACGGACTACCACTCCGGCAATAGTGTGACCTTTGATTTTGATGTCGCATACCGCCCACTCAATGCCCTCCCCAAACTGAAGGTAGCGGTACAGGGGTTTGCGATGAAGCAATACACCGACGATCGGCAGTTTGGCGAGGATGTCCCCGGTGGTAATCGCGGCAGGGCTTTTGGTTTGGGACCACAGGTTTCTTATGACATCGCCGGTGTTGGTGCTGTGCTAGTCAAGTACCAGAAAGAGTTTGGGGTCGAAAACCGCACCTCGGGTAGGCGTTTCTGGTTAGAGCTCGCACTGCCACTCTGAAAAATCAGTCAAAATAAAAAGCACAGCTAGAGGTTTAGTATGAAAAACATGTTTGCCGCACGTCTGCACAGTGTTGCCCAGCCGTTTACCGTTGACCAAATCGAGGTTCCGCCCCCTGGCGATAACGACGTCCTAGTACGCGTTCGCGCATGCGGTGTGGTTCCTAACCTGAAAAACGTCGCATACCACTATCCAGAGTGGTTTCCGTTCCTTCCCTTGCCAAAGCTCCCTGCAGTTTATGGGCTTGACCCTGCCGGCGAAATTGTTGCCGTTGGACGCCATGTTGATGGATTGGCCATTGGCCAACGGGTCTACGTTAACCCTGCCCGCTCTTGCGGCGCCTGTGCTAAATGTCGGCGAGGCGAAACTGTAGCGTGTGCATCCTTCACCTTTGCTGGCTATTTTGGCTTCGGGCCAGGCTCGCATAAGGTGTTTGAACGCTATCCTAGCGGTGGATTTGCAGAGTACATGGTCGCCCCTGTCTCCAGCATCGTAACGTTGCCCGATGAAGTAAGCTTTGAAGAAGCGGGTCGCTTCGGATATCTGGGCACATCCTACGCAGCACTACGCCATGGAAAAGTAGGACCGGACACCAGCGTTTTAATCAACGGTGCATCAGGCACCCTTGGCGTCGGTGCAACGCTACTTGCCCTGGCCATGGGCGCGCCAAAAATTCTTGCCGTCGCTCGCAATGAAAAACTATTGGCTGAGCTCAAAGAGCTTGCTCCTACACGCATCGTGACGCACTCAACGCTGAATGGCCCATGCACAGAGTGGGCAAAAGCTGAGACAGATGGGTTCGGTCCTGATGTGATGATTGAGGCGCTGGGTCCGGACGCACCGCCCGAAGCAACCTTGGCCGCAATGCATTCAGTCAGTCGTTGTGGTCGTATCGTGACCATTGGCGGTATGGAAAAGGATCTGCCGATCAATCCGATCTGGATCATGTGCAGCCAAATCTCATACTTAGGCTCTGCATGGTTCACGACAGCGCAGGGCGAAGACATGGCCAAAATGGTCAGAGCCGGTACCCTAGATCTATCGAAACTCAGGCACCAACGTTTTGCGCTAAATGAGGTTAACGAAGCGTTGGACGCTGCGCAGCACCGTGACCATGGCGGTTTCAACAATATTGTGGTGATGCCGTGAGCGACAAGCCTCAAGCGACAAACTCATCGAGGATCCACGCAGCGTGACACGCCACTTGGGACGCTCAGGCTTTGCCCCTAACCCCACACAGTTCCACTTCAATGAAGTCCTGCGTGCGCGGCGAAATAGGCCGGCGTCATAAGGCGGCGAAAGCAGCCTTCCACCAACCCCAACCAAAACGAAGGCTCTGCGATTTGCAGGGTCTTTGTTCGGCCCTGCCAAAGGCACTCTGTCTTGAGACAAACTCCCTCCACGATGGAAGACCTCATCAGCCTTCCCCAGATTAAGCCAGTGGCCCGCCGGATCATTGCTTTGGGCATTCTCATCATCCTGTTGGATGGTTTTGATACTCAGGCAATAGGTTTTGCTGCCTCAAGCATGTCCCAAGATCTCGGCATCGCTGTCCGACACTTCGGCGTTGTGTTTTCAGCAGGCTTGGTAGGCGCACTGCTTGGCGCTTTTATTCTAAGCCCGCTGGCTGATCGATTCGGTCGCAAACCAATCATCGAGTTTACGGTGGCGATTTTTGGTCTTTTTACATTTGCCACAGTGTTCGCTACTTCACTTGAGGCGCTATGCCTGCTGCGCTTTTTAGCGGGCATCGGATTGGGAGGCACAATACCCAACATCATCTCTCACAGCGTCGAATATGTTCCTGAGCATCGCCGAGGATTCGTAGTCGGTTTACTGTATGCCGGATTTCCAGTGGGAGGCATGCTGGGAGCGGGCATCGCATCACTGGTCATTCCGACGCTGGGATGGGAAGCACTATTCATCATCGGCGGCATCCTCCCTTTTGTTCTCATCCCGATGTTTCACCTTTTGGTACCTGAATCAGTACAGTTTCTGGCAAACGCCCCCCATCAAATAGCCAAACTTCAGGCACTGCTTCAGCGCTTAGCACCTGCGCTACCTCAAACCTTCAATGCTACCTGGGAACGTCCCGTCCAAAAGAAAACAGCAATTTCGGAAGTCTTTGCCGCAGGTGGATTTACAGGCAGTTTTTTGATCTGGCTTCCTTTCTTCATGATCCTTCTGTTGCTGATCGTCATGGTGCTCTGGACTCCTGCCCTACTCAAACAATCAGGCCTCGGCGCCTCGGAGTCCGTGCTCGTTGTCGGTTTGATTAACTTGGGCAGCGCATTAGGAAATGTTTGGGTAGGCCGTACAATCGACAAGTTCGGTCCTTTTTTGATTATCCCTCTCGTCGTCATCGGCGGCACCATATGCCTGGCTCCCATGGGCGCACTTATCAACATCCCCATGCTGCTTTCGGCGTGCGCAGTCGGTTCAGGCTTTTTCTTTGGTGCTGCGGCCTCAGGTATGTTGACCTTATCAGCGTCCTGGTATCCCGCCCACGTACGTGCTACTGGCTTAGGTTGGGCTTACAGCATGGGACGCCTCGGGCAGGTCGCTGGGCCTCTGTTGACCGGTGGCCTGCTGTCAGTAGGTCTGAGCGTCCAGTTCATTTTCATTCTCACAGCGGTGCCGGCGGCATGCGCAGCTCTTTCAATTATGCTTCTTCGCACGTTGCCTCACGCTGCAAACGTCGATAAGCAACGCCAAGAAGTAATGCCAACCCCCGAGGTTCACTAGTCAATATTTTCCAGCAAGGCTCATGCGAGAGGGATGAACAATGGCGTCTACGATGTTTCAAAAAATCTGGGACAGGCATCTGGTCGAGCCTCAGACCGACGAGTTCCCCGCGGTGCTGTACATCGACTTTCATCTCATAAACGAAGTGACTTCACCGCAAGCGTTCTCCTTTCTGGGAACACGAGGGCTGAGAGTCGCGAGACCCGAGCAAACGCTCGCCACAATCGACCATGCTACCCCCACTCTTCCGCCGGACATCAACGGTCGCCGCGCCTATGTCTCACAGCAAGCAAATGATCAGGTCGATGCACTGGAATTAAATGCTGCGCGGCATGATATTCAGTTTTTTGGATGGGACGATCCCCGTCGGGGCATCGTACATGTCATAGGGCCGGAACTCGGATACACCCTTCCGGGAATGACTATCGTCTGCGGGGACAGTCATACCTCGACACATGGAGCCTTCGGCACACTGGCTTTTGGCATAGGCACCTCGGAAGTGGCACATGTACTTGCTACACAGTGCCTGCTCCAGACAGTTCCCAAGACAATGAGAGTGACGATTGATGGACAACTGCCCGCAGGGGTGACTGCAAAGGATCTCGCCTTGACAGTTATTACTCACCTCGGCGCCGCCGGGGGCACTGGGTACGTTATCGAGTATGCCGGGGAGGCAGTACGCGCTCTATCAATGGAAGGGCGGATGACGCTGTGCAACATGACAATTGAATGCGGTGCACGCGCCGGAATGATCGCGCCCGACCAGGTCACTATCGAATGGTTACGAGGCCGCCCCGCTTTACCAGCGAATTTCAAAGACCGTATTGCGGGATGGCTGAGCCTGGCAACTGATGCAGACGCACCGTTCGACCAAGAGATTAACTTGGATGCATCCACAATTGCACCAGTGATCACTTGGGGAACCACCCCTGACACCGCCATTTCCGTTCAAGGAGTCATTCCCGGGAACAGCATCAACGGAAAAAATGAACAGGCACTGGAGTACATGCAGTTTCATCCAGGCCAAACGGTGCTAGGTACGCCCATCGACTTTGTTTTCATCGGCAGTTGCACCAACGGAAGGCTTGTTGACCTTCGTGCAGCCGCTAGCGTCTTGAAAGGACGAAAAATCGCACCGACCGTTACCTTATTGGTCGTGCCAGGTTCGGAGGCCGTTCGCGCTGAGGCAGAAGCAGAAGGGCTTGATCGAATCTTCATCGACGCCGGCGCTCAATGGCGCCTTTCGGGCTGCTCCATGTGCCTGGGAATGAATGGGGATCTGGTTCCGCCCGGAAAACGAGTCGTATCAACGTCGAACAGAAATTTTGTTGGCCGGCAAGGTCCCGGCTCACGCACGCTACTGGCAAGCCCCGAAACAGCTGCTGCTTGCGCATTATCTGGAACTATCGCCGATCACCGTGAGGCTCACCGACATGGCTAATCCTTTCACGAGTCTGAACACTGGCATCGTAGTGCTTGATCAGGACAACGTAGACACGGATCAAATTGTGCCGGCGAGATTCATGACAACGCTAACCAGTGCTGGGTTAGGTGAGGCACTGTTCGCCGACGCGCGGAAAAGGGAATGGGGGAAACATCCTTTGGACACAGCCCTTCCAGATCTGCAGCGCATTCTGGTCGCCGGAAGTAACTTTGGCTGCGGTTCCTCACGAGAACACGCCGTGTGGGCAATTATCGATTTCGGTTTCCAGGCGGTACTGGCGCCACGTATCGCAGACATTTTTCGCAACAACGCACTTAATAACGGCCTGCTCGCTATCGAAATCTCGACCAGGCTCTATGCCAATCTGATCAATCAAACAGTTATGCGCATCACCGTAGATCTTGAAGCGCAAACGATCATTGACGACGCAGGCTGTTTAGAAACCTTTGAAATCGATCCATTCGCGCGCTATTGCTTAATGCAAGGTATTGACAGACTCGACTACCTGCGCAAAAAACAAAACTTGGTTCTGGAGTACGAGAAGGGGCGGAAATAAATGCCCCTTGCTCGTTATTCAGTCATGGAACTCGAACGACTCACCACGCTGCGACCCTTGACGGAACATTTTTTTTAGAAGTTCCATCAACATGACGCGTTCGGATCTCGTCAACCCTTCGGTGTAGCTGTTCTCCAGTTCAATCACACGCTCCTGGATACTCTCCATGAAGGTCATGCCTTTTTCCGTCAGTTCCAGGCCTGTCGCACGCCGATCGTGCGGCAACCGTTTACCGATGACTAAACCTGCTGCTGTCAATTCCTTGACCAGCCGAACCATATTGGGCTCACGAAACGCCAAGAGTGAAGCGACAAACCCCTGTCGGACACCTGGATTAGCGCCAATAAGTGCCAAGGTTGCGTAGCTGCCGGGCGTCAGTCCCGTTTCTCCCAATATCTCGTAGAAACCACGAAATGCCTGAACCTGACAGGCTCTGATCAAGAAGCCGAACGTGTCCGTCAACACCGACAGGTCGCACGCCTCGGCGGGAACTGCATCAGGCTCCTCAGCGGCAATTGAACGTGGACGGCGCACAGTCTTAGTCACTCTTTTCACGTCTGATTTCTCTCCTTTTCACCCATCGCCGCTGTCCGTCTGGACACATTCAAACGACGTAGTCCGCGCTTTGTCTATTTGCGCAATTTACATCACCAGTGGTTGACCCGAAGCCCGCCTCCACAGCCTGCCGATCGCCCGCTTATCACGTCTAGCCGATCAACATTGCTCGAAAAAGCGCGGTGCGACGACTTCACAGCATACGCGCTGACATAGCCTCTGCCCATCGTAGAGAAGCCTGTTATGGAAATACCTAATCAAGATAGCGGAAAGCTTGACATCACAAAACTAGAAATCTAGGATACTTATCAATGATAAGAAAAATGCTGTAATCGGAGACCTCCCATGAAACCTGACGCTGCGACCGATCGCACCTTTCCGTTAAATAGCTGGTATGTCGCGGCCTGGGACTACGAGCTTGAACACAAGCTGTTGGCTCGCAAAATCTGCGATCAATCCGTTGTTCTCTACCGCTGCAAGGATGGCACTCCCGTGGCGCTTGAAGATGCTTGCTGGCACCGCCTTCTCCCATTGTCAGCCGGCTCTCTGGTCAATGACGAAGTGCGCTGCGGGTACCACGGCCTGGTGTTCAATCCACAGGGACGCTGCATCCTCATGCCCTCCCAGGAAACACTCAACCCGTCAGCCTGCGTAAAAACGTATCCACTGGTTGAGCGTCATCGTTTTGTATGGATATGGATGGGAGAACCCGCCAAGGCAGATCCCGATTTAATTCCCAATATATTCCAGAATCAACATCCCGATTGGTCTGGGGATGGGGGAATCACAGATCTGGCTTGTGACTACCGTTTGCTGGTAGACAACCTCATGGACCTGACCCACGAAACCTACGTGCATGGTTCGAGCATCGGCAACGATGCGGTGGCCGAAGCGCCATTCACGGTGCGGCACACCGACGACAATGTCTTCCTGACACGCTGGATGCTGGACATTGATCCACCACCCTTTTTCAAGAAACAACTCGGCAAGCCAGGCAACGTCGATCGTTGGCAGATGATTACTTTCCATACCGCCTCAACGGTGACCATCGATGTCGGTGTTGCGCCTACCGGTACGGGTGCACCCGAAGGTGACCGCAGCAAAGGCCTCAGCGGTTTCGTCATTCACACGGCAACACCAGTGGATGCCAATACCTGTCGCTATTTCTGGGCATTTCTTCGCAATTACAAGCTTGCGGACCAACGCCTTACAACGGAATGGCGCGAGGCGGCCCGGCGTATTTTTGGTGAAGACAAGACAGTACTCGAACTGCAGCAGAAGGCTGTGAAGCAGTATCCGGACCGCGAATTCTATTTCCTCAACATCGACGGTGGCGCGATGTGGGCCCGGCGCCTGATCGACCGAAAGCTCGCTGCAGAAAACGGTGAAGCGGAAACGACGAAGCTTATCCTGCGGCAGGCCGCGGGCTAACTCTTCAAACACGATCACCTATCGCCTGTTCGACTTCCTCCTACCGTCGAGTTCTGAATCATGCACTTCCATGAAGCTTCTATTGCCGGTGTCCTGTCCCTTTGCGAGGACGTTCGACGCATTGAAATCGAGTTTCCGGTCAACCTGCCCACATTCGATCCGGGCAGTCACGTGGACCTAAAAGTTTATGTCGATGGAAGTACCGAGATCCGCTCTTACTCTGTGGTCGAGCACATTGCGCCGCGTCGCCTTGTCATCGCGGTTCGGCGCTTGCCCCAGAGTCGCGGCGGCTCACTTTACATGCATCAATTGGAGTCCGGTGATCGTCTTGGAGTCTCCCTACCCAGCAATCACTTCACCCTGGGTTTAACCGCGCAGGAAGTCTTGCTGATTGCTGGCGGCATTGGCGTCACCCCCATCATCGGCATGGCCCGACAACTGAAAGAACTGGGCGTCGCCTTCCGCTTTGTTTACTTGGGGCGTTCACGTACATCCATGCCGTTTCTCAACATGCTGAGCGAAGAGTTCTCTGAGCAACTGATGGTCTGGGCTGATGAGGAACGCGGCGTTATTGATTTGCAATCCCTGCTGTCGCCTCTATCCATTGTTGCAGAGACCTATATGTGCGGGCCGGTACCCATGATGGAAGCCGTTCGCACTGTGTGGAGGGCTCAACAACGACCTCCGGAGCGACTGCGCTTCGAAACATTCGGCGGCGCAGGTTTGAAACCCGCCCAATCCTTTCGCGTCGTGGTACCTGCGCGCGGGCTGGACTTCATGGTGCCAGCTAACCGCTCGTTACTTGATGCTTTGGATGAAGCAGGTGCGGAGCCTCTTTACAGCTGTCGCCGCGGTGAGTGCGGCCTATGCGCTGTTGATGTTCTTGAGCTCGATGGGGAGCTCGACCACCGCGATGTCTTCTTTAGTGAACGTCAGAAACAAGAAGGTCAGCACCTTTGTGCCTGCGTTTCTCGAGTCGTTGGCAGCATTACTGTCGAGTTGCCCTAAACCGGAAGTCCAGGAGATCAAATCATGAGCCAGGCTCAAACAGTTGCCCCCGTCACCGATCAAAGCAAGCTCGATGACTACTATTGCACCCTCAAAAGCGAAAGCCTTGGACCGCTCTGGGTTTCGCTTAAAGGCCTAGTACCAAGCGAACCGCGTCCAAAAGCTGTGCCCTATGTATGGGAGTATGCCAAGGTCCGACCTCGGTTGTTGGAGGCAGGTGAACTCATCACAGCAGAGGAAGCCGAACGACGCGTTTTGGTGCTGGAGAATCCAGGGCTGCCAGGTGCATCGCAAATAACGGACACCATTTATGCAGGCCTTCAACTGATTCTGCCCGGTGAAATAGCACCTGCTCACCGCCACTCACAATCAGCATTGCGTTTCGTGATCGAGGGCACGGGCGCCTATACAGCTGTGGATGGTGAGCGCACCACCATGCACCCCGGCGACTTCATTATTACGCCCGCCTGGACGTGGCACGACCACGGAAGCGCCGCCGACGGCCCGGTGATATGGATGGATGGACTGGACGTTCCGCTGGTTCGATTCCTCGGTACTGGGTTCAGGGAAGAGCACGGTGAAATGGCGCAGATCCTCACCCGGCCAGAAGGCGATTCGGATGCACGTTATGGTGCTGGCATGCTTCCGCTGGACAGCAAGCCCACTCATACCTCGCCCATTTTCAATTACCCCTACGCCCGGACCCGCGAAGCTTTACATCAGTTAACGCTAACCGGGGCTCCGGATCCCCACCATGGCTACGCATTACGCTATGTCAACCCAACTACAGGTGACTGGGCGATCCCTACTATTGCCACCAGCATGCGCCTGCTTCCTGCCGGATTTACAAGCCGTCCGTACCGCTCCACCGATGGAGCCGTATTAGTACTAGTGGAAGGCAGCCTCAACGCCAAAGTTGGTCAAAGCTCTTTTGTTCTGAATGTCAAAGACATTTTGGTCATACCAGCTTGGACGGAATACAGCCTGACAGCCAGCGAAGAAGCCGTGTTTTTCACTTACTCCGATCGTCCCGTTCACGAAAAGCTTGGCCTTTGGCGCGAGCTAAAAGGATGAGCGGAATCCAATTGCACACATTCCTCTGACCCCCTAGCGCGAGCGCCATCATGAAAATCTGCCGCTTCAATCACGACCGGATCGGTGTTGTTCAAAAGGACAATGTCTACGACGTCACCGACTTATTCGAACGCCAACTTCACTGGCCAGCACCACTGGGTGACGTCGTCATCGGCCAACTGGAAAAGGTTCTGGATGTAGTCCGCGCAAAATTGCCCTGTATCCAGCCGCTGAAGCTGAGCACCGTTCGACTAGAAAGTCCGGTGGCCACCCCCGGGAAGATCATCGGCGCACCTGTGAACTACCACGCTCATATTGAAGAAGCTAACGGCGACTCCGAAATCAACAACGGAAAAACCTTCACGACCCTAGAAGCCTATGGGCTGTTCCTTAAAGCAAACAGCTCACTAATCGGTACCGCCGACGAAATACAGTCTGCTTTTGCTGGGCGCCGCACGGATCACGAAGTCGAACTGGCGGTCGTTATCGGTAAAACAGCGCGTCACGTACCTGTAGAAGCAGCACTGGATTACGTTGCCGGATACACCATCGGCTTGGATATGAGCGTACGAGGGGGAGAAACACCTTGCTATCGCAAATCTCCCGACACCTACAGCGTGCTTGGCCCATGGCTGGTCACTCGTGACGAAATTCCAGATCCGGACAACCTGGATCTCAGCTTGCACGTCAACGGTGAAGTGCGTCAGCAGGCCAACACCCAGTTACTGATATTGAATGTACGCCGCGTCATTGCTTATGCCAGCGCTTTGTACACGCTTCATCCGGGCGATGTAATCATGACTGGTACGCCTGCTGGCGTAGGTCCGGTGCTGCCCGGCGACACGATCAAAGCCTACGTCGAAAAAATCGCAACATTCGACATTCGCGTCGCACCTCAATTCGCCGATCAGGTTGAGGGCTAGAGCATGCGCGAGTTTCGCTATGAACGCCTGCTGCAATGGAGCGAGTGCGATCCCGCCGGAATCATCTTCTTTCCCCACTACGCCCGGTGGATGGTTGAAGGCGTGAATCTGATGTTCCTCGCGATGGGCATCGATCCCAATGAAGTGACCGCAAGCGGTATGCAACGCGGACTGCCATCGACTGGTTTCAACATGCAGTTCCTTGCCCCGGCCAAGTTACATGACCAGCTTGTACACGAAATTGTGGTTAGCCGACTGGGCACCAAGTCTTTGAGTTTCAAACATCGCTTTTTACGCGCAGATGAGTGTCTTGCCGAGGCTGAAGAGGTGCGTGTCTGGGCCGAAAGCAACGCTTCAGGTATGCGCGCAATAGCAGTGCCCGAGCCAGTCAGGGCGCTGCTTGAAAGTACTGAGTCACTCACCCACCCGCTCGTTCGATCGCCCGCCTCCTGACTGACTGATTACACAATCCATTACACAAGGAATCAGCACCATGGCAAGAAAAGTTATTGTGACCATTGCTCCTACCGGCGGCATGGCCAAAAAATCGCAGAATCCACACCTGCCTACCCAGCCAGAGGAAATCGCTGAGTCGATTTATCGCTGCTACCAAGCGGGCGCCTCCGTTGCCGCCATTCACGCACGGCGCCCAGATGACGAAGCGACCTGCAATCCCGAAATTTACCAGGAAATCAATCGCCTCGTACGTGAGCGTTGCGACATCGTGATCAACAACTCCACCGGCGGTGGCGTTGACGGCGACCTTCTGATCGAACGCAGCGATGGCATGTTTGAGATCGATTTTGAAGAGCGTATCAAAGGGCTGGACGCAGGTGCGGAAACCGCTACGTTCGACGGCTTTACCGTGACGGCTTCATTCGGTGGTCGCGAGATCATCAACCCCACCACACCGTCTCAGTGCGATCGCTTGGCGGCACGTTTTAAAGAGCGCGGCATCAAGCCCGAATGGGAGGTTTTCAACCCCGCTCACATCGTTCAAGACATGATGCGCTTGATCAAGGCGGGCTTCGATAAACCGCCTTATTACGTGAACATTGTTCTGGGTGCTGAGCGTGGCTTTCAGGGCGCCATGCCCTATACACCGGAGAATCTGATGATGATGGTCAATCTCTTGCCGCCGGAATCAATCTTCTGCGTGTCAGCCATTGGACAAACGCAGGTGCCGGCTACCACGCAGGCTCTGTTGCTGGGCGGTCATGTTCGAGTCGGTTTGGAAGACAACCTGATGTTCGCCAAGGGTCAACCCTCGACTAACGAGCAACAGGTCGAGCGCCAGGTTCGTATCATTCGCGAACTGGGTCTAGAGATCGCCACACCAGCTGAAGCCCGAGAAATGCTCGGCTTGGCACCACTGGCCTGAGGTTCGTGCGATGACGCTGATTCCATTGGAGAAGATCAAAACCGTAGGGCTGGCGGGTGCTGGCGCGGTGGGCTATGGCTGGGCTGCATTGCTCCTGGCTCGCGGTTACAACGTGATCGCCTGCGACCCTGCCGAAGAGGCTCAAACTCGATTGGAACAGGCCGTCATCGAACGCTGGCCATCTTTGCGTCGGCTTGGTGTCGCGACCAGCGATCATCCACCCCTTGAGCGCCTGCAGTTCACCACGTCGTTGACGCAGATGGCTAAAGACAGTGACCTGGTACAAGAAAATGCGCCCGAGAGTCCGGTCATCAAAAGCGCGGTCATCGGTGAAATCGACGCGCATTTGCCTGCCGATCGACTGATTCTCTCCAGCAGCGGCGGAGTTCCTCCGTCACAGCTGCAGTCCTACTGCCAGGCGCCTGAGCGCCTGGTGCTGGGACACCCGTTCCATCCCGCTCATATTATTCCACTGGTAGAAGTCGTCGGTGGTGCACAAAGCTCGCCTGAAGCCGTTGAGCTTGCTCTGCAGTTCTATAGGGGCCTAGGCAAATACCCCATCCATCTCAAACGAGAGATGGTGGGACACCTGTCTAACCGTCTGCAGTTCGCGCTGTTGCGCGAGGCAGCGCACTGTCTCGCGACCGGAGTCGCCAGTGCGTCTGATATAGATGCAGCCATTCGCTTGGGTTTGGGCCCACGCTGGGCGCTCATGGGTGGCCTGATGACGTTTAACCTGGCGGGTGGTTCCGGTGGGCTCAGCAGTTTACTTGATCGTTTTGGAGACGACATTCAGTGTTGGTGGGATGCCTTGGAGCCGACTCAATTGACCCCGGCGGTTCGATCCGCACTGGTTGCTGGAGCGCAGGAACTGACCGCTGAAAAATCTAATGACGAATGGGCCAACTGGCGCGACGAAACGCTCATTGAGTTCTTTCGCTTTGTGTCTGAACACCCTTTTCCATCTGACAATAAGAACCGCTCCTGAGTGGGCTCGGTATCGCCGTTCGGAACCTCGACGAGGCAGTTTCAACATGAATGACACAGGTTACATCAAGCAAGCAGAGTTAATCCTGCGGCACATTGAGGCCGTACCTGCATACGCGCACTTACGCGAATGCCATGCCGATCCTGAAATGTTCGAGCGCGACGCACTTGCCATGATTCTCGAGTCGGCCGCGCGGTTTGCCGAGGAAGTGCTTTATCCCGCGAATCGTCAAGGCGACGCACTGGGCTGCCGTTTGGAAAACGGCCGCGTGGTGACGCCTGATCGATACAAGGGTGCCTGGAAGCAACTGGTCGCTCAGGGCTGGAACGCAATCGACCAACCTGTGGAGTTTGGCGGGCAAGGATTACCTTCATTCGTCAATGTCGCTTGCCGGGAGCTGTTTGATCGCGCGTGCATGGCGATTGGTATGGTCACGGGCCCTCAACGCGCGGCGGCGCTTGTCCTGCTTGAATACGCCAGTGACGAGATCTGCCAGGAATGGATTACCAAATTCGTTGAAGGGACCTGGTCTGCATCCATTGGGATTTCTGAACCCGACGCAGGCTCGGACGTGGGGCGCATCCGTACGCGCGCCGCCCCCATGGAGGACGGCTCGTGGCGCATTGATGGCGAGAAAATGTGGACGTCCTTTGGTGATCATGATTTGGTCGAGCGGATTGGCTGCTTACTGCTGGCTCGCACGCCCGATGCGCCCCCAGGGAGCGGCGGATTGAGCCTTTTTTTGGTGCCCAATACCCTGAGTGATGAACAAGGCAACTGGAAACCAAACGGTGTCTTCGTCCGCCGAATTGAGGAAAAGCTTGGCCTCCATGGGTCGCCTACCTGCGTAATGGGTTTTGAGGGCGCACACGCGGAGTTGATCGGCACGATCAATCGCGGCCTCCCCCAACTGTTCGTGATGATTCAGAACATGCGTACGTTGGTCGCTATCGAAGGTGTCGGCATTGCCTTTGGCGCGAGCCAGGTTGCGCACGCCTATGCCCTTGAACGTCGTCAAGGTGGCGATCCTAAAAAACCCGCAGTAGCGATCGCTGAACACGCGGAAATTCAGCGGCTGTTGCTCAACATGCACAGTCGTGTCGAGGTCTTGCGCGCATTGGTGCTTGAACTGGCGATACGCCTGGACTTGTTGCCGTACCTGAGCGACGAACATGAACGCTCACAAAGCCATGAGCTCACTCAATGGCTATTGCCCATTCTAAAAGCCACCTGTTCCGAGGCGGCTTTTGAAGTCTCGAGTGATGCCATGCAAGTGCTTGGAGGGGCCGGCTACACAACAGAATGGCCCGTCGAGCAATGGCTGCGGGATTCTCGCATGATGTCGATTGCGGAGGGGGCCACCGGCATACAAGCACTCGACCTACTGCATCGACGCATCTGGCGCAGCAAGAGTGCTGGACTGATCAGCTTCCTGGAAGTATCCCGGAAGGAGCTTCAGCAGGCCGACCCTGTGCTGGCCGCTCCCGCCTTCTTAGTATTGCAACATCTGGAAACCGCCGCAGGGCAGCTACAGGATTGGCAGGAAACACCACGCGATGCTGAAGCCGGTGCCACCGCATTCCTTCAACTCGCCACATTAGCCGCCACTGCTTGGATGGCGGTTCGCCTTGCTTCTCTGCAGGGCGACGATCCGAACACACAACGATTGATCGCACTCGGACGCTACTGGCTGTCGGACGTGGAAACACGCGCGCAACGACAGGTCGCAGAAGTGAACATGGGTGCCACCCGTCTTGCCCTGTTCGAATCGCTCTAAACATCTTTTTTGCAGAAAATAAATAGGGTTTAAATCATGAGTGGATCCCAGGAAATCACCTTTCAAATCGAAGGCGATATTGCGTTGATTGGCATTAACCGTCAGGACAAACGCAACGCCATGCGCCAAGACATGTTTGAACAGATCGGCGCTTACGTGGCCGAAGCGCAACTGAAGGCACGCGTCGGTATAATCTTCGGGCATGGCGAAAACTTTTCTTCGGGGCTTGACCTCAGCGAGCACAAAGAACGTACGCCAATCGATACCTTGCATGCATCCCGGGCTCAAGGCGCCATCATGAACCTGATCGAGCAAGGCCAGATCCCATGGATCAGCGCATTATCAGGTGCAACAATTGGCGCAGGTTTCGAACTGGCAGCATCGACACACATTCGCGTCGCTGATGAATCGGCCTTCTTCGCATTGCCTGAAGGACGTCGAGGCATTTACGTCGGCGGCGGCGCTTCGGTACGTGTAGCACGGCTAATTTCCGTGGCCCGTATGATGGACATGATGCTGACATCGCGTGTTCTCAGTGCGAATGATGCAATGTCGGCCAACGCCGTCCAGTACGTTGTCGCGTCTGGTAACGCGCTGGCTAAAGCCAAGGAGCTCGCCGCCTCCATTGCCGAAAACTCTGCGGTAAGCAACTTCGCCATTACTAATACGCTGCCACGTATCCAGGACATGAGCCACGACGACGGGCTCTTTGTGGAGTCCATCATGGCGGCGCTCGTACAGTCTAGCCCTGAAGCCCAAAGCGGCCTGCAGGACTTCTTGGAGAAGCGAGCACGTCGCTTGGACACTCCAGCAAACTCCTGATTTTCGTGCACAACAACACACCTAGAAAAACAGTCACTACATCACGGTTTGGAGCTAGCTATGGACTGGAATAAAGCCGCCACCTTTGGCGACATGGTGGATCTAGCCGTCGAGACTTTCGGCGACAAGGTGGCCTTTCGAGACACTCGACGCGAGCTCAGCTTCCTTGGTTTCGCCAATGAAATTGCCGCCGTCGCTACCGCACTTTTCTCTTACGGATTGCGCCCGGGAGACCGCATTGCCATTCTGGCTCAGAATCGGATTGAAGTGCCGGTTCTCCTTGGGTTGTGCCGGGCCGGTTTCGTCCCTGTACCGCTTAACTGGCGAATGCCTGCAGAAGACTTGGCGACGCTGCTACTCGACTGTGAGCCGGCTGCGTTCTTTGTGGAAGATCGCTATCTCAGTGTAGTGGGGCAGTTACCTGAGACGGCCACACGGCTCACTATAGCGATTGGCAATTCAGAACCGGGTATGCGCAGCTACGCATCCCTGGCGGCGCATCGGCCTGCCGCTCTGGATATTCCGGTCCTTGCTCAAGATGCCGCGTGCATCATCTATACCAGCGGGACAACCAGTGCACCAAAGGGCGCAATATTGACCCATGGTGGTGTCGTAAAAAACTGCCGTGATTGCGCTCGCGAAGCGATCGGTTTCACCCCTAATGATGTTTCTCTAATGGTGATGCCTCTTTTTCACGTCGGGGGCATCTGGTATTACATGTTCCCAAGCGTGTTCTCTGGCTGTACGACCATCCTGCGCGAACGGTTCGAACCTGAACAGGTCATCGAGGCGTTCTGGACCGAGCAGATCAGCAATATCCACGTGGTACCCACCATGTTGGCTGATTTGTTGAGCCGGCCGGCTTTTATCGGGGCGTCAAGCACTCTTCGGCTTATCGTCTATGCCGGCTCGTCCATGCCCAGTGAGCTTCTAGGTCGCGCAATGGAAACTTTAAGCGGCTGCGAATTTGCCCAGGCTTATGGCTCGACAGAAGCCGGTAGCATTACCGCGCTAAGCCCGGAGGCCCATCGACTCGCAATCAAGAGCACAATTCATCGCCAGTTGCTGCGCTCATGCGGTAAGCCATTAGCCGATACTGAAGTCTGTATCGAGCGATCATTAGACGCTGCCGACGCAGACGTTGTGGGCGAGATTTTAGTGAGGAGCCCCAAACTGATGCTGGGCTATTGGCGACGTGATGATGCCACTAAAGAGCGTTTTGAAGACGGTTGGTTCAGGACCGGGGACCTAGGCTACCTCGATCATGAAGGTTACCTGTACATCGTCGACCGGAAGAACGATATGGTGATAAGCGGTGGCGAGAACATCTTTCCATTCGAAGTGGAAGAAGTCTTGTGCGCGCACCCATTAGTGCTGGAGGCATCTGTCTTTGGTATTGCCGACCCACGTTGGGTGGAAAAACTCGTGGCGGCGGTGGTGCTTAAGCCCGGCGCTATCTGTAGCCCGGAGCAGATTATCGAACATGCTCGCGCGCACCTGCCCGGATATAAAACACCCAAAGTTGTGCATCTTGTCGAAACGCTGCCTAAGAGCCCAGTCGGCAAGGTACTGAGAAAGTCTTTACGTGAACAATTCGTTAACAGCTAAAGCTTTAATCAATGCGCACCCGCCAGCTAATGCAGGCCATGGTAGAGAGCGATCAGAGCGAGAGCAAACGTGACTAAAATTCTTCCGGGCATACGCCATACGCTGAAAAGACTGCTAGAGAACGGCTCAATTTTGATTAGCTGCTCCTATTTTACTAGCAAGAAGACCAACAAATCAGTTCTTAACGACACTGGAATACAACGGGTCTTGGCTATGCCGGGTAGAGTTAAATTCCACTGCTCCGCCGGGTTCGCCTTGATCCATCGTAACCGGTTGAACTTGAGAAGTTACAATACAGCGCAAGTCCCCAAAAAAAGCGGGGCGGCTTGGATGTACCATGGGCCCAATAAATCGGATTATGAGCATTAGCCGTGAACCGATAATACATAGTCAAACTTATGATGAGGCACAAGATCAGGCCTATCACAATCCAACCATTCCTGAATGGGGAAGTGCATGAGAACCCCGACGCTAAGTGCGCCTACTAATTTAATACCAGCGACGTATGAATACAGCCCACTCGCAACTTGTCTAGTAATCCGCGAGAAAGCACTTGAAATGTTTGCCGAATATGGATTCCAGGCGGTCAGTTTACGAAAGCTGGCTGGTGCAATTGGCATACATCCGGGCTCTTTGTATTGCCATATCAAAAACAAACATGCATTGCTTTTTGAACTGATTGAAGATCATGAAGATGACCTACTGGAGACGCTAAAAACGGCCATCTCAAACAGCTCGCCGCCTGGACAATTGAGAGCCTACATTCGGGCAGGCCTAACTTATCTAAACCAGCACAGCAAACATGCGACAGTAGCAAAACATGAAACCCGCCACCTACGAATAGATCAACAAAACTGCATCAAAAAAATAAAAAACAAACAACACGAATTACTTGAGAGGATCATAAAAAACCACTTAAAAAATCAAGAAAAAAGACACGCTGAAAATTTACAAACACTGTGCCAATGCACACAACTAATCATAGAAAATTTCGCCGACTGGCACTTACTCGACCCTACCACATCTCTGGACACACTTCATGATCTTATATGTTGCTTCATCACGAGTTTGCATTCACGGTGACGACATGAATATCTATAGGGCCGAGTCGGTGCAGGCCAGGCCATGAGCGAGTAATGATTTTTACAGCTCCCCCTAAGAAACATCGTTGAAAAAGGCAAAATATTGGCAATTCTAAGGATTGTAATCCGCATTGAAAGGGACAGTCACCGCAAGGAAGCTCCAGCCATCTCGGCACTAAAAAAGTACCTAGCGGATCTGCCCTTTAGATAGGAGGCAGCTCTGTGTACACAAATCAAGACTTCAACCATCTTACAAAAGGGTTCTATCGTCCGATAGAGGCGGCGATACGCTGGTGTAACCTGATGAAATATGAAGCGCTGATTCTTGAGTCAGAGTGGCAGCACCCAGAACTGATTACAAAAACCTTCCCCCAATGGCCATGTCTTCAGATAAATACCGATAGAATCTTCGATGCAGTCCGGAACCATGAGCTTCCTTATGGGATTTTCGGTGCAACGATTACTCCCGGAGTGCCCGTCGAATATCGGCTTCTTACGGTTAGGCATACTGATCTGAAATGGTGGATGTTGCATCATTACCCGGATCAGCGTCCGACGTTCCTATTTGGGAAACTTCCCGCTGAAAACGTGCAAATCAGCATTGGTACTTACCTGACGTTGCGAGCTGATCGAGACGCGCTTGAAGTAGAGCTAAAAGCAAGTGACACCGCCCTTCGTGAGCTGCTTGAAGAGCTCAAGGCTATCGGTTTGGAACGGGAAAGTTTACGTGCGCTCGTTAAAGCTCAAGGCAAGCTCAGCGAGCGTAGTGAAACCGGATATCAGTATGTAATCGGCGCCTTACTCGAAACTCTGCTCGGATCTTCACCTGCCGGGAAACCCAACTCCGTGTTCGATAGCCAAGCCGCTATCGTTGACTCAATAATTGCACACTACGAGAGCACCCCAGGTTTGAGCAAACGCTCGCTCGATAAGAAATTCGCCGCCGCGCGGCGTAGCCTTTCTCGAAGGTAATTCTATACATTGCACTGCAATAGGTACGATTGCAGTGCAATGACGCCCTCCCCTTTCTGCTATTCAATTCAGGTCACTTCCCATCACACGCCAATCGGCGCCAGGAGTGACCAGCATGTCCAGCCAATCCTCACCTATCGTTGAAGCACCTCAACCACAGGTCGAACGCCACATCATGCGGCGTGAAGAAGTCGAACGAAAAACTGGCTTCAAACGGGCACACATCTACAACTTGATGAGGGAAGGTAAATTCCCCCAAGCCAAACGCATTGGACTGCGCGCAGTGGGCTGGGACTCGCTGGAGATCTAGCAATGGGTCGTTGAGCGCTTGGGTCAGCAGGCCTGATGCTATGCGTGTGGTATCGGTGGTTTCCACCAAAGGCGGGGTGGGCAAAACCACAGTAGCCGCCAACCTCGGTGGTCTGCTGGCTGATGCTGGTCTGCGAGTCCTGCTGCTGGACCTGGATAGCCAACCCACCCTCTCCAGCTATTACGCCTTGAACCAGAAGGCTGATGCAGGTGCGTACGAGCTCATTGCACTCAACCTAACAACTCCTGCACAGATTGTTTCCAGGACGGTGATCACAGGGCTCGATCTGATCCTCTCCAATGATGATCAAGGCCGGCTGAGCACCATGCTGCTGCACGCTCCTGACGGGCGATTACGGCTGCGCAATCTGCTGGACGCCTTCCGTCCCAGCTACGACCTGCTGTTGATCGACACTCAGGGCGCACGTAGCGTGCTGCTGGAGATGGCCATCCTGGCTTCTGACCTCGCCCTCTCTCCCATCACGCCGGAAATGCTCGCCGCCCGCGAACTGCAGCGCGGCACCTTGAAGCTGCTCAGCGAACCCGAACCTTTCCGCCACATGGGCATTCCACCACCACCCTTACGACTGCTACTCAACCAGGTGAATGCCATTCGAGTGGACACCCGGATGATCATCCGTGGCCTGCGCGAGACCTTCGCTGGGGCTAACAACATCTCTGTTCTAGACACCGTAATTCCGGACCGAGTGGCGTACCTCAATGCCGCCTCCCTTGGCCTACCGGTCCACCGAATCGAGACGCTCCGCTCACGTGAACGACGCTCGCCATCAGCGCTGGAAACCATGCAAGCGCTGGCCATCGAGTTGTTTCCGGAATGGCGCGAAGCGATCTATACGGTGAGCAGATACGTGGAGGTTCGATGAAACGAATCGATAAGCCCGCATTTCTCGCCAACTCATTTTTTTTGTTCGACCTTGAGGCCAACGGTGTTTGGCAAGGAGACTTCTAATGTTGGATCAGCTTCCCATCATCGTTCAACCCTCCATTCGACCACACCACCCACCTTGCGAGGAGTACTGCACCGTGGTCTTTCGCCTGCATGGTGGGCGCTCGGCGATAGGTTGGTTCCTCGCAGAACTTCCCCAACATTTCGAAGGATCGGGCACTGCCGAGATCGTCAAGTTCGAGGTCGGTGACCATTTGCGTAACCGGCGTTAAGTGAGGTTGTTCCGATGAAGAAGCTCAGTCAGGAGGAGATCACCGACAAGCTGCACCGGGACCATTTCCCTCGAGGGCCGGAACTGGAGCGGCTGTCCGATCCACTTGCTGACACGCCTATATTGGTCACGCTGGAGCAGTTGCGGCCCTACGAACACAACCCGCGTTTCATCCGTAATTCGCTGTACGACGATATCAAGGCTTCAATCCGTGAACGCGGGCTGGATCAACCGCCACCAATTACCCGCCGCCCGGGTGAAACCTATTTCATCATTCGCAACGGCGGTAATACGCGCTTGGCGATTCTCGGCGAGCTGTGGCAGGAAACCCGCGACGAGCGCTTCTTTCGCATTCATTGCCTGTTCCGACCTTGGACCAATGAAATCACCGCCCTACTCGGCCATCTGGCTGAAAGCGATCTGCACGGCCAACTCACCTTCATCGAACGGGCTCTGGCGGTAGCCAAGCTCAAAACCATGCTCGAAGCAGAGGGAGCGGTGCTCTCGCAACGTGAGTTGGCACGACATCTTGCCGGTGGAGGCTATCCGATTTCGCAGTCGCACATCAGCCGAATGCTCGACACCCTCGAACACTTATTACCCGCCATTCCACAAACCCTGTATGCCGGTTTGGGCAAACCTCAGATAGAGCGCCTGATCGGTCTACGTAGCCAGGCTGAACGAACCTGGAACCGTTATCCAGCCGCCACCGTTGCGTTCGCCGATTTCTGGCTCGAGACCCTGGGCTACTTTGATGCCGAACCCGAGTCCTTCGACCTTGAGCAGCTCCAGGATGAACTGCTCGAACGCATGAGCCACTTGCTCGGACAGTCCTACCGTATGTTGGCCTTGGAACTGAGCGACACCCAGCGGGTAATCTCGACGCCTGGCGTTGTCGCCAGTGCGTCCTCAGAGAATGGTCATCCGAAAAGCCTGGATGAAGCTGCGGTAGGATTGCCCTCCTCCGAGTTACGCCCCCAATCAACCGAGACCAGAACTCAGAACGAAACAGCGCGAGAGGAACCGCCCACACCGCCAGAAACGAACGTCGCATCGGCGGTCAGTCCTCCGTCACGCGTTCAACAGATTCGCGAGCAGATCGATCGCGAGATCGCCACCGAAACAGCACCGAGCCTCGAGGGCTGCACGACCAACGATATCTGGACCATTGCACCAGCACTGGATTGCCCGGAACAACTGCGTTTAGCCATCGCCGGACTGGCACGGGAAATGGCGACCTATGCCGGACATCCCGAGAGCATCATCGATCAGCAGCTTGGCTTGGGCTTTGTCCTCAACATCGAGCGAGTTGATCTTGCAGCGCCTCGCGCAACCGGCGTTCACCTACTGCTCATGGCCCTGCTGCGCGCTCAAGACGAAGTGAACTGGGAGGATCGCAAGCAACTGCCCTCTGCTCTGTTCGGCCAGCTGTTGCTGGGGGTTTACCAACTTCCGCTCACAGATCGTCCCGCCATGGATGTGGGTCTGGAGCGACTGCCCGACAGCCTGTTAATCAAGCTGTATCGCCTCATCCGACTGGCCCGTCGCCTGATCGACTTAACGCTTACCCCTGAAGATGACTCACCGAAGGAGCTGCCATGAACCTGTCCTTCAATGTGCTCAACCAGGCTATGCTGACTCAGGTACTGCATGAGCTGCGCCTGGGTAATCTGCAACGCTGCAAAGCACTCGGACTGGGTGAGGACGACATCTACCTGTTGCAATCCTTACCGCCCACCACGCTGTCGCGCCTGGCCCATGCCACAGTGTCTTGGGTCGAGGTCAAGATCGACTCGCCGGTGCTGCATCGGTTGATCGAGCAAGCCGAACGCGACGAGCAGAACGAGCGCTTGATCAACCGCGCGCTCAAGCTCGGCGCCAGCAGCACCATCATGTACCAGTGCTTCGGCTTGGCGCATTCGGAAACCGCCCTGCGCCGCCGTCTGCTCAAGATAGAAACCCGCAAGGGCCGCCCTCAGCATTTGAGCGAAGCGCAGGAACATGCCCTCTGGCAGCGATGGTGCCAGCTACGCGCTCAAGACGGTACCGAGGATCAGCTCGACGCCATGATGATGCTGGCCGAAGAGCAACAGGTCAGCTTGACCATCGTTTGGCAGCAGATTGGCCAGTACAGCAATGGAACATGAACACTGCCCCTTCTAGTCGCTGGCAGCGTGTCCTGCAGCAATGCACCCAGCAGCTGAGTGAACGCTGGCCCGCACGCCCTACCACTGAACAACCGTCCAACCAGGCTCTGCAGGCTGGCTTTCTATTCAGCGGCCAATCACACGAAGTCGTGCCGCGTCGCCTGCTGTTGGATCATCGGCTGACACCATTGGAACGTAATGCCTGACAGGTGTTTCGACTCATGCTGCAAGGCCAGGGCGTGGTCACACCGCGCTATGAGGATTTGCAGCCTTACCTGTCGAGCGTGCCCTACGGCGCGTCAGCCTCACGTGAAACCATCGCTCGCGTCTTGACCATGCTCAGGCTGACGCGCTGGCTTAGCTTGGTGAGTCGCGGGCGCGATCAGCTCAGCGGACGCCTGCAAGGTTCTCTGTACGTCCTGCACGATGAGCCGCTAACCCCCGCCGAAGCCATGGAACTGGATCAGGATTACCTCGAGCTGGTCGGACATGCCCTCGGTCATGCGACCAAGGCTGTACGCATTGTCGCTCAGCATGTTCTGGAAGAAGTTCGCCAGGACACTCGTATCGATTTAGGTCAGCTACCCACACGGCTCGATAGTTGGGGCGAACACTGGATGCAGCAAGGATTGGATCAAGCAATCGACGCCACCATGCACGATTCCGAACTGGGGGAAGATCACCTCGTTCGGAATCGTGCAGGCCCTCGTTCGGATTCCGAACCGGGTCTGAACGCCAGTGTTTCAGGCGCAGTTCGGAATCCGAACGCCGCCTGTACTGTATGAAAAGAAAGTACTTGTACTGTACCGCGCGCGACCCCGGCGGTGGATAACCTGCACTGGCCCGATACGCTGCACTTGAGTCCAAGCGAACATCAGGCCGTCGCCGTGGCGCTGAACAAGCTAAAACCCGCGGATCGTCAGGCGGTGCTCAACGAAGCGGGTGCACGCTGTACGGCAGGAGGTATCCGCAAGCCAGCGGCGTATCTGATGGGTCTGATCCAGCGCGCACTGAACGGCGATTTTCGTCCTTGGGCAGGTCAGACAGCGCCCTCACCCGTTGCAGAACCGCCCCCCACAGCACCGTCACGTCCGTCCCGACAACAGGGCGAACTCGCCTCCGCTCTCGCCCAAGCGTGTCTGAATGAGCTACGCCAACTGCGCGGTAAACGCCCTGGACCTCAGTAGATTTGATGCCAGTGGCATCAAATCTACTGAGGTCTACTGTGGGATCGCAAAGGGACGAATTTGCGCAATCCGACCCATACAACCATCGCCATCCCTGGAAATGATGCCACCGACATCACTCACGAACGTCTCCGAAATTAACCCTCTCAAACCGAACAGACCGCATTCAGCTTTTTGGCTGCCCTTGACCCTCATCTGTCGCAACGTTCCCGTCCAAGCCAATGCGAGGACAACACCGTGGCCGACCACTATCAACTCAATCTGGGTTCATTGCGCAGCAGCATCACCCTGACCCTGCACACTCACCACGCCGCCCGTATCTGGCAAGGTCGAACCGCACGCGAAGGCGTCCACTCGATCATGGGCATGGCCGGCTACATCAGTGTCACCAACCTGATCAAACAAACCGCGGCCCAGGACGATCCCTATGCCGACTGGGCCATCGTGCAACTCGAAGAAAAACTGTTTCAGGCCAAAGCCGGGATGCTGGAACTGACCCAACAGCTGGATCGGATCAGGCAGGACCTGCCGACACAAATCGACATGAGCGACAACCTCAACATCCACCCCGTCACCTTGCCGTTGTACATCGGCAGCCAGCTGGGTTTTCTGGCGGTCTACCTGCTGACCGACTACGACACCTTGGTGCGTCGTACCCTATTGGCCCATCACACCGCCTTGATCGGTCGCAGAGACATGGAAGCCTGGATCGACGACGGCGCCCATCTGCTTCGCAGCCTGTTCGGTCAGGCGCAACGCTATCGGCATGCCGGCGTCACGCGTGATGACATGGCGGTGAACAACGCCCGTGCCCTGGCGGCCATCGAGAAGTTAGGTTTGCCCCCCATGGACATTCTTGAGGGTCATCGCCGCTCCCAGTTCGCGCCGCCGATCATTCGTCGTGGTGCTGTGCCAGTGGATGACAATGATGCGCTGGCAGAGGAAGCAGGAGAGCTACCTACAACGGTGGACATGCTGAGGGACGGAGCATGAATCCCCTGACCTCAGCCCAACCAATGCCCTTCGAAGCATTGACACCGGATGCCTATCGACAGCTCGAACACGCGGCCTCTCTAAAAGGCCTTTTAAAGCCTTTTAAGGGTAAGGGGGAGTTGGAGCATCTGGCGCAGGTGGCGAGGGAAATCGAGGCGCAATTATGTCACCTGATGGAGGCTGTGGTGCAGCAGGCCGGACAGCCCCCCTACTCACTGCTGGACATTCGATTGGTGCAGCAGAACACCAGCGCGGGCAGCACCTTTTTGCGTTGGCGCACCCGCGACTTCGCCCGTATGGGGGTTGCAGTCTGGGAACACCAGGTCTGCAACAAAGCCCTGCCGCAGGTCGTACGCGAGGGATTGCACCGTTTCGAATGCAATCGCATCGCACTGAACCTGCAGATGAGTGTGGTCCATTCGCTCTACCGCCAGGCCTCGACCTGCGCGATCAAAATGGCCAGTGCCGAACGGCTGTTGCGCCAGTTCACAACCGTAGTGGAGGTATCACGATGAGTACTTTTTTCGTCGGCGAAGGCAATATCGGCAGTGCGCCAGAGTTCCAAGAGTTCACCTCAGGCAATGACGAGCCACGGCGTTTACTGCGGCTGAATGTGTACTTCGACAACCCCGTACCACGCGAGGGCAGCTATGAAGATCGAGGCGGCTATTGGGCGCCGGTTGAGCTTTGGCACCGCGAGGCTGAACACTGGAGCACGCTGTACCAGAAAGGCATGCGCGTGCTCGTCGAAGGTCGTACGGTGCGCGATGAATGGGAGGACAGCGAAGATAACGCGCGGGTGACCTTCAAGATCGAGGCCCGTCGCGTCGGCATCCTACCTCACCGCGTGCACAGCGTAGTCATGCGGGAACGCTCCAGTGAACCGGCGGCATCGGCGACACATGTCGGGCAAAACACAGAGCAAGCCAGTTCACCTGCGTCGAAATCCAGAAAACGCAGAGGACAACCACCGACGGACTGACAGACTTCAGGCATAAAAATTGCGCCTTTGCGCGAAGTTGCTGAGCCGTTTTTACTCTCTGCTCGTGAATATGCACACTGTCGTCAGGATACGACTGGGTACAACCTCGCCCATTCCTGGCTGCTTTGACTGACTAATATGAGGATCCTTCGATTCAGGTTTCTCATATCCCTCACCTGCGGTTTCCAACAACGCTGCTCCGAACTCAATTCGGAGCAGTTCTATGCGTCTCTTCCTCTGTGAGAAACCGTCCCAAGGTCGTGACATCGCCAAGGTTCTCGGAGCCACTCGGCGTGGTGATGGTTGCCTGATCGGCACAGAGACAACCGTCACCTGGTGTATCGGCCACCTGCTGGAGACAGCGCCGCCCGAAGCTTATGGTGAACAATTCAAGAGTTGGTCGCTGGATCATTTACCGATCACTCCTGCGCAGTGGAGGGTTGAGGTCAAACCCAAGACTGCCGCGCAGTTCAAAGTCATCAAGCGCCTGCTCAGTGACGCGGCCACCGTCGTCATCGCCACCGACGCCGATCGCGAAGGTGAAATGATTGCCCGCGAATTACTGGAACGCTGCAAGTATCGAGGCCCCGTTCAGCGCCTCTGGCTGTCCGCACTCAACGAGGCGTCGATTCGCAAAGCACTGTCCTCACTAAAGTCTGATCAGGAGACCTACCCACTCTACCACTCCGCCCTCGCCCGCAGCCGCGCCGACTGGCTGATCGGCATGAACATCAGTCGTTTGTTTACCCTCCTCGGTCGGCGGGCGGGCTACGACGGCGTATTGTCGGTTGGACGCGTCCAGACACCCACTTTACGACTGGTGGTCGATCGGGATCGTGCGATTGCGAGCTTCGTCTCGGTGCCCTACTGGGAAGTGGAGGTGCACCTGTCCGCAATGGGGCAATCATTCATCGCGTCGTGGTTACCACCCAGCTCATGACAAGATGAAGCCGGTCGTTGCCTGCAGCAGACGCTTGCCCGTCAGACGGGCCAAGCAATCTCTAGCAGTAAGACCGCCACGGTACTCTCATTGCAGACTGAGCATTTCCGAGAACCACCGCCCCTGCCCTTCGACCTGAGCACACTGCAAGAAGTCTGCTCGCGCAAGCTGGGACTCGGCGTTCAGGAAACCCTGAACATCGCCCAAGCCCTGTATGAAACCCACAAAGCCACCACCTACCCGCGCAGCGATTGCCGCTATTTGCCAGCGAGTATGTTCGACGAGGTACCCGCGGTATTCGATGCCCTGCTCAAAACGGATCCCGCACTGCGGCACGCACTCGGAAGCCTCGATCGATCACTGCGGTCACGGGCATGGAACGAAGCCAAGGTCACCGCGCACCACGCCATCATCCCCACCACCGAGTCGGCCGACCTTGCGCGGATGTCTGAACAAGAGCGCAATGTCTACGAACTGATCCGGAGCCACTACCTCGCACAATTTCTTCCGCACCATGAGTTTGATCGGACCCAGGTCGAACTGGAGTGTGGCGCAGAGCGATTGACCGCTGTGGGCAAACAGATCCTGGTTCAGGGCTGGAAAGGCTTGCTCTACGAAAACACCGAGGAGGATGAGCCCAATCACAAGTCCCAAGTCTTACCCGTCTTGCAACAGGGTACGCAGTGCGCAGTGGACGACGTCGAACTCAAGTCCATGCGCACCGCCGCCCCCAAACCTCTCACTGAGGGCGATCTGATCAAGGCGATGAAAAATGTGGCCAAGCTGGTCAACGATCCACGCCTGAAACAGAAACTTCGGGACACCACCGGTATCGGTACCGAAGCCACGCGAGCCAGCATCATCAAGGGGTTGATTGATCGCGGTTATTTGCTGAAGAAAAAACGCGCGTTAATAGCTACAGCGGCGGCCCATACCCTGATCGAGGCGGTACCCGCTGCAGTTGCGGATCCTGGCATGACCGCGATCTGGGAGCAGGCGCTTGACGAAATCGAAGCGGGACGCCTGACCTTGGAGGCGTTCGTCGCAAAGCAGGCGAACTGGATTGCTAAGTTGGTCGAACACTATGGAGCGCTCAACTTGTCGATACCGGTCGAAGCCGGCCCGGCCTGCCCCATTTGCAATGCCTCAATGACCAAGCGGAAGGGCAAATCTGGGCCGTTCTGGTCATGCTCGCAGTATCCGAACTGCAAGGGCACTACGCGGTTCAGAAAAGAGACGCGCCGCCCATGACAGTTCGATTGAGATCAACATGAAGTTAGGGTGGTGCACCGCTCAGTGCATCATCAGCGGCGCCTGATCCCGCTCCAAGTCGATCAAAGGTTGTCCAACTTCACGGGCCAAAGCGATGCCTGTCGAAATCCATATCTGCCCCAGTTCGTTGAAGGCTTTTAGATGGGCAGGATCTTCGTTGAGCCAATGAACAAGGCGTTCGAAGTGTTCGGGGTTATCCGGGTAATCATGAATCTTGATGAACAGCTCCAGTGTTCGATCCCAAATCAGATCCATGACGTCCTTTCTCTCATCTTCCATGTTCAACCATCCCTCAACAGGGTCCTTTCAGACCGTCGCTCTTACTAACCAATCTGGACTCTGATCCCTGAAGGGACAGAAACCACGTCGCGATACTCAGCTGTTTCAGTCACTATAACAACCCAATGAGTCGATACTCAACCCTTAAGGATGTTCATGTCAACGGGTCTTTGCTCAACCATTCGGGTTGAACTGGAGAGCTCATCACTTGGCACATAAACATCCAACCCAAGCCCAAATCGGGCGCATGATCGCGAAGCACCGCAGCGAGCGTAATTTGACTCAGGAAGAGGTGGCTGAACGTTTAGGGATCGGTAGCGAAGCTATCTCGCGCCTGGAACGGGGTGTAGTGGAGCTTTCAGTGGTCAAGCTGATGCAACTGGCGGACATTTTCGATTGCCGGATGGATGAACTGCTGACGGAATCGAGCAATCGCCCCAATGACCAGGGCCAGATGATCGCGAGTCTGCTGAGTGGACTGAAAGAAAACGACCGTGCCTTTATCTTGGCAACCGTCGAACAATTAGCTGCACATCTCGGCAGTAAGTAACCTCTTTCATCGTGTTCAACGTAGCGTCTTATGAAGGTGGCCTGCAGGCTTGACGTCGTGTTGACCTCTCTGCTGTAGTAGCTTTGGAAAACCTAAAACGGCGGCCCAAGACCGATTAGCTCCGGGCAGTTCGGTCAAACTCTTCGAGTTCGGAGCCTCCTCTTCTGCGGGATCTCGTTCCCGTTTTGTGCTCGACCTGATTGTGGTGGCGGATGACCACTGTTGCCTCTACCCGGCAATAGCGGTCATCCGCTTCGGCGATCGTATTCAGTCCCGGAGCCCACCGGGGAAACACAGGGCACCCTTTGTGCGCGGATGCGTGCCAGCATATTCGGACCCAGGCCACGACAAGGGTCGGTTGGCGAATCATTGCGCAGTTCAACCAAGTTTTGCGAGGAGCTTGTCGACTGCGTAAGACCGTCAAAGGTGGTTTTTTCTATTCCTCGCCTGGCACACCACCAGGCCCACCCTTCTTTTTTTCATTTTCTTAATTCCAGTGACTACCACCGTATTCCGGCCTTAAAAAATCGGGTTGTAGCGTCTTGACGCTCCCCGGTGACAGGCTTATACAAAGGGCGTGGTTCGCTGTCGTTGACAGCCCAGCCCAGGTAGCCAAAACCTTCAAGGCTACGCCACGTTCGTGGTGGTTTACCCAAGTGCGATCAGCGTTCGGAAGCTCGCGCGGTTGCCGCTTAAGCGGTGATGAATGCCGACTACTCCATGCCTGCGGGTTACCACTGCAGACTCTCCTCTGCTGCACAGCTACTCACCCAGAAGCTTCATTCTGATGGTCATCGGCTTGCCGGTGGCGAGTCGTTCATCGCTCGACTTCATCTTACCCACCCTGACGGGGGCTCACTTTCCCGTCAGGGGCTGTGCGTCGCCGTTTTCCCTTGAAACAGGAGAACCACCATGGCCTACGCCAACCAATCCCAAGAAGCGACCTCTTACTTCAACCTGCACACCGCCGGTATCGGCTACCTCAACCGTGTTCGTGAAGTACAGGTCCGCCGCGGTCAGCCATTCATGGCCTGCGATATCGCAGCCTTGCATGGTGCCTCCGATGCAGTGGAGTACACCCGCTTTGATTGCAAAGTCGCTGGTGGCGAAGCTGACCGCTTGATTCGCCTCTATATGGACGCCGTCAAAGCCGAGAAAAAGGTCTTGCTGTCGTTCCGTATTGGTGACCTGTGGATCGACCCATTTCTCTATGAGAAAGGCGATAAACAAGGCCAACCTGGCGCCAGCCTGAAAGGTCGTTTGCTGTTCATCGACTGGATCAAGGTCAATGGCAAGTTCGAATACAAAGCGCCCGCCAGGCAGGAAGGAACAGCATCTGCTGAGCAAGCGCCAAACAGTGAGTCATCCCCAGCGTCGGCTGATGTCGAAGCTGAGAATATCGGTAAATCAACAGAGCTCAGGACTAAACCTGTATCTGCCACCACTCCCCGCACGGCCCGCCGTGTCGCCACACGTGCTGTTCAGTCCGCCTGAACAATCCATGATGTTTTACATCAAGGCGCTCCCTCGAGCGCCTTTTCTTCAATCAGCACAGGAGAACCAACATGGAATCCTTCTGGCTTTGCGACGACTGCCTGTTCGGTGCGGCTTACGAGGACTACAGCACGTTATCGCTGTATCACTCGCCGAATGAGATCGCACAACGCATCGCCGCGATACATCGTGGGCTGGTTCGCTTAATGCCCATCAGTGCCGACTTCGACCCCGAAACCGGCTGGGGAATAAGAGCCTTTTCTACGTTGCCTTGCGACAGTTGTGGTTCACCTCTACACGGTCAACGTCACCGATACACTCGGCTGTAAACCCTACATCACCTGCAAACGCCTGCAACTCCACACCCACCCTGGGGATACCACTCCCCATGGGCGTGTACCCCCTGATTATTCCCTTCGGAGGTAGCGCCATGAGCCCCCAACTCACACTGATTGAGACCTCGGATTTCGAGGCTGATCGCATTGTCCAAGAAAACCTGCTGATCGACGAAGCGCTGCATATTCTAGACCGTCGGTTGTTCAACCGTGGTCCTAAACTGACGTCACCTGACGCCGTGACCTCATACCTAAAACTGCAGCTTACACAACAAGAACATGAAGTCTTTGGTGTGGTTTTTTTTGACGCCCAGCACCGGGTGCTGGCGTTCGAAATCCTCTTTCACGGCAGCATTGATGGCGCCAGCGTTTACCCCCGCCAAGTCGTTAAGCGCTCCCTCGCGCATAACGCTGCAGCCGTCATTTTTGTTCACAACCATCCCTCAAGGTGCACGGAGCCCAGCCAGGCGGACCGTGTTTTGACCGCACGGTTGAAAGAGGCCTTGGCCTTGATCGACGTGTGCGTACTGGATCACTTCATAGTGGGTGAAGGTCGCCCGCTCTCCCTTGCCGAATACGGCTGGCTTTAACCCTCACAGGCGCCTACGGGCGCCTTGTTCATTTCAATTCTGGAGACCCCTCATGAACCAAACCCTAGCCCTGCTCCCAGCTTCAAACCCGTTTGCTCGCGGTTACGACAACTTGCATATCGAACGGCTGCTACTGATCACCTACGAAAACAACTACCCTCCCTGCTTTCGCCCCCTGCACTACTCACAGGTCCATTTGCCCGACGATGAACTGCAGCTGTTCCCCTGCATCTTCAATGAAGATTTCGCCTTGATCAGCGAAGGTCAATCCATTCCGGATGAGTTGGATGAACGCTGTCAGTCCACTGGGCTGGTGCGCCAAGTGATCTATGCCGTGATGGGCGAAATGCTCAACGAGCGGCATCATGTCGGCGATCTGTACTCCTTGGAAGATGCCGAAGCCGTGATCCGTCGCTTGAGCTTCGAGACAGGACACTACAGTCGAATCTGGGAGATCAGTACCACACACCTCACTGAAGAAGCATTGCGTTACTTGGAGCGCCGGGCTGGCAATTTCGACTACAGACCATCCGGTCTGCTGTTCGAACCCTTTGCCCTGAAGGACTGCAATGGCGTCGGGTGTAAGCTGATCGGCACGCCCTGGACCGACAATAACCTGATCAAAATCGAGGGCTGTTCTTACTCATCGCTGAGGCAAGAGCAACTCGATGCCGGTACGCCGGCAGCCTTGGTCAACGTGCTGTATCTGGCGGCATTGGCGGATGTGTGCTTGTTGATTTTCGACCCCGACGCTGCCGTCTTGGACACGCTCGCCATTTTTGATGAATAGCAACGCGTTCAGCGTTAAGACGACCCGCCTTGAATCGACTTTCTCACTGAATCGCTCCTTCACCTCATGTCAGGTTCTGCACTGAATCTGACATGAGGTTTTTTTCATGGAGCGTTTTTTTACGCCTGTCTGCCTGCTGGTTTTTTTGAGTGCCTGCAGCGCGCAAATCCCCACCCCATTGCCGACTGATCCAAAGATCGACAGTGGTTCCAATCGGACCCAGTTATCAAGGAGCCCAGCCGAAGCAAGCCATCCGGCGGAAATCCGTTATGGTCGCTATACGCTGGTGAGCACCGAGCCCACCACGGAGCAACGTGATCTTCTCGCTCAAATCATTGATGTGAACATACCGTCCAACTTTAATCCCTCGGTACAGGAGGCGATGCACTACGTGCTGCAGCGCTCGGGTTATTCGCTCTGCCCTGCCACCGAACCAGTAAAGACACTTTTCACTCAACCTCTGCCTGCAGCCCATTACCGGCTCGGCCCGGTCCCGTTACGCAGCGCACTACAGGTATTGGCTGGCTCCGCCTGGCAACTCACGACCGATGAGGTCAGCCGTTCGGTCTGCTTCGAACAGCAGAAAGCTGATGTCGGCATCGTGCCGGCTAAACCAGACTCGTCCCATCAGACGGAGGCACGGCCATGAAAGCCTCGACGTTTCAAACCATCATTGTTGGCTTACTTTGCCTGGCGGTTTCCGGACTGAGTGGTGGTTTGTATAACCAGTATCAACGCGTGACCGAGCTGGGAAATGCGAACGCCCAACACCTACAGATCCTGCAAACCTTGCAACGTGATTCGAGCGATCTCAAAGACGCGCAGGAGAAGCTGCAGCATGCACTGAAGGACCTGAAGCAGATGGTGGATTCCGGTGAACAACAGGCCAACACACTCGACCCGATGTTGGATCAATGGGCACAAGAGATACAGGAGCTACGCGACGGTCTGGCAGACCGAGCCACCACAGCCGACATGAACGCGCTACGCGCACGACTTGAGCACGTCGAGCAGCAACTCCTGGACCTCAAGCCACAGCCAACACTTCCTCCACCGACATCTTCCCCGGCCAAACCGACGAAAACCTCTCGCCCCAAGTCTGCCCTGCTCCCGCCGCCATTCTCAGTGTTGAGTGTCGAGTCCCGTGGTGGCGAGCGCTTTCTGGCGGTCGCGCCTCCTGATAGTCGCTCGCTCAACGATATCCGGTTGCTGCACAACGGCGAGCAGCTTGGCACATGGCGACTGAAAGTGCTGGAGCCGAAGGCGGCCATCTTCGCAGTGGCTGCTCAGCCAGACCAGACAGTGCAACTCCCTTGAGAAGCGATCATGAACAGAGCCCCACTACTCCCCATCGTCTGTCTCGCTTCGCTACTGGCCATAGGCGCTGCGATGGGCAACCCCGTCACGACACCGTCAAGGAACCAGGACACGCAGGTCGCGCCCTTGGGGCGCTCTGACTCTGAACAGGCGGCGAGTTGGGGCGTGACCGAGCAGGAATGGACACGTTTCGAACAGATCCAAGCCGGCCCACGCGGTTTCTGGAGCCCGAACCTCGACCCCTTGACCGCCCTAGGGGTTGAGGCCCAGACCGACCAAGAGCGCCAGCGATATGCCGAATTACAGGTAGCACTGGAAGCCAAGCGCGCCGAGCGTGAATTGGCCTACCAAAACGCTTACACAGCGGCCTGGGCCAAGCTGTTTCCGGGGCGGTTGCCGGTTCAGGGTATGGCATCCCCGCCCTCTGCTAGCTCACCGGTAGAGCCGCGCCGAGCTCTGTTTGTCGAAGACCACTGCTCTGCGTGCACCGCCGAAGCACAGCGTCTGCAAAGCAGTGATACGGCGTTCGATATCTACCTGGTGGGCAGCCAAGGCGAGGATGAACGCGTCCGCAGCTGGGCTCGGCAAGCGGACATCGATCCAGTCAAGGTTCAACGCCGACAGATCACCCTGAACCATGACCGTGGTCGCTGGTTCAGCCTGGGCGCCCCAAGACCATTACCCGTCACATTTCAACAGGTGAATGGACAATGGCAACGTCTCGATTGATTGCTATTGCCCTCCTGCTGACGGTGCACGCGGTTCGGGCTAACGAACTTCCCCCTCCGGCTTATCAACTGGCGGCGCATGACGCCAACATTCCTTCTACGGTGTTGTTCGCGATTGCCTTACAGGAGAGCGGTATTCGCGTCCGTGATCGACTGCTGCCGTGGCCTTGGACCCTGAATATCGCCGGAACACCCTACCGTTTCGCCACTCGCCAGGCCGCATGTCACGCCTTGCTCCAGGCGCTCACACAATATGACGCTAAACGGGTCGACGCCGGACTTGGGCAAACCAACCTGGGTTATCACGGACAACGTTTTTCCGGTCCCTGCGAAACTCTCGAACCCTACCGCAATCTGGCTGTGACTGCCGCCCTGCTGCAAGAGCATCACGCCGTCACCGGCGATTGGGTTTCAGCCGCAGGGCGTTATCACCGCCCTGCGGGAGGTTTACCCGCCGCGCGTTACCGCGATGGATTCTCCCGGCAACTCGCACGACTACAGGCGTCCGCTGAACAAGGCACACCACCATGAAACGAATTCCTACTGCCTATTACTTCTCCCTTCTCTTGGCTGCTTTCGCCCAGTCGAAAGAATCCGTTGCAGAGGACCAGTTTGGCGGCTTCACCCGTCCCCATCTTCAAGTTGCCATGGCGCCCATAAACAACAATCTCCAGCCTGGTCGCGCCATGCATGCGGACTTGTCCAGGTTTGCCGATGAAACCTGGATATTACCCGTTCGCAGCTCTCACTTGAGTCCCGGCCAAATCAAGTCTCGCGCCCTAAACATGCCGGGCTTACGGCCATTTTTCCTGGTGGGTGAGGATACCCACTCACTGGCTTGGTTGCGTCAACGCGCGCCTGAACTGCAGGAAATGGGCGCAGCCGGTCTAGCGGTTGAAGTAACCGATACCGAAGCTTTGGCCCGGATTCGAGCCGCCGCCCCGGGCATCAGCATCCTGCCGGTCAACGGTAACGACATCGCCACCCGCTTGCAGATCGAGCACTACCCCGTCTTGATCACCGACACCTCACTGGAACAGTGAGTCCAGGTCATGGCAGAGCATGCGATGGAGTCAAAGCTCCGGCCGGCGGTGGAGTTGTACAACGTAGCGATCTGCATCGCCGCCGCGGTGTTGTGCGTGTACTCGCCCTGGGCTGTGGCCCTGTCACCCGAGATCGGGCTGGTTGCAGCGCTGGCCTATACCCTATTCGGCCTGATCCGCCTGCGACAAGCCTGGGAGGTGTTGCGCTATCGGAGTAATATCCGTCGGCTATCCCGCTACGAGCTGACCAGTCGGCAGATTCCGGTCAGTTGTAAGCGTCTGTTCATGGGGCGAGGGTTTCGCTGGAGCCGCCTGCATACCCAGCGCTTGGTCGAGGCTCAGGATCCAGCGGTCGCCCATTATGTCGACCAACCGGCCCGTTATCGCCTAGCCCGTGGTCTCGAACGGTCCCTTGAGCATGCACCGTTTCCGCTCTCGATATTGTCCCGTGTCACCGCCTGGGACAGCGCCTTCAATCCGTTGCGCCCTTTAGCACCGGTAGGAGGCTCGCCCTTGCTGCATGGGGTCGAGCCCGATGAAACGGAAGTCAGTCTGCCACTGGGCGAACGGGTCGGTCACACGCTGGTGCTGGGCACGACCCGCGTCGGTAAGACGCGACTCGCCGAGGTGTACATCACCCAGGACATTCACCGCATTGAACATGAGGTAGTAATTGTCTTCGACCCGAAGGGCGACGCCGACTTGCTCAAGCGAATGTACGTCGAAGCCAAACGCGCCGGTCGGGAGAAAGAGTTTTATGTCTTCCATCTGGGCTGGCCAGAAATCTCCGCCCGCTACAACGCGGTGGGACGTTTCGGACGTATTTCTGAGGTGGCATCTCGCATTGCTGGGCAGCTCAGTGGTGAAGGTAACTCCGCAGCCTTCCGTGAGTTCGCATGGCGTTTCGTCAACATTATTGCCCGGGCTTTGATCGAACTGGGCCGGCGTCCGGACTACCTGCAGATCCAACGGCATGTGGTCAACATCGATGCGCTGTTCATCGAATACGCCCAGCAGTTTTTCGCCAAGACCGACCCGAAGGCGTGGGAAGTGATCGTCCAGCTCGAAGGCAAGCTCACCGAGAAGAACATTCCGCGGCATATGATAGGACGCGAAAAGCGGGTTGTGGCCATCGAGCAATACCTGGCGGTGAAGCGTGTATTTGATCCGGTAATGGACGGACTGCGTTCAGCGGTGCGCTACGACCGCACTTACTTCGACAAAATCGTGGCCTCGCTACTGCCGCTGCTGGAGAAACTCACCACCGGCAAGACCGCTCAGTTACTGGCTCCCAACTACACCGACCTGGATGACCCGCGGCCGATCTTCGACTGGATGCAGATCATCCGAAAACGCGGCATCGTCTACGTTGGCCTGGATGCGCTGACTGATGCCGAAGTGGCCGCCGCCGTGGGCAATTCAATGTTCGCCGACTTGGTCTCGGTCGCGGGACATATCTACAAACATGGCATTGACCATGGGCTGCCTAGATCTGGCAACGCTGGTGGAAAACTGCCAATCAACCTGCATGCTGATGAGTTTAACGAGTTGATGGGCGATGAGTTTATCCCACTGATAAACAAGGGCGGCGGTGCAGGTATCCAGGTGACGGCCTACACCCAAACCCTCAGCGATATCGAAGCACGTATCGGCAACCGCGCCAAGGCGGGCCAGGTGATTGGTAACTTCAACACCCTGCAGATGCTGCGGGTACGCGAAACAGCAACCGCTGAACTACTCACCCAACAGTTGCCCAAGGTAAACGTGCTGACCAGGACGCTGGTGTCGGGTGCCACCGACACCTCCGATCCCGAGGCCAACACGGATTTCACCTCATCCTCACAGGACCGTGTTAGCAGCACCAGTGTGCCGCTGATCGAGCCGGCTCACATCGTCAGTTTGCCCAAGGGGCAAATGTTCTCCTTCCAGGCTGGTGGTCAGCTTTGGAAAGTCCGCATGCCGTTGCCAAAACACTCTAACGACGATGCCATGCCCAAGGACTTGCAGGAGCTCACCCAGATGATGCGAGCGGCTTACAACGAGCAGGCGGGTCAATGGTGGAGTGCGGGTGGCGGTGGACCAACTACAAACTTCAATCTGGATCAGGTCGGATAGCCCAACCTAGTTGTTCGATTTAACAGCAGATGGTTCAGATAGAGTCGTGCCCACATCAACGCGGCAACACGCAATGGAGTTATCAATGGCGACTTCCGTCCAGAACACGCCGCCACAATCGAGCCAGCGTCCTGGGTTGATTATTTCGGCGATCGGCTTGGTCCTGCGCATCATCGGTTTGTTGATTGCCTCATTACTGTTCTCGATCTTGATCGAGTGGGCAGGTCTGCTCTTATTTTGGGGGGAACAAGGCTGGAGACATAGCCAAGTCATGCTGGTCAATGAACTGGGCTGGCTTAGCGACCATTTCAAATCGTCACTCATTCTCAAACAACCTGGGCAGATGATCCTTCAGGTACTGGACTTCCTCAATCAGTGGCTGTTGGTCAAGACTGGATTTGCGGACTTTGCCCGGCAAGCCAGGGTATCGAGCCAGGGCAACGGGTTCTGGGGATGGACCAATAAGCTCTACGTGACTATTGAGGATTTCGTGCTGGCTTCGGTCTACATCACCTTCACTTTTGTGGTGCGCCTGACCATTCTGGTCTTAGCCATGCCACTGTTCTTGCTAGGCATGATCACTGGCCTTGTTGATGGGTTAATGCGTCGTGACCTGCGCAAATTTGGCTCGGGACTAGAAAGCAGCTTTGTCTACCACCGCGCTAAGCGAGCAGTGTTACCAATGCTGATCGTGCCCTGGGTTATTTACCTATCCCTACCGTTTTCGCTCAACCCCATGGTGATTTTTTTGCCTTGCGTGGTGATGCTCGGAATAGCAACTGCTATCACCGCGGCAACGTTCAAAAAATATCTTTGATAGAGCTCACTGTTGGAGTGTTAAACCATTCCGGTCAATCTAGGCATTACGGCGACAATACTCATGGCTGCTGCAACCAATCACTGGAAGGAAATGGCGGCATTCATTGTTGATAACAATTGATTAGGCCGACCTGGTTTACGTTAACGCCGGTCAAAGCCCATTCTGCGTCGAGCTACACCACTGGTGTCTCCTAAAGACGTTGATCTGGATCTGAACGAACGTCTGCCTGTCCAAAAAGCTTGAGGCGATTCATCGAGATATTTCCAGGTCATGTCTAAAGTTAAAACTATGATGGTCGATATCTAATGTTCGCACACCCTTTTCTCACGTCCAGAACAAAATCCCTCATACGAGCCACGGATAGGCGTTTCAGGAAAGAACAAAATGTTCGAAAAACTGAGCATCTCGCAAAAACTTTATTTAAGCTTCACAACAGTAGTTATACTGATCGGTATGCTGGTGGCGAGTGCTTATAAAGGCTTCGAAGCAGTGGAGGATGCTACAAATAGTAACCTTCATACCTATCAAGTCATCAGCGCTGCCCAATCGGCGCTCGAACAATTGATCAATATCGAAACCGGTATGCGGGGTTTCGTCATAACTTCAAAAGATACCTTTTTAGAGCCGTTAGTGGAGGGCGGAAAGCGCTTTTCAGAGCAATTGGACCTGCTCAAACGTTTGACGGCGGATAATCCGGCACAGCAGCAGCGGTTGGCTTCTTTGGGCGACACACAAAAGCGTTGGCTCGCTGAAAACATCGATCCAATTATAGCTCTGCGCAGAAGCCTGACGGCGCGCAATATGCCTGACGACGAGCTAGACACTCGCATCACCTCCGGTGCAGATAAAGCCAAGATGGACGGCATGCGCGAGACGCTGGCCGAAATCACCGCCGCCGAGAACACATTGCTGGCGACGAGAAGCCAGGAAATGCTCGATGCCAAACGTCTCGCCCTCACGATTCTGATACTGGGCGGGGCTTCGACGGCAATCCTATCGTTGATTCTAGCGGCTACGCTGGGGCGCAGTACCACCCGGCGGTTGCAATTGGCGATTGATGCTGCTACCGCGATTGCCAACGGAAAACTGGATACAGTGATCGACACCAGCAGCCATGACGAGCTGCCCAAAGCCTTCGACCGCATGCAGAAACGCCTACGGGAAATGATTCAACAGATCAGCCAGGCCGCGAATGAACTGATGGTTTCCGTGCAACAAATTTCAGGAGCGTCAGAGCAACTCTCTAGCGCGATTCAGGAACAGTCGACGTCGGCGTCGATGATGGCTGCCACCATTGAAGAATTGACCGTCAGCATCCATCACGTGTCCGAAAACGCCGATGAGGCCCACCAACTTGCTAGCCGTTCGGGCCAGCAATCCCAAAACGGTGCGCGAGTCATCGAGAATACACTGTCCAGCATGAACGGCATTGCCAGGACCGTGCAGCACTCCTCCACCCAGGTGGCGGGGTTGGGCCAGCATTCCGAGCAGATTTCCTCAATCATCAGCGTGATTCAAGGCATTGCCGACCAAACCAACCTGCTGGCGCTTAACGCCGCCATCGAGGCGGCTAGGGCGGGCGAGCAAGGTCGCGGATTTGCCGTGGTGGCCGATGAGGTGCGCCTGCTTGCACAGAATACGGGTAAGTCGACGCAAGAGATCGCGGTCATGATCGAGAAAATCCAGGCTGGCGTGCGCGATACCGTCGAAAGCATGCGCGGTGGTGTACTGGAAGTGAATCAGGGCGTGGAAACGGCAAGTACCGCCGGCGCCGCTATCGTCGAGATCCGTGACAGCTCGGGAAAAGTGCTGCAGGTCGTCGATCAGATTTCCTTCGCGCTGCGTGAGCAAACTGCGGCCAGCCAGGACGTTGCCCGCAATGTTGAGCGCACCGCGCAAATGGCGGAAATGAACAACGTATCAGTGCAAGAACTGCTCAAGACCAGCGGTGGCTTGAAGAAGCTCGCTACCAGCCTTCAGCAGGAAGTGAGCAAGTTTCAGCTGTAGTGGTGAGAGGGCCGATCATGCACCGTGATCTGGCCCGACTATGGCCTGTCCTCCTCCTTTACAACCATGCATTGCCGTGACCAGAACCCATCTGCGGCCGCCCACACGGATGTTGAAACGTACTACGCGCAGTCTTACTTTCGCGGACTGCGCGTAGCGCCACCGCCAAGTAGCTGGAAGCACTTAAGCATGGAGACGAGCTTAAACGCTATGACCAAGCTCGCTACATGATCGGCGCCTGTAACGAAATAAAATGACGCAGCGTGTTTCGTGTTTTTTACTGCTGAGCCCTAGCCGTCAGTTGGATGCTAGCCCCAATTACCAAATGGGCTACCCACATGCCAACTGTATTTTGCCGAATCTGCTGTCTGCTCCTACTGACCACGTTCAATAGTGGCAGCTATGCCGCATCTGCTCATGAACAGGATCAGTTGAGTCTGATTTTGCAGCAATTTGATGCGATCGAACATCTTGCAATACGAGCCCAGATAGCTAGTTCGACTGGATCAGTGGAGCGTTACCGCTTTGACTATCCCCGCCTAACAGAAGACATCCAGCGCATCCGCCAGGGTGTGCAGGACTATCTCTCCCCCTCCCGCGCTCAACCCCGCGACGCCACTGAGCTGGTCGGAGAATACCGTCTCGACACACCATACGCAGAGTCCTCGCCATGAGCATGACTGACGCCCAGACCGCCGCCTTTCAAAACGCTTCCGGCTTCTCGGCACAGAGCAGCTTGACACTGTGGCTGTCCTTGGTTCTCGTCCTGGCTTTGCTGTGGTGTGCCTGGGTGATGTGGACCGCTTACCGAGGTTGGGCCACCGGCAATGTGCGTTTTGGAGCCTTCGGCGGAAGCGCTGCGCGCGTACTGCTTACCTTGCTGATTTTGATGTTCTTCACCCTGTCCTAACATCGGAGATCGCCATCATGCTCAAGTGCCTTGTCCCCCTTAAAAACAACCTGCGTGATCGTGCAAGCCAACGCTTAATAGGTCTGCTGCTAGTCCTTGGTCCAGGCCTAGCTTTTGCCGAGCTACCGACCATGGAGGCGCCTTCCCGAGGCGAAGGTTCCGGATTGATCGAGACGATCAAAAACTACGCCTACGACGCCGGCATTCTACTAGGCCTGCTGATTGCCCTGCTCGCGTTTCTCGGCGTGGCTTGGCATTCCCTGACTGTATTCGCCGATGTCCAAAACCAGCGCAAGACCTGGAAAGACCTCGGCGCGGTAGTCGGTATCGGCGCCCTGTTGGTGGTGATCATCATCTGGTTTCTCACCAAGGCTGCCGCGATTCTGTGAGGTTGGCATGAACGACACTATCGAACGTCTTGCCGACGGCACTTTGGTCTTTCTGCCAGAGCGACTCAATCGTGATCCAGCTGTATTGCGCGGTTTAACCAATGATGAAATGTGGGTAGCCCTAGGCACCGGCGCCGTCATTGGCTTACTGGTGGGCATTCCTCTGGCGATCGTCACCGCCTCGATTGCCGTGGCACCGACCAGCATGATCGCAGGCATGACAGTGGTTTTATTGATCGGGGGCACACTACTGCGTCGGGCCAAACGGGCTCGTCCGGAGACCTGGTTGTACCGCAAGCTCGAATGGATACTCGCCAGCCGTTGGCGCCTGGGGCGTGGAAGTTTGATTCTCCACTCCGGTGCCTGGACAGTTCGCCGTTCGCGTCGACTGCGCCCTGCCCTGTCCCGGTGGCAGCCATGAGTCGATTTCGAAACAAGGTCGATGCCCAACAGGCTCATATCTGCAGCCTGCGTCTGGCGATAGTGATGCTCGCCCTGCTCAGCGCCGGACTATGGTATGGCTGGCGCTCAGCACCGACCGATCTGACCGTGCATGTACCCCCTGATCTGCGCTCGGGCAGCACGCGCAAGTGGTGGGATGTTCCCCCAGAGAATGTGTATGCCTTTGCCCTGTACATCTTTGGCCAACTCAACCGCTGGCCCTCGGATGGCGAGCAGGATTATCGCCGCGCCATCTATGGCTTGCAGTCCTACCTGACACCTGCCTGCAAGGCCTTCCTCGACGGCGACTACGAGTATCGCAAGGCCGCCGGCGAACTGCGTCAACGGGTGCGTGGCGTCTACGAAATTCTAGGCCGAGGCTACAGTGAAGATCCGGAACTGCGGGTCAAGCAACTCGATCGCGACAGTTGGTTGGTCACACTCGACCTCAACGCTGATGAGTATTACGCCGCCGAACCGGTGAAACGGGTGGTCGTGCGCTATCCGTTACGGGTGGTGCGTTTCGATCTGGACCCCGAACGCAATAAGTGGGGCCTTGCACTGGATTGCTATCAGGGTACGCCGCAAAAAATCTTCCTGCCTGGAGGTGAGCCATGAAGCAGATTTCTACCCTGGGACTCACCCTCACACTAATGCTATCGGGCGCTGCAGCGCAGGCCGTCGAACTGATGCACTGGGAGCGCCTACCGCTCGCGGTCCCACTGGTGATCAATCAGGAACGAGTGGTCTTTGTCGACGAAGCTGTTCGTGTCGGCGTGCCTTCCACCCTGAAGGATAAACTGCGTGTGCAATCAACCGGAGGCACACTGTACCTGCGCGCGTCGGAAGCCATTGCACCGACACGACTGCAACTGCAATCGGTCAAGACGGGCGAGATCATCCTCTTGGATATCGCGGCCACGCCTGGCGATCAACCCCTGGAGCCCGTGCGTATTCTCAAGAATGCTCCGATGCAAGCTATCGAGTCTGAATCGAGCACCGTCCCTGTTCCAGAACGTACGCCGATCCCGGCCGCTTTGACGCGCTACGCCGCGCAAAGCCTGTACGGCCCGCTGCGCACCGTCGAATCCCTGCCCGGCGTACGGCGCGTGCCGCTCAAGCTGCGCACCGAACTGCCGACCCTGCTACCGAGCGAAAACATTTCCAGCACACCCATCGCCGCCTGGCGGCTCGGTGACTATTGGGTGACGGCCGTGAAGTTGCGCAATCGAGGTACAGCGACGGTGCAACTAGATCCGCGTCAGCTTCAGGCAAAACTGTTCTCCGGGACCTTCCAGCATGCTTTCCTCGGGCCGGTCGGCAGTGCGGAAGACACCACGATTGCCTACCTCATCACTCGCGGTGCCGGCCTCGAACACGCCCTGATGCTTCCGCCCGTTGCGCGAGGTGCTGACGATGAAGGCTAACGCCTTGCTCAAATGGCTGGTACCGGCTGCGCTGCTGGGCGTGGTACTGATCATCATGAAAAGCTGGGTCGCGGGAGGCAGCACGCCTTCTCCAGAGCACCCAGTTGATCAGGGCGATATTCAATTATCTGCCGAGCAAGCCAAGTCGCTCGGTATTGCGGGCGATACCCCACGCGACACGGTCGCCACCTTGGTAGGCCAAGTGAAGGCCATGCGCAGCGACATGCTCGGTTTGAAGAAACACAATGATTCACTGCAAACGGAAAACAACCGTCTACGTGAGCGGGAAAACAGCGTCGACTCGCGTATTCAGACGGCACTTGGCAGTGTGACCCAGCAGGTAGACGAAGGCCGCCGACAAGCCAATGAAGCACGCCTCAAAGCGGAACAAGACAGTCGTCAGGCTCGCGGTCTGCTGACGCAATTACAAGAGCAGTTGTCGGGGCTGGCCGGCAAAGGCAAGGACATGCCGGTCGGATTGGGGCTTGAGCCGGGCGACAGCGCTCAGTTCGAAGGACAGCATTCTGCCAATGATGCGCTGCAGTGGATTGAGCCCTCGGATGCTCCCCCCACCGAAGCCCGAGGCGAAACCAAGACCTCCTCCACATCGAGCCTGCCTACTGCCTTCAACTCGCTGGAGGGTTTGAAGGACAATGCCATCGACCGCAGCCAGAAGCAGTTACGCGAGGTCACCAAGGGTGAGCGTGACCTGACGCGATCCGGTGATCGTACCGAAGGTGCGAAGCCCGTCTATACCATTCCCGAAAATGCGACATTGATGGGCTCGGTCGCCATGACCGCGCTGATTGGCCGACTCCCGGTGGATGGCACCGTGAACGATCCCTATCCATTCAAGGTGCTGGTCGGTCCGGAGAACCTGACGGCCAACGGCATCGACCTGCCAGAGATCGCAGGTGCCGTAATGAGCGGCACGGCATCCGGTGATTGGACGCTGTCCTGCGTACGCGGACAGGTCGAGTCGATCACTTTTGTGTTTACCGATGGCACCATCCGCACGGTGCCTCAGCCGAAAGCGGTATCCAGCCGCAATGCCTCCACCACCCAGAGCTCAAACACCGACAAGATCCGCGGTGGACTTGGTTACCTGTCCGATCCGTATGGTATTCCCTGCATCGCCGGCGACCGCCGCTCGAACGCCCAACAGTACCTCGGTAGTCAGAGCCTGATCACTGCTGCCGGCGCTGGCGTCGCCGCCCTGCTCGGGAATGAGCAAAACAACAGCAGCGTGATCAGCTCGGGCGGCAGTGCCTTCGGGGTCACTAACAACAGTGGTAATAGCGCACTGACCTCAATTCTCAGTGGTGGGGCCAGCGACATTCGAGAGTGGGTCAACAGACTGTATGGCGAAGCCTTTGCTGCCGTGTACGTACCACCGGCAGCAGAAGTCGCCCTTCACCTCGACCATGAGATCACCATCGACTACGAGCCTAAGGGCCGGAGCGTTCGCCATGAAAAAGATCCTACGTCTCTATCTGATCTGGATTAGCTTGCTCTGCTGGGTCCTGACGGGGTGTTCCACCGACAAGGACACACTTTTGCCGCATGGCGAGCAAACCATGCTGGACATCTGGAACGGCGCCGGCTCACAGGGTACTCAGCAGCAACTGTTGGATGCTCGGCAACAGTTGCGTCGCCCGTTGGCTCAAACAGATCTCTCCGCTGCGCTCCAGGAACCGTATACGCGTACAGCAGCGAATGAAATTCGCAACCTGTTCCCTCGCCTGCCCAATCCTGATTTGGTGATGTACGTGTATCCGCATCTGAGTGGTACCGAGCAGGCACCAGTACCGGGGTACTCCACCGTCTTTCCATTCTACCAACGGGTGCAGTACGCACTGCCGGGTGAACGTCAGGAAGATCTGTAATGTGTAGCAACGATGCGGGGAACCGCACTTATGCCTGGAAAGCCTGGCGCACCCCATTGCGCCCCCGCGCCACACTGGCCGATGAAGCTGCGCTCTATGCGCACAATCCCAGCTTCACCGACCACCTACCGTGGGTCGAATACCTCGACACCGAGCAGTGTTTTCTACTAGATGACAATCGCTCTGTGGGTGCGGTTTTCGAGCTACTGCCCATAGGCACCGAAGGGCGCGAACCCGATTGGCTAATGGCAGCCCGCGATGCCCTCGAAGATGCCCTGCAGGATAGCTTTGATGAGCTGGATCAAGCGCCTTGGGTGGCGCAGTTTTTCTGCCAGGACGACAACGACTTCACCCCCTACCTGACCCGGCTCACCGACTATATTCATGACAGCGCCCGAGGCACGGTTTTCACCGAAGCGTACCTGGAACTTATTCGCCGACATCTGAAAGCCATCTCCAAGCCCGGCGGCCTGTTCGAGGATAAGGCAGTCACGCGCCTGCCCTGGCGAGGAAATAACCGTCGGGTGCGATTGGTGATCTATCGCTGGCTTGAGTCTGACGGTGAGGAGGCGGGACTCAACCCAGTGCAATCGCTGCAACAAACTTGCGAACGTATCGCTGTTTCGTTGCAGGCGTGCGGGGTGCAATCGACGCGAGTCGATGGCCGAGGTTTGTATGCTTGGTTATTGCCCTGGTTCAATCCAGCCCCCAAGCTCACAGATGAATCGCCCGAAGATTTCTACAGCCGCGTGGCCTATCCAGAGTCCGGCGAAGGCGAGTCGCTGGAACTGCCCTTCGATCACGACTTTGCCGAACGGTTGTTCTTCAACGAACCGCGTTCGGACGTGCAGCATGGACTCTGGCTTTTTGATGATCAGCCCCACCGGGTCATGGTGGTAGATAAACTGCGCCGGGCGCCATTGATTGGTCAACTCACTGGCGAAATCCGCAAGGGAGACGCGGTGAATGCGCTGTTCGATCAATTACCCGAAGGCACAGTGATGAGCCTGACCCTGGTGGTCAAACCACAGGATGTACTCGAGGATCAGTTAAACCGCTTGGCACGCAAAGCCATTGGTGAAAACTTGGCTTCGACTCAGGCCCGTCAGGATGTTGAAGAGGCTCGTGCGATCATTGGCCGACAGCACAAGCTGTACCGCGGCACCCTGGCATTTTATGTGCGCGGTCACGATGAACAGCAGTTGCACCAACGCTCAGTCGGCCTGACGAACGCGCTGCTGGGTGCAGGGCTACAACCGGTGCGTGAGGGCGATGAAGTCGCCGCCTGCAACAGCTACCTGCGTTGGTTACCGATGGCTTACAACCCAGCCTGCGACACACGTAACTGGTACACACGCCTGATGTTCGCCCAACACCTGGCAAACCTCGTTCCAGTCTGGGGCCGCAGCACTGGCACCGGCCACCCGGGTATCACGCTGTTTAATCGTGGTGGTTCGCCTTTGAGCTTTGATCCGTTGTCACGTTTAGACCGGGCTATGAACGGCCATCTGCTGTTATTCGGCCCCACCGGCGCCGGCAAGTCAGCGACCCTAGTCACCTTGTTGATGCAGATCATGGCTATATACCGCCCTCGCCTATTTATCGTAGAGGCTGGCAACTCGTTCGGCCTGCAGGGCGACTACTTCGCCACACAGGGCTTGTCGATCAACAAGGTCCAATTGAAACCTGGCGCCCCGGTCAGTCTCGCCCCATTCGGCGATGCCTGGCGCTTGGTCGAACAACCAGATCAGGTGGCGAGTCTTTCCATTGATAAGTGGGATGATGAAGCAGTAGCCAGTCGCGAAGACCAGCGCGATGTTCTCGGCGAGTTGGAAATCACCGCTCGCCTGATGATCACCGGCGGCGAGGCCAAGGAAGAGGCGCGACTGAGTCGAGCTGATCGTAGCTTGATTCGCGAGTGTATTCTCGATGCGGCGCAAACCTGCGTCACCGCGGGCCGTCAAGTGCTGACCCGCGACGTGCGCCACGCCTTGCTGCGCGTCGCCTCCGACCCGCACTTGCCGGAGAAGCGTCGCGAGCGTGCACAGGAAATGGGCGAGTCCATCGACCTGTTTTGCCAGGGTTTCGAGGGTGAACTGTTCGATCGCGAGGGCACGCCTTGGCCCGAGAGCGATGTGACCATTGTCGATCTCGCCACTTACGCTCGCGAAGGCTACGAGGCACAGATGTCCATCAGCTACATCAGCCTGATGAACACCGTGAACAACCTTGCCGAGCGCGACCAGTACCTAGGCCGACCGATCATCATGGTCACCGACGAGGGCCATATCATCACCAAGAACCCGCTGCTGGCGCCATTCGTGGTCAAGGGGACCAAGATGTGGCGCAAGCTCGGCGCTTGGTTCTGGCTCGCCACGCAAAACCTTGCCGATTTTCCCACGGCTGCGCAGACCATGCTCAACATGATCGAATGGTGGATTTGTTTGAATATGCCACCCGCGGAGATTGAGGAAATCGCACGATTTAAAAAGCTAACGCCCGCGCAGAAAGCCTTGCTGCTCTCTGCCAGTAAGGAGCCGGGGAAGTACACTGAGGGAGTCGTGCTGTCGAAAAAACTTGAAACACTGTTTCGGGCCGTACCGCCCAGCCTCTATCTCGCCCTGGCCATGACGGAGCCCGAGGAAAAAGCCGAGCGCTGGACGCTGATGCAGGAAAACGGCTTCTCGGAGTTGGAAGCGGCTTACCAGGTAGCAGAGCGCATTGACAAGGCCCGTGGAATCGCTACTTAAGATCAAATAGCGTTACATCTGCATAGAGTTGGAAAGCGGTATATGGAGCCCCCAAAACCAGCGTCAAAACATCTTTGCAATCATCAATAGATGATTGACACTGGCAGCACGCGCACCCAAGGCAAAAAACGCTCCTGGCATTTCTCGCAGGCGTACTCAAGCACCCCACCGGTATAGCGGCAGCGATGATCTTGCTGCTGTGCATTGGCCTGTTAGCTGGATTACACCAAACCAATCCGCGCCCTCTTCAGTACCATGAACAAAAGTTATCCGACTAGAGCGCAGCCAACCTGACGACGCAGTGCCATGCATCAAGCGCGGGTCTGCCAATACGTTCCTGCCCGCCCTTGGCATATCGCCGCGATGTCACGTGGCCGAACTGTAAATTCGGTTCGCCAGCTAATACCAGATCCTAGAAAACCTGCCCATCAAAAAAGCTGCACCGCGTCTGTGCTATATCTCCCCAAGGCAACATTCAAGAGCAGGTTAAATTGTATTACCAAGCCGCCGTCGAGGAAGCCGCCCGTTGAGCTCATAGAAGCATGTCATCGATCAGCGTGTTTTTTCAATCACCCAATAGTCGGCGGTGTCGACGTTGATGTAGTTGCCCCGCTCAATACGCATGACCACGCGCACCTTGCCGTCTGCTAACAGGCGCTCGACATGCGCGACAAAAGGTTCATGGTCCAGGTAGCTCTGGCGCGTACTGACGATCAAGTAGCCTGGGCTGCGCGTAACACGCAGCAATTCATCGAGTGCGGTGACGGCCACATGCCCGTCGATGAACACCCCGCAGCAGACCACCAAGTCATAGTCGGCGTCGGCAATGGCGTGATTGCTCACGTTCAAGTCGACATCGGCGATGAGCCGTCCGTACGCGTTAGTCTTGCGTGCCTGTTCTATCATGCCGGCAGACAGGTCGACCCCATCGATATCGCCGTATCCGATCCCGGCCAACTGCTCCCCCACCAATCCAGTACCACACCCGGCATCCAGAATGCGCGCACTGTGCGGTCTGCCCGACTTGACCAACGCATGGGCAACCCCATCCACTAGCTTTGCGCAAACCCAATGGCCGACATAGTCCTCACCAAAGGCGGTCTCCACGTAGCCTTGCGCCCACTCATCGTAGAAGCTGCGCAGTACTTCCTTGTCACCATTGAGCTGGTGAGAAGCGGTCACCAATGCACTTTCCGTTGCCGTATGTTTCATTGTCGTTCCTCGATAGATGTCGCCTGGGTAGTTGTCGTTTCAGCTCGCCAGCCGTTGGCTGCGCGCAATGCCGGCCCGGAAGCAGTCTGATAGCGCCAAGCCTTCTCCTACGGCCTCCAGCAATGCTTCCGTGACGCCTCCTGGCGTCGTGGCGCTGAGCAGATAATCGCGCCGGGCGCGGTCGTCCAACCCCCGTGGCCTGACGGCATTGGCCCAGGCAATCACTTTGCCCCATGCCGGCAGGTTGCAGGCGGTGGCGCCGCTGGCGATGGCCTCCTGAGACACGCTCACGGCCAGGCTTTCGCAGTAGGTCAATACGATGGGCAAGCAGGGTCCATAGACGGTAAAAGCGTCGAATTCGGCCTCGGACGGCAGCTTGATCAGCTCAATCCCCAGTTGACGCAGCAGCGCATCAACCAAGCCTGAATCTGCGCCGTAACGCGCGCCGATGGCGCAGGCGTCGGCGATCGTGTCCGGGGCACTGACCATTACGCGGATGACCTGGGGTGGCGGTTGGAACAGCGACTTGATGCGCTCAACCGGCAAACCGGCAATAAACGAAACCAGCACCGTGCCAGGTTTCAGAGCCAGCCCGCTCAACGCCCGGTAGTCCTGGGGCCGTACCGTCAGCAGGATCAACTGCGACTCATCGGCGATTCGCTGGTTGGCGGCATATCGGTCTCCAAGCCCGGCCTTTTCGAGCCTGGCCTGGGCCGCGCTCGAATGCCGATTGCCGAGCAACAGGTTGGTCCTGGGCAAGCCCGCGGCAATCAGGCCTTGGGCCAGGGCGATCCCCAGGTGACCGGAGCCGACGATGCCGATGCGGGTGGACTGCACCTGGGCGCGCGTATTGCTGTCATTCATATCCATGGCGGCTTGCCCCTTGGCGGTAAGAGAAAACGGCATCACGCCTCGGACGCCAGGTGCGAGGTCACGCCTGCGCGGCGCAAGGTCAGGACCTCCAGCACGCTGACGCCGAGAATGCCGATCAGTACCAGCAAGGCCCCGCAAACAAACCATAGGTCCAGCGCGTCATTGAGCACCACCACTCCCAGGGCTACACCCGCCACCGGCGTCAACAGCTGCAGCACGGACAGGCGCGACGCCAGGTATTTGGTCAACAACCAGTACCAGCCCAGGAACGTCCCCAGCACCAGGACCAGGGTCTGGAATGTCAGGTTTGCGACCACTGCGCCGTCGATTTCAAAGGTGGAGTGCCCCATGAAAAAGGTCAACGGGAATATCAGCAGCGTTGCGATACTCACCTGGTAGAACAAAGTTTTCTCCGGCCGCGCGCTGGCCAGCGCCGACGTACGTACCGCGATGGTGGTGGCGCCCCATGCGGCGCCCGACAGCAGCCCGAGCCCGTCCCCGAGCAACGTGTTGCCCTGAGCCGCGTCACCTCGGCCCATGAAGGTAATGACGATGCCCAGGAACGCCAGCACCACGAAACACCATTGGCTGCCACTGAGTCGCTCTTCGTCGCGCAGGAAATGCAGGCCGAAACTCGCAAACAATGGGCCGGTATACAAAAACACGGTGATATGGCTGGCGCTGCTGTATCGCAGGCCTTCAGCAATGAAGATCGATTCCAGGGCCACCAGGACTCCAACCACAATGCCCGCACTAACGGTATTGTCGCCGAACAGCCCCGCGCCCTGGCGATACCACAGGTAACCGCCCAGGATCAGCGCAGAAATGGCGTATCGAATGGTCAGTTGCATCAGTGGGTCGAGCTGCGGCGCGGCAAGCTTGATCAACACCTGCTGCCCGCCCCATAACAGGCACAGGACCATCATCGTGGACACGGAAAAGACGTCGAGGGATTTGCGTGTATCGAGCATAATCATTGACCTTGAGCCACGGCAGTGAAAAACATGGGTTCAAGGCTATGCGCATCACCTCTGGCAAGTAATCGATTTTTTGCTAAGGTGCTTGCATGAAACTTAACCTGGAAAAACCTCGCCGCCTTCCCTCTCTCAGCGCGTTGCGTGCTTTTGAAGCCGCGTCTCGCTGCCGCACGCTCACTGAAGCCGCGCAGGAGTTATGCGTGACCGTGGGCGCGGTAAGCCGGCAGATCCGTCAATTGGAAGACGACCTGGGGCTCAGCCTGTTTCATCGCACCGCCAACGGCGTGAGCCTCAATGAGCCCGGCCAGCGCCTGGCCCGTGATGTGTCCAAGGCCTTTTCGCTGCTGCTCAAGGCTACCCAGGACGTGCGTCCGCAAGCCGGCACCAACATCGTGTTGACCTGTACGGTTTCCATCACCAGCCATTGGCTGAGCAAACGCCTGCCGGATATCACTGCCTGTGTCGGCGGCGCCGTTGCGTTGGCGATCGACCCGAGTTCAGAAGTGCGCAACCTCGATAATGGCGATGCCGACCTGGCGATTCGCTACAGCCCTCGCCAGCTTGCACTGAGCCATTCGGCGCTGTTGCTGCAGGACCGCTATTTTCCAGTCTGCAGCCCTGCCTACCTGAGCAGCCTTGGGCCTGTCGACGAACCGATGGACCTGGTGGGCGCGCGGTTGGTCCAGTCGCCCTGGTACCACCAGGATCGTTTGGGCAACGCGACCTGGGACGACTGGTTCACGGCCATTGCCAAGCACCCTACGCAGACGACCGCCGCGTTATCGTTCAGCGGCGTGGGCTATGCCATGCATGAAGTGGCGCAGAATGGCGGAGTGATGATCGGCAGCTCTGCGCTGCTGCAGGACGAACTGGCCGACGGACGCCTGGTCGCCGTGTTCGGCGAGCGCCATCAACTCACCTCGCCTTACGAATACCGGCTGGTCTGGACGCAATCGGCGCACCAGTCGCGCGACCAGCAGCACCTCATCAACGGTTTGCTGCGCGCCGCAGGGCAGCCGCCGGCATTCCCGGGCGCCGCAGCTTAAGCACCGGGGTAGGCTCCGCCGTCCATGTTGATGACCGCCCCCGACAAATAGGACGCCCTGGGGCTGGCCAGGAACAGCGCCAGGTCGGCCACTTCCTGAGCACGAGCAAACCGGCCCATCGGAATCAGTGCCTGTTGTTGCGCCAGGACTTGCTCAAGGCTCTCGCCACTGCGCTGAGCCATACGTTCAAGGGTCGCCTGGGTGCGCGGGGTCAGCGTGAAGCCGGGGTTGATCACATTGATACGGATGCCTTCGCGGCCATAAGCCTGCGCCAGCCCCTGTGACGTCAGGATCAGCGCCGCATTGGCCGCGCCGCCGGCGATGTGCTCAGGCATTGCCACTCTGCCGCCGATGCCGACGATATTGACCACCGCTCGCAGCGATGGCTGCGGCTGCCCCAGGAAGTGGGCGAGCACCGCATGCTGGGCGTTGATGCATGGGCAGAACTTGGCATTGATTGCGTCCAGGTAATGCGTCGGGGTGAGTTGGCCGACCGGATGCCTGGTGGCGGCACCTGCGCTGTTGACCAAGACGTTGATAGCGCCATGCCGCGCGATGATGGCGTCAATGACCGCCTGTGCCTGGTCGGCGTCTGTCAGGTCGGAGGCAAAGGCATGCACCTGCAGACCCGCTTGCTCACACTCGCGTTGCGCCTGTTCCAGCCGCGCGTGCGACCTCGATACAATCGCCACTCGGGCGCCTTCACAGGCGAATGCCTGGGCGCACGCCAGGCCAATTCCCGAGCTGCCGCCCGCGACCACTACCAAGCGTTCTTGCAGAGACAGCTCCATTCGGGCAGTACCTCGTCAGGCGTTTTTTTTCAGTTGCGCGAGGTAACGCTCCACTTCCCCGGACAACCAATGGGAGAACTCGCGCTGTTTGTCTTCCGAACTTTCCCGGGGTGGCCACACCAGCCAATAGGGGTAGGCATACGGCGCACTGACCTCACACAGCTGGACCAGCTCGCCCCGCTCGATAGCATCATGCACCAGGCTGCGCCGCTCCAGCGTGATGCCTTGCCCCAGGCGAACGGCTTCCAACACCAGGTTGGAGTCATTGCTGCACAACCCCTTGCGCTCGTTTCCCAACTCGACACCGGCTGCCTCGCACCAGGGCAACCAGGATTCAGTGTTGTAGATGATCGTGCTGTCGATGACCTCTTGCGGCGTCTGCGGCAGGCGCCCGCCATTGAAATGAGGAGCGGCAACCACCACGACTTCATCATGAAACAACAGCTTTTGTTCGACGCCCTCCCAGTCCCCCTTGCCCATGCGGATGCCGATATCCACCGACTCCTGATGCAGGTTGGAAATTGTCAGGCTGGCTTGCAGGCGAATGCTGATATGCGGGTAAAGCTGCTGGAAACCCGGTAGGCGCGGTAACAGCCAGGACCGGCCGAACGAGGGCAGAACCGCCACCACCAACTCCCCCATCTTGGGCTGTGCCTGGATCAATCGTGTGGCCTCGGCGATGTCGCCCAGGGCTTTGCGAATCTGCAGCGCATACAGGCGCCCATCCTCGCTGACACGCAAGCCCCGCCCTTCGCGCACGAATAGCGTCAACCCCACAATCTCCTCCAGTACCTTGATCTGCTGGCTGATAGCTGAATGCGTGACGTGCAATTCCTTGGCGGCAAGGGTGACGCTTCCCAACCTGGAAGTGGCTTCGAAACTGCGCAGGCAGGTCAACGGAGGAAATGCACTCATGTAAGCTCAACTAACCTGTCGTGGTAAAATTTATCGATATTTTGAGGACGGCACTCACGTTAAAGTAACCTCAAATTAACAATCCTGCCAGCCACAGGCGTCTTCCCGTTGCACCGTCACCTCGCGAACTGCGGAGCGTCTTCGATGAAAACCACGATCTTGGAACAGAGCCTCTCGACAGCCCGCCTCAACCAGGCCCCGCAGGTATTGCTGACGAAAATGGGCCTGGGTCGCCATACCCTGAAATGGCTGGTGACCAAGGATCAACTACTCTCTTTCTGGCTGGAGCAGCAGGCCTATGTGATCGCGCTGAAGGGGCGCCATTGGATGACGTCCCAAGGCACTGATGTCTGCCTGGAACAAGGGTATTTTACCTGCCTTGCGCCGGGCCTGATCCTGCTGGAGGGCGAAGGGGAAATTGCGCTGTACCTGGCCGGCAATGAGGCCAGCCCACGCGCCTGCGGGCTGCTGCTTAACCTGTACAAGTACCTCAAGCATCCCAACTGCACTTTGAAAATTACCCTGACGTAAATGGAGGCTTCATGAAACTGGTCGGCATGCTGGACTCGCCCTATGTGCGCCGCGTAGCAATTTCCCTGAATCTTTACGGCGTCGACTTTGAGCATCAGCCACTTTCGGTATTCAGCACCTACGAACAATTTGCCAAGATCAACCCGGTGGTAAAGGCGCCCAGCCTGGTGCTGGATGATTCAACTGTGTTGATGGACTCAAGCCTGATTCTCGATTACTTCGAAGCGTTGGCCCCGGCTGATAGAAAGCTGTTGCCACAGCAAGCCGGCGCGCGCGCCCAGGACCTGCAGTTGATTGGCCTCGCCCTGGCCGCCTGTGAAAAAACCGTGCAGATCGTGTACGAACATAACCTGCGCCCCGCCGAAAAACTCCACGAGCCCTGGCTCGACCGCGTAACCGGCCAGTTGCTGGCAGCCTACTCGGCCCTGGAAAAACGCCTGGCCCATGAGCCGGATGGCGCCCTGACCCAAGGTGCCATCAGCGCTGCAGTGGCCTGGTCTTTCAGCCAGTTCACAGTCGCCTCAGTGGTTAACGCCAAGGCCTTCCCGCACCTGCAGCGCCACGCCAGGCGACTCGAGGAACACCCGGCCTTCAAGCGATACTCCATCGAATAAGTCACCTGCAACGTACCGAGAGCCGGCACCCGCCGGCTCTTCGCTCTGCGCTCACATGAACGGCCTCTATGTACACCGTCTTTTTCTCGCCCACCGCCAATGGCTATAAAATCCTGCTGATGCTGGAGGCCCTCGCGGTCAGTTATGACATCTGCCATATTCACCTCGCCAGCGATGAGCAACACCTTCCCGCGTACCTGCAGGTTAACCCGCACGCCAAAATTCCGGTGCTGCTGGACAATCACAACCAGCAAGTGGTGGTGGAGTCTGCGGCGGTGCTGCTGTACCTGGGGGAAAAACACGCACGTTTTCGCGGCACATCGCCCGAGCAACGCTGGCAGGTGGTGCAATGGTTGATCTGGCAAGTCAGCAGCCTGGGACCGATGGCCGGGCAGAATTACCACTTCCATCATCAGGCGCCCCAAGCCGACACGTACTCGGCTGCGCGCTACCTGAACCAGACTCAAACGTTGTTTGAGGTGTTCGAGCAGGCAATCGCCGGGCAACCGTTCATTTGCGGCGACTTTTCCATTGCCGACATGGCGATTTATCCCTGGCTGCGGCTGCACAAACTGCTGCACGTCAGCCTTGAGGCGTTGCCGAACGTTGCGCAGTACCTGCAACGCATGGCCCAACGGGACGACGTTCGGCGCGCCTATGCCGCAGGCGCGCCGTATCACGAGCGTGCGCACGGCGACGTCGACAAGCTACAGGCGATTGCCGGCAGCCTCGAGCGCCGCGCTGTCGGCTAGACCGCCGTCGCGTATTTGCCCCCGTGGAAGATCAACGGGCTGCCTTCATTCAGGGTGAAATTGATGACCTCACCGATGAAAATCCAATGGTCGCCGCCATCGAATTCATTGCGTTTGATGCATTCGAACTGTGCAATCGCGCCGTCGATCAATGGCAGTTGGTTTTGGCTGATTGCATAAGGCACCTGGCTGAACTTATCCGCGGTCGGCGTTGCAAAACGGTCGCTCAGCAGTTGTTGCTCATGCGCCAATACATTGATCGCAAAGCCCCGCGCCGCCTGGAACGCGGGGGCGGTATAGGACTCCTTGCGCAGGCTCCACAGCACCAGCGCCGGCTCCAGTGAAACCGAATTGAAACTACTGACCGTCAGCCCGGCGGGCGCGCCGTTGTCATCCAGGGTGGTGACGACGGTGACACCCGTGGCGTACTTGCCGTAGGCATTGCGCAATGCGCGTTTATCCAACTGTTTTTCAAGCGTCTGCATTTGCCTGTCCACCTTTTTCAGAGTTGGCCAACCACGGTATGGTTGTCGATTGCTGTCAAGCACGCCGCCAGTATTTCCAGGCCTTCAAGCAATACCGGCCGGGGAATGGTCAGGGGCATGAGAAAACGGATGATATTGCCGTACTGCCCGCACGCCAGCAGCAGCAAGCCTCGCGCGCGCGCGTCTTGGATCAACTGCCGGGTCAGGCGCGCGGAAGGGATGCGACGTGCAGCATCGTCGAACAGCTCCAGGGCAACCATTGCCCCCAACCCGCGGATGCGGCAGTGAATGCCAAGGGCGCCGGTGATTTCCTTGAGGTTGTCGCGCAACTCCTCGCCCAGTTCCCGGGCGATATCGAGCAAGCCTTGCTCATCAAACACCCGCAGGACTGCCAAGGCAGCCGCACAGGCCAGCGGGTTGCCGGCATAGGTCCCGCCGAGGCCGCCGGGCACGGGCGCATCCATGATTGCAGCCTTGCCGGTCACGCCGGCTAACGGCAAACCGCCGGCAATCGACTTGCCGAACACGATCAAATCGGCGTGCACACCCATCTGTTCCATGGCAAAAAAACTGCCGGTACGCCCGGCGCCACACTGTATTTCGTCCGCGATCAGCACAATGCCGTGCTGGTCGCACAAGGCGCGCAGCGCAACCATGAATGCCACAGGGGCAACGACAAAGCCCCCTTCCCCCTGGACGGGCTCGATCACGATGGCGGCGATATCTTCCGGTGCGGCGTCGCTGCTGAAGATCCGGTGAATGCTGTTCATCGCCTCGACCACCGAGACCCCGGCGTCTGCATCCGGGAACAGTGCCCGGTAGACACCACCGGGCATCAACCCCATACCTTGGGCGTAGGGGTTGACCTTGGCGGTCATCGCCAGGGTCATCAGAGTTCGGCCGTGATAGGCACCGGTGAACACGATGACGCCGGTGCGACGCGTGTGTACCCGCGCGATCTTCAACGCGCTTTCCACGGCCTCGGAGCCCGTGGTCAACAGCAGCGCCTTTTTGGCAAAATCCCCCGGCACCCTGGCGTTGATCGCTTCACACACGGCGATGTAGCCCTCATAGGGCAACGCGGCAAAACAGGTATGGGTAAACCGCTGCAATTGCGCCTGCACCGCGTCGACCACCCGCGGGTGCAGGTGGCCCGTGTTGAGCGCTGCAATCCCGCCGCAGAAATCCACGTAGCGCCGTCCTTCGACATCCCACAGCAAGGCATTTTCGGCACGCTGCACGTACACGGCATGGGCCTGGTTGACGCCCCGGGCGACTGCCTGAGTACGTCGCTGCGCCAATGCCTGGGTTTTATCTTGCATACCATTGCCCTCTCGTAGCCAACCGTCGAAACGGCTCCAGCCTTCACCGGAGCCGCATGCAATGGGAAAACTCAGCGCGCCCGATAGGCGTGCAACGCAGCGTCCGCCTCGGCCGCCAATTGCAAGCGGTCGCCATAACGGTAGCTGTCGAGGAAGTCAAACTTGACCGGCGCATCCCCGCGATCAAACCGTGCCTTGAGCCCGCCCGGCGCATCATTGGCCCACTTGAGCAGTGAGTCGGCAAACTCCTGGCTGGCCCGGGAAATGAAGCGGTTGGAGAAATCGGCAAAATCGATCGGCAAATGCTCGCGCTGCTCTTCGAACAGGCGTTGCAGCACCTCGATGGTCTGCGCTTCGCTTTGCTGGCCGGCAGCGTAGGCTTCCATAGCGGTGCAGGCGGCTTCGAACAGCACTTCGTAATACGGACTCTCGATCGACAAGTGCCCGGCATACGTTGCGGTCTCGAACGCCTGTTCAAGGGCCTCGTTATCGCCGGTCTTGAGGTAGTCCGAGAGGATCTTGCGAAACCGCAGCACGCCGATGTAGCTGCCACTGATCCACACCCTGAACCACGCGTTCCAGAGGGGGAAGCTGTCGAAGGCCGTGAAGGAATTGGCCACCAGGCGGTCGTTCACCTTCACCACTTCCAGGCTGTAGTCCTGATAGGAGTAGAAGTCCTCCTTGCGCCAGACATCCGTCTTGACCGCCTTGAGAATCTTCGGCGCCACCCGCGCAATCGACTCAAAGGTGTTGACCAAGCCACGAGAAAACAAGGGGTCGACAAACCCCACCGCATGGCCGAGCAAACAGTAACGGTCACCCACGCTTTCGCGGCTGGTGTAGTTGAGCCGAGGGGCTACCGTCCACTCTCGCACCCTGGCCGCGCCCTCGAAATGCCGGGCAACGGACGGGTGATCGTCGAGAAACTGCTTGAACTCCACCTCCGGATCGCCGGCGGGACCATGCTCGTCGATATCCAGTTGCAACCCGATGCTGCACAAGGGGTTGGTAGAGTGAGGATGATTGTTGAACGGGATGATCCACAACCACCCGCCCTTGAACATATGGTGCAAGGTGCTTTGCGCCAGCGGCGTGGGCGAGCCGGAGGCCTGGGTCGACGCGATGACATCTTCGTAGAGCTTGACCCCGGTCATGTGCGTGAAGATCGAACGGGTACGCGCCTGCATTTCCCGCGCGCCCTGGCGCAGTTGGTACTTGTCGGCGATGGGTGAACGGTAGCCCGCCGCGTCCACCACGTAGCGTGCGCTGAGCTGTTCGCGGCCCAGGTTCAGGATCAGGCCATCGGCGGTCTCTTCAATGTCCTGAATACGTGCTTGCTGCTTGATGGTCGCGCCGAGCCTGGCGGCCAAGGCCAAGTAATAGGCGTCCACATCCTGGCGGAACAGATGGGCCTCGGGGGCGATGACCGGAGTGGACACCACGTCCAGCGGGTTGTGTTCCTGATGCTTGCCGTTCCAGGCGAAACTGAACGCCAACTTGATGCCTGCCGACGAAGAGCCCACATGCTTGATCAGCGAGTTGAGTTCGCCAGGGTAAGCCAGCTCGGGAATGGCATAGCGGTTGGCCAGGATTTTGAGCAGCACGGCACTCTCGGGCACCATCGACTCGCCCACCGCAAAACGCGGATGGGTCCCGGCGTCGATGATGGAAACTTTCACGCCCTCCTTGGCCAGGATAGCGCCCAACATGGTTCCAGCAATGCCACTGCCAATGATGGCTACGTCGTAAGTGTTTTCCATGACAACCTCGATCGGTGGGTATTGATTCAGTGAAATTGCGCGCTTGCACGCTGTAGCAGTTCGGTACTGACGTGCAGCACTTCAGCGCTGTCGGTCTGGGCCTCGACCAGAAACAGATAGTCGGCCTGGCCCGTTGTCAGCCAGTAGTCGGCCAAGCCCCGGGCAATGGCTTGAACGTTGTGCCCTGGCATGGTTAGGACCAGCGTCGGCCCCTGAAAGCCATAGCGTGTGCAGCAGATGGATGTCGCCGCCCCGGCATTGGCGTTGATAAAGTCCGAGGGCGAAACACGGTCCTTGCTGGCCAGGCCTTCGACGATCCTGCCGGTGATGGTCTTGGGGTAAGCGTTGCCGTAGTAGATCAAGCCGACCTGGCCACGCACCGGGTCGAGGCGCTGGTGATACTTGAGGTACAACTTGCTGACGCTGGACAGCACGCTGTAGACCGAGGGGTCAGCGCTTTTGAGGCCCTTGCGCAAGCCCTCATCAAGGTCGTTGTAGGTAAAGTTGCTGGCGTGAGCGCGATCCAGGATTTTCATAAGGCCCTCCTTGAAAGTGACTTAGCTGTAGCGCTGGAACACAAGGCTGGTGTTGAACCCGCCAAAGCCGATGGTGAGGCTCAGGCCGATCTCTGCCTGGGCATGCAAGGCCGTGCCGACGGGCAAGCGCAAATCAAGGTCTGCCATTGGCGTCCCGAGCCCATGAATGGGTGGCACGACGCCGGTCTGCAGGCTCTTGACCAAGGCAATCGCTTCCAGCGCCCCCGTGGCGCCCAACGTGTGGCCAAACGCGCCTTTGGTGGCAAAGACGATGGGCTGGTAACCGCTGAAATAATCGGCATAGGTCGCGCTTTCCACGCGGTCATTGGTCAGGGTTCCGGAGCCATGGGCATTGACCAGGCCGATCTGGTTGCGGTGGATACCCGCCTCTTCCAGCGATCGGTCCAATGCCAGACGGATGCCGGTGCCTTGCTCATCTGGCGCGGTGAGGCCGGCAGCATCGTTGGCCGAGCCACAACCCAGCAGGTAGGCATAGGGTTTGCGCGCCTCTTGCCCTTGACGCTCAAGCACCAAGAAGCCTGCGCCCTCCCCCAGCAAGGTGCCGTCGTGGCGCTGGTCGAACGCACGTAGTCGCGTCGCCGACATCGTGCCCAACGCGGTATGGGCCAGGCGTTTTGAACGTCCGAGGATATCGGCGCCACCGCAGACGCAGGTGTCGGCCAACCCGGCACGAATCAGGTAGGCGCCCAACATCAGTGCATCCGAGCCCGATGAGCACGCGGTGGACAGCGCCAACGGCTGCAAACCGAGTTGCTGCGCCGTGCTCACCACCCATTCGTCCAGCGGGTCTTCATGAAACGCCAAGCTGTCCAGGCGATACCCAAGGCTGGTGCCGGCGATCAAAAACTGCCGCGGGTTTTGCCCTCTGACGGCCACGTGCGCGTCCTCCAGTGCCGCCTTGACCGTGCGTTGCGTCATCCCCAGCAAGCGCGCCTTGGGCTCGGTCGTGTCGCTGTCCGGCAGGCTTCCTGCCAGGGTGTTCTTGAGCGGATACTCGGCGGGCAGATCACGTATACCGGTGTCGCCCAGTAAAAGTCGGTCCCATACGTCCTGCAATTGATGCCCCAATGCAGTGGTCCATCCAAGACCTGTCACCACAACCTTGTTCATAGTGCCTCCAGTAGAAAAGTCGGGGGGAGCGCCTCAGCCGAATACCCGTTGAAATTCGTCAACCGGCTTGTCGCGCACTGGCGAGGGGTAGTAGTTGTCGAGCAACTGGCCCGAGACCAGCTCGATGCGCCGGGCAAACGGTTCGTTTTGCAGCCAGCGGTCGCTGTGGATGAAGACCTCGTCAATATCGGCCGCATTGAAGCCAGGCAACTGCGAGGGCTCGACGATCTTGCGACGCTTCTTGTCCAGTACCTGGGCGTAGGCCGAGGCATCGAAGTAGCGGATGCGGTTGTCCTGTATCAACGCGTTGATGCAGTGCCAGCGTTGCGGCAGGTACAAATAGTTGACGAAGATATTCCTCACCGCGTAGACCTTCTGGCCGAGCAACTGGCTGACGAGCACGCCAGCGACGTTGGCCATTTCCGAGCAGAAACACGGCAACCGCGGGCCTTCATCCAGCATGGCGTTGAGGTAGTCCAACGGGCTGATCCCGGGAATCACCTCATCCCGGTAGTGCTCGTAGCGCTGGATGTAGACGTCCCATTGTTCAGCGTCGAACTTCAACTTGACGACATTGGGCGGGTAGGTCTCGAACTGTTCGGACTCTTGCAGCACATGGCACATGTAGCGAGGAATCAAGGCCATGACATCCTCCAGCGAGGACAGCGCGTAGCGGGCGATCACGTGGCGGACCGCAGCCGTAATCTGTTCATTCATAGCAGTCACCTATTTGTAATTGACGATGGAGCCGGCGTCCTGAAAGACCAGGTCAATGTGGCCGGGGCGCTCGTAGCGCTTGAGCAGTTTCAGGATGCGTTGCTTGAACGAAGGGCCGTCGCAGGACGGCACGATGGACCGGTCGAGGGTCACTTCCAGCTCGAACCCCGCCAGCGCCTGCTGCGTTGGCTTGACCAGCGTGCGACAACTGATGACCCCGGGCAGCGTGCGGCAGATATGCTTGATCGCACCGAGGTTGACCTTCTCATCGTTGATCACCAGGAAGTCCGATTTGCGCCCCTTGAAGAACAGATACCCCTGGGCATCGAGGGTAAAAATGTCGCCGGTGCGCAGCCACGTCTTACCGTTGATGTCAACCAAGGGTGATTTCGCGCTGCGCCCGATCTTGTTGAGCATCAACGTGCTGGACGCCACCAGCAACTCCCCCTGCCAAGGGCTCTCGGGTAAGGCGTCGAGCATCACCTCGGTGCCCTCCAACGGCAGCCCCACCGAGTCATGCCGGGCCGGTTCGACGCGGTGGGCAGCCAATGTCGATACACGAGGCCCGGCCTCGGTGATGCCGTACGTCAGGTACAACTCCAATTGCGGGTTGGCGTGCAGGCAACGTTGCACCTGCTCCGGCGGGACATGGTCGCCGCCCACACTCAGCACCCGCAAACCTGGAGGCAAGCCTGACGGTTCGCAGGCATTGATCTGCCGCAACAGCACCGGGGTCAATGAACTGACCGTGATGCCATGCGCCGCAATATCGCGGGTGTATTGCGTTAGCAAAAAGGGTGGGCCGCTGATGACCAATTGGGCGTCCAGCGCCAGGGTCGCGATGGCTTGTGCCACCAACGCCGTCGAGTAATACAACGGCAGGTTCACCAGCACACGATCCTCCTTGCGCAGCCCGATGCTATGGGCATGCCGCAAGGCGTTGGTGTGCAACGATTCGAACCGGTGTACGCAGCCACTGCTGAACGACGCCGACGTGCCTGACGTGGTGATGATCACCTCACCCGGCCGGGTTGACGGCAGCCGAGGCGCATCGAAAATCAGCGCACTCCAACGACCGATCAGCTGCGTACGTGCGCCGGGCCCACGGGCAATAGCGTCATAGCCCAGCGCCGACTTCACCAACGCCGCCGCCTGGAAATCCTCGATGATCTGCCCAAGCCGCTCAGCCGGTGTAGTCGGCGCGATCAGCGCCGGTACCAGGCCACTGTTAAGCACGGCAAAGAACATATGCAGTACATCGATCGTATTCGGCAAGGCGATGACCACGACATGTCCGGGTTGCAGCGAACTGCTTTGCCAGAACCGCAGGTACTCAGTGTAAGTGTCAGTCGCTGTGCAATGATCGCCTACGGATGAGGTGGCAGAAATATTCAACAGTTTATCGGCAGGAAAAAATACCCTGCTTCGTTCGATTGACACGACGTTATTCATTTCAACGGGCCTCAAGCTTATTAACAATAAATTCGGACAGCGTCTTGCAACTAAAGAAGTTGTCAGGACCAAACTCCTCCTCGCTCACTTGTATTTTGAATTCCTCTTCACACTGATACCGCAGTTCAATAAATCCAATTGAATCCACCCCCACTTGCGAAGAGAACCCGGCGTCCTCTTTTATTTGCGCTTGCGGTATATCCAGGTCCAATCGATTTGCAACAATATCCTTGAGAATCGCGATCACTTCCTGCTGGGTATGTACGCTCATGGAAACCTCACTTTTGAATGAAAGGAAACAACGGGTGTTACAGATCAATGAGAACTTCTGGTTTGCAGCATTTCCTTTGAGAGAAAAACATGTGGGTCCGGGCGTAACAGGCGCCGGACTAAAGGCGTGGTAGTGACGGTAATGATCAATGCCATGAACACGAGGACGGTGTAGGCATCAATCGAGATCAGTTTGAGTTCCAGGCCAATGGCCAAAATGATCAGCTCCATCAGACCTCGGGTATTCATCAAGGCACCGACGATAGCCGAATCGGTCCGTTGTAGACCGCTGACCCGTGCGCCCAGGTAGGCACCGCCGAACTTGCCCGCGAACGCACACACCAGGAACACAGCCAGCCAGAACAGGTTTTCGTTGCTGCCAAGGCTGTCGAACGAGGTTTTGATTCCGGCACAGGCGAAAAATACCGGCAACAGGACGAAGTTCAGAAACCCCTCCACCTGGCTGCGCCAATAATCCGTGAACTCGGGCACCTGTTTCATCATCAACCCGGCGAGCAACGCCCCGATCGCACAGTGCAGCCCCAGCCAGTCGGTGACCCAGGCACACAGCAATACGTAGCTGATCACCACGGGCATGATCGCCGCAGGCTCACCTCGAGCCTGGCAGCGCCGGATCCAGGGGATGACTAGGCAGCGTGTCACGCCGTAGAAACCAGCGAAGGCCACCAGCAGTTGCGCAGCGAAATAGCGGGCGTCGAGGGGGTCGCCATCGACTCGGGAACAAAACACTATCGCGCCCAATATCACCCAGCCCACCACATCCGTGATCACCGCCGCGCGCAGAGTGACGTGTGCCACCAGCGTGTCCTGCAAGGCGAGGCTCTGGACGATCCGGGTCATCACGGGCACCGCCGATACCGCCAGCGCGACACCGCAAAACCACGCAAACCCCCACTTCGAATAGGTCGGCGCCAGGTGCTCATGGGCAACCAGTGCTACGCCGACGCCCAGGGCAAAGGGGACGACTAGCCCAAGCAGTGCGATCGACAGCGCGGCGAACCGCCCCTGTGGCGATGCCTCGGGGTGGCGTTGATTGATGTGTACGCCCACCTGAAACATCAGAAAGATCAGGCCCAGATCGGCAACATGCGCCAGCCAGCCGATGTGCTGGGTTTCAAACAGGCCCGCGGATTGGCCAAGGAATGATTCCAGGCGCCCGAACACTGTCGGCCCAAGCACGATGCCCGCCGTGATCTCGCCCACTACGCGACATTGCCCGAGGCGTTCGGCCAGCCAGCCAAACAGGTGACACGCAAGTAATATAACGGCCAATTGTATGAAAAACATAATCAAGTATCCCTGCAGTACAAACAATTGAAAGAGACACTAAGAAGCCGAAAAACAGGCATACCTTCGGCCTCCAGGCACGATTTAAACCCGACTGGCAGTCAGTGGCAGGACAACAACACGTTTATCAAAAAACTGAGTGAGTTACCCGTGAACTACTTGTCAATGATATCGGCGACCGACAGTTCAACTCCTACGCACAGCGCACGCGAACTCATTAAGTAGTTGGCCGCCCCACCCGTCACGGCCAGTAGAAGACTCGTCCAGCAAATACCAGCCCAACCGAAATAGGCATGAATGACCGGCGCAACTATTGAACCCACTGCGCCGCAGCCATAATAAAAAAACATATAGAGGGCAAACACGCTGTTGCGCTGTAGCGGATCAATCTTCAACACCGTCGTCTGGTTGGCGACTTGGGCACTGAAACAACCGAGGTCAAACAGCACCACGCCCGCGACAATCGCAACCAGGGAATAAGGAAACACCAACAATATGAGCACGCCCAGCCCGGTCATACCAAAACCGGCGCCAATCACTTGCCGACTTCCCCACTTGTCGGCCCATTTCCCGGCCGGCCGTGCCATCAATAACCCCGCCAGCCCTGCAAGGCCCAGCATGCCTGCCTGCGAAGGGCTCAACTGCAAGGGCGCGCTACTGACGTGCAACATCAATGCAACCCACAACAGGCTGAAGATGAAAAACCAGCAGCCTCCCAGCAACGTCGCCCTGCGTAACGCCGCGTGCCGCATGAATAGAGGCGCCAGGCCTCGCAGCAGTTGCCGGTAACTGGCACTGCGCCGGGTTTCGATAAAGGGCAACACGGCTCGGCTGGCCAATGCCAGCAGCAGCATCAATAGCCCCACTGCCACCAGCATCCCGCGCCAGCCAAATTGATCAGCCAGCACTCCCCCCATGAACCGCGCCAGCAGAATACCGGCCGCGATACCGGCCCCCACCAGGCCGACCGTACTGCCCTTCGGGTCAATCTGAAAGCCCAAGGCATTGAGCTGGACAGCATTGGTGGCCATGGCGCCGATTACAGCGCCGAGGCTGATCATGTACAGCAGGTGCGTGCCGCACGCCGCCAGCAGTAGTGCCAGGCCCAGTATCAGGAACTGAATGCTGACCACGCTGCGCTTGTTACGCGAATCCCCCAAAGGCACCAGCAGCATTATCCCGAGCATGTAACCGACCTGGGTACTGCCGGCAATCAGCCCGGTAGCGGACAGCGGGATGTTCAAGGACGTCGCGATGGCCGGCAGCACGGGCTGCAGCAAGTAGTTGTTAGCGATGGATAGCCCTGCGGCGCCAGCCACAAAACCGGTGACGAATCGTGTGTCAGACAGGCTCATTTCGATGGTCTCCGTCAACGATTCCGGCAGGCAACCACTTCGATTCCCACCAGCATTTGCGGCTCGGCGAAAGGCAGCACATGCAACAGCGTGAACGCCGGGCGGATATCGCCGAAAAACGCGCCATGGACCTCAGCCGCCTGGCGCCAGTGCGTCAGTTGCGTCAAGTACATGCGGCTTTGCACCACGTCCGCCAAGGCGAATCCGGCCTCCTCCAGTACCCGGGTGATTTTCTCCAGGATGACGCGGGTCTGGCCGGCGACGTCGGTCGCAACGATTGTTCCGTCGGGCCCCAACGCGCCCGTTTTGGATACGTACAGGGTGTCATCCACTTGAACCGCCCGGGAAAACCCGAACACCTCCTCCCAACTGGAGCCTGATGAATACCTTTCGCGCATGTTCATCTCCTTATGAAGCGGGGCCTGATGCGGCATAGGTATGTAGCAGGAATCTTTCGAATCCAACGATCAAAACCATACGCTCGGAGACTTGAGGATGTCTACGCTCAAGAACGCACATAGTTAAACTAAACTACCAATACAAACGAGATAGACAGGCAAAAATGGGATAAAATGTAAATACAGCTACACAGTCAGTTAACATCTTCTACCAGATGAATACGTGTTCAGTGGCAAAATCGTCTTGATTTCAATCTGTTGGCCGAGAGTCCGACCTACCGGTCTTAAGGGCAGCGCAAAGCTCAATTCCGCGCATGACCATCCGTCGGCTGGCAGTTGTTTTCCAGCGAGGAAAGATTTGAGGAGGGGGTTTTAGAGGGGTACGTTCAGGCGATTTTCAAGAAAGGTTCAATCAGAATTTTGATGTGCTTGGTGCATACATCCTGACGCATTTACTAATGCTGTTAGTGGTCACATCTCGAAAGAATGGCGTGTACATACAGAACGGTGTCGCTCCCTTGAGTCGTCAGGAGGGTCGCATCACGCTATTGCCATTCGAAGTGTCAGACCACTTGACACCGAGGCTTCTTAATCGGGCGATACTGCAGCAGGCAAAGGATCAACGTACGTACGTAGTAACCGCTGCTGAATCCTCAACAGAAATCCGGCCTCAAAAGCATCCTGGCAGTCACCGACAGGAAAGGTTTTGCGGGTTTGCGCCAGCTCCCACCACAGCGGAATTTCGCCAGGGGCATCAAGCCAAGCCTGGGCGCATTGCACGCCACGCTCAATCATCGAGGAAAATTCGCTACCCCACGGTGTCTGAAGACTTGGATAACCATCCGCCGGAGGAATTGAAACGTAGTTTTCGTCCATACACACCTAAATTTCTGATTTATTTTCAGACGCAAGTCCAGCTTCAAAAACTTTTAAGCTCTCGCTAACAGCCATAAGCCTTCAAATGGCATAGATCAGCCCTAATGCAGACTATATCCCGTGGATTGAGAGTCCCTCAAGGCGCAATTTGCGCGCATGACTCACGACTACGAACAGCTGCGTCTGCAACTGGCGGAAAATATCCGCTTGATGCGACGCGTGAAAAACCTTTCCCAAGAGCAGCTCGCGCTCATGGCCGAGGTTGATCGCACCTACGTCAGTCAAATTGAACGATGCACGGGCAATCCGTCGTTATTAGTTCTTTTTAAGCTCGCAACCGTTTTCGAAATTACCGCAGATCAGTTACTTGTGGAACCTGAGGTACTGCGTAGCTCCCTTCACGTCAAATAATAGTCTTACGCATCACAAAGCCGATAGCTCGGCCTTCACAATTTCCGCTGATAATCTTTAGCCCATCCCCGAACCTGCCCAGGCCATACACATTGAGCCTGGATTATGACTGCCATCTGCTCGTCAATATCGCCTGAAAATCTAAGACCCTTGGCACTGAGCGTCCTGGTGATGTGCGCGCCAAGCATTGCGCTGAACACAGGCAGTATCACATCCTCCGTGCTTTCTCCAAGCTGCCTGGAATACAGGGTTGTCGGCATTTGTTTCTGGCTGCTCTGCACGCCGTTCGGCTGCACAGTAAAAACCTCGACCAAGGTGCGTCATTTCATTCCTGAACTGGTGGTCTCAAGCTACAGCACCACGGGCAATAACCCATGGACCGAGATGGCCACCCTCTCCTCTCCCATCAGCGGTTCGGAAGGTGGCGGCAACCTGATCACCCCTAACACCCACCGCGACAACCTGACCCGCTTCAAGAACGTCGATGGCATCGGCCACCCCGGGGGCTGGATCGCAACGCAACTGGCTTCGCAATCCGGCTATGCCTGCGCCAGCGGTGCAACAGCATTCATACCTTACTACCTGAGTACCCTGGACTCACTGGCCTGGCGCCATGGCATCCCGGAAAATTTCTACCCCGAGTCACTTGTGCCTGGGGTCCGCGAAGTCGGTAGTCAAGTCTTAGGAAACATGTGGGGTAATATTTATCCCCGGCAGGGTTTTCTGGTACAGCCCGACGATTTCAAGGCAGCCGCAGTCATGGCACAACGGGCCGGTGATGTAGTTACCCGAAACTGGCAGCCGCATGTGTACTTACCACTCACACCAGCCAAACGCGACGGCTACTGGCCACCTGGCCCGATCGTGGAAAACGACGCTTCGACCCACAAATGGCAATTGCTCTCCCCCCAAACTCAGCCCACGTGCGCCGTCTTCCCCAGCAATCCAGTACAGAGCGCGGATGGCGGCTACGCCTGGTCACTTTGGCGTCCCTATAGCTGCTGCAAACGTGAGGGGCAGATCTTTCTGTTCAGTATCGACTTCGAAGGAGGTGCTTCATGAGTCGGCTTCTCGCACGACCATGGTTGGGCGCGCTGAGTCTGTTGTTCTGTGGACTGCTTACTGTGGCGACGCATGCCCACGCCGCCGAAGGCGATTACCGCCTGGGCACTCAAGGCGAAGTGCTCGATGACCGCGTGATGTACACCATTGGTGGCGGCTCGGCAGTCGGCTCACCGAGTTCACTCTACCGACCCAGTGGTCTCGGTGTCGGAGGGTCTTGGCGAGCGAACATGATGTGCGGAAACATGAGCCTCACCAACACACTGCAAAACCAACTGAACGGCGTCACCGAAGGTTTCCAGCAGATCATGGGCAGCATCGTGCAGAACGCGACCCAAGCGGTGATGTCGCTGCCGGCGTTGATCATCCAGCGCGCCAATCCCGGACTCTATGAGTTGCTCAGCAACGGAGTGATGCAAGGTCGTATCGACTTCGACCGCTCCAAACTGACCTGCCAGGCCATGGCCGAAAAGATGGCGGACAAGGTTGGTCAAGCCGGTTGGGGTGCACTGGCCAAGAACCAAGAAATGCAAGGCAACTTAGAGCAAACCGGCGGTGATGCGGTGGCCGCGGTGAAAAACACCGAGGCCCATAACGGCAACAATGGAGTGGCCTGGGTCGGCGGTTCAAAGGCCGGAGGTGATGGGCAAACTCCCATTCGTGTGACTTCCGACGTGGTGCGCGCGGGCTATAACCTGCTGCATAACCGGTCAGTAGATGACAGCACCTCCATCAATAGCAGCGACTGCTTAGGTGGGACTATTTGTCAGACCTGGGCTTCGCCCCAAGAGGAAGCCGAATGGGCCGTCCGCGTACTGGGCGAGAGCGAAGTCGCGACCTGTGACAGCTGCGAAACCCTGCGCGCGACCGCGGGTGGCGGATTGACGCCGTTGATCCAGGAGGCCTACAGCGAGCGAATGAAAGCCTTGCGAGGGTTGCTGTCGGGCTCTCTGCCGCCTACCGCTGACAACCTGTCGAAAGCCTCCAGCCCGATGCTGCCGGTGAGCCGTGGTGTGATCGAAGCCCTGCGCGACGATCCCGATCAGGATCTGCTGGCACGACGTCTGGCTAGTGAAACGGCCCTGTCCAGCGTCCTGGACAAGGCACTGCTGCTACTGCGCACACTACTGGCAGGCAGTCACGAACCCAACATCGCCTCCGCCGAGCCTGCCCAGACCGCCTTGACGAAAAACATCGACGCTTTGGAGCGCGAAATACGCCTGCTGCAGACCGAGATGCAGGTCAGGCAGATGCTGACAACCAATACCGCCAGCTTGGTGCTCGACCGGCATGCTGGTGGCGCCGACGCTTCGCGCATCGTCGAGCAAGGCGACCCTGAGCCAGGTCGACTTAATGATGCTGACGCCAGGCGCAAGTGAACCATGAAACGCTCACCGCTATTCACTCTGCTTTCAGGTCTGGGGATTGCCACAGTGATGATCCTGACCGCCGCACTGGTCGCCTGGATCGGCCGCGCTGCGCTGGGTAGTTTCGAAGTCTGGCAGCAGGCATTCGAATCCGCACGACCTTACCTGCAGTGGTGGCGCGCCCTGCTCTACGCCGCCCTATTTGCGCTCTGGTGGGACCTGCTTCGGCGCTACCGACATCGACCACAGGATCGACTGCGCGTGAAACGCATAGGGACATTAGGGCTCGTGCTCTTTACCTGCGTCGAACTCACCCGCCTGTGAGGTCACCACCATGCTCATGAGCACAAACAGCTACCTGGAGTTTTACCTCTCTCTGCTCGCCTGGATCATCAACAACGGCCTTTGGAGTGTTCTTTCCGACACCGGGCTATTCGCCGCGCCCTTTGGTGCAATCATCTTGCAGGAATGGTTGTCTGCCCGTCAGCAAGGTGCGGATGAGGGCAACAGGGGACTGCTCTCGGTGCCGCGGATCGAGAATCGGTTATGGCTGGCCTACATCGTCGTGTTGTTCGGCTGCGCGCCGGTCTTTCCGTTGAGCCTCTCGTCAATGACGTTCGATGATGTGGCGAGCCAGCGCTGCGGCGTGAGTGTGGCCAAACCAGCAGAAACCGCCTGGGGGACAACCTTCAATACCATTGGCGAACGCTCTGCCAATGTGCCGATCTGGTGGTTTCTGGTGCATGCCTTGAGCAAAGGCGTGACTGCGGCGGCCACCGCCTCCATCCCTTGCGCTCCGGATATCCGACAAATGCGCATGGAGATCGACAGCTCGCGCATCGACAGTCAGGTCCTGCTGCAGGAAGTCGCCGACTTCACTCGCGACTGCTACAGCTATTCCCGTTCTCGGCTGTTCACCAACCGTCCGCAGTTGGACAAAGCACAAAGTCACGACGCAGCGTGGATCGGTTCAAGCTATTTTCTCGACACGCCCGGCTACTACGATACGGATCGCTCACGTACACCGAGAGTCAGCTGGCCGTATGACGAAAGCCGCGATGTTTCCTTGCCACGGCTGGAGAATGGCGCAGGCTACCCCACCTGCAAGCAGTGGTGGAGCGACAGCGGTGTTGGCTTGCGCGAGCGGTTGATACAGCAGGTTGATCCCTCTCTGCTGACTCAGCTGAAAGGTTGGCTGACTGGCCGGTCGAGCAACGAGATCGAGGATGCCACCCTGCGCGAACTGGTCAGTCCGCGCCAGCAATCGATGTCCATGTCGCCCGGACAGGTGTACCAGGACTACGGCTCCAGCGCTCGTGGCGGTTCGATCAATCAGGGACTCAATAACCTGGCCACCAATACCGGGTTGGCCCTCGGTTCCTTCAGCAACTTCCCGGCAATGAATGCACTACGCGCAGCCTTGCCGATGGTACAGGCGTTCCTGATCATGGGCGTCATCATCAGCTTGCCGCTGATCCTGCTGGTCAGTACCTACCAGCTAAAGACCGTCATGACGGTGACGTTCGCACTGTTCACACTGCATATGCTGAGCTTCTGGTGGGAACTGGCGCGCTGGGTCGACTCCAGCATGCTCGATACGTTGTACAGCCAGGTGTCAGCGTCAAATCAGGTGCTGCTGTCGCTGCCCACATCAGGCCTCATGGATGGAACCGTCACGGCGCAGGTGATTGAGTATGTAATGGGGGCGATGTTCATCGTACTACCGATGCTGTTTCTAGGCGTCATGGGCTGGGCAGGATATTCAGTCGGCAGCGGGATTCAAGGCATGTTGGCGAACGGTAGCAAAGCTGCAAGTGATTCAGCGAGCAAAGGTACGGATCAAATATTGGGTGCTGCTAAGCGCTCAATTAGATGACTTGCTGTCGCCTATATAATGCCCATTGTCGTCGAAGTCGCCGATGTAGAGATCAGCACCTAGGTAGTCTGGCCCTGGATTTTTATCTTCACGATCGGCACCAATAAAAGTCCTGAGCCATAGCAAAGTGATAACAGCCAGCATCATCACAATAAAAGTAACCAGCCAAACACTGACAAACAGCAATCCTCCGATCAATGCCAGTTTGGCAATCAGAAAACTCCCGCGAACAAGTAATTTACCTGCGGGCACACCTGCGGTCTCGGCACGCTCAACCACATGGGATTCAAAAGTTTTCAACCTACGGTAACCACGCTTCACCGAAAGACCACAGGCATACGCCCAGCAGTGGGCTCGTGAATTCTGAACAGGTTGCTGAGTCGGCATGGTCTCGCCCTCTTCTGAGCGTTTTCATGGTTGAGCCTGGAGGAATAGCCTACTACCGAAAGCGGCCCATGCCTGACCGTTTATCAGTTTCCCCGGTCGAAAAATCCTCATTGGAAGCTAGAAGACAAGCTCCGCGAAACATCGTCTCTACAGCAATTGACCCAGATAAATCGTCCGGCTAAATACAAGGTGCGGATCGCTGTTATCGACAGCACTTTCCCAGGTAGCCAGAACCTTCAAGGCTACGTCACTTCGATGATGGTTCCCCCCCAAGTGCGATTAGCGTTCGGTGGCTCGCACGGTGACCGTTTCTACGGTAATGAACGCCTACTGCTCTTATGAGCGCCTTTCGAGCTTCGCTCGTGAGGTAAGCCCTCTTGATTTTCTTCAACCCACTGCGGGGAAATCTTTCTCCGCACGGGACAGGTTTCTTCGCGCTTTCAACGGAGACATTCCATGCCTGACTCACTTACACCGGAAACAATAAACACCCTTCGGCTGCCCGTCGTGTTCACTCCTGGCGCGTGGCAACGCGCAGTACTGCTCGATCAATCCGATTACGCTGAGAAGCTGCAGGTCGATCGGTTGAGCCACGTATTGCGCGCAGCCTTCGAGGCCCACCTGGCATATCCATACAAACCCTACGTGCTGTTCGAGGTAATGCATATTGAACCAGCCGATCAATTAGGCCACGACCCGTTGCTGCAATTGAGTCTGAGCTTACTCCAAGAACCGGATCAGCCTGGCGCATTGCTGATAGCGCTTGCAGGAGAACACCAGCGCTAAGCGCAATTAGCGGCGCACAACGCCACATTCGGACGGCATGCAAGACCTGCATCAATCCAACCCATCACCCAGCCGGGGGAACCCTCCCCCACGGGCACGGCGTTCCTCCGTTTTTCTCTCGAGGAAATTGCCATGCGCGATATCTACCAAGACGTGACAGACAAGCTCGTTACTGCGTTAGACCAAGGCGTTGCACCCTGGATTAAACCCTGGTCCTCAATTGACTCCGCTTGTACCGGTCATCAACCCTACCCCGTCAACGCCATCACGCGACGTCCGTATTCGGGCATCAATTTACCGCTGCTCTGGGCCGAGGCCAGGTTGCAGGGGTTCACTCAAGATCGTTGGCTGACTTTCAATCAAGCCAAAAAAGCTGGCGGGCACATTCGTAAGGGTGAGCACAGCACTCTGGCGGTGCTCTACAAGCCGATGGAGCGCGAGGAACAAACCGAGTCAGGCCAACCCGTACTCGATGAAAACGGTCAACCTAAGATCGCTCACTTCGGCATTCTCAGGACGCATTTTCTGTTCAACATCGAGCAAACGGAGGGGCTCGAAATGCTCAATGACACCTTGCTCGAGACGGAACAGAGTGATCCCTTCCAGCCCAACAGCGCCGCGGAAGATCTGCTGTTAAGTTCAGGTGCACGCATCGTTCATCGGCCTGCTGACGAAGCCTTTTACCACCCGATCAGGGATCTCATCCAACTGCCGACAAAAGCACAATTTCACGATGAAGGCGGGTACTACGCCACTGCACTTCATGAGCTGACGCACTGGACCGGGCATCACACTCGGTTGCAGCGCGAAGGCGTGAGGTCAGCCTGTCCGTTCGGCTCGCCAGGCTACGCGTTTGAGGAATTGATCGCCGAGATGGGCGCTGCTTTTTTATGTGCCTACGCCGGTATACAGGGGGAGCTGCGGCACGAGGGCTACATCGACTCCTGGCTCGGCCTGCTAAAGGCTGACAAACGCGCGATCTTTCGCGCCAGTGGTCAGGCCCGAAGCGCTTCGGAGTTTGTGCTCAACCTGAAGCAGCAACGGAAGCAGATGGTTATGGATGACTCACGATGCATGAACGATGGAGTTTGACCATCACCTCACCGCCGCAATCGCATCAAAGGGCCCAGCGCGAGTTGGGCCTTTTTTCTGCGTCCAGAAAACCCCATGCCGCGTGGCTCTAATGCAAAGAGTCAGGGAGGGGCACATCCCCCCGCAGCCTGTCATTCCGCATCCAGGTTCTGCGCCAGAAAATCCACCAGATCGAGCGGACTCCGGCTGTCGATAACCTTGTAGATCAGATCGCGTTTACTGCGCGGCAACTTCTTGACCACGCTCTTCGCTGAAGCCCTGACGGCTTCGTCGGTCCCATGGATACGTGCCGCGAGCAGCAGCACCAGCGTGGCGTCAGTAAGGTTCATGGCAAGACCCAAAAAATAGGCACCGTAGTGTACCGACTCTTTTCGTTTTCGTACCAGCCCCAATAAAACGATGTGTAGCAGTATCGATATCCCGATTGCCGCGCAAAGGGACACGAGCCAAAAAGGACGGATAAGGGTTGGAAGGGAATGGGGACTCAAGGGTAAGAGCTCTATCCGAAAAGGCTAAAAGGCCACTGCCCCAGCCACCTTCCGGGGGTCAAGATGCTCAGTCTGTTTCGCCACAAAAAGCGGAGGCCACCTCCGCCACCGACCGTCAACGTCGCCGAAGGTTACTTGCCCATCGAGTCGGCTCACAGCTTGTTAGCCGCTGAGCACCGCCGCCAGCTGCTCGATCGCATCTGGCAGTACACCGCCCTCTCCCACGCGCAGTTCATCCAGCTCTATTTAAATCCGATCCATCGCTACGCCGAGCAGGTCCAGCAACTCCCAGCCAGCGAGACGCACCACCACGCCTATCTCGGAGGCATGCTCGACCATGGGCTGGAACTGGTCGCCTGCAGTTTGAAACTGCGTCAGTCATATCTGCTTCCCTCCGGCGCCGCGCCCGAAGACCAAGCCGCCCAGACCGATGCCTGGTCGGCCGGCATCGCCTATGGCGCCCTGCTGCATGACATTGGCAAGATCGCCGTGGACCTGCAGGTCGAACGTCAGGATGGCCGTCCTTGGCATCCCTGGCAGGGCCCACTGGATCAGCCCTACCGCTTTCGCTATGTCAAAGGTCGCGACTACCACCTGCACGGCGCTGCCGCAGGCTTGCTCTACACCCACATTCTTGACCGACCTATCCTGGACTGGCTCAGTGGTTTTCCGCTGCTATGGGCGAGCCTGCTGTATGTGCTGGCGGGTCAGTACGAACGCGCCGGCGTGCTGGGCGAATTGGTGATTCAAGCAGACCGAGTCTCTACCGCACAGAACATCGGTGGCAACCCGAACAAGGCGCTGCAAGCGCCGATTCATTCGCTGCAACATCACTTGATCAGCGGACTGCGTCACCTTGTTCAGCACGAGCTGAAACTTAACCAGCCGGGTGCCGCGGGATGGCTGACCCAGGACGCGCTCTGGCTGGTCAGCAAGACGGTCACGGACAAGCTTCGGGCCTATCTGCTGTCGCAAGCCATAGAAGGCATTCCTTCATCCAACATCGCCGTGTTCGACGAACTGCAGTCGCATGGTCTGGTCGAGTCTACGCCGGAAGGCAAAGCCATCTGGACCGCCCTTGTCGCACAGGGAAACTGGGAGCAGACCTTTACCTTTCTGCGCTTTCAACCGGCGTTGATCTGGGGGAACAAAGACCGGCCAGAGGCTTTCAACGGAACGGTTAGCATCGCAGTAGATGAAAATCAGCCCAACGCTCCGGTATCACCAGTAACTCCTAAGGCTGTCAATACAAAATCAACTCAAAACCCATCATCGCAGCCGGATCTCATGGCGCTAGAGGATGCCGATTATCTCAGCACGCTGCTGGACATGTTCGAGTTGGGTGAGCATGGGGCGAACGATGCACCGTCAGAAAGTGCTGACGATACTTCAACGCTTCAATCGGACAACCCAGGCCAAGCATTCCTGAATTGGGTCAAGGAAGGCATTCTGAGCCACAAGCTGATTATCAATGACAGCAAGGCTAAAATCCATACAGTCGGAGGTACTGTGTTCCTGGTCACACCTGGCCTTTTTCATCGCTACGTTCAGGAATTTCCGGCCATCTCATTGGGGACCGATTCCGCAGGTGAGGAATGGCGATGGGTGCAGAAGCAATTCGAAAAACTGAAAATCCACCAAAAGCGCGATGATGGTTTGAACATCTGGATCTGTCAGGTGGAAGGTCTACGGAAAAAAGGAACCCTCAAAGGCTATTTGTTAAAAAATCCAGCAATCTTATTCGAAGCTGGACCGATACCTACCGATAATCCTTTCCTTAAAATTGAAAAAGCATAAACGTCCCGTATACCTCAACACGCTTGAGCTTTTTCTTTTCCGCTTCGACTTCGAATTCGACTTCAACTGGCTCTTCATTCTCCTCTTCGTCCTGAGGCACAACAGCTTCTTCTTGGTAGCTAGGCCATCCATGTCGTTTCGGTCGAGGTCAGTTCCAGCAGTTGTCCGACAGCTGGTGGTGATGACCAGATTAGTTTTGAGGCCTGAGCGAGTGGGTTTGACCAGCACACTGACGCGCAGCGCCTCGCCGCTGCCGCTGGAAATATCGCCGACGATCCAGCGCACAGTATCGCCAGAGGCGACGGTGACCAGTTCCTCGCCGGGCTGGAGCGAAACCACGGTGACGCGCCCAAGTGACGCATAGACCTGATACAACGCGCCGTCGCTGTACGGCCACACTTGGATTGTATTGACGTAGCCCTCCCGAGAGAAGCGGACGGAGAGTGAACACGCCTGCATAGCTTGCTGAGCGAAAAGACAACGGAGCAAGCGAATAGGTCCCCAACCAAGAGCGCTAGTGACTTTTCCGAATTTCCGTATTGCTTGGAAGGCGACATCAAGCGCACCAACATAGTCGTAGACGATGTCGAAGCCCAAACCTTCCATGAAATCCTTTACATAAACTTCCACGGGAGTAGTTCGGTCAATTGCTATGGCACCGATCGACTGCAAGCATTCGGCCGCATCGCTACCTGCGACGCCAAAGGCTTCAGCCCCGTGGGCGCGCGCGATCTGTAGTGCCACGTGTCCTAAGCCACCAGCGCCACCGATCACGAGTACCTTGTCATCCGGCCCGACGTTCGTAATGTTCACCAAGCCTTCCCAAGCTGTGATAACGACCAAGGGCAGCGCAGCCGCCTGCCGCATGGAGAGATTGGTCGGTGTCTTCGCCAGGAGACGGACATCGACTGCGGCGAATTCAGCTATCGAGCCTTGCACCCAGACGACGCCTCCAGCCGTAGCCCAAACCTCGTCGCCAAGAAAGAAATTCGTCACGCCGGGGCCAACGTGCTCGACGACGCCTGCCAAGTCCATCCCGAGGACAGCCGGCAGCGGATGCCGAGGATGCGCAGCAGCACCCGTTCGAATCTTCGTATCGAGCGGATTCACTCCGCTGGCATATATGCGAACAACAACTTCCCCCGACCTCGCCAGCGGCAGGGGTAGGTCGGCCCAATGGAGGGGGCATCAGGTGAATCCACCACGAGAGCCCGGATGGTTTCAATAGTCATATGCTTATCCAAAACAAAAAGCTGCGAAACCGTGGTGTCAAACGACTGCATATTCCGAGATCTAACTTCTGGCCAGGAGTAGAACGCCGAGTAAATGACTTTCTGATTTCTCAGTTCTCCAGCCGCACTCCAGTCATCTGTTCGCAGATGTTCCAAATACGATCTGCGGTTGCTTTATCTATAGAAAGGAGCATCGCTTCCATTGGGCACTACTACGGCAATGTTGTTGTCTTCCAAATAAAGTCCACCCTGGCCGTTGAGTTGGTTGTTGGTTACCACCCAGATAGCCGTTGCACCGCCTTGTTGGACGGTTTTATAAATATCGCCCACATTGGCGGGGCGCCGCAGGAAGTTGAGAGTTTCCGTAACGCGCGTTGCACGCACCAAGGCGGCCAGGGATGCCAAGCCACATTTTGAATGTCACCGCCGTATCCAACGGACCCTGCGGCGAAAAGTTCCGTAGACGGAACGGCCCCGGGTGTACGGCAAATGCCCTGATGTTCTTGTCCTTTAACAGTTCATCTTCTTTGATTAACAGCAGGATGAAAGCCGTCTTTGTTTGCGCATAAGCTCGCATGTCCGTGTATTCGGAGTGCTTGAAATTTATGTCTTCAAACTGCACGCCGGCGGCGCGATGGCCTCGCGACGCGATATTGATGATGCGTGATCCATTTGCCCGCTCCAAAGCCGGAGCTAGCGTCACCGCTAGTTCGTAATGTCCCAATACATTCGTCGCAAATTGCCGTTCGTACCCGCGACTATCCCGTTACATGGGTGTCACCATGATGCCTGAGCTATTAATGAGAATATGGACGGGGCGACCGGACAACAGGATTTTTTTGCAAACTCATCAATGGAATCGGGCTTGAGCAGGTCAACATATTCAACTTCGGCATTGTCGATTCCGCTTAAACTCTTCTTGGCCCGATCAACATCTCGCGCCAGAGAAATAACGTGCGCGCCAGACGAAGCAAGCGCTTTAACTTCCTCTCGACCCGTTCCGCTGTGGCTTCCAGTGATGACTACGATTTTCGCGGTCAAGTTGACTCCTTTAACCACATCCGACGCCATGCTCGAATGGTCGAACGGGGAATCATCGTCGATGATGAGCCCGATGTATTTAGGTACGCTCGCGGCTTTAGTGTCGTTGAGCGACAAATAGAATGTGCCGACCAAGACCAAATAAACAATCACTGCGGCAAGCAAGGAATAAGCAGATATCTTGATTGGAAGACTCATCGCGTCTCATCTCCCATGTAGATATGCTATTGGAGTTGGCCTCGCTAACTCCCTATGCGGCCTTTTACCCGAAATAAAGGCCGTCGGGATCAATGGTAGCACCCGCCCCAAAATCTCCCACGGCTAAGACAGGACATATACGGCCCGTGGCTCGTGCTCGACAGCACGGACTATTGCTGCTTCTCCAGACTCAACATCTACCTCGAAAGGCAGGTGTTTTTTGTGCGTATTAAGCGGGGTGCGGATACAGCCAGGGAAAATAGTTGAAACACTGATTAAAGTTCCTGCCAATTCCCTGTTCAGGGGCTTTCCCAATAACTCAAACCTGCTTTTCTTGCGCTGTAGGTAGCCATAAGCCTGGAAATGCAGTTACGGCCGCTCAGAGAGGAAATCAGTGCAAGGTAGCCGTGAGCACGAGCACGAAACAGCGTGAGGACCGCCTTGATCTGTGCGAGTGCGGATATGAGGTTGGTTTCGAGCACAAGTCGGTTCTTGTCGAACTCGCCCGTGCCAATCCTGCTACCACCAGCAATGCCTGCGTTGACGATGATTCGATCCAGACCGCCGAACTTGTCGGCAAGCTCGGAAAAGACCGATGCCACCTGATGGTGGTTGTTTACTTCGAGTTCCCGTACTTCGACGCGCCCGCCGCTGTGCAGAAATCCGGCTTTAAGCTGTTCAAGTTTGTCCATTCGGCGGGCGCAAAAAGCCAGATCATGTCCTTTCCCTACGAACTGGCGGGCCATCTCAAACCCGATACCCGAACTTGCACCGGTAATCAGGATGGTTTTTCGAGGAGCGCGAGACATGACGCTGCGCCTCTCAGCGGGCCACAAGGCCAAGACGTATCAAGCTCTCCGCCGTCGATACGATGACTTCATCATTCGGCCTCGGACTCCACTCCAGTACCCGACGCGCCTTCTCGCTCGTAGAGTCACGCCTCTTGCCCAAGTTGGGAACCATCTGACGAGCGTTCTGGCTGAAACACGCGGCCAGTCGGATTTGCCAGCTAGGCAGTCGCTTCTTCGCAACATTCGCGGCAGCTTCGCCCAGGCGACTCCGCAAGATGGAAGCGATGCCCGCCATAGACATCAGCGGGCCTGCGACAGCAATGAAGCGTTCCCCCTTCGCATCGGGACTCACCATCGCCTTCAAATGTAGGTCGGCTACGTCGCGGACGTCCACGACACCGAAGTAGACATCTGGCAGGCCGGGCATGGCGCCCTCAAGCATGCCCTTCACGATGGCGATGGAGGCAGAGTAGTCCGCGCCCAGCACGGGCCCGAAAATTCCGACTGGATTGACGACAGCCAATTCCAAGTTGCCGCCTTCCGAGCTAACGAAATCCCATGCCGCGCGTTCTGCGATCGCCTTGGAGCGGATGTAGGGTGAGTTAGGTACCGTCGGATCAGTCCAATCCAATTCTGTATAGGTAGTGCCATTCTTCGGTTTGCCGCCGTAGCCTACGGCAGCAAACGACGAGGTCACCACCACGCGCTTTACACCCGAGTCTCGCGCCGCGCGCAGCACGCGCAACGTGCCGTCTCTGGCAGGAAGGATGATTTCATTGTCATCCTTTGGAACCCCGGACGGGAATGGCGAAGCCACGTGCAACACGTACTCGCAGCCTGCCATCGCTGCTTGCCAGCCGTCGTCGCGCGTGAGATCGGCTTGAACGAACTCGACCTCGCCGACAGACGAAGCGCCAGCAGAAACGAGCATCTTCCTGACCTCATCCGCCTTCGCCTGAGATCGAACCGTTGCCCTGACGCTGTACCCGGCATGCAGCAGCTTGAGAGCGCAATGGCTGCCTAGAAAACCGGAGCCACCTGTAACAAGAACTCTATTCATCGTTGATTCTCCGCTATGGCATGATGTTGGTGACTAACAGCAGTTTTTACAAGTAGGATGGATTTTCTTACCTAGTAAGAAAATTCAGACCGAGGAAAAAATGAAGATCCAGCCAATTCACCCAAGAACCTACGACAACAAGGACTGCGACGGCTGCGCCGGCCCGAGCGACGTTGACATCCTTCGGTTTCAGAGAGCCATCCGTGCCATCACAGGCAAGTGGAAAATCGAAATCGTCTGCATGCTGATCGAAGGGCCAATGAGATTCGGCGTACTGAGGCGATCACTTCCCGGCGTAACGCAGCACATGCTTACGGAGCAACTCAAGGAGCTTGCTTCCAACGGAATAGTGATACGTCGTGCTTACGCCGAAATTCCTCCGAGAGTCGAATATGAACTCTCCCAAGCCGGAATCGACTTAATACCTATATTCCAAAAAATGCTGGAATGGTCGCTCAAGTACGATGCACTGCTGTTGAGCGAAGACGACTCACGAGAGAAGCAATCGTCGGCTTTGTGAGACTGATAGAAAGCAATAGACAAGTATCGATTGCATCGGCGCAGACGGTCTCAATGTGATATGTCTCGCTGTTGTGCAATTTCCAAGACACGCGTGCCCCGCTAACCGTGGCGGCTACCTGCTGACCGAACCGCTGTTCGATCATTGGTTTCCACGGCACAGCGAGAAGCCCATGCCGTCATCAAGCATCGCGTAGCGACCGCTGGCGAGCATGACGCTACGCCGGTAGATGCCGGCCACGCGCTGTCCGTCGGCCAATGGCCGATGCTCCATACCGTTTCCCCGACAATGTCCTTCGCAGCTCGCGCCCGCGCAGCATCGCTAGCAGATTGCACGCGAGGACGACACGCTGCCCGCGATGCTCGGCCAGCCCTTATTCGGCCAGAAAGTCCGCGCGTTGGCGTAGCGCATCCTTGTCCTCAGCCCTAAAGCTCAGGTTGCCCAGCCCCTTACCGCCGCAGATCAACTGCTGGTCGAGCAAGGCGGCAGCGATCACACGCGCCTGCCGCTCGATGGGCAGGTGAGGCCTCCTCCGAGCCGTTGCGCGTCGTATTGGCGGCCTCGTTCTGCAAGGTCCCCGGGGACGCGCCAGGCGCCTTCGGTCTCACGCTCTACGATACCGGCGCGGCTCAATGCCTCGAGTCGGCGCACATGCGTGGCGACGCCTCGTGCGGGTCGCGGCCGGGCGTGGCCTGTCCCTGCGCCACGGCTAGGTGATGATCTTTGCGGTCCACCCCATCGACAGCCAGCGCGACGATGTTCCGATCGCCGGTGCGCACGTCCGCTGCGCCTTTGACTTCCACCACGGCGCGAGTCAGGTACCGCTCCAGTTCGGACCGCAGCGGCAGCGCGACGTAGTGCGCCTTGCCGTCCGTGCAATCGAGGATCATATAGCCCTTGTAGTACAGTTCGTCGGCCAGTCCCTTACCGACGACGCGTCCTACGATGAAGCGGCCATCCTCGCCAGGCTGGAACATCGTCAGCTCGCGTTGCTTGCCGCTCATGGCACGCGGCATGGTGAGGATGATGTTACCGTGCTCGCCAGTTACTCGCAGGGTCGGCTCGCCTCGGCGTGGACCGCCCACTCGCCGGGCTGCTGTTCGGTCGCCAGCCCCATGCGCTGCAAGTGTTGCAGGTGCCCGGTCAGCGCTTGCCGCAGATGTTGCAGCCGTGGTTCAGCGAAGCGTTCAACATGCACCAGGCGATCATCGCCGGCTTCGCGCTGCAAGGTGCAATTCAGCCCTGTCCACCTCTCTTGTTCGACTTCACGTTGCATGGCACGCCGCATTTCCAGTTCAGTGCGTGGCCCCAGCCATTCCGTCGTCAGTTCCGACGCTCGGCGTCGCATCCCCTCGGCGATGATGTAGTCGCGGGAAATGATGAGGTCTTTGCCGGTGTCGTCCTTACCGCGCAGGACGATGTGCGTGTACGGGTTGTCGGTGTTCCAGTGATCGACCGCGCCCCATTCCAACCGAGTGCTCAAGTCGGCTTCCATGCGTGCCATCATGTGACGGGTGTAGGTGCGCAGATCGTCGAGCTGTTCGGCATCCTCCAGCGAGACGATGAACCTGAACTGGTGCCAGTCGCCGGCGCCGCGTTCCTCGAACGCTTCGAGGTCGGCATCGTCAGTCGTCGGCCAGTAGGCATGGCCCGGGCCGCCTTGGCGATCAACGCCTTCGCGCTCGATGTAGCGCAGGTGCGCGGCGGTCGAGCCCGGCCCGGCCTGCGCCAGATTGACCAGCTTTGCGTTGCTCGTGACGCGCCGGACGTTGGCCCCAAGTCCTCGGCCCGCGAAGCGCGCGGCAACTTGGCCGCAGCCCAAGCGGGACGCTGGCCGACCTTGTCCGCCGCCTTGCCGAGCTTCGCGCCGGCCTTGTTGGTCTGATGCAGCACCTTGTTGACGAAGGCATCGCCGCGCTGCTTGGGCGCACCAGGACGCATGCGGAACAGGTCGTCATCGCGCTGGCTCATGGCACGGCTCCGTCCAAGGTCGTAGCAGTCCAGCGAACGAAGCACGCGGCTTCGCCCATGCGGACGCGGCATTGCGCACCTTCGCGGCACGCCGACGCCCCGTGGCGCGTGCCGCTCCCCCCCATGGGCAGACAAGGTTTTCAAGCCGCCATGTGCCGCGACCTTTTATCTTGCCTTTCGCCTTTGCCCTTCGCTGTCGCTCCGGGCGTCGGCGGCCCGGCGGCGCTGCTTGCAGCCAGCGCGCCGGCGAACGCGCCAATGGCCGCGGGCCGGGCGCGTTCGAGGCAAAACGCATGCACGTGTGACGGCTGCGCCGGACGTTGCGCGAAGCGCGGCGCGGATGCGCCCGCGCTGCACACGCGACGACACGGCGGCAGCAGTCGTAACGGCATGCCCGATGGCTCAATGAGATGCACGGCAACGTGCAGCGAATCGGCGGCCATCATGAACATGTCTCCAGCTAGACCGGATGCGCGACGCCGATCACGGCGGATGCGCTGACTGGGCCGAAATAGCGGCTGTCGAACGACGCCGAATTGGTCACACTCAACAGTAATAACTCGCCCTCGGCCAGCAGACTGCAATGCGGCAAGGATGGCAGCGGCCGGTCCAGCCGATCGAGCGCGGCGGCCGCAGGCGCGCCGTCGATGCTAACCTGACGGGCGACGATGCAAACTTGTTTCGGCGCGACCGCGCCCACAAGTTTAAGTAGTGGAACGTTTGCCGGCAGGTAGCCGCTCTGCGGGGCAGCGTCGGCGGGCAATCGGGTCAGGACTATGCTGCCCACGGACAAAGGATGTGGCAGCGAGGCGGCCCGATGGTCAAGCGGCTGCACGCGATATCAGCCGACCGGAATGCTGTCGGACGGGTTGTAAATCAGGCGCGACAGAGGCTGCGCGAAAGCCGCCCAGGCCAGCGCATCCAGGCAGACGGCGGCGAAGCGCGCCAGCACGATGCGATAGTGAAGGCGCGAGCGAGGACGCGGCGCGATTTCGGGTGCGCGTGCGATGGTGGAATCAGCGGTCATGGCAGCGCCCTCCCGGCCAGCCAGGCGGCGGGCCGCTCGGCGGTGTATTCGGGCAACGCCAGGCGGGCCGCCAGACGGTTGCCCAGCGTGCGCCAGTACGCGGGCGACACGTCGATGGCGGCGATGCCCTGCGCCTCGATGCCGTCGATGCGTTCCAGCACGGCACGCACCGCGTTTTCGCCTGCGACGTGCAGCAGCAGGCGTACGCCGAGACCTACGCCGAGGATGCGGCGTGCCGGCCTGCATCACCATGAGCTGCCAGCGCACGGTGCCGTAGTCGTTGGCCTGCCAGCGGATGCGGCAGAACATCGCGCCCGGCAGGATTACCGCGCAGGGCCGCCAGTAGTCGAGCCGCAGCGTGCGCGCAGGTTCGCCGAAACGCAGATAGAGCTTGAAGCGCGGTTCGATGTAGGCGAGCGATACGTGGGTCAGCGGCACGTTGCCGGCTTAGCGGGCGAGTGCTGCGGGATGCAGCGACAGCGCAGCCGTGGCCGCGCCAGCGGCAGGAGAATCGGATGCGGTCATGGTGTGTTTTCCATCCGCTGTTCTGGAAACTCTCGCTCCAGCAAACCGCGCAACAGTTCCGAGACGGTCACGCCCTGCGTGAATGCCGACACCTTGATGCGCACCCGCATCGAGGGCGTGATGTCGAGGGTCAGGCGCGCGGTGTAGAGGTCACCTTTCTGAATGCCGTCGGTCTCGCCCTGGCGAACCCACGCATCGGTGAGCGGATTCTCAGGCGGACGCGCGCCGATGGCGATACGCTTGCCGTTGCGCTGACTCATCTCGGCCAACGCAGCAGTTCATCTGTGAGAACGGCAATCTCGCGTGCGGCGGCGCTGTCGACGAAGACGATGCGTTGGCGCACTTCGCTGCGCAGCGCCGGCAGCGGCTGTTCGGCCAGCGATTGCAGTGCTTCCCTGCCGATGATGGTGGTACCGACGCGCCGGTTGATGACGAAGGCCGCGCGCAGAGCAGGCCGTAACACCTGCACCTCACGGATCAACTCCACCATCTCAGCGCTGGCCCACAGGTCATACAGGCTGGGCTGCACAGGAATCAGCACGCGCTCGGCCGCCAGGAGCGCGGAACGCACCAGGGCGGCGATGCGCGGCGGGTCCGGGCCAGCTCCGGCGCTTCCTGATGCAGCGTTTCGCGGGCGAGGCCCAAAGCACTAAACAGTAGTGGCAAGCCCTGCTGGCCTCTGCGTTGCGTCCAGTCCAGCGAGAAACCCTGCGAATCGGCATCCCGCAGGATGACGAGCAAACTGCGCATCGCCAGCTCGCCCGCGATGTGGGTGGCGAGCGTGATCTTGCCGACGCCACCTGTCTAATTGAGAAACGCGAAGATCATGGCGCGGCCCTCTCTGCAGGAAAGCCGGCCTGGCCGTACCGTTTCGTGGTTGTCCACCGTAACGGCGTGCTTCTACTAAAAGTTAGAGATTTATAGTTAGGTAAGTTAGAATGGACGCAAACCCGCGCCGTTACTGGCTTTTTGGCGTTTTCGTACTCCTAATAGCACTATAGGCGTACTCCCGATAGCACGATACCCCGTACTCCTGATAGTACGAGGCCGTCCACACCTTTTCCCGCAGTTATACTCGTGCGGTGCAAGGCACGGGCCGGAAGGTCAGCAGTTCCAGCCGTTCGCCCGGCGTCGGCTCGATGCCCAGGATGTAGCCAGGCAGCGACTGACGCGCGACCAGCACGCGTAGGTCGTAAGCGAAGTCCGAGAGGCGCGCCGCGCTGCCGGACTTGCGGTGCAGGTGCCGGTAGTCGAATTGCCAGCCGTGTTTCTGCCGCCCGCCGCACTTGCGCACCAGGCGGTACAGCCAGCGTTCGATACCGCCCTTCAAGCGGAAATAGGCCGGGTCGATGGTCAGCACCAGGGAGGCGTCGAGCACGCCGGCATCGAACCAGTCCGGCAGGATCAGTTCGATGCCCAGCGGCGTGCCGTTGGCGTCGGCCTGCTCGCACCATTCGTTCACCCACGAAAAGCGGTGCAGGCGTCGCCCGGTCGCTTCGCGGATGGAAGTCGCCACGCTGGTCGATTGCAGGCGGTCGAGCGCGGCTTTCAGGAGCTGGTGGTCTTTGAGGGACTTGCCGAGCCCGACGAAGCGCAGGATCTCGTAGGGCGTGGTGCGTATCAAGCCCGCGTCGTGCGCCTCCACGATCTGGGAAACGGCTCATATCAAAACGTCAGCATCCCATATCGTGGCAATGCCTTGCTCGGCGGTGCCTTCCACGCGGATGGTGATGTTCCCGCTGCGGAAGTTGATCGGCGCCGTGCGTCGCGACGTCGCCAGCGAGAAGAAAGGAAAAACTATCAAATCCTGGCTGTCGCCCGACAGCGCGCGGAACAGGTTGAGCTGTTCCCCCTGCTGCGATCGCTGCCCCGAAGGCCGCGATGGGCAGGACATGACGATGGCCGCCGGCGAACCGACGATCAGCAGCCATCGCGATAGTCGCCTGCATGGCGCTCGGCGTATTCCGGGTCGGACGTGGTCTCGTAGCTGCGCTGGTCGGCCCAGGCATCGAGGTCGGCCACCGCGTACATGACGCGGTCGCCGAACTTGCGGAACTTCTGGCCGCCACCGATCACGCGCTGTTTCTCCAGCGTGCGCGGTACAGGCGCAGATACTCGGCTGCTCCGTCGTTTGTCAGGTAGCGTTGGGGCTGCACGGGCGCAGCGGCGGCATCGGCGGAAGGCCGCAAGGGAGCGTGTCGCATGGGATATACCTCCATCAAGCCCGGCCACACCACGCGGCCGGATAGAGGCACTTTCAAGAGTGCGAGGCTCCTTGCTAAGGGACGATCTGCAAAGGACGCAAAACATCCCCCAGGGGCCAGTTAACACTGCCGGCCCCCATTAGCCTGGAGCGCGGCTACAGGCTACAGGGTAGGAACAGTGCCGCCGTCGATTCGATACTCGGCCCCTGCGATCGAAGCAGACCGCGGGGATGCGAGGAAAGCGATCAAATCGGCCACCTCTTGTGGTGTAGCCGGTCGGCCAACTGGAATTCCTCCCAACCAATCCATGATAATTTTCTTGCCGCCATCGTAATCCGTCCCGGCCTCTGCAGCCATCCGCTGCGCAAACGCTACGGAAGCCTCGGTCTCGATCCAGCCCGGCGCAACGCTCAGGACGCGAACTCCCTTCGGAGTCACCTCTCTCGCCAGCGACTTGCTGTAGGTCGTGAGCGCCCCTTTGGCTGCGGCGTAGGCGGTGGTGGACTCGGGCAGAGGCAATATACGTTGGATGGAGCTGACGTGGATGATGACGCCGGAGCCCTGAGCCAGCATCGCCGGCAGCAACGCACGATCCAGGCGTACGGCAGGCATCAAGTTTAGGTTCAGCTCGGCGAACCAGTGCTCATCACTGATCGCAGCGAAACCGCCACCGGGCGTCTTCGAACCACCAAGCACATTGATCAGAATATCGACGCCGCCCCAGTCCCGCAGGACTGTCTGAGCAAGGTGAGTCGCACCTTCCGCCGTCGACAGATCGGCAGCCAAGTAGTTGACGCCCGTCACCGGCTCCGTGGGCACGCTGCGGGCAGATGCCGTCACCCGAGCGCCGGCCTCCGCAAGGGTTTCCACCACAGCAGCGCCAAGCCCCAGCGTACCGCCGGTGACCAACGCCCGCAGGCCGTTCAGATGAAGGTCGAAGCTCATGCCGTGATCTCCAGCGATGCGATCAGGCCGCGTTCAAGGCGAAAGCGATAGGACAGAACGACCGGACTGCCAGGGAAGTTGCCGGTGACATCGGCACGGACGCACTGGAAGTCGCCCTCCGGGTCGAGGGCGAACGGCACACTCGTCGCGCTGTACCTGGCCGATGCCTCGGCCATAAAAGCCTTGATGGCGTCGATGCCCGTGTAGGTATGACCGTCGTCCTTCATGACGGCTTGCGCGGTGAAGCAACGCGCCAAGGCGTCCGGGTTGTGTCCGGCCGCAAAATACGCGGCAATTGGCTCAGGGAGGTTCAAGTCGCTCATCTTTCAGGCTCCGTGGATTCAACGAAGGCCTCAGAATGCGCGTCGACGTCTAGTGAGTGAATACCCTAGAATCTTGATGGGTTATTTAGGAAACGATACAGAATGCGTGGATCTGACTTCGCTGAGCTGAAAGCCTTCGTAGCCGTGGTGGAGCGCCAGAGCTTTTCCCGAGCTGCAGAGCATCTGGGTCTGTCGCCTTCGGCGCTCAGCCAGACGATCCGAAAGCTCGAACGCCGCATCGGCGCTCGCCTCTTGAATCGCACGACTCGAAGCGTCGCCCCATCGGCAAGTGGCGAACTGCTTTACAGGCGCATCGCGCCGTTGTTTCGAGAGCTGGCTGCTGCAGTCGTTGAAGCCAGCGAAGCGACAGGACAGATGAGCGGCACGCTTCGCATCAACACGCTGGGAATTGCAGCGCGAACCATCATCGCGCCCCGGCTTTCACGCTTCCACCAAGCACACCCTGACGTGGTGCTCGACATCGTGGTGGACGACGCGTTGGCGGATATTGTCGTTGGCCGCTTTGATGCGGGCATCCGTGTGGGCGGACAGCTCGAAAAAGACATGGTTGCCGTCCGCCTCACGCCGGACATGAATATGGTTGCCGTGGCGTCCCCAGACTATCTCGCGCGTCGAGGAACACCCAAGTCACCTGCCGAGCTGCATGACCATGCTTGCATCAATTGGCGGCTCCAGATGGATGGTAGGCAATATCGTTGGGAGTTCAAGAAGCGAGGGCAACGACTAGAAGTGGTGGTGGACGGCCCCGTCGTCACCAATCATCCCGACATCGGCATTGCTGCTGCGCTGAACGGGCTCGGCATTGCCTATCACTTTGAGCGAGATGGCGTGGGCGAGCTTTTGGCACAGGGACGGCTGGTCCAGATCCTGCCGGACTGGTCAATTTCGCGTCCGGGGTTGTTTCTCTACTACCCGAGCAGTCAGCATAGACCAGCCCTCCTCGGTGCATTCATCGACTGTTTGCTGGATAGAAAACCGTTCGATCGGCCCTAGCGCAATGGCAACGGTGGAAGCTGTGCCAGGCGGCGATAGCCGTCGGGCATCAGTGCATGTCCCCGGCTTACCAGCCGACGAACGCGAGCGCGAAAAGCGCTGTCGGGATACCAGTCATCCGCGACGGCATTGGCTCCGCCCCCCTCCGGCCGCGTCGCGCAAGAACGCGCCCACCAAGGTCGCATCGAGCGACTGGAACGTGTGCAGTTCCAACTGCGCGGCAGATGTAGGCCGTGGCAGTGCCGTTCCCCCAGGCACGGCATCCCCAACGGTGGCCAGCTTGTCCAACTCGCACGCCAGCGCCTGATAGCGCGCGCAGACGCGGGTGGCATAGGCGTAGGCCATGCCATCGGCCAGGCCGGGAGCGATCATCAGCCGCAGGCAGCAACCCGGCCAGCGTGTCAGCAGCACCAGGCGCCTACCATCGTGGACCAGATGCTTGTGGCCGGGGAGGCGCCAGAACGCGAAAGCCACCGCGGCGGTCGGCGAGTCGGCATCCGGGTAGAGCTACACCACCGCATCGTGATCGGGGAACCAAACCGGATGCGCGTCGCGCGCATCCAGCGCGGGATCTTCCAGCAGGCGCAATACCCAGCGCGCGGCGGACTCTGGCCAGCGGCGCCTGCGCAGCCAGTCGCGGTGGTAGTCGGGGTGACGGCGCAGAGATTCCCACGCCAGCACGGGGCCGTCGAGGTGCAGCGTTTAGAGATACGCAGTGATCGGATACCAGTGTTCGGCGCTCGGGTCAGCGCATGATGCGGCCTCCTGTCATTCAGCAGGAACTTCGCCACGGATTCCAGCGTGCAGGAAGAGCTATCGAGTCGCCATTAAGTCGTCATCGAAATCGGGGTAGGCTGTAACTGCTGGTGTCAACACTGATTCGCTCCAAGGCATTGCGGAAATCGCCTGAATGCGACGGCTGCGCCGCCACAAGAATGGTGCGCAGCATTGAGCACCGTGCAGCAGCCCGCGTCAAAGAGCATGACTGTTTGCAACAGATGCGCACCCGGTGCAAGAGTGTGGATTTAGCCAATCAGGTCTTGGGTAAGACTGAAATAGTCAGAATGCGCCGTTGTTGGCTGGGACTGCTCAGCCAGGATCGAGCCGTTTTCCTCGGCCAATCGTTGGTACTCCGACAGCAGCCGCACGGGCTGGAAGTAGCGATCGCGCATCACCGGCTGATTGCGCGGCCCGACGATGGACGCCAGATCGGACAGCTTCACATGGCTCCAGGCTGGGCATGCCTATTTCCAGGTCGATCAGCCCCCATGCCGTCTCGCCATCGGCCGGGTAGAGCGCGGCCAGCAGTCAGGTTGCGTACGCGCCGGGGTGAATAGTCGCACCGCCGGCAAGCAGTTGCGCCTGCTGTTCAGCGGTGACGAGCGGCTGGGTCCTAGCCCGAATTCCCACGCATTCGAGGATGCACGGATACGTTTGCACCGAGCGCGGAACCAGCGAAGCGGATTTACGCAGGCCAGGCAAGACACGGATGCGGTTCCCCCATTCTGTCAGAATCCGCCCATGCGGATTTCCGTAAAAGCACGGAAGCGGTTCGGCCAAGCAGGAGTGAACACTTTAGATTGTAGCCCTATTGGGTGCATTGGGCTGTCATCTTGGTTTCTCCGGGAAACCAAGTTGGTGACAGCGAAACACTCATTGGCGACTGCAGTACGGACGGCCAGAAAAGCGCGCGGTTTGAGCCAGGAAGCGTTCTCCGACGTGTCCAACCATACCTACATGAGTTCGCTGGAGCGCGACCTGAAAAGCCCGACTATGCACAATCTGACCGAGCTGTGGGAGGTCATGGACGTGCATCCGCTCACGTTGCTGACGCTGGCCTATGCCGGCGACTCGCGCAAGGCCGAGCAGCTTCTGGCGCAGCTGCGTCAGGAGCTTGAGGTGGTGTTAAAGGAGCGCGTCACGCTGTAGGCACGGCGCTCCGCCGCAATGTGCGGGGCGCGGTGGACGGCCGTCAGGCCGCCTTGGGCTTGTTGCGCGACCAGATCAGGTCGTGCGTGCCGTTCTCGATCAGTCGATCATAGACCATCGCCGGGAACGAAGGATCGTCGAGGGATACGGACACGTAGGGCCGCTCGGCTTCGCTGATCTTCTTCCTCGCCGCGCCGATGTCGTGGCCGGCCGCCTGAAGGCGGAAGTCGGGGACGTTCTCGGTGTCGCCCTTGTCGTTGGGAATCAGTTTGGCCTTGACGTTCAAAGTCAGGGTGCGGAACTGGCCGGTGAAGCCGCCTTTCTCTGCGGTGAAGGTGCCGATGCTAGACGACGCGATCATCATTGAGACATACATTGATGTGCTTGCCGCCAATTCCAGCGCCGACGCCGTGTACGGCTTTGTGACCCACAATACTCACGATTTCAGTGATCGTGGGGTTATACACGCTTGTCGCATCCGGACTTGACCAAAGTATTCAACACCAGCAATTCCCGATACGCGACGAACCTTGGGCCGTTGTTAGGTGAGTTCGTCGAAGACCTATTGGAAAAGGTGAAGTTTGAGCGCGAATTCAATCAGGAGCCGCGCAAACTATCCGAACTATTGAAGGCCGAACACCGGCTTTTCAAGCAGGTTTGGTACAACCGGCATTGGCAATCTACGCAAGTCCATCGGGTCGCGGTAGGGATGGCAGTTACCTACCACCCCCCGCACAGATCCGTACGTGCGGAACTACCGCATACGGCTCCTGCTTCGGGTGTGTGACGCGAAGCGATGCTCAGGGTAAGGATGTGCATTTCTGGGCCTAGGTATGTAGAGGTCAGCAAGGCGTCCGTAGCGTAACCATTGAAGCCGATTACGCTGGCTGCGACGTTTGAGGGCTTGCCGCCATAGACGGCATACCGCCAGACGAAAACCACCCAGACGTATCAGATTTCCCGGCACCGCGTGGTAGTTGAAGTAACCACTCACCACCCGAGTAAGCCATTGCCCTTGAGCCCGGATGGGCTCATGACGTCGGCGCTTCAGCTCATCCCGAATAGCCAGCAGCGTCGCACGCATTCGCTTCTTGACCTTCAGTCGCAGTATTTGAAAACCACCGCTTCTGTTGGTACTGCAACAGTGCGTGAAGCCCAGGAAGTCAAACGTCTCCGGTTTACCTAACCCTCGCTTCCTACGATTTCTCGCAGCAAAACGAGCAAACTCAATCACCCCTGTCTTCGAGGCGTTTAGGGATAAACCGAACCTGGCCAAGCGTTCCTGCAACTGCATCAGAACTGTTGAGCCTGCCATTGCGTCCTGAACCCCACGACGCTGTCGTCCGCGTAGCGCACAACGATCACATCACCACGGGCATGTCGCTCGCGCCACTGCCTTGCCCATAAATCCAGCACGTAGTGAAGATAGATATTCGCCAGCAATGGCGATATCACTGCGCCTTGGGGCGTCCCCTTGGTCGCAGCCACCCTACGGCCATCTTCCATAACACCCGGCTGAAGCCATTTGCAGATAAGCCCGAGCAGGCGCCGGTCTGCAATCCGGTGCCCTAGAAACATCAGCATCCATTCATGGTCGATCTCATCAAAGAACGAAGTGATATCCGCATCCAATATCCAGTTCACCTTCTGGCCCTTGAGCGCGACCGTCAACGCATCCAGCGCATCGTGCTGGCTACGTCCCGACCGAAACCCATACGAGAATCCTAGAAAGTCTTCTTCATAATCGCATTCATAACGGTAACGACCGCCTGCTGTACGATCTTATCCTCCAGAGAGGCAATGCCCAGCGGACGCTGCCTGCCGTCGGCTTTGGGGATATAGACCCGCCGCGACGGCGTTGCCCGATAGGCTCCACTGTGAAGCCTTGTGTGCAAATCGCTCACCCGCTGGAGAAGACCTTCCTCATATTCTCGCCACGACATGCCGTCCACGCCCACTTCGGCATCGCGGCGCAGGGCATAAAAGCTCTGCGCCAGTAACTGCGGTGTGACGTGGTGCAGCAATGCCGTGAACTGCGTGCCCTTGTTCCTTCGGGCTGCTTCACGTACACCTTCAAGTCCCATCGACGCGCAACTGATCCGGCTCAGTGTCCGGGGCGCGGGAGGCCCGTTGATGTTTCCCTTGGCTACGTCCCTTTCCTCCACTATCTCCGCAGGGCTTAGCCCTTTGTTCAATGGCTTCTCAGGTACTACGGACGTATCCGACTTCTCAGCGCCGTGGACAGCAGGGCTACGGTTTTTGGCCTTTCCTGCTCCGCCCGGTGCTTGCGCACCGGGCAGTGCTGAGATCTCCCTGTTTCTGTGCGAAGGACTTCCCGACGTGCACAGGGTCTCCGACCGCGCGGGATCAGAGCATGACTGGCGTATAACGCCATGCTCCGTATTGCCTTCTGCTTCGCTTAACAGCATCGGCATCCCGAATTCCTGATTACGCGGCTCAATGGCTGGCCCATCGGTTTCCCCTGTCAACGCTTCACGCTGCACCTCACGGTGCAACATGCATGACTCGGGGTCTGGTTGATTTGCCATTTCTTACCAGTATCGAACTTTCATCGACTATCCTCCGCCAGCTTTAACTGGCGCACTAACCGTCCGGCAAAGTCACCTACCAAATCGATTTGAGTTAAACCTACGAGTGACAAAAACTAAACCTAGTCACACCACCAACTGGATATCAAACTCGCTCGCCAGACGCTTGCGGCCTTTGCCAGTGACTATCAATGCACGCGAATCCAGGGTATGTACGAGCCACTTGTCCCGCACTATATGGCCCAGCAACGCCGCGCCTAGGGTGCCACCTACATGGGCGCAGCGCTGGCTCCAGTCCAGACAGGGGAAGGCAAACCGGCGCCGCGCCCGGGTGTCGGAAGTGAGGTCCATGCCGATTCGGGTCAGGTGCTCAATGCCCTTGGGGGTCAGTTCATAGTCGCCCTGCTCTTGGCACATCCACTCGCCCACCAGCAAGGCATCGTGCAGCATGACACCCACTTCCCCGGCCAGATGGTCGTAGCAGGTGCGGGCATGGCGCAGATGGCAAGGCGTGGAAGGCTTGAACGCCGGCACCTCAAATGAGGTAATGGACAACAGCCCTTCCAGTGCCTTGGCGACATCGGCACTTGCGAGCTGGAAGTAGCGATGCTTCCCTTGGGAAACCAACGTCACCAGCCCTTGGTCCAGCAGTTTCTTAAAATGGCTGGACGCCGTGGAAGGACTCTTCTGCGCGACCACAGCCAACTCGGTGGCCGTACGAGCCCGGCCATCCAGCAAGCAGCACAACATGCGCGCCCTGGCAGGATCGGCAATCGCCGAAGCGACATTGGCCAGGCGCAATTCCGATTGCTCAACATCCATTGTTCGATGCTCCTCGAAGTGAAACCGTCATCGCAAGCATAACCTATGAGCCAACATGGAGGAGATGGCGATGAAGAACACCCGTTTTTTTGGACAAACCGTACTGACCTGCACGTTCATCCTGGCAGTGGTCGGCTGGGGCGTAGGTTTTTATGGGCCGCCCATTTACATGCAGGCCGTCATGGAGCGTACTGGCTGGCCGATCGCCCAGGTATCGGCAGCCGTCACCCTGCACTTTCTCAGCGGCACACTGGTCATTGCCAACCTGCCGCGGATTTATGCCCGCTTCGGCGTGCCTGCCATTACGTTGCTCGGCAGCATCGTATTGGGAGTCGGGGTGAATATCTGGGCCCAGGCCAACCAGCTATGGGTGTTGTATGCCGGCGCCATCTGCTCGGGCATCGGCTGGGTCACGCTGGGTGCCGCCGCCGTCAATACATTGATCGCCCCTTGGTATGTCAAAGAGCGGCCCAAGGCCCTGGGCAAGGCATACAACGGTGCCAGCCTGGGCGGGGTAATCTTCTCGCCCTTGTGGGTGTTTTTGATTGAGCGTTTTGGCTTTGGCACGGCGGCGCTGGTGATCACTATCACCGCAGTGGCACTGATGGGCAGCTTTGCCTTTCTGGTCTTCAACAAAAGCCCGCAAAGCCTGGGCCAGCATCCCGACAACGCAGCACTGCCCGAACCCATCGCAACCAGCGCCAGCGTGGCGCCCTGGACTGCCGCACAGACCCTCAAGTCAGCGAAGTTCCGTACCCTGGCCGCCGGTATGTCGTTGGGGCTGTTCGCGCAGATCGGCTTGATCGCGCACCTGTATTCGATCCTGGTGGGACGCATGGGCGCCCATAACGCCTCATTCGCCATGGGCCTTGCCACCGCCAGCGCAATGGGCGGTCGTTACCTCGCCGTACGGCTGATGACCCAGGGCATCGACCGTCGTCAACTGGCTTGCCTGGGCTACGCCATCCAGACGCTCGGGACGCTTATGCTGCTTGGCCTGGACAGTCACCCGGCAGTGGCGTGGATGGCGGTGCTGCTGATCGGTTCAGGCATCGGAAATGCCACCTCCTTGCCACCGCTGATCGCACAGACCGAGTTCAGCCGCGAACAAACCGCCAAGGTAATCGCGTTAATGGTGGCGATCAGTCAAGCCACCTATGCGTTTGCTCCGGCGTCCTTCGGCCTCATACGCTCAAACTTTTCAGATCCGGGCGATGCAATCATCGCCCTTGTGACCGCCGCAGCGGCTGCACAAATATTGGCGATCCTGTCATTTTATCTCGGTTCTACAGCGCGCCCATTCGGTAAAATCGCCTATTGATGCCATCCTTCGGCCAGGTAATTACGCTGCCTGGTCGCCCCTATCCTGCCTTGGACTTGGGCTCTGTATGAAATCCTTTGAAATATCGACTCCGATAAAATCAGCCGCCATAAACGCCAGGAGGCCACGATGGCAAAGCGGTATAAACTCCCTGATGCAGCCGCCGATATCTTCACTGAAACCCGCTGCAGCGGAAGCCCGCGAGCGGATGATCGCCTGATGCTCAACGGTGTCCTTTGGGTGCTTTGCTCGGGCGCAGACTGGCGTGACATGCCGGAGCGTTTCGGCCCTTGACTGAAGGAAAATCGCCGTATCATTACGCGCTTCGAAAGTAACCATCCAGCGAAGTCGCCTTCCCTATCCCGGCCAGTGCGGATGAACAACTGTTCGCCCAGGGTCTTTGCCCAGTTTTTCCGTCGTGCGCGACGGCGGCGGCGACTCGATGGGCAGTTTCTCGGTTGCGCAGCCAAAGAAGTTCTTCAGCCTCGGACAGAGAGCAACATAGGTATGGACGTTCTGTACCGATCACTCATTTCCTTTCAAAAGCGTCAATCCCTGTAAGTTGAGCGGATAGTGCTCATAGGCGTTCGGCTTGGTCAGGGTCGGCGGCATAAGGCCGAACACCGACAAAGGATGGTGGTTCGCTTGCATCCAGCGAAGCGATCTCACAGTCCTCACAATATAAGCCTCCCATGCCATTCAACTGTGGAGCTGTTGCGGCCCAAACTTGGGTTGCCGCACCTTGCTGCGTCGTCTTGAAAGTCGGATCGGCAAGGTGGCCGTTGACGTCTAGCCAGCCGGCGGCAATCATTTCATCCTGCGCCAGATGACGCTGGAGCGGGGTGAGAATCTTGCCGGGGTGAAGGGAGAAAGCCCGGAAACCCTCGTGTTGACCAAGCCGATCAAGGTGGACAGCAAACAATGCATTGGCAGTCTTCGACTGCCCATATGCCAACCACTTGTCGTAGCCCTGCGTAAATTGCACATCGTTCCAGCGGATACCCGATTGGTGATGCCCCGCCGATGACACTACTACCACCCTTGCTCGACCCTTGAGCGCAGGCCATAGCAAATTCACGAGGGCGTAGTGCCCCAGATGATTGGTGGCGAACTGTGCCTCCCAACCCGCCCCTACACGGATTTCCGGGCAAGCCATGATTCCCGCGCTGGCGATCAGGATGTCGACGTGTCGGTCGCTTGCCAAGAAACGCAGTGCGAAGTCATGCACGCTGGCCAGGTCGGAAAGATCAAGTCGCTCGATTTCCACATTGAGGATTCTGTTAGTCTTTGCGCGAGCAGCTTCAACATCACGTGCTGCAACAACGACACGCGCGCCCGCATTGGCCAGTGCTCTTGTCGTCTCCAGGCCCAGGCCGGATGCCCCCCGGTGACAATGGCGGTGGTGTTGGATAGATCGCACCCTTCAAGTACCTCTGCTGCGGTGGTTACCGCTCCGCAACCCGAGTGGAGGAGACTGTTTGCTGGTCATGGCGTGTCCTTGTGAATCTGACATGGAATAGGGGCAAAACCCATGGCCACCATTGTCTAGACTAGACTTGGGACTGTGAATGCAACAAAGTCCAATTATCTGTCGAGATCGTCCTGCACACCTTATGGATCCACTTTCCGAAACCCTCTCTCTTCTAAATGTTGGCGCTGATTGAAAACTGACCCACCCTGCCGAATGAAAATTGACCCAGGACGGATTGCTGATTTCTGTCCCAGCAATTGTGGATAAGCTTAGCAGCAGTGTTCCGATTAAAGACGCATCAAGCCCCACCGCATGCAGCAGGGCATTTATGGTGCGGATCAAAATGGCTCATCGTCCTCGATATCATCTCCGTCCTTGCGCTTTCGTTCCCGTGACTTGATCTTTGTCTGGGCGGCCAAGGTGCTGTGTTGAAGGCGGTAAAACTCGTTGCCTGTTTCAACGATATGGCAGTGGTGTGTCAGCCGATCCAGCAGAGCCGTAGTAATTTTGGCGTCGCCAAACACACTCGACCATTCCGAGAAGCTCAGGTTGGTGGTGATAACCACGCTGGTGTGTTCGTACAGTTTGGACAGCAGGTGAAATAACAGGGCGCCACCGCTTTGACTGAAGGGCAAATACCCCAGCTCATCGAGTATCACCAGGTCTGTTCGTAGCAGTACCTGGGCGATTCGGCCTGCCTTACCATCGTACTTTTCACGCTCCAGCAGATTGACCAGATCCACCGTGGAGAAAAAGAGCACGCGTTTGTTGTGGGCCGTAATGCCGGATACAGCCAAGGCACTGGCCAGGTGTGTTTTCCCGGTTCTAGGGCCGCCGATGAACACGACATTCTGCGCGGTTTCAGTGAACGCTAAGCTGGATAGATCGCTGACCAGCCGGGCATCAGCGCTGGAAGCGCTGAAGTCAAAGCCAGCTAAGTCACGGTGCATGAGGAGTTTTGCCATGTTCATCTGATGATTCACCGAGCGCACCGTGCGATCCGCATGTTCCTGCTGAAGCAGATGTTCCAGCAGCCATTTCGATGAAGCCGTCGACGCTGTTCCTTGAGATACCAGTTCTTCCCAAGCACTGGCCATGCCGTGCAGGCGCAGTTCTTTGAGTTCAGTCATCAAGTCACGCATTGCGATTCTCCTCATCGGTCGTACGGAGCCGGTCGTAGCGCGCCGTATTGGCAACAGGCGCGACCTTGAGTTGCTGGCTGGTTTCTACACAGGGAGGTGGTGCGGTGGAGGTCAGGCGGGCAAGGACATTGAGGATGTGATCGGCGCTCAGACTTCCCGATTCAAGTACCAGTTCCACCGCCACCAGCACAGGTTCGAGACCCGCAATTGGCACAGCAGCCAGTACCTGCATCATGATTCGATCACCGTTGGTGTGGCGCCTCAGTCCCCGTTTGAGAAGCCGTAACGGTTTTGGCAGATCAGCAAATGGCGCGCCATTGCGCAGTGCACCAGGCTTGCGTTCGATGAGCGGGATGTAGTGCTGCCAGTCAAAACTGACCTGATCTCGATCAAAGATGCGCTCATGGCTGGCGATCACCGTTTCGTCGGCAATGACCACGATCCGCGAAGGGTACAAACGGCTGCTGACCCCCTGACCATCACGCTCGCAAGGCACCGAATAACGATTGCGCGCCACGCTGATCAGGCAGGTACTAGAGACGCGGACAGTGCGTTCCACGTAGCCATCAAAGCCCGTCGGCATCGGCATCATTTCAGCCGGCTCCAGCTCCAGGACTTCTGCCACCGTCAAACCGCTGTACTGCGGATGTACAAGTTCGGCATAGAGTGTACGACAGCATTGGCCGAGCCAGACGTTCAGCTCCTCGAAGGTATGGAACATGCAGTTTTGAGCATCGAGCCAGATTCGTCTCCGGCTGTCCTGCACGTTCTTTTCGACGATGCCTTTCTCCCAGCCAGAGGCCACGTTGCAGAAGTCCGGATCGAACAGACAGTGTGCGCACATCACGGAAAACCGGGCGTTGACCGTGCGGCCTTTGCCTTTGTTGACCTTGTCGACAGCCATTTTCATGTTGTCGTAGATGTCGCGACGTGGCACGCCACCCAACGCTCCAAACGAACGGGTATGGGCATCAAACAGCATCTCGTGGCCTTGGCTGGGGTACGCAACCAACCAGAATGCGCGAATGGCGCACAGCTTCATGTGGGAGACCTGGATGCGTCGAAACAGGCCACCGATCAGCAGACTCTCTTCGCTCCAGTCAAATTGAAACGCCTCGCCGAGCGCAAACGTCAGCGGTACAAAAGCGCGTAAAGACTTGCCTTGCTCACCTCGCCAAGAGCGCACAAACGCCGTGAGCTGGCTGTAGCCGCCGTCATAACCTCGGCCTTGATCTGCTCGAAAAGCGCTTTGAGGCTCCTGCGGTTGTGTTTTGGCCGGAACGAATCGGCCTTGAGCGCCTGTTCCAGCGTCTCGTGGAAAGGGCTGAGTTTGTTGAAGGTTGCGCACCGTTGGTACGCCGGCTGAGTGGCTTCGGGCGCTCTGACCCATTTTCGGATGGTGTTTCTAGAAAGCCCGGTACACTTGGCTATCTGATGCAGCGAGAGCTTGTCGCGGAAGTACATCCGGCGGATTTTCCCCAACATTTCCATGCTGATCACCTTGTGTTCTCCTGCTCAAAAAGTGAGCAGAAGCAGTTGAACACCTGGGTCAGTTTTCGGTCAGCGGCAACAGGACATGCCGTCAGGTACGTGATTTTTGGTACAACGGGAGGGGAATCTGCGGTTTTTTTACGTACAAACTCTACGTACAACCAAAAAACAAAAAGCCCCTGAAACCATCGATTTCAGGGGCTTTCATTTGTATGGCGAAGAGATAGGGATCAGCAGTCAGATTTAGACGGTGCATGAGGTGTTCGGCACGCCGTTCAATACAGGTGGCGGTACGCGCGCGTCGGCGATACCTCGTTTATTCCAGACTACGGTACTGCTCGCTGTGACATGCTTGCCTTCGTGCCGACGTATGTTGCGTTTCGAGCATTTCAACGACCGCTGCCTCCATCTACGAAGTCGAAGACACTCGTTACATCCAAACCACCTCTTCGTCTATTGGACGCAAATCGCGGAAAATTTAACCAGACTGTACCGCGCGAATAGGCGCTCACCGTTTCTGGCATTGTAGCGGGCAGGCTTTCCGGCTCGCTCGGCGTGAGTGATGGCTTCGTGATGGTGTCGGCGCTCCAGCGATACACTAATTTGACAGCGCGGTCCTCCCCCACTTGAGAGATTGCCGGCGAGTTCACAGTGGCCAATCTTTTTGATGTGGTTTTTTATCGTGAATCCGAACTTTTGCTCGTGTCTTCATATCTACGGCGGCGGGCTTCCTTCAATCACCCACGATGGGTGGCAAAGACCGTGAGTGGCCCGAACACCCTCTATTGCTCGTTGAGCCCGACTCATGGCTGTAAGGCGCGGATTACAATAAGCCCTCGACTTTTTACAAGCTGGCAATCGAGAGCGATGTAAGAGCTTTCGGCTTTTCGTACTCGGGGAAAATGCTATTGATTGCCACGGGTGGAGACTGCGATATCGGAGACATTCTGCCTGCGCTATCCAGCGTCAGCTTTTAGCCAATGCTGTTGAAAAAGTCGGCTGCGAAGTCCACGCCCGAAAAGTACGCGCCTGAGATTGAAATCTGAATTTTTGGCAGAAGGTTCGGACTCGGATTTCACGTAGCAGCGTGCAACAGAGGTGTTTTCATCCATTAATATTTGAGCGTCTTGGGAAAACCGACTTTTTCAATACAATCAGCCGAAAGTAGCTCGCCAACATGAGTACAGACACTTAGGCAAAAAAAGCCACTCGTCTGAGTGGCTTTTTTATGAGTCTTGGAGCGGGAAACGAGATTCGCATCTGGCGTCCGCCCATTGAAATCCAAGGGGTTTCTGTGATTAAAAAAATAGAAATGAACTTAATTCTGGACTTGTTTTCACCGCATATCAAAAGGCAATAGGAGGGTCCCAAACCAAGCGATTGAGCTTCTTTCGTATCCAGCCGGACAAGCGTTCATTAAACTGATGGCATCAAAGGGCACTAACCTCTTCCTATTATACGACCGGCCATTACAGGTACGAGGCGCAATAACACAGGTAAAAATCTCGCCTGACCTGGCAACACCATTGAACGTTTGCTTGCCAGTGCTTTTTGGGTTTGCTTGGCGACCTCTGAGGGCGAAATCTTCTTGCCTTGCTTATCTTTTGTTGCACGAGTGTCAACACTGGGAGGCAAAACCTCCAATACGTGCGTTCCCCTTCCCTCGAGCTGCCGGCGCAGGCCCTCGGCAAATCCATGCAGGCCCGCCTTGGCGGCGCCGTAGGTCGGAGCTCGCGCAGGCGACACCAGGGCGAAGCCGGAACTCACGATGACAAGCGCCTCCAGGGCCGGCCAGCGCGCCAGCGTGGCTGCGGTCAATTGGATCGGCGCAGTCAGGTTGAGGGTGATCTCATCGGAGAGATCGGTCATGTCGGACAGGCCCGCGGTAAAATCCCGCTCGATGAGCAGGCCCGCATTACTGACGAGGATGTCGAGCTTGCCAAACCGCTGCGTGACAGCGTCCAAGAGCATTGCCTGTTCAGCCACGACCGTCACGTCGGCTTTGACCGCAAGGGCGGCGGGATGCAGACGAGTAAATGCCTCCAGGGCCTCTGAGGACCTGCCGCAAACCGCCACCTGCGCGCCTTCCCGCAGGAACGCCTCGGCCAGCGCCAGGCCTATGCCGGCGGTCCCGCCGGTGATTAAAACAACTCGCTTGTGCCAACGCGCGTTTGCGTGCATCACATTTCTCCCGAACGTCTGCGTTATCTTTTCCAGGTCTGGACTTTTGGTTTGCCTTTGTTGCTCTTGAGTTGCAAGCGCGCAGCCGCGCGTACATTGGTGGCCAGGGACGCGAGTAATTTTCCCAGCGCCGGTCGTTCAGGCTGACGTCGCACGCTGCGCTCGGCAGGGTCCATGCTGGGCAGGATTATTGGAAAGGCCGCGCCTTCCAGCGGGCCACCGGGTTTGGAGGTGTGCGCGTAATGCACCGGCATGCGTTTGCTCGAGGGGTGATAGCGCACATCGTCGCCCATCCAGCGCAACGCCAGCGCGCGGCGGCGCAGGGTGCGCGATGAGTTGCCGTAGGAGCCATGCAGAGTCAATGGATGAAAGACGAGCATATCGCCTGGCTGCATATCCCATTCAAGCAATTCGTATTGGTCGAGGTTGGCATTGATGTCAGGGACGTCGTCCATCGCTTCGTCGATGATTGCTGCCACGTAATCCGGTGAAATGGCTTTGAAGCGTTGCGGCCACTTATGCGAACCCTTGACGTAGAGCAGGCCGCTGTTGGCGCGATTGACCGGGTCACAGGGAATCCAGAAAGAGCAGAGCTGTTCTCCGCGAACAGGCCAGAAACTCAGGTCCTGATGCCATGGCGTTGGAGCATCCGTACCGGGCTCCTTGATGAACATCTGATCGTAGAAAAAACGTACTTGCTCGCTTTGCATCAGTTGTTGGGCCCAGCGCGCAAAAGGCCCGTAATAAACCAGGTCGCGCAAGGCATCCACCCGTTTCCAGAGGAAGATATCCATCTGGTAGCCCTTTACCTTGCGCGACATGAACTTGCCCAGCAACGAACTATCCTGACGCGCCTCCTCCAGGCCGCTTTCGATCAAAGCCATCCAGTTGGGCGCGATGGCGTTTTTGATCATGATCACGCCGTCATCTTGGAATTGACGAATTTCTTCATCGGTCAGCACGCGGGCGGGGAACACGGGGAAGCTCATGCTAGCTCCTTGGCGCCGGATCACGGGCGCTCACTGCCATACGGTTTGCTATCGATGGCGATTTTTTTTGACAACTTATCCAATATTGAATAATTTCACAATATTGAATGTTCTCCACCGCATTCGATCAAGGTGCCGTCCAGCCGCGGCAAACAACACCTATCAATCGGGGTCGCCATGCACAACAAGAACAGGACCGAGATGCCCGCCAGGGTCGACGTGCTGATCGTCGGGTTCGGCCCGGTGGGCGCAGCCCTGGCGACCTTGCTCGGTCGTTATCATGTCAATGCGCTGGTGATCGATATGCGCCATGACATCCTGCGCATGCCGCGCGCCATCGCGCTGGATAACGAAGCATTGCGCCTGTTGCAACTGATCGGCCTGGCCGAAGATGCCTTCGACAAAGTGGTGATTCCCGAGGTGAAAATGCACTGCCCCGTGCTGGGTCAGTTCAGTCGCGCCAATACCAGCGGCAGTCTCGACGGTCATCCCAAATTGGTGACGTTCTATCAACCGGATCTGGAAAATGCCTTGCGCACGCGCTTGTGCGAACACCCCAGCGTGACCGTCCGCACGGGCTATCAATTGCTGGATGTGCGGCAACATGCCGACCATGTGCAGGCGTTTCTCGCCGATGAGCAAGGGCAGCCACTCACCGTAGAGGCCCGTTACCTGGTGGGAGCCGACGGTGCCGGCTCACGGGTTCGCACCCTGATTGGCCAGGCGTTTACGGGAAAGACCTTTGCCGAAGACTGGTTGATCATTGACGCCAATCGCCGTGAAAACCTGGCCATCGATCATGTGGAATTCCTCTGCGATCACCGCCGCCCTACCCCGCACATGCCGGCGCCCGGCGGGCGGGAACGGTGGGAGTTCATGCTGATGCCCGGCGAAACTCGCGAGACCATGGAACACCCGCAGCGCATCGCCGAACTCCTGGCCCCATGGGTGAAGGCCGACGAGCTGAGCATCGAGCGCACGGCGGTTTACCGCTTTCATGCGCGTTGCTGCACGCGTTTTCAGAACGGTCGGATATTTCTGGTGGGCGACGCGGCGCACATCACTCCGCCCTTCGTCGGCCAAGGCCTGGTGGCCGGCCTGCGCGATGTGTGCAACCTGGGTTGGAAGCTTGCCTGGGTGCTCAACCACCGGGCCGCGCCCGCGATCCTCGACAGTTACGATCAGGAGCGCAGGCCCCACGCCAAACAGATGATCAACCTGGCCAAACTGATGGGGCGTGCCGTGATGCCGCGCAATGCACTGCTGGCCGTTTTAATCCACGGTGTGCTGAAGACCATGACCCTGTTCCCACCGGCACGGCGCCTGTTCGAGGAGCTGGAAATCAAACCCGGCAACCAGTTCAAGCAGGGCCTCTTTATGCAGAAAGCCCCGCGCGGCGTACTGGCCGGCGGAAGCCTGTTGCCCCAAAGCCTGGTGCGTGATCCCGCCCGCAACATCGTGCTCAGTGATGATGCGCTCGGTGTTCAACTGACCCTGATCGGCTTTGGCTGTGACCCTCTCCAGCACCTTGACGCGACCAGCCGTGAGCGCTGGCAAGCCCACGGCGGTAATTTCTTGCAGATAGTCCAGCGCGGCCAGCACGGCAGCGCGCAGACGCCGTGGGTCGAGGACTTGAGTGGCGAGCTGCTCAAGCGCATGCCGGCGCAATCATTGCTGGCGGTGCGCCCGGACCGCGTCATTATGCACAGCGCGCCCGCCACTCAGGCGGCAGGGCTGCTGAATGCCTGCATGGCGCTGATGCAAGATTGAAAGAACATTTAAAATTGACGCAGGCCTGATTGAGAGGCCTGTCACTTTCCACGACGCAGTGCCAGAAACCATGATCAAACCCACCGCCGCTTCCCCTATTGACGCAGACGCACCGCTGACGCGGGGTCATAAAAAACGCGAACGCACCCGGCAGGGGCTGCTCAAAGCCGCGCTGCGCGTGTATGCACGCAAGGATGTATTCGAAACCGGCCTGGGCGACCTGGCCGAAGAGGCCGAAGTCTCCACCGGCACCATCTACAACTATTTCCGTACCCGCGAGGACGTGATCGAAGCCGTCGGCATTGCCTTGGCCTGCGAGTTCTCCGAGATCATCACGCGCTTGAGCCAGGGCATCGATAACGGCGCCCAGCGGATTGCCATCGGGGTGCGCATGTTCATTCTGCGCGCCATGACCGACCCGGACTGGGCCAGGGCCCTGGTGCGCATCGTGCACTTCGACCAGGGCCTGCAATCGAAACTGGCGATGTATGTGTTGCAAGACATTCGCGTCGGTGCGGCGCAAGGCACGCTGAAATTCACAGACGAAGGCGTGGCATTGGATGTGGTGCTTTCCTGCGCCCTGGGCGGCATGCGCAGCGCGGTCGAAGGTCGCGCGGTCGATGAGCATGACGTGAAGGTCGCCGAAATGGTGTTGAAGGCCCTGGGGGCGACCCCGGCCAAAGCCAAAAAACTGGCCGGCAGCCCCCTGCCGCATCCTGTCCAGTCCTGACGGCCGGACACGCACAGGCTGCCCATCAACCCGGCGAATCGACGGGAAGGAGTACCAACAGATGCGCCCAGAGACCACTATCGCGCCGCGCCTGCTCACGGAACAGCCCGCGCGTCATCCTTCACCGACAGTAAAAGCCAGCAGCCTGGCCTATTTGATTTTCGAACGGCCGGACCTGAAAAAAGCCGCGCGATACCTGGAGGATTTCGGCCTGCACACCAGCCAGTGCGATGGCGACACCCTCTACCTGCGCGGCCCAGGCGCGGCCCCTTATTGCTACCGCGTCCACCGGGCCGCAAAACAGCGCTTCGTCGGCTTCGGGCTGACCCTGAACAGCCTTGACGACCTGCACAAGCTCGCGCGCCTGCCCGGCGCCAGCGGCATCGAACCCGCCCAGGGCCCCGGCGCCGGCCAACGCGTGCGCCTGATCGATCCTTCAGGGTTTTGCGTGGAAGCCGTTTACGGCCAGACCCCCGCCGATCAATGGCCACACCGCCCTGCCCTGGTCGTCAATCAACCGGACAATACGCCCCGGATCAACAACACCCAGCGGCCCCCCGCTGCACCACCTGAAGTGATTCGCCTGGGCCATGTGGTACTTGAAGTCGCTGACTATCAGGCGACGTGCGCCTGGTACACCGGGCATTTCGGTCTGATTCCCAGCGATGTGCAGGTATTTGCCGATGGCTCGCCGGCGGTGGCTTTTCTGCGCCTGGACCTGGGCGACAGGCCGGCCGACCACCATACCCTGGCCCTGGCCCAGGGCATGATGCCGGCCTACAGCCACAGCGCCTACGAGGTGGTGGATGCAGATGCCGTGGGCATGGGCCAGCGGGTATTGCGCGAGCGCGGCTGGGTCCACGCCTGGGGCATTGGCCGGCACATTCTGGGCAGTCAGATTTTCGATTACTGGCAGGATCCGTGGGGCGACAAACATGAGCACTATTGCGATGGCGACCTGTTTACCGCCGATCACCCCACCGGGTTACACAGGATCAGCGCGCAGGCCATGGCGCAATGGGGCCAGCGCATGCCCAGGAGCTTTACCCGCCCCAGGATGCGTCTGGCGGTCATCCGCGCCATGTTCCATCACCTGCGCCGCAGCCCGGATCTGACGGTGCGCAAGCTGATCACCCTGGCAAGGCTGTTCGGCTGAGCGTTGAACTGACCCCATCCTTTACCTCGTTGCCCAGGAGCCTCACATGGCCGTGCATGTCGTGCGTTTTGCTTACCAGAACACCATTCAGTGGGGCGTGCTGCGTGGGCAGTCGATCACCCCGGTTCCCGGCACGTTCGCCAGTACGGGCGATTTCGTGCGCACGCAGAGCCTGGCCATGCTCGCGGCCGTCCAGGGCGACCCCCTGCGACTGGAACAGGTCAGGCTGCTCAGCCCGGTCACTCGCGATCAACAGTTCGTATGCCAGGGCGCCAATTACCGCCAGCATATGATCGAATCCGGCATGAACCCGGACGCCAAGCATTTCAATATGATATTCACCAAGGCGACCAGTTGCATCGTTGCCGCCGACAGCGATCTGATCAAGCCGCGCACGGTGCGCTTTCTCGATTACGAGGTCGAATTGGGGCTGGTGCTCAAGCGTGAGATCACGACCAGGGTTACCGTCAACGAGGCCAACCTGCACGAGTTCGTGGCCGGCGTGGTCATCGTCAACGATTATTCGGCCCGCGATATCCAGATTCCACAAATGCAATTCTACAAGGGCAAGAGCTTTCGCACCTTCGGCCCGGTCGGGCCGTACCTGTGTCTGCTGGCACCGGACGAAACCCGCTACCTCAAGGACCTGCACCTGCGCCTGACGGTCAATGGCCAGGTGCGCCAGAGCGATAGCACCGCCAACCTTGTGCATGGACCGGCCGAAACCTTGAGCGAACTGTCCGGCGTGCAGGACTTCGCCGCGGGCGACCTGATCGCCACCGGTACGCCGGCCGGCTGCGCGCTGGCGGTGCCTTCGCCGGGTAAACAGCGCATCGGCGCGCTATTGCCGGAAGCGCTGAAATGGAAAATCTTCTTAAAGGCCCAGGCAGCCCGCAGCCAGTACCTCAGGGTGGGCGATGTCGTGGAGGCCAGTATCCGCAGCAGCGACGGCGTGATCGACCTCGGCGTGCAGCGCAACCACGTGGTGGGGGAAGCCTGATGGCGGTCGCCTCCCTCGCCGATATCCTGGCCATCGAACACACCGCGCTGGACCGACAGCCAGTGCCCGCCAGCACCTATGCCGCCCTTCAGGCCCAGGCGCAACGCACACCGGATGCCACCGCCCTGCGCTTTTTCCTCGATGCCAGGACGTTCAAGCATACCCACGACTGGAGTTACGCCGCGCTGTTCGCCGACATCACCCGCACCGCCAACGCGCTGCATGAGCTCGGCGTGGGCAGCGACGAGGTGGTGGCGTTCATCCTGCCCAATCTGCCGGAAACCCATTTTGTCATCTGGGGCGGCGAAGCCTGCGGCATCGTCATGGCCATCAACCCGCTGCTGGAGGCGGCACACATCGGCGAGCTGCTGCGCGCGGCCAACGCCAGTGTGGTCGTGACCCTCGCTCCTACGCCCGGTACGGACCTGTGGCCCAAGCTTGCCAGCCAGTTGCCCGACCTGCCCGGGGTGCGACAGGTGCTGTGGGTGAGCCTGTCGCCCTACGTGGGTGTGCTCAAAGGCCTGGCACTGCGCTGGCTGGCATGGCGAGCCAGGACTGCGACCCCCGGCGTGAAGATCGCTGACCTGCGCAGCCTGATCAGGCGCCAGCCCGGCAACCAGTTGAAGAGCGGTCGACAAATCCGCGCTGAGGATATCTCGTCTTATTTTTGCACCGGCGGCACTACCGGCCTGCCAAAGATTGCGATGCGTACCCACGGTTCGGAGGTATTCAACGCCTGGTCGATGACCTTATGCATGCACCCGCGTCCGCCCGGACAGGTCATTTTCTGTGGTTTGCCCCTGTTTCACGTGAACGGCCAACTGGTCACCGGCCTGATGCCCTGGATCCATGGAGACCAGGTGATCCTCGGCACGCCACAGGGCTATCGCGGTGCCGGTGTAGTGACCGGTTTCTGGAGCCTGGTGGAGCACTTCCGGATCAATTTTTTCTCGGGCGTGCCGACCCTTTACTCAGCGTTGCTGCAGCAACCGTTACAGGGCCAGGATATCTCCAGCCTCAAAGCCGGCCTGTGTGGCGCTGCGCCCATGCCGGTCGAGCTGTTCAAGGCGTTCGAGGAAAAAACCGCCGTACCGGTACTCGAAGGCTACGGCCTGACCGAAGGCGCCTGCGTTTCTTCCAGCAACCCGCCCGATGGCGAACGGCGCATCGGCTCCATCGGTCTACGCCTGCCCTACCAGCACATGCGCGCGGTGATGCTTGATGAAAATGGCCTGTACCAGCGCCAGGCCAGGCCCAATGAGGTGGGCGCGATCGCCATCCGCGGGCCGAATGTCTTTGCCGGCTATCTGGACGCGGCGCACAACAAAGGCCTGTGGCTCGACATCGACGGGCAACGCTGGCTCAACACGGGCGATCTTGGGCGCGAGGACGAGGATGGATATTTCTGGCTGACCGGGCGTAAAAAGGAATTGATCATTCGCGGCGGGCACAACCTTGACCCCAGGCAGATCGAGGACGTCCTGCAAGGCCATCCGGATGTCGCGCTGGTTGCCGTCATCGGTTGCCCTGATGCCCACGCCGGCGAAGTACCGGTCGCGTATGTGCAGCTCACCCCGGGGTCGCCCTGCACCACCGAGCAACTGGCTGCGTTTGCCGCCCGGCACATCACCGAGCGTGCGGCGATCCCCAAGCGCATTGTGCTGGTTGACGCCTTGCCGGTGACGGCGGTGGGCAAGATTTTCAAACCGGCGTTGCAACAGAGAGAAATTGCCGAGGTGGTCCGCCAGGAAAGTCTGAGTTGCGGTCTGAGCGATGTGCATGTGGAGGTTGTGCAGGACCCACGGCGGGGTCTCGTCGCACAGATTCGCTGCGCACAACAACGCGAGGAACTGGCTCTGCGCCTCGGGCGCTACAGCTTCCACGTCAAATGGCTTGAATGACAGTCATGAAAAGTGATGCTTGCAAAAAGTAACACCTGACTAATGGCCGCACCTTAAACAGATATGTCAGGTCCTGACAGCACTGGCTCACAAATACCCGAAGACACGGTGGTGAGACTGACCCAGGTAGTCAAACCTAAGGATGTACTCGGTCAGTTGAACCGCTTGGCCCGCAAAGCTATCGGTGAAAACCTGGCCTCGACCCAGGCTCGTCAAGATGTTGAAGAGGCTCGTGCGATCATTGGTCGACAGCACAAGTTGTCGAACCGTCAGTATTCATGGGCTAGGCCAGAAACATTGATAATGTTCCGGTGACCGAGGACAACCGCTGGCGATGCTTGGTTACCACTGATTCGACACGCTGTGCCGGATCCAAATTGACGAGTAGTTGGAAGCGCGCATGGGCATTGCTGTTTTTGGTGTGCAGATAAATGCGCTGCTGTTGATGGGGGGCAGTTTTCAATCAGCGCCAACAGAGTATTAGAAGCTCGTGGTGGCTAACCGTCAGCGTGTGAGGGATGAGGCAGCTGAAAGGGCTGGCCAACCCAGAAGACAAAGCCAAGAAGGTGTTCGTATAGACCAACAACAGGATAGATCGTGAGGTAGATGCAAGGCCCAAGCTCTATGGCTTCCTCTATGGCGTACACAAGCCTGTTCGTGGTTGGGCTGCAAAGCCTCTGCCTGACGGCATGCGCGGCAAAGCCGGTAGTGGTGACAAAGACCCAGGCCGTAAGAATTGAAGCACCTGATCTAGTCCCGTGCGAGCGAGTTGACCAAGACGACACCTAGCTTGTGGACTGCCCCGCCCTCATAGACATTTTCCAGCCTCAAAGTGAGGCACTTTCGAAGGCCTCAGGACTGACGCCGCCCAGGTAACTGTGACGACGCGTTCGGTTGTAAAACGCGTCAATGTAATCGAATACGTCGGCACGGGCCATGTCACGGTTTTTGTAGATCCTCTTGCGAATGCGTTCTTTTTTCAGGCTGCTGAAAAAAGACTCCGCCACGGCATTGACGCTCCTATGTCAACCGACGTGCCTCGATTCGTTCAAATCGGCCAAAATCAGAGGGTACAAGTCTCGAATAATATAGCGCTTCAAACATCTTTGAATCTCCTTGGATGACAGTCCCTCAGCCGTTCTACGCGCTACGTAGGCTCTGGTTCGTGAATCACTGCGCATACGCACCATGGCGATCGTCCACAACGCATTGTTGGCGGATCGATCCCCTCCACGGTTCAGGCGGTGGCGAACCGTCTTTCCGGATGACGCCGGTAACGGACTGACACCGCAAAGCGCAGCGAGCGCTGACTCGCTCTTCAGGCGTTCAGGATTATCGCCGGCAACGGAGATCAGGATTGCCGCCGACTGGGGGCCCACACCGAATTGATTACGAAGACGATGTGCGTACTGCTGAGTCAGATTCCAGCATGTCATCGAGTTCTTTAAGCTCCGCCGCGAGGGCCGTCCAGCGCCTCGCCAGAAGCCTAAGTGACGTAGCCAACACAGCCAGGAATGGGGCCGACCCTAACGAGCCAAGATGCAGGCAGTTACCGACGCACTCGGCAGGTTTAGTATCCCAGAGCTGTTCTCTGATCTCTTGTGGTGCACTGACCAACAACGATCTAATCTGGTTGATCGCCTGTGTTTTGGCTTTCACGGCACTTCGGCGGACAACGGAAATTTCTCTCATTGCCTCAGCCGCTCCTGAGCGGGTTTTAGCAACAGCCGTGGCACTACCAGATAACACTAAACGAGCCGCAGTTTCCGCATCGGTAGGAACGGATTTTCCCTCCAGTCTGCGCTTGGTTCGATCAGGCCGATTGACCTCAAAAACAGCAATATCGTGGTCGCGAAGTACCTGTGCCAACCCTGCACCGTAAGTGCCAGTGCCTTCGACACCCGCTCGCTGGAACAACCCGAACGATTTAGCCCAGGCCAGTAACTTAAGGTATCCACTCACCTGAGTTTCAACGGCGAGCGTACCTAAAAGCTGTCCGTTTACGTTGATCAGGACACCAACGTGGATATCCAGATGCGTATCAACGCCCAGGATGACCTCAGTGATTTTCGAAGTGCTCATGCGTAGTACCTCTGCGGTTACGCACTACCAACCCCGGACGCAGGACAGGACTCTCAGGGTGCAGCACAAGGCTCCTATTAGGTCACAGACGCCAGGCCCGGCAATGCCAGGGAACGCCAGCGATCAATCGACAGCTCAACACCAAGGCATATAGCTAGCCAATCCCAGCATGGGTCAGATTGAGCTGACGTTCCTGAGCATAGTGAACTGAGAGTCCCAGCAGTTTCCTCGGCGGCTCATACTCGGCTCTAGGTGGTTGGCCAAACAAAAACGTTTCCAGTCATCGCTGCCATATTGGGCGGATTCAACCGGTCGTCGCAACACTGGGTTGTTGTACAGACTTTAGATATTCATCCAGTGCTTCGGCAGGTGTTTTCCAGCCGAGTGTTTTTCGAGGTCTAGTGTTAAGTACGTGAGCTACCGCCTGTATTTCTTGGGCACTCCAACGAGAAAGGTCAGTGCCTTTCGGGAAGTATTGCCGTAGAAGGCCGTTCGTATTTTCGTTTGTGCCGCGCTGCCATGGACTATGTGGATCGGCAAAGAAAACTTTTACTCCGGACTCGATGGTAAATCGAGCGTGATCCGACAGCTCCTTTCCACGATCCCAGGTCAAAGATCGCCACAGCTCGATGGGAAGATCAGTCACCGACTTTTTCAATGCGTTGGCCATACTAACAGCCCCATAGCCAGCCAGCGCCGGGCCGTTCTTCGTGCGGGGAATTAGCCCATAACCTTTCTCGCGAGGCAGATGGACGAGCATGGTAAATCGAGTTGAGCGCTCGACCAGAGTTCCAATCGCAGAACGGTTCAGACCGATGATCAGGTCGCCCTCCCAATGCCCGGGTACAGCCCGATCTTCTACCTCAGCAGGGCGACTGGAGATCATGACGTCCTCGCTGACGTGTGCCCACACTTTGGCCTGCGCTCTGGCTCTCGGCACGCGCAATGCTCGTCCTGAGCGCAGGCAGCTCACCAGTTCGCGCTTGAGAGCTCCTCGACCCTGAATGTAGAGCGCCTGATATATGGCTTCATGAGAGATACGCATGGATTCATCATCCGGAAAATCGATCTGGAGTCGGTTGGCAATCTGTTCAGGCGACCAGCCATTGACCCATTTACGGTCACTGCGATGCGGTTTATTTCTGCCTTTGAAGGGCGCTTGCCGAGGCCCAGAAATCTCACGCCCATCGGCGTCTTGAACCTTGCCCTCAAGGTGGTCGCGTACGTACTGGTGCAGTCGCGGGTTCGTGACCAGTTTCGCTGGTTTCGGCCTCTTGGCCACCAGCTCTGCCTTCCATTGCGCTACTGACGCTCGATATTCAAGCCGACCGCAACGGGTAGCAGCATTTCGTGTCAGCTCCCGTGAAATTGTCGATGGGCTTCGTCCAAGACGACGGGCGATCTCACGAACGCCAACACTTTGCGCTCGAAGCAGCCCAATCTCTTCCCGCTCAGCAAACGATAAGTATCGTCCTGATATGTGATTCGACATGAATAATGGCATCCCGCCTCGATGACGGAACCAGCGTGTACCTACCGCTGTTGATACGCCAACGGCATGTGCTGCCTTTTCGCTTGTGATGCCTGTTGCAATCTGCACCCAAAATAGCCGCTCGATCACATTACGAAGTGAGGGTGCACCTGGAGAACGCATCGCTCCCCGCCCCGTCAATTTTTGCATCCATCCTGCGGGTCGTCCCATAAACACCTCGATCAAGGTGTTGCGACGACCGGTTGAATCCGCCTTGGCTACCCTGATCCGAATGCACGATGACTCTGGTTTTGGGTTTACGGCGCCATACCGCCATGAGCAGTGCATCCAATGCCAGCTCCTTGCCAAGCGTTGGCTTCATTGACCAGCCGACCACTTTGCGAGCATACAGATCCAGTACGACGGCCAGATATAACCAGCCCTGCCACGTCCGGATGTAAGTGATATCGGTCACCCAAGCCTTATTAGGTGCATCGACAGTGAACGCCCGGTTGAGTCGATTGGGGGCAATGATCGATGGCCGCCCTTTGATTGCGCACGGGGCTTTATAGCCTCTGAGTGCCTTGATTTTATTGGTGCGCATCAGCGCCGCGACACGGTGCTTGCCGCAACTTTCTCCAGCCTCGCGCAAGTCAGCAAACACCCTCCGTGCACCATATACACCTCGACTGGCCGCATAGGAGTCGCGGATCAGCCCTAACAGCCGACCATTCTCTTTTTCTCGATCAGAAACAGGCTTGTGTAGCCATTGATAGAACCCGGCACGAGCAACTTGCAAAACCCGACACAGCGTAGTGATCGCATATTGATGTCGGTGCTCGTTCATAAAGCGGTATTTCACTCGGGTTCCCTGGCGAAGTAACGCGCTGCCTTCCTAAGAAACACCCTCCGCCGGTTGCAGCGTGAAGCCAAACTCGGCCGCGCGTCGGTGTAGACCTTTTACTACTCGCTCCCGATATTTTTGCTCATAGTGATCGGCTCCAGGGTCTTGATAATTCATGCCGAAACGCATGGCGTTGTAGAACAGGATCGCGATCTTTCGAGCGGTAGCCGTGACCGCTTTGGATTTGCCGATTCGCGCCGCGAGCCGCCGATAAAACGCCCCCAATGCGGTATTGGTTCTGCCGACCGTCACTGCGGCTAAGCGCAGATGGGCGGTCACTCGATTTTTGGTCTTGCGGGTATGGGCCGAAAGTACCTTGCCGCCACTGATGCGACAGCCGGGTGCAAGGGTGAGCCAGGAAGTGAAATGGTGACAAGTTCGCCATCGACTCAGATCCGTGCCGCACTCGGCGACCAGCCGAAGAGCCAGATAGGGGCCGATGCCGTGGATCTGGGTCAGATCAACACCTACCAGTTGATAGAGCAAGGTACGTACATCGAAATTGAGTGCGTTGGGTTGCCGAGTGTTATGCCGTGGTTTTGGCAGCGGCTCAGCGGGCAATGTCTTTTCCTGCGAGAGCTTAATCAACGTTTGTGCAATCTGCTGGTCGCAAACCAGTAGCTGCGCTTGATAAGCGTCATACATGGACAGCGCCTGCGTCAAAGCGAAAACGTGCTCGGGCTGGTAGTTGCCGACCAGCGATGCCTCAATCACATCAATACCCGCCTTACAGCGCTTGTCACTTAGCGCCGCTAACGAGGAGGGGCTGCGCTCGCCTGCGACGATGGCACGGATTATCCGCATCCCTGACAAGCCGGTGATATCGGCCACGACGTGATGCAATTGCAGGTTCATGTGCGTGAGAGCTTTCTGCATGTGCTGAATATGCGCCGCGGCATAATCGAGATGACGCTCCCGCAGCCGCAAATAGCTGCGCAAAGCCGAAATCTCACGATCTGGGTGAAAGCTGGCACGAAGCAGCCCACAGGCATGGAGTCGTTGAATCCACTGTGCATCATTCACATCGGTTTTACGTCCTGGCACCGCACGGGCATCACGCGCATTGGCGAGTACGACCTGAAGGCCGTGCGCTTCCAGTATTTCGTAAACCGGAATCCAGTAAACGCCTGTCGATTCCATCGCGACCGTCGTGATCCCGAGACTGACCAGCCAGTTGGCCATGCGCTCGAGATCGGCAGTGAAGGCCTGGAAGGTTTGAACGGATTCTTTGGCCAGGTCTGCAGGAACGGCCGCCACATGAAAGCGTGAGCCAATATCAATGCCGGCTGCGTGATCATGAATAACCGGTAACCCACGCTGCTTCAGATCATGCCTTTTCATGAGCACCTCCAGTCAAGTTGAACTGGACGGGGACTCGGATCAAATCACCTTCCTAAACGGGGTCACGGAACGTGCCACCACTAACGGGTCCGCAGCTTCCCCTGGGTCAAGTTTTTTGACGGGGACTTAGCCTCCAAAAAGCCAGCGACCACTGTCCAGAGAGATCAGTGTAGCCCGTAGTGTTTCTAGTCCAATGGGCCACGGAGCACCGGGGAGGCGGTTTTTTAAGATGTCGCGCTCTTCTTCCAAGCGTCGCATTTGGGCTCGCAGCCGTAAAATCTCGCTTTTGGCTTCGAGCAGTTCGCTGGCCTGTTTCTCGGTTTTGTCAGGCGTCACGGCTTTGACCCATTTGTAGAGGCTGTGGGTCGAAACGCCGAGGCGCTCGGCTGTTTCCGCAACGGAGTATCCGCGCTCAATGACTTGCCTGACGGCTTCTGCCTTGAATTCCGGCGTGAATCGTTGGGTGCTCATAAACTTCCTCCTATGCTCAAAGCATAGGCTGGAGATGTCTACGGTGTCGGGGGCAGTCCACTTGAGCTTGCAAGGTCTCTAGAGAATCCGGGGCGACTCATTAAGTGCATCGCCCCATCTCATAACCCTATGCTAAAAGGTTAATTTTCCGCACCACTTAAAATTTATAGGTTAGTGCTGCATTTGCGTAATCATGATCCCTAAAGGTGTCGTACTTAGCACTATCAGAAAAATTCACATAACTCACATCCATCGTTAGCGACTGATAAGAAAACTTAACACCAAGGCCAAGCTGTTTACGCCCCTCAACCATCTGACCATCACTTGAAAAACCACTAACGTCATGGGCGAAATAGACATTTGGGGAAACCCAAAGTCCTGCAATATAACTTACAGAGTAATCAAGCTGCCCTTTCAACCGATACCCCCATGAGTATTTCGTCACATATCCATCGTCTCGGCACCCATCGGGCTGTGTATTACCAGTCAAGCAGTGGCCGCCACCTAAGCTCTCATGTGCACCACTGCCATAAATAAATCCACGCCCATAGCGAATGCCTGTAAAGCTGTCACCCACATCAACATATTGAACGGCGACCTCGCTGGCGAACGTTCCTTTTTGCGCATATAACATGGCCGGAAGTGCGGTCGCGGCATTGACTGTAAACTGAGCTTTTTTCAATCTGTCGTAACCGCCAACATCCACGCCAACACCCGAATCTCGAGCAATTATTGATTGTTGCCCAAGGGGGCCAGTCCCTTGAAAAAGCGCCATTACAATATCATTTGCATTCCTCTGGACGGGCTGATTAGGGGTGTAGCTTAACTCGCTTCCCAGCGCCCAACCGCGAACCTTTGATTTTGTAGTGATACCAAAGATGCGGATATTATCCGGATACTCCCAAAAGCCCTCTGCCGGTCGCAAGCCAATATTTTCTACCGATTTAGGACCATTCAACAGCGCACCTGGGGGATCATCGCCGGTGCGCGCACTGATAATGGGCATCCGAGAGTTCAGTTGCATGGCGTAAAGACCAATCTCTGTATTAATCAACTCAAGCGGATAATGATAGGCAATGCCGAACTGACCACTGTCACTGCCCTCTCGACCGTCTCCAAGCGGTAAGTAGTTTCCATCTCTGTATTGAGCTTCCGAGGTATTGCCCGGCAGAAGTGCAGCGCCTTGGCAAGTACCGCCGGCCTTGGTAGAAAGTCCCATTTCAAAGGATACCCAGTAAGGTCCACAGGTATCAAAAACACTGGGTTGCCATTTCAGTTGATAAAATGCATCAACAGCCCCCCCTCCTGCAAAGGTAAATTTCGTATAGAGAGACCATATAGGAATATACATTTCCTTCTGCAAGTCCGCGCCCGGTTTGCGCAAGGCAGAGAAATTGACTGGATTAACCTGGTTTATTCCTTGAAAGAACAGGCTCCCGCCCCAAGGTATTGACTGCCGGCCTGCGCGTACTTCAGTTTCTCCCCCTCCGGTGGCAAATTTTCCCCACACATAAGAGTCGAGCGCTTCAATACCTTTATAGCGGGCAAGTCTCGCTGCGCCACTATCATCCAAATTCCCCCCTTTTTTGTAACCATTCGCCTGGCTACCCGAATGGACACCACTATTTTCTAATGCGTCGTCATACCACGCTTTTATACGAAGCAGTCCGCCATATTGTCCATTGGTGATCTGAATATCCGACAATAATTTATAGGGAGTGGAAAAACGATCACCGCGAGAATAGTTCAAGTCACCACCGTCCACATTGACGGTCGCCAACCCACCTGACCTCCCGACGCGTTCCCCATTGAGTCGTGTATACAAGAGTTTACTCGGCGACTGGGTACGCCAGGCCGATCCTACGCTAACGCTACTGTCTATCTGAGCACGCCACGTCTCGCTCAAATCAAACTGCACGGCCATGCAATTTTGGCTGAATGCAAAATATACGAAGACCGCACCAAAACTACTATTAATTTTTGAATGATTCACCATCATGAACGTCTCTCCTCTTATACTTATTTTCTTGAGAAACCCTATACTCTGCCCTGCGGTATTCACTGGTGACAACCAAATGCTTAGCGACACCAGGTTTTTTTATTGCAATCAATGGCGACTAAAAGTGCAGACACTCACCTTGGCGAAGCCTTAACTTCGCAAGATTAACCATCCCGCAGCGATCGACTTCAGAGACAATTTTTAACGTCAAACGGATTAACCAATAACCAAATCATTGCCAATCAAGGCCCAGTTCCCGACTTATTTCTTCAGTGTGTTGTCCGATTGTTGGGGCATCCCTTAGCGCAACTCTTTCAACCGCGGAAAAACGCACTGGCTGACCTACTTCTGTATAACGCCCCTCGGTCGGATGTTCGCGAAGCGTAAAAAGGCCGGACGCCTTAAGCTGCGGATCGTCGAGTAAATCATCGATCGTGTTGACGTTACTTGCAGGGATCTGGTGTTCCGATAGCAAGGCCAACCAGTCGGCGGTGGTCTTCTCTGGAAGAACCTGTGCCATGTAGCGATACAGTCGATCAGCGTTGGTACGACGCTCCATGAGCGTCGTCAAGCCTGGCTCTTCAAGGACATGGGACAAACCACTGAGCTCGAGGAATTTGAGCCAACGTCCATCCTGGTAAGGCGCAATAACGATGTACCCATCCTTCGTCTGCATTGGCTGACGAGAAGGATCAAGCTGGCGGGCGTAACCCGTACTGCCAATGGCTGGATCGAAGGTACGCTCATAGAGATGCTCCAGCAGATTGAAGCTGGCAATCGACTCGAGCATGGGGACTTCCACGTACTGCCCTTCTCCGGTCCTGATACGGTGAATGACGGCCGCCATTACTGCATAAACGGCGTGCAGCCCTGACACTTTGTCTGCGAACGCCATCGGTATGAAGCGCGGAGCGGGATTACCGTCAACGCGCGGCAGTAACGATGCGGCACCGGACGCCGCTTGAATAATATCGTCATAAGCCGGCCTCCCGCTGTACGGGCCTACTGTGTCGAACCCTGTGCAGTGCACGTAGATAATATCAGGACGTAATTTACGCACCGTTTCGTAGTCTAGATTGGCACGCCCGACAGCATCCGGCCTAATGTTGTGAATAAAGATATCGCTCTTGGCAAGCAAGCGTTCAAACGCTTCGCGGCCGCGTGAACTCTTCAAATCCCAGACTACCGAACGTTTCCCCCGGTTAAGTCGCAGATGAAGGGGCCCCATGTAAGCGGTTTTAGCGGACTTACCTATGTTGCGCGAAGCATCACCTATTTTATCTGGCTCTACTTTGACGACGTCAGCACCCAAGTCAGCCAGAATCTGCGTGCAATACGGACCGAAAATAACGGTCGTCATATCAACTACCCGCAGATCGTTCAAAAGGGAAGGTTTCATAAAGTTTCTCCAAAAAACCGGTCAGGAGCGCGATAGAGCAGCACTCCGATGCACTAAGAGAATGAACGCGAAATCACTCCCTGAAGGTTCCCCTGACATCATTGCCATCGCAATCGGCGCCACACCGTTCGTTGATACCTATGACTCATCGGTGGCCAGCATGGCGCCTGATGCTTCACGTCGAATCGTCGCTTCCGACGAGCTCAGGACAAACTCTGCGTCGACAATCTGCGGTTTGGCTTTCAACCGTTCGCCGGCATCAGGCACAGGATCAACATAGGTAACAGCGCTTATACGCCTGTCGCTTGCGTGGCGAAAAAAACGCCCAATTGAGGCGTTCTGCGACCCTGCGGCCGACGTAAATAGGCAAATACCTAATCAGGTACTGGATGCGGTGACGTTTCAGAAAAGCTTGGCCGGCGACCCGCCAGCGAGTCAGCTCTATGCTGTCGCTCTGTGGGCAGCATGGCGATTATTCGCCCTGGCCCGACAGAGACGCCGCCAGTATTTTCCGACCAGATCTCAAGTTCTACTAACCCGACACCCTCCAACCACTTGCGTACAACGCGGCCCTTGACGACAACAGTGTCGCCTACCGTATTGAAATTGCGCATACGGAACCCACGTAGCTGCCGGATTACCCCCCCATTGCCAATGTATTGCCGCACCGCTCGCTCCCACATACCTTGTAGCAAGTAGTTGTTCGCATACATCTCTGGCGCCCCGGTGGATTTCGCAAATTCGCTGTTGTGGTGGATAGAATTAAAATCCCGGCTAGCACCGGCAGCCATCACCAATCGATAGACAGTGAGTGGAAACGACAGGCTGGCGAGTTCTTCTCCTTCAATGACTTCTTCCCAATATCGTTGTTCCATCATCATGATCTCGGATGTGGGTTATAACGAAAATAAGTAGTGCGACTGCGAGCAACCACTTCGAGATGGTCATTGATCAGTTCTGATTGCCAGGTGATAAAGGCGCCTCGTCCTACCTTGGTTTCCTTTGGAATACAAGCGATCAGCCTGGCCCCTCGCTTGAGCAGACGGTCGCCCACCGTCACTGGCAGCAAGTAATCAATTTCAAGATCCGTGACAAAAAGAGCAGTGGTTATTGGCTCAAGGTCACACATGACTCCCGACAAAGGCGTTTTCGATGGTTGGGCATCGCGCGCATCATCCGTGAAGAGAACCTCTCCCGGCCGCCACATAGGGGCCAGGGCAAAGGTCGAAAGAGCAGCGTTAGGTACCAGGAGATCTTTATAGCCATGCATCCGGGCCACATCGGTGTCGAAGTGAAGTGCGCAGTCAAACTCCAGCGGCTCAAGCCATCGGCGTACGGCACTACGCTCAATTCGATCTGCCACAAAAACGACCGGGAGATCATCGAAATCTCGCCCGATGGCAGTGATCATTGGCTGCCAGTCAGCCTCCCACGCATCAGCACGCATCGTCATATATTCCCACTCCTCTCTGCGTGATGCCTGAAAAGGTATGGCGCTGTCCTGCCGGTCACGGACCACACGCCATCCGACGGACCTGCGTAAAGACTCACAACACTCCACGGGCGATGCGCCTACCGTTAAAGATCCAGTATCAACATTTCTGATTTAGAGCGAGAGCAGCACGGGGTTAACACATCTCCCGCGGAATGCTCATCCTCGGTCAAAAATACATCACGGTGGTCCGGCACACCTTTGATGATGCGCGTCACACAGGTACCGCAAGTGCCTTCCTCACAAGACGTATAGATATCGACCCCCGCCTCAGATAGCACGGAGGTTATCGAACGGTCGGCTGGAATATCGAACACTTCCCCTGTGCTGGCGACTTGTACTTGGAATGGTTGATCATGTGATGTATCAACGGACTTTGCATTGAAGTATTCAAACCGGATGCGATGTTTCGCAACTCCGGCTTTTTCGGCTGAAGCGCAAACCCAATCAATAAACCCGCTCGGACCACAGACATAGAAATCGTCATCCTCGCGAGCCTGCGCAATCAACTCGTCGAGATCGAGTTTTTGTAGCGGTGCTTCATCATCGAAGTGGACCGCGATACGGGATGCAAATGACGAATGCTGTATGCGCTCAAGAAACGCGGCCTGTTGTTTACTTCTAGCGCAATAATGCATCACAAAGTTGCGCCCCTGAGCGTGAAGCGCCTCTGCCATGCAGAGGATGGGGGTGACGCCAATGCCGCCGGCAATGAGAATACTGCTGCGGCCTGGAAGTAACGCAAAATGATTGCGCGGCATGCCAATCTCCACCCGGGAACCTTCGGTAAACCCTTCATGAATGGCGATGGATCCCCCTCGTGATGCTGGGTCGCGCAACACGCCAATCACATAACGGTGCTGCTCCGAGGGAGCATTGCAGAGTGAGTATTGCCGAACAACGCCAGCTGAAACGTGAACGTCAATGTGTGCGCCTGCTTCGAAGGCTGGCAAGGCGCCTCCATGTTCCGCACACAACTCGATGCTAATGATATCCGGAGTCTCTTGGACTCGACGTGTAACCTTTACAAACATAGTGCTATCCGTACTCATGACAGCATTCCTCTTTTTTATTGGTCTTTTAGGCTATTGAGGGCACGGCCATTATCGCATTACACAGCGCACTGGAAGATGCTTGGGGCCGCCGACGAAGTTGGACGCTACAAAGTCCATTTCTCCAGCGGGCTCGACTCTCAGGAGCTTGGGAATAAGTTCCTCGAATAGAATGCGCATCTCCATCTTCGCCAGATGCTGGCCAAGACACACGTGATTACCGATTCCGAACGCCAGATGCCGGTTCGGTTTACGATCTATATTGAATTGGAAAGGATCCGGAAAGACTTCTTCATCACGGTTTGCGGAGCCGTAGCAGAGCATGAGCCAATCATCCTTGCGGATGACACGTCCTCGAATTTCAGTATCTGCAGTTGCTGTCCGCATAAAATGCCGCACGGGAGATGCGAAGCGCAGCGCCTCGTCGAGGAATTGCGGGATTAGTGATAGATCAGCCTGCAGGCGTGGCAACAACTCGGGGAAACGGCTCAATGCCCACATTGCTACCGAGGTCGATGAGGAAGTCGTATCATGGCCAGCCGTAGCGATAATAAAGTAGTAACCGAGACGAGCCACCTCGTCGATCGGCTGCCCGTCCACCTCCGCATGTGCCAACAGCGTCGCGATATCGTTACGTGGATTCTTTCGACGATCTTCGGTCAGTTGTTCGAAATACACCTTGAAGTCCTCGACAACAGCCATCATGGCTTTCCCCATCGCTGCGCCGCTCGAGTCGCTCTCACTGGAGTTCTTGCGCTTGAGGTCGGAATCTTCGCTGCCGAAAAACTCCTGCGTCAGCATCAACATTCGAGGAGCGTCCTCTTGCGGAACGCCGAGAATGTCCATGATCACATGCAATGGATAGTGCAGTGCATAATCCGTCGAAAAATCAATCCGCCGACCCTCCTGCTGCCGAATGCTTTCGACAATTTCGCTTGCCAACTTCCGGATTCGACCATCTAACTTGAGAATACTGTTAGGCATGAACCATGATTGTGTCAGCGCGCGGAGATTCTTGTGCTCGTCACCATCCATGTGTGTCAACGCCCGCACAAAATGCGGACACCCTGTCGTCGCAATGACGTATTCAAGGGCCGATTTTGGACGGCATACAACAGAGTAATCGCCGTTATGAAACAGCTTGCTATCCCGTGAGATGGTAGCCACATCAGCGTATTTACTGATTACCCAGAACGGCTCATAGCCTTCCACATTTGCACGCGCGACCGGGTATTCGGCGCGTGCCGTTGCATAAAGTCCATGCAGAAGATCCAGGTTTGCATAGGTCCGTGCGTCAACCAACTGGTTGGCCAAGTCGGCAGGCAATTCATAATTCGTAGAATTCATGATGACTGTTTTCCCGTTACTGAAAGTTAACGTGTGAAACACCCAGCCTCCGCGCGGCGCACAACACTTCAATCGACGCTCTGCGTTGGTGGGAGTAGTGAGAGCAACTAACTAGCGACGCTTGAGTGTGATCACTTGAGGCTGCGTGCAGGCCAGCAGCCCCTCCACACCATGCTCTACTCCCACACCCGATTGGCGATGCCCTGAAAAGGGTGCATCAGGTGATAGATACATCGACTCGTTGATCCATACCGTTCCGCAATTGATACGCCCGGCAATGTGGAGTGCGAGTGCTTCGTCGCGTCCCCAGATCGAACTTGCAAGGCCGAACGGGCTATCGTTAACGCGGTCAATGACTTCATCGATGCTGTCGTAACGCAGCAGAGGGAGCACCGGTCCGAAGGCTTCTTCCGTCACCACTCGTGCGTCATCAGGGGGATTATCGATCAATGTAACCGGTACGAAGTATCCAGGGCCCGAGGGAATAGCGCCTTGAAAACAAATGTCAAGACCGGTGCGGCGAGCATCATCGATTAAGTCCAGGACCCGACGATACTGTCGCTCATTCTGAATGGGGCCTAGTTGGCTAAGGGGGTCCAACCCACTGCCGACTACAACGCTTTTCGCATAAGCCATGAGTCCATCACGGACGGCATCGTAGCAGCTGCGATGCACATACAAGCGTTTGGCCGCCACACACACCTGGCCGCTATTCGCGAATGCGCCCCAAAACAAGGAAGGGATCAGCTGTTCAATATCGGCATCAGGCAACACGATAGCGGCATCATTACCGCCCAACTCAAGCGTCAAGCGTTTTAATGTGGGGGCCGCGCCTGCCATTAAACGCCTACCGGTTTCCGTGGACCCGGTAAAGCTGACTTTGTCGATCCCCACATGTGTACTTAGCCATGGTCCCAGGTCATCACCACCACTCACAACATTGAGCACACCGGGGGGAAGGACGTCAGCCAACAATTCAGCGATGCGCAAAGCAGTGAGAGGCGTCAGCGGCGATGGTTTCAACACCAGGGTGTTTCCTGCCAGAAGCGCCGGAATTACCTTCCACCAGGCCAGCAATACTGGAAAGTTCCAGGGTGCTAATGCTGCTACAACGCCAATTGGAACACGTCGGGTAATGCTGCGACGCTCTGGCCCATCCTCGTTAACAACGTCCTTCATCAAGGTGAGCTTGCACTGACCACGCATGAATCGAACAAGACTCTCCAGCTCACGTTGTGCAGACAACAGGGGTTTACCTTGTTCTCGCGTCAACAACCTCGCCAGTTCATCTCGGGCCGCCTCAATCTTCGGTGCCATTTGTTCCAGCAGCGCCCGCCGCTGCTCGATATCAATGGCACGCCAGCCAGGGAAGGCACGCCGCGCACTTGCGACCGCATGATCCAGTTGGATACGACTGCAATCCGGCGCCTGAGCGAATACTTGTTCAATTGCAGGATCGACGATTCCAAACTGCGAATCCCCGTCTACCAGTGCGCCATCAATCAACATGTGAAACGCGTGCCGAGTGTCCATAAATGAAGCCCTTAGTAATATTGAAACAATCGCTGAACTGGCGCATCGCCGTTAGGCGAGGCGTTCAGGGAAGCAAAACGACTTTCGTGCAAAGGCCGCGATGTTGATCGGCAATCGCTTCGTTGATGTGCGCAAGTGGATACGTTTTGATCATCCGGTCGAACGGAAAACGTCCCGCCAGATAGAGCTCCATCAGTTGCGGTAAAAATACGTCCGGTTCGCTGTCGCCTTCGATGATGCCTCGGTAGGTAAAACCTCCACGCATCAGTTGCAGCAGCGTACCGGGCAACGACAGCTCGCGTTCGTTTGCAGGGGGCACTCCGACAAACCCGAAAGTACCGCGTGCTGCGAGGATCCGCGGTACTGCCGACACGACGGAATGGCGCCCGCTCGTATCGAGCACATAATCAACGCCGTCAGGGCAAATCGAACGTGCCGCGCTGGATAGATCGTCACAGGCTGCCGGGTCAATGACATGGGTTGCACCGAGACTGAGCGCCAGCTCTCGGCGGCCCTGCAGCGGTTCAACGACAATGATCGTGCTGCAACCCTGGACTACCCCGCCTAAAACGGCACTCAACCCTACGGCACCGCCTCCCAGCACCATCAACGAGCTGCGTGGCCGGCATACCATCGAACGCATCACCGCGCCGGCCCCGGTCTGGACTCCGCAGCCCAGGACACTCGCGAACTCAAGCGGTACCCCATCCAGCACCTTGACGACGTTACGTTCGCTGGCAATCGAATAAGACGCAAATGACGACTGTCCGAAAAAACTGCCAGAGATGGCACCGTCTTTTCCACGCAGGGTCTTCGAACCGTCCATGCGCGCACCGGAGTAATTGAGCGGCGTAAACAACTTGCAGTAAGGCGATGATTCGGCGAGACAGCACGAACACTGGCCGCAGGAATTGAAGGTCAACGCGACGCGATCTCCCGGCCGGACCTTGGTCACAGCTGATCCGACCTGCTCAACGATACCCGCCCCTTCGTGCCCGAAAACGGCCGGCATAGGCAATGGAAAATATCCCTCCTGGGCAACCAGATCGGTATGGCACACACCCGCACCGACGATGCGTACAAGGACTTCGTCGGCGCGAGGCGCATCCAACTCGACCGACTCCAGTTCGAAGCGTGCATTGGACGAGCGCATAACGGCGGCAACGATCTTCATGTTGGAGACACCTTTCCAATTGGCTTTAGACGTGAGATCGAGCATGCGGAAATCCCTCGGCGGTCGAATCGTCGAAAGCGACGAGTTACGAACTGAGTCCTTTGATTTCGTCGGATACACCGATGTGTCTACCCCTCTATGCCCGCCAGGCTGGCGCCCACGGTCACCCATCACCGGGCAATGAAGGCAACGCTGTAGTCAAAATAAGAAATTAGTCTTTCAAAGGTGCTGGCCGAATGGCTGGAGGTGCGTCGGAAGATGACTTGGCCAGACGATCCCCATCCACTCTGGCGCAGCAATACGATTATGGGCGGGGGCGTCCATCCCATTGCTTACATCACACCTCCAGCCCGTCCATGACTAACGGGATCGCGCTCCGGGTCAGAACTGGACAGCAGGTGGTTTCAACGAATTAACGATAGGCGTCTAGCGGTCGCCACGGCCTCAGCTCGACTATGGGCATTAAGCTTGGAGCTGATATTGCGCAGATGGGTCCTGACGGTGCTATCGGAAAGATTCAACTTGTCGGCCATCGTTGCATTTGAGCATCCATCGGCGGTCAATTGCAGCACGTGAAGCTCCTTGCGAGTCAACGGCTCCATCAAGGCATCCAAAGAGGTAGGTTGCTCAGATGGAAGAGACGATGAGCCAAAGGCACTGATCAACACTTGTAAATAACTCAACAAGCGTTGATCACTGGATTTCATCGGCATTTCTTCGAGCACAACCTTGTACCGGTGTACGATCCGGTACATCTGTTCGCCCTCCTCTGCTATAACCTGAATAATCCCTTCAGCAGCAATAGTCCGAATCAGCTCCGCAATGGCCTTGACCGCTTCCGCCGCGTCGCCGGTACGTTGAAGAGCCAGGCTTTTAAGGACCCGCAGCTTAATGACGCGAAGGTGTCTGCCTTCCCTCAATGCTTCAATGAGTTCATGATCCAGACGTGACAGGGCAGCGAAAGCATCGCCAAAATGGATATCCCAGCGTATGCGTGCGAGCGAGAGAGCGTTAATTTCGTTCGCCAGCAACCTTTGGTGGCTCAAACATCCACCTACCGGCGAATCTATGGCCCGATCCAGTTCCTCTTTTGACGCTTGAGCGTTCCCTTGCAGGAGCAATAGCCGACCACGTTCGAGTTTGGCGCTTGAGACAATCCTTGGCAGGTGGCGATAATGGCCGAGATACTCCAATTCAGTCAGCGATCCAAACGCGGTACTCACATCCCCCCTGCTGAACGCGATGCGCGCTCGAATCATATGTCCAAGGTACATGTGATCGGGTAGTCCGACATCGCAGGCAGAAGGCAAGTAGACGTTCACCAACTGCTCTGCTCCGTCAAAATCGTTCGATTCGTAGAGCGCACAGGCGTACAACAAGCCTGCCCAGGCGTTCCCGCTTGTCAGGTTAGAGGTCATTGTGCCAGTGGCACTTAATGCCATCCGAAAGCATGCGGTTGCTTGCTGGAGCCTACCCGCCATCAAGTTGAGCAGGCCTTCCTGAGACTCAGCATACATACGCGTAAACATGCTCTCGCCATCTATGCGCCTGGCGCTGTCGATCAATCGGCGCGCCTCGGCACTGTCTCCACTGACGGTGAACACATTTGCCATCGCGTTGCGCAGTACGCTGTCGGCAAATCGACTGCAACTCGGTAGTCTTGCAAGGCTTTCTCGTCCGACGGCGAGCGCCTCGCCATACCGATCTTCCATTGCCAGAAACAACGGCAGTTGCGCATTGACATGCGCCAAGACCATCGGATCGTCGCTGCCACCACACCCGGAGTGTGTCAGCATGGCGTGCGCCGCAACTGGGCCACTGGTAAACAGCACGGCCCACACAGCCGTCGCCTGCAGCACCGGATACGTTGATAAGGCGTCTTCCGGTATGGCGTTGAACCATCGCGCGAGCAGGCGCATACGCCCTTCCTCGAGAAAATTCTGCGCGTACTCATTCAACAGGCGTAATGCGTACCCGGCGTCATTACCTTTGATTGCGTGATCGATGGCTGATGCGAAACGACTATTTTGCTCATACCAGTGGGCCGCCTTTAGATGCAGTTGCTGAACATCGCCAGCGTGCTCCGCCCGCAGGCGCGTGCGTAGAAAAGAGGAGAATAGGCTGTGATACCTATAGGAGTGCTCTTTGTTAGCGATAGAACTCAGAAAGATATTCTGGCTTTCCAGCGTCTTGAGCAGACTTTCCGAATTCGAGCCGGGGACCAAGATGTCGCATAGGGAAGGTTCGAGATACCGCAATATGCTGGTTCTGAGTAGAAACTCGCGAACGGCGCTCGGCTGGTGCGCCAGCACATCATCCGCCAGAAAATCCGCTATGGCCTGGTCCGTAATCGAGAATCGCTCGACAAAATCACTGTTCACCCCCGAGCGTTCCATAGAGAGCGAGGCCAGCCAGAGTGCTGCAATCCATCCCTCGGTCTTGCCGTGTAACCGTTTTAGCGATTCTTTTGGCAGCGCCGTTTGCTGACGCAACTGAAAATACTCACCCGTTTCATCCAAATTGAAACGCAGCGCATTCGGGCCCAACTCCAACAGGCGGCCGCGAGCACGTAATCGTGCGACGCCAATATCGGGTTGAATACGAGACCCCACGATGATCTGCCCTCCCAAGGGCAGCGCTTCAATGAGTGACCGTACAATGGCAAGAACGGCTGGCGCATGAATGATCTCGAAATCATCCAGAAACACCGCAAACGGTGCGGGTCGGGAGGACAGAAACTCCGAAATATCCATCGAAGACAGACTGTTCGCCGAACGCGTAAGCCAGCCCGAAACGGATGCTTCCAAGCAGGCAACAAACCTTGAAACGTCGTTGTCCGCACGGTCCAGCGTCAGCCACGCCGTGTCGATATTTTGCAGTTGAAGATGCCTGTTTAGCTGGAGCATCACGGTCGTCTTACCGAACCCTGCAGGCGCGTGAACAAGGACCAGGCTAGGGTTGCGCGTAACGGTATAGCGATCGTGAAGAGCGCTACGCTGGACTTCAATTGTCGGTCCGGTGGGCGGCACTATTTTTGCCGTTGGCACCATGGATTTATGTGAAGGTTTCGTAAGGGAACCGGACATTTTCTACTCTCAGAAACTCTTGTTATTTCCGATGATTCTGCGCCCCAGGCTTCGAACAGAGCAAGGTTGAAAATCATATGGCGCTCCTGGCCAATGCTGGCGCCCCCCTCGGCATGGCTGAAAATCGTCGGAAATGACGATTCGCCCAGACTGCAATGTGACTTGAATGTCCTGAACCGACTACGAGGCACAGCTATGGACTTTCGTCTTTCTCCCGATCTTCAGGCACTGCAGTTGCGCGTTCGGCACTTCATCAGAGAACAGGTTTTACCGTTCGAGAAGGACCTGCGGCAAACAGCGCATGGTCCCAGTGAAGACTTACGTACGGAACTGGTTGCAAAGGCAAAGGCCGCGGGCCTTTTGACCCCACATGCAGATAAGGAGATGGGCGGCCTGGGGCTATCACACGTAGAAAAAGCCATTGTCTTCGAGGAAGCAGGCTATTCGACCCTCGGGCCGACGGCTTTAAACATCCATGCCCCCGACGAAGGCAACATCCACTTGATGTCCATCGTCGCCTCAACGGCGCAAAAAGAACAATGGCTCAAGCCTCTTGTGGAGGGGCGAACCCGATCCTGCTTTGCGATGACCGAACCCGCGCCAGGTGCAGGGGCCGATCCATCCATGTTGATGACGACGGCGAATCGCGATGGCGACGACTACCTCATTAACGGTACCAAGTGGTTCATAACAGGTGCCGAGGGCGCGGCCTTCGTCATCATCATGGCAAAGATGGAAGACGGGACCGCCACCATGTTTTTATCAGACATGAATAGGGCCGAAATCGAGCATGTCCGTACGATGGATGCACTCGATACCTGTTTTACCGGAGGACATGGTGTTCTTCGCTTCAACAACTTGCGCATCTCCAAAAACGATGTGTTAGGAGAAGTCGGTAAAGGATTTCGTTACGCGCAAATTCGACTCGCGCCAGCGCGTCTTACACATTGCATGCGGTGGCTTGGTCAGGCGCAACGCGCCCACGACACGGCCCTTGAGCATGCTCGACGACGCCGATCCTTTGGGCGAACACTGGGTGAGCATGAAGGTGTGAGTTTTATGCTCGCTGACAATGAAATGGACCTATTGACGTCGCGGCTACATATCTGGCGCACAGCATGGATGCTAGACCAGGGCGAACGTTGCAACTTCGAATCAAGCATCTCCAAAGTCGTCTGCTCCGAAGCGCAATGGCGCGTGGTTGATCGCAGCGTTCAGATTCTCGGCGGTCAGGGAGTCACCCATGAAACCATCGTCCCTCGTATTTTTGCCGACATGCGCGCCTTCCGTATTTATGACGGTCCCAGCGAGGTGCACCGCTTCAGCCTGGGTAAGAAAATCCTCGCCAGGTCGGACCAGCAAAATGATGGGAAGGATGGGGCTCGCTGATGAATAACAAATACCTGTACGAGCTATTCGATCTCAGCGGCAAGATTGCGCTCGTCACTGGCGCATCCAGTGGGTTGGGTCGGCATTTTGCTGCCGTACTGGCTCGCGCTGGAGCCGAAGTGATCATTACGGCGCGGCGAAGTGACAAGCTTCAGGAACTCATTGAGGAAATGGATCTATCCGATGATCAAATGCACGCAATCGGTGTTGACGTGACAAACGCCGCGTCCGTAGCAGCCTGCTTCGACCAGGCAACCCTCCTTGCGGGAGTGCCTGACATCATTATCAACAACGCCGGCCAGGCAATCACAAAGCCGCTATTGGAGCATTCGGAAGCTGACTGGGACACGGTGCTGGACACCAATTTAAAGGGTGCCTGGCTAGTCGCCTCCGAAGCCGCCAGACACATGGTGGCCGCAGGCAAACCAGGCAGCATCGTAAACATTGCCTCTATCCTCGGCGAGCGTGTTGCCGGCGGCGTAGCACCCTACGCCATTTCAAAAGCCGGCGTATTGCAGGCGACAAAAGCGATGGCGCTTGAATTGGCGCGACATAAAATCCGAGTTAATGCGCTGATGCCTGGTTATGTAGTTACCGATCTCAATCATGATTTCCTCACTAGTGAAGCTGGCGAGAAACTACGCAGGGGCATTCCTGGTCGTCGCTTTGGAAAACTATCCGATCTCGACGGACCTCTTCTTTTATTAGCGTCCGATGCGGGAGTCGCCATGTCCGGCAGTTGCCTGGCAGTGGATCATGCCCATCTTGTAAGCTCGTTGTGAGGCCTATCATGGATGTCACTCAACGCGAGGCGATAGAGCATTTTATAGTGCGAGCTGCCGAGGCTTCTTACGTATCAATCCTCGACGCTAAGCCACTTTCCGGTGGCGCAATCCAGGAAAATTGGTTAGTCACCCTTTTGATTCATGACGGATTCTGGGATGGGCGGCTGGAATGTGTGTTGCGTTGCGACTCCCCGACGGCTGGAGTGGCGATCAGTCATGGACGCGCTCAAGAGTTTCAATTGTTAAAGACGGTCTTTGTCGCCGGCGTCAAAGTGCCGGAGCCTTTATGGTTGTGCGAGGACCGTTCTGTCATCGGCCGCCCCTTTTTCCTGATGCGACGAATCGGCGGCACTGCGGCCGGCCACATCTTGGTTAAAAATCCAGGTTTTGCTCCTGATCGTATCCAGTTAGCCGACCAACTTGGGCGTGAGTTGGCCAAGATCCATTCTGTGACGCCCCCCCATGCCGAGCTCGACTTCCTTATTTCTTATGATGAGGCCCCTGCCATCCACCGAATTGTTCAGCATCGAGCATTTCTCGACGCGCACTACTGCGCATATCCCGCTCTTGAGTGGGCGCTGCGATGGCTGGAGCGCCATACTCCACCGCGCACTATCGTCACATTAACCCACGGCGACTATCGCACGGGAAATTACATGGTCGATGAGAGCGGACTGACAGGAATTCTCGATTGGGAGTTCGCGGGCTGGGGTGATCCGCTCGAGGATATTGGTTGGTTTTGTGCAAAATGCTGGCGCTTCGGCAAGGTAACCGCAGAGGCAGGTGGCATCGGAGCTCGAACCGACTTTTACCGCGGCTATGAGGCGGAATCGGGTCGTCGCCTTGACCATAAGGCGGTGCATTACTGGGAGGTAATGGCTCATGTGAACTGGGCGATTATCGCAATTCAGCAAGCGCAACGGCATTGCTCGGGCGAGGAACACTCACTGCTGCTTGCCCTGACAGGACATATAGTCCCGGAACTGGAGTGGGAGCTCCTCAACCTGACGGAGAATGACTGATGCGCCAGCAACCCGCCGGAGAAGATTTACTTATCTGCGCTCGCAACGTACTGCGCGATGAAATTCTGCCCGCACTGCCTGATGATCGCAAACATGCACTACGCATGGTACTGAACGCTATTTCGATCGCTCAGCGCCAACTGCACTACGGGAGCGCACCGGAACTCGAGGAACTCTTACATATACGAACCTTACTGGACGACCAGGCATGCTCCCTGAACGATGGTCTTCGTCAAGTTGCTCGAATCATCAGAAGCGGCGGCGGCGATCCCGGCCAACGGAACAGAGCAGCGCTGATAAGCCTTTTGCGATCTACCTCTCAACGGCGATTGAACGAAAGCAATCCAAATGTATTAGCTGCGCGACCTTCATGAGCAAACTCATTCTTATGCCCAATGAACTGGTTTCGACCAGGCCACGCCGACTCAGCTGTCATTCCGGATCAGACGATTTTCGTTGATACCTGGCGCATGGCGTTCTCGTCGGGTGCCATTCGATAGAGTCGATAATTGCATCGTATTCCGTGGATTGTCTTTGCCTTGATCGTCGGAAGCGACGATCTGAATGTGGCGTTCGTCCCCTAGGATAACGGATATGAATACATACCTTGATAGAACTCCCGTCATCGTTGGCGTCGGCGAAATTACCCAGCGAACCAAGGATCCAGCGCAAGCGAAGGAGCCATTGAAGCTGATGGAAGCAGCCCTTCGCGCTGCGGATAAGGATGCCGGCGCAAACGTACTAGGACTGCTCGATTCACTGGAAGTCATTCAGGAGTTTTCCTGGCCATACGTCGATGCACCAGGTCAGTTAGCTGAACTGTTGAGAATAAATCCCACTCATCGCCACTATGGCCCAGTGGGGGGCGAGACGCCTGTGAAGTTCATTCATGAGGCGGCCCTTCGGATATTGCGCGGCGATTGTGAGGTCGCCGCAGTGGTGGGGGCCGAGGCTCAATATGCGGTGACCGCCGCCACAAAAAACGGCTTTGATTTACCTTGGTCCCCCATCGATCCAGATGCCAGGTTGATACGCGGAACTAACTACCTCAACCCGGTCGCAGTGACGTTGGGAGTCGCATCGCCTGCACACGTATATCCCTTTTACGAGAATGCGGCGCTAGCGGCATGGGGGCAAACGCCCGCCGCCGCGGCGCAGGAATCGAGCGAACTGTGGGCGCGCAATTCTGTGGTCGCGCGGGACAATCCTTACGCCTGGAACCAACAGTCGTTTTCAGCCGAAGAAATCGTGACGCCGGCGATGGATAATCGATTAGTCGCTTGGCCCTATACCAAACGGATGGTCGCCAACCCTCAAGTCAATCAGGGTGCGGCCATTCTGTTGACGAGTTTGGGACGTGCTCGACAGCTCGGCATACCGTCGGACCGTCTGGTCCATATCTGGTGTGGCGCCGCAGCTCAAGAGCCTGCTGACTATCTGGATCGTGACCAATATACGCGAGCAGCTGCCCAGGATGCAGTTCTCAACGGAATTCTTGGGCTGGTTGGAGATGCGGGACGCTTCGGTGTACTCGAACTATATAGCTGCTTCCCCATTGTGCCGAAAATGGCACGTCGTATCTTGGCCTTGGCACCTGACTCAACAGTGACGTGTACAGGAGGCCTCAGTTTCTTCGGCGCCCCTTTGAACAACTACATGACCCATGCGACTGCCACCATGGTACGGAAACTAAGAGGTCAGCCGAAATCGTTGGGGCTTCTGTACGGACAAGGCGGTTATCTCACAAAACATCACGCAATTGTTCTGGGGTCCCTTGCCCCTCAACGCTGTCGCTTGACCGACGATTACAGTGTTCAGTCGATGGCGGATGCATCCCGGGGCCCTACTCCCCCCCTTGCCCTGGCGTTCACCGGTCGGGCTGCTATTGAAACGTTTACGGTTCTCTATGCGAGGGACGGTAGCGTCGTGCGCGGGGTAGTTATCGCGCGTACGCCAGAAGGCGCGCGCTTATTGGCTGGCGTGGAAGCCCGAGACGAACGCAGCATTTCAGCTCTAACCAATGCGCAGCGATCACCTATTGGATGCTTCGGCGACGTCACCTTAAACACTGATGGGTTGCAAATTTGGAGCGTCAGTTCATGAGTATTTTCGCAGAAGCTGCTTTCGCATCGGACTTAGTCACTCTGGAAGTACTCGAGGACCATATTGCCTTGGTTACTCTAAATCGGCCTCTCGCGCGTAACGCCATCAATGAAGAAATGGCAGTTGCCCTGGAAGCGATAGTTTCTCGGACAGAGGCGGATCAAGACGTTTGGGTCATTGTGCTAACGGGAACCGGAAGCGATGTTTTTTGCGCGGGGGCAGACCTCAAGGAAGTCGCGGCAGGCAGAGCGGCCGGGCTTTTCACGAGAAATGGCTTTGCAGGGTTCGTCGATGCAGAAAGAAGAAAGCCCTGGATTGCGGCAGTCAATGGCAAAGCATTGGCCGGTGGGTGCGAGATTGCACTCGCGTGTGATCTGGTGATTGCCGCGCAAAATGCGTCATTTGCGCTCCCTGAAGTCTCGCGTGGTGTGCTTGCCGCAGCGGGCGGCTTGTTTCGTTTGCCTCGGGCGCTTCCGCGCAACATTGCAATAGAAATGGCGCTCACCGGCGACAGTATTGATGCGACCCGAGGCGTCGAACTGGGGCTGGTAAACAGAATGGTTCCACACCCCGTGCTGGTGGAAGAAGCACTTAAGCTCGCAGCGCGAATTACCCGTAATGCACCAATTGCCGTGCGCGAGAGCTTGCACGTCATGCGGCAGGTACCGGACCTCGATACAGACGCATTACGTGAACTGACTCGGCGATGCCGAGACCGTGTGGCTGACAGTGAAGACTACCAAGAAGGTCCCCGCGCCTTTGTCGAAAAGCGACCTCCCCGGTGGACGGGCTGTTAACGATTACGTGTAGACGCCACGCCTGGTTGAGTCGGCAGGTCATATTCAGCGACGATGATAAGAGAGAAAAAATGAACGATGTCTTCGTGTACGACCATGTTCGGACCCCCCGCGGCAAAGGACGAGTGGACGGCGCACTCCATACGGTAACTCCCGTAAAGCTGGCGGCAACGGTGTTAAAGGCCCTCAAGGAACGCAACGGTATCATTCCGGAAGATATCGAAGATGTCGGTTTCGGCGTGGTCATGCCGGTGGGTGAGCAAGGCGCGGATATCACTCGCTCGGCATTGTTATCCGCAGGCTATGGCGATTCGGTATCCGGCTATCAAATCAATCGTTTCTGCACCTCCGGCCTGGACACAGTGAAATTTGGGTTCGGACTCATCGCATCAGGCCAAGCCGATGCAGTGATAGGTGGGGGGGTGGAGTCAATGTCCCGAGTGCCAATGGCGTCCGACGGGGGGGCTTCCTACACGGACCCACAGCTTGGACTGCAATTTCCGTACATACCCAACGGGGTGTGCGCAGACTTGATGGCCACCCTTGATGGCCTTACCCGCACGGACCTTGACGCATATTCGGTAGAGAGCCAGCGCCGGGCGGCAATCGCACGGGATAGCGGCTACTTTGACCAATCAACTGTCGCGGTGGCCGATAAATTTGGTCATGTGCTTCTGGAACGTGACGAAGCCCTGCGCCCCGCGACCACGCTGGAAGACTTAGCCAAACTCAAGCCTGCATTTTCCGGGATTGGTGAGGCAGGCTTCGACGATATCGTACTACGTCGGTACCCCCACCTTGAGTCGGTCAAACATATGCATACGGGCGGTTCCTCCAGTGGCGTCGTGGATGGTGCCTGCGCTGTACTTTTGGGCAGCAAACAATATGGCGAGCGGTGTGGCTTGCGTCCCCGGGCACGGATTGTGGCGACAGCCACATGTGCCTCCGAGCCACTGTTGAGTCTGGCGGGGCCGGTCCCGGCCATCGACAAGGTCCTTGCACGTGCAGGTTTGACCATCCAAGACATCGATCTTTTCGAGGTTAACGAGGCCTTCGCCGTTGTCCCCCTGCGAATCATGCGCCACTTTGGAATTTCACACGCAAGCATGAATGTGAATGGCGGCGCGATTGCATTGGGGCATCCACTCGGCGCAACGGGCTCCATCCTGTTTGGGACGGTATTGGACGAACTGGAACGACGTGGCCTGGGGCGCGCACTTGTGACCTTGTGTGCGGCGGCCGGCCAGGCCACAGCTGTAATCATCGAGCGTGTGTGAGACGTACTTATGACTAAGAATATCAATCTGGAAGTCGACAATGATGGCGTGGCTCTGATTACGCTCAATGTGACTGATCGCAGCATGAACATTTTTACGCCTCAATTGGCAGAGGACCTGCAAGCGGTCGTGGCCGAACTCAAGAGTCGATTGGAAGTCGTCGGCGCAGTGATCACGTCGGGAAAGAAAAATGGCTTTATGGCAGGTGCGGATCTGCTGGATTTCGTCACCGCGTACGATCGCGGTCTGACAACTCAACAGGCAATCGCTCTGGTTGCACCTGTTGCAAAGGCCCTGCGCGAGATGGAACGCTGTGGCAAGCCTATTGCTGTAGCCATCAATGGCTTGGCGCTTGGGGGAGGTCTGGAGCTATGCCTTGCATGCCACTATCGCGTTTTAGCTGATGATCCCAACGCCGTTGTCGGCCTGCCTGAAGTAACGGTCGGCTTGCTCCCCGGCGGCGGAGGTACGCAAAGACTTCCCCGCCTGATCGGTATCTCCAATGCTTTACCTTTGCTTATTTCTGGACGTCACATCAGTGGAGCAGAAGCGCTGAAACTCGGAGTTGTTGATCGCCTTCTTCCTGCGACGCAGATTGTCGAAGCAGCAAAGCGCTGGGTACTTGCGAACCCCAGCTGGCAGGCCCCATGGGACCGTAAAGGATTTGTAGTTCCTGGAGGAGCGGGAGCGATGGCACCAAATGCCATGGAAAATTTCAGCCTGGGCCTTGCTAAAGTCCGACGTGATACTCAGGACAACTATCCAGCCCCGACCGCTATCATGTCAGCGGTATACGAAGGGACACAGGTACCGATCGATAAAGGGCTGAGCATAGAGCAAGGGTATTTTGGTCAGCTTTTGGCAGGCCCCGTGGCGCGGAACTTGATGCGCACAATGTTCATTAATCGTAATGCGGCCCGAAAGCTGGCGCGACGACCACCTGCGATTGAGAAAATGCCCGTGCGCCGCCTTGGCGTTATTGGAGCGGGCATGATGGGGGCCGGAATTGCTCAGGTAGCTGCCGCTGCCGGCATTGACGTAGTTCTGATTGACATGTCGCAGGATGCCGCTGAGGCAGGTAAGGCAAAGGTTGCCGCAGGCTATGCGCGAGATGTCAAAGTTGCGCGCTCTACGCAAGAAGAGGCTAATTCACAGCTGAAGCGTATTCGTCCTACGGCCGATTATGGCGACCTGATCGGTTGCGACTTTGTGATTGAAGCGGTGTTCGAGGATCGAGGTATCAAAGCTGAGGCTTTCCAGCGTACGCAGAAAGCAGTCAAATCATTTCCTGCGCAGTTCGTCATAGCGTCAAACACCTCGACGCTGCCTGTCACTGGTCTAGCTGATTTATGGTGCAAACCTGAAGACTTCATTGGCTTGCATTTCTTTTCGCCAGTTGAGCGTATGTCCCTTGTGGAAATCATCCTGGGCAAACACACGTCGCAGCAAACACTCGCTCGTGCCATGGATCTTGTCGCCCAGTTACGCAAAATTCCGATTGTTGTATGTGACAGCCCTGGTTTCTATACCAGCCGAATTTTTTGTGCCTACATCGACGAAGGCATGTCCATGCTGGCCGAAGGCGTAAGCCCTGCCTTGATTGAAAACGCTGCTCGCCAAGCCGGCTTCGCGACGAGTCCTTTGGCTGTCACCGACGAAGTCTCGCTGGATCTGCAGAATAAAGTTATCAAACAGGCGCGCGCGGACGAACTACCCGAGCGATTTTTGCGAATACATGCCCAGCCTGTGGTGGACGCAATGGTTTCCATTGGGAGGCTCGGTCGTAAAACCGGGGGCGGATTCTACGATTTCATTCCTGGACAACCGAAGCAATTGTGGGGCGGATTATCAGCGTTGTTTAACGTGCTGGCGGCGCAGCCTGACGTCACCGAGGTTAAACATCGCCTTCTGTATATCCAGGCACTTGAGTCGGCACGCTGCATCGAAGAACAGGTCGTGTTGGAGGCCGCAGACGCCGATCTGGGTGCTGTTCTGGCCTTGGGTTTTCCCAGCTGGACGGGCGGGACACTGTCGTTGATTGAAACCGTTGGTGCAACGCGGTTTGTTTTCGAATGCGATCGGTTGGCGGACAAGTATGGGGAGCGGTTTCGCCCTTCGCCATGGCTACGAGAGCGCTCCCTCGAAGCATCTCCTTTCTATCGAGTGGCTAACGTATCCGAAGAGCAGCAATAAACTGCCGACCTCAAGCAGACCGTTGAATCTGAGAAGATAAAAATAATGACTCCCTATTCGTATCCCCTAATTATCAAGCAGTTGCTTGTGTCGCCAATCGCGCAACGCTCCAATCAAGAAATTGTATATCGCGATCAGGTCCGGTTCAGTTACCCCCAACTGCTGGAGCGCATTGCGCGACTAGGCAGTGCGCTATCGACATTGGGTGTAAAAATTGGCAGTACCGTAGCTGTACTGGATTGGGACAGCCATCGGTACCTTGAGTGCTATTTTGCCGTTCCTATGCTTGGGGCGACACTGATGAAATCCAACGTTCGACTCCCCCATGACCAAATTGCTTATACGCTCAACCATTCAGGAGCCGACACTTTATTGGTCCATGTGGATTTTGTACCGCTCCTTCAAGAAATTCGAGCGAGCCTTGCCCATGTGAAGCACATTATTTGTTTAAAGGATGATGGGCAAACGACTGATGGTTTTGATTGGGACGGTGAGTATGAGTCCTTGTTGGGTAAGGGCAATGCTCAACATGAGTTTCCAGACTTTGACGAAAATACTCGGGCAACGCTTTATTACACCAGCGGCACAACTGGCGTCCCGAAGGGCGTGTATTTTAGTCACCGCCAACTCGTGCTGCACTGCCTCACAGTACTGGCCAGCGTCTCGCAAGCGGGCGAAAACGGAAGACACTCCCGTAATGATGTGTACATGCCTCTGACCCCCATGTTCCATGCACATGCCTGGGGCTATCCTTACATAGCAACGCTCTGTGGTTGGAAACAGGTCTATCCAGGAAAATTCGACGCAGGCAATGCTGTACGGCAGGCCATGACTGAAGGAGTGACCTTCTCTCACTGCGTCCCGACCGTTCTGGATATGGTGCTCAACTCCCGCGAAGCGCAGGGCGTTGATTTCAACCACTGGAAAATACTTATTGGCGGGAGCGGAATGCCACGTGTTCTTGCTCAAAAAGCGCTGGATCGGAATATCGATGTCTATTGCGGCTATGGGATGTCCGAAAGCTGCCCACTGCTCACATTGGCCCAGGTAAAGACCGACACATTGGCTCAGGCTGAAAATCCGCGTGAGAAGGAACTCGACCTGCGTTTGACCCAAGGTATGCCGATACTCATGGCCCAAGTTCGTATTGTCGATCAGGATATGAACACAATACCCGCCGATGGGGTGGCCATCGGCGAAGTGGTGGTACGCACCCCGTACCTGACTGCGGGATATCATAACAATCCAGAGGCTTCTGCTGAGTTGTGGAGGGGAGGCTGGCTGCACACTGGAGATATCGGTCGATTCGACGCTCACGGCTATCTCCATCTCGTCGACCGTCAAAAGGATGTAATCAAGAGTGGAGGTGAATGGATTTCCTCAATCCAACTCGAAGACCTCATCAGCCAGCACCCAAGTGTGCGGGAAGTAGCGGTCATAGGAATAGAAGACCCGAAATGGGGCGAGCGCCCGGTCGCACTGATTGTACCGAACGAACTGGAAGGTATGACCATTGACAAATTGAAGGCTCACTTGCGTGTCTTCGTAGAACTAGGTGAACTTCCCTCATTTGCGGTGCCGGACTGTTACTTATTCGTTGATAACTTAGCAAAAACCAGCATTGGAAAGTTAGATAAAAAGCAATTGAGGGCTGACTTCAAAAATCAGGCGCAGTTACGTTCTACCTAGGGGTTGTCTGAAAAGTCAGCCCGCAAGCATTTCTCGATACAGACCAGTGTAACCATGGCTTTGAAGCTGCTCGCCAGTTTTTCGTATCGCGTACAAAGCCGACGTTTTTCTTTCAGCCAACTGAACAGCCGTTCGATCACGTTGCGCTTTTTATACTGTGGCCTGTCGAACAGTCGAGGCTTGCGATGCATCTTGCGCAAGGGAATGATCGGCTGCATGCCGTAGCGGTCACAGTACTGACGCAGTATCTGGCTGTCATAGCCCTTGTCCGCCAGTACACATCGGCAACGCTTACGCGGACGACCCTTGCTACCTGGCAGGCTGATCTGTTCCAGTAGCGGCATGAAATAGCGCGAGTCGGCTTCTTGACCGGGCGACAGCATAACAGCCAGCGGGAAGCCATGGCTGTCGCAAGCGACATGTATTTTGGTGGTCAATCCGCCTCGGCTACGGCCTAGGCAGTGGTGTTGCGGTTCTTGCGGCCCCCTTTTTTTCGAGCACCGCTGGCCGCTCGGGTAGCTCGAATCGATGTCGAATCGACCATCCAGGTATCCAGATCGATAAAGCCGTCTTCGCGCAAACGAAGGTGTAAATGGCGCAGAACCTGCTCAAAAGTGCCGTTGTCACGCCATTGTCGGAAACGCTAATAAACGGTCTTCCAAGACCCAAAGCACTCTGGAAGATCTCGCCATTTGGCACCAGAGCACAAAATCCAGAAGATTCCGTTAAGCATCTGGCGGTCATCGCACCTTGGCCGCCCCATGTGTTGAGGAGGAGAAACGATGGCTTCGATCGCCCAACGCTCAGATGAAATTTCATAGCGGCCTGTCATGACGGCCCTCTTGGCAATCAGAGGGCATCATTTTAGCCAAAGAGACTTTTCAGACAAATCCTAGCGGCGTAACGCCCCCCATCAACAGCAGTTCCAGTAATTTGCAAATGAATGCAACGCACTTTTTCGATCAGACACTCAGCATCCTGTCGTGAGCCAAAGGTGGTTCCAGAAACAAACAATCCGGTCCGCCGCAATCGGCCAATCATATCTTCACGAAAAGTTGAGTGATACCATATACCTGCCAATGCAAGCGGGTTAATGCTTGCAACATTAGGGAGCTAATGCGACCGATCAGCATGCTGCTGTAGTCCCCATGCACCTGCCAGCAGATCGAATTCAGTCCGAAAAGACCTGGATCACCCTTGGTGATTTTTCAGAGCGATTTTGCCAAGAGACAGACCGGTCAAACTCATAACTTGGGTTTCGATATAACAACGAATAGATTCCACGAAACCTAACTTGGAAAACACAAGCAATTAATGTACTGTCTGGCTTTTTAAAAACCAGACAACACAATCTACTTAAGCGTACTCAATAATACCGAGCTGCTTCGCCATAAACAACTCATTTCGCTCAACAATCTCCTCGACAATCATTCCATTTGCATTGAATCGAAAATAGGTTAGTGCCGTCCATGAAAGGTCTTTTCCTGTGACATCAAATCCGTGCCAAGTATTAGAGCCCTTTGCCTGATGCATTAACGCCACCACTACTACATCGCCAGCCACAACTTCTTTTTGGAAAGTCGTACATATAGACTCATATCGATCAGTTACATTCAGCTTCAAAGCTTCTTTAAAAAGCTTCACCCCCACGATAGGGGTAACACAGTCAGGTCGTTGAACAATGACATCATTCGCAAAAAACTCGCTGACACGATCCACATCTTTCCCATCAATGCAGAATTTAAAATAGCTTTTTACTAATTCTAGATTATTACTCAATTTAAATTCCTATCGAATTTCCTCCAGCTCAGAAAATCTTTGCTGCAAGGGATAGAAATAGATTAACGGTAGCAATTAAACTGGAAAAGCCTATAACTGGAAATGACATTTTCGCTCAATGGAACAATGCTTATGGATCGCTGGACCGAATATGAACTGTTTGTAAAGGTCACAGAGCTGGGTAGCTTGAACAAGGCAGCTGAGGCGCTGGGCCTATCCAATGCTGCTGCAAGCCGCCACCTAGCGGCGCTCGAAAACCGTCTCGGCGCGAGATTGATAGAGCGCAGTACCCGCCGATTATTTGTGACTGAGATTGGAAAGGACTTCTATAACAATTCCAAAGCCGCTCTGCTGGCCATGCAAGGCGCCACCGACGCCGTCTCCGCGACCAAAAGCCACCCAACGGGTGTATTGCGTGTTACCGCCTCTTTATCGCTGTGCTTACAGCATATATTGCCACTGCTGCCTAACTTCAATCAGCAGTACCCAGATGTTCGCTTGGACATTGTTGCTGAAAACCGTTATTACGACATCATTGACGATAACATTGATGTAGCGCTTCGGACACGTGAAAGTGAGCCGGACACCAGCCTGGTGATTCGGCGCTTGACTGAGACACGGCGCACGTTAGCCGCATCGCCTGATTATTTGCAACGTCGCGGCTGTCCCGAGCACCCGAAGGCATTAGTGAATCATCAACTTTTGCTTTACACCTACGCCACCGCCCCTTACGAAATGGTTTTCCGGCGCGAGGAGGAATCCATCACGATCACGACAAAAGCATCTCTTGAGTCCAACGATGGTCAGCTCTTGCGGGCAGCAGCACTGCAAGGGTTAGGGATACTTGCTCAGCCCACGTATGTTATACACAATGATATTGTTGCGGGTCGATTGGTTCCAGTTTTAGCCGACTGGAGCCTACCCAGACTAGCCATCAATCTTGTTTATACATCGCGGCAGCATTTGCCTGCGAAAACGCGCGCATTCATCGATTTTATCGTCAAAGAATTTAAGCACTTAGACTAACGCAAGGACTGTATGGCATGCGGCACCGAATGAAGACGGCTCAAATATCTAATCTGCTTTTATACAGGTCGAGGTAGGAACAGCAGTTATCTGCCGCCCACGCACAGATCCGTACATGCGGAACTACCGCATACGGCTCCTGCCTCGGGTATGTGACGCAAAGCTGTTGGCGCCGATGCGGTTTTGACCCAGGTTACTGATTTATCTGCCCCATGTGCAGCCTCTGGAATCCCAAGCAAGGTCATGATTGCTGAGTATTCGAATGGGTTAATGACTTCCGGCGGCTTGGGTCAAAATCGCATCAGCGCCAACATCGAGAGCACCAAGACGATGATCGATCGGGTTGAAGCGCAGTTCGACATCAAGCCGCAACGCCTCATCGACGATACCGAGTACGGTACAGCGCCGATGTAGGCCTGGATGGTGGAGGAAAAGGACATCGAACCTCACGTGCCGATGCGGGACAAAACCGAGGCCAAACAATCCAACGTAATATGGAGATCCACTAATAGCCATCCGAATCCAACTGGATCTCTGTCAGAAAACCGCCAGTCGCGATCGCTCGCACACCCGGTTCAAGTGGGGGAAACATTGGGGGCATATTTGAAATTTTTCTGCCTGAAAATACCGTCCTAGAGGCTAGTCAAAATGTTTTTTGGAAGCTCTGTCAACATGGAGCAGCTATGACTGACAGCTCTCGACCGATTCTGTTGAAAAAGTCGGTCTGCCCAAACTGCCTGATCATTTACCGGTGAAAATGCCTTTTTTGCACACTGCTACGTGAAATCCGAGTCCGGAAGCCTCTGCCAAAAGTAAAGATCTCAATCTCGGACGCGTACTTTTTTGATGCGCAAACCAGGGCCGACTTTTTCAACACAATCGGCCAGAAGCAGTCGTTCAATTCTCTACAAAATCAGGAGCGGTTCATTGAAAGTCAGATTACTGGTCGCCATTCTCGTGAGCCATCTGAACAAACCGATATAGCGGTGAGTCCTCTGGCGCATGTCGATACACAAGTGTGAGAGGAACCGTGTAGCTGGATTGAGTATCAAGATATCGATATTTCACACTTTCTCGATGCAACGATCTCAAGGTCTCAGGCACGATAGTGATCCCCTTGCCCGCTGCAACCAGCGTGACTGCGGAAAGCAATCTCGGTACATCGGCTACGATGTGCGGCGTGAACCCGGCCTCTAAAAAGGCAGCAAAAAGCACGTCCTGGATGCCTGGCCCACTAGCTCGCCGATAAAGAACAATGCCTTCTGCTCTCAAAGCTGTCAAAGCAATGGGACCGGATTCCTGCGCCAGATGATGTCCGATCGGCAACGCGACAACCATGGGCTCTTGACACAGTACAACCGATTTCAGCATGGGATATCGCAGAGTTGTTGATCTTACAAACACAGCATCCAGCGACTCCTCCAACATCGCGTCAAGTAAATCCCGCGTTGTATCTTCGTGAGTATCAAGCGCGACTGTTGGATATCTCGTGTGAAATGCCCGTATCAGCTGAGGAACTTTTGGGTGCAAGGATGCGGAGCTCGTATATCCAACGGCGATCCGTCCATACTCACCGCGAGCAGCCTGCTGTGCCCGCATGACCGCCCGATCTACGTTGGTCAGCAGCTCTCGAGCTTCCTTTAAGAACACATGGCCCGCTGCATTGAGACGAATGCTGCGAGGAGTGCGGTCGAACAGTTGCACCTCCATTTCGCGCTCCAAATCCCGAATTTGTGAGCTGAGTGGCGGCTGCTGAATATTGAGGCGCTGCGCTGCGCGAGTCATATGTTCTTCTTCGGCGACCACAACGAAGTAGCGCAAATGACGAAGCTCCATGGCGATAATACCTTTTATATATGCTTGTGATATTTTTGATATATTTTACATTGCACATGAGCGTCCATACCATCTTGTAGTCGCAATCATTTGCAGGGTCTGGTTATGGGCATCGACTTCCACTCCAGTAACAACAGGTATACCTACGCCGACCGAGACGCCGACAGCGGATGGGCAACGGCTATTAATTCCATGCTCGCCCCATCAGGTAAACGCGTGGCGGATATCGGATGCGGGGGCGGGATCTACTCCATCGCATGGAGCAAGCTGGGAGCTAGCCAGGTTACTGGCGTCGATTTTTCCGCCGAGATGGTCGCCGCCGCTCGGGAAAAATCAGCAGGGCAGCCTGGAGTTTCCTTCCAAGTGGGCGCCGCTGAGAACACGCACTTGGCGAATGAAAGCATGGATATTGTTTTCGAGCGCGCACTTATTCACCACCTCAAAGACTACGACGCTTGTTTTTCCGAAGCTTTTCGCGTGCTTACCCCTGGCGGGAAGCTGCTCATTCAGGATCGCACGCCTGATGACGCGCACGGTGCTGGGTCGCCAGTGCACATTCGCGGGTTTTTTTTTGAATGCTTTCCTCGACTACAGGAAATTGAAGCCAGCCGAAGGCCTACTGATGATCGAGTTGTAAGCGCCTTATTGAAGGTCGGGTTTGAAAACCCACAGGCTATCCAGCTCTGGGAAATCAGAAAGAACTACGATAATTTTGAAGACTTGGAATCTGACCTGCGCAACCGTACCGGCCGATCCATCTTGCACGAACTTGATGATGAAGAATTGACCCAATTGATTTCATTCATTGGTGCCCGTGTCGATACTGATAAACCGATCAAAGAAATGGACCGTTGGACATTATGGCTTGCTGAGAAACCTTAGGCTGGCTTACTAATTTAAATTAGTGAGTGACCGCTCTGGGTCGAAGGCTACTGCCCACTGGTTACTGTTTGGACGCATCCAGTTCATTGATGACGTCCAAACTTATCCAAACACCGCTCTTCCAATAGTTTGTTTAAAGTTTGGTGGGGCAGTGAAAGCTTCAATAGAAACGTCAGCCGAACTTAGTTTTTTGGCATCATATGCCTAAGGAACTGGCCGATCATCAGAAGCGCTCATTGAATATCGCGGGCAAGGTGAGCTCCTTAACGAAGCTGGCTGAAGATAGGCTCAAGGTCATGCGAACTACCTGTACGACGTCATGTACAGGAATCAAGTAGCCTTCACCACGTTGCTCGGCAAGCCCCCTCGGAGTGCTCATTGGGTCTTCGGTATTTAGATCGTCTATGTTCAAACAGGTCACGCCCAGGCGTTGCTGTCTGTAACCTTCGCGCAATGCATCGGCGATACCACGCAACGCAAACTTCGAGGCTCCAAAAGTGACTTCTGGTCTACCACTTTGCGGCAAGCCAGAAGTTGAACCAGTTAATATGATCCTTGGATTAGCGCTTCTGAGCAGAACTGGGAGCAGCCGCTTTATCAGCATAATGGTCGAAGTGATATTGCAACTGACAATAGCTTCCACTTGGTCGTCGTTATCTGCCAGGAAGTTATATGCGGGATTAAAGGCAAACTCTTCCCATATTCCTAAGTTGTAGATCAGCGTATCAAGCCCATCATCCACCACGGCCTGCTCGATTATTTGAGCAGCCTTTACGGGTTCACCAAGGTCTGCTTCTACCCAACGCACGACGACACCGGCGTTATGTGCAAGGTTTGTGGGGCGGGTGCGAGAGACACCTATCAAGGTGTCCCCATGCTCGCCCAATCCGTCAATTAGAGCTCTGCCCAACCCCTTGCTTGCCCCGACTACCAAAGTTCTCATTATTGCCTCCTTGACCTACGCGGCCACCGCATGGCGTGTATGTAAGCACACGATTAATCGCCTAGAAACAAAGGTACTCTTTTCTGATACTCGTAGGAAAATGCTGGTGATCCTCTCGGTAGGGCGGAAGCGGACGCAGAGCGAGCGTCTGCTAATGGCCGATTGTGTTGAAAAAGTCGGTCTGCCCAAACTGCCTGATCATTTACCGGTGAAAATGCCTTTTTTGCACGCTGCTACGTGAAATCCAAGTCCGGAAGCCTCTGCCAAAAGTAAAGATCTCAATCTCGGACGCGTACTTTTTTGATGCGCAAAGAACCAGGGCCGACTTTTTCAACACAATCGGCCGTCTGCTGCCTGTCGAAACGGCAGTTTTTGGCGAATGCTGACCCTCACTCTAAACCGTTTCATGCACTTAAATCACGGGTGGCTAAGGACATCCGCCTCCCCCGCTGCTACGCTTTCGGCTCCTTCATTGGAGTCGAAACAATGCCCACTGAATATTCACTGCCTGATGTCCTTGAGCGTCTGTACCAAAACCAGCTCGCCTTAGAGGCGGCGGTGATGGAGTTGACGTTGAGGATTGAGCGCAAGGGGACGACGGACACAGGCGACAATATCCGCGGCGCGCTACAAACGATTGGAGAGAACGCCGGACACATCAAACAAGGCTTGGCAAAACTGAAGGCCCGAGGCCCACACTAATTAAGCTGTCCACGACGTCCCACATGCGACAGCCTTGCTTGGACTTTGTGCGCATACAGTCCGGGCCATCTGTTCGGCGCAAAGGATGACCCCACACCTTACAGTTCGTAAGATACAAATCCCAAACTCCCTGCTTTTATGTAAAATGGCATAATATGCCAACGATCAAAACAATATGTTTGCCCAGAGTTGGAGCTAATGATGGCGACGCGAAACGTTGTGCTCACCCCTCACCAAGAACAGGTCATCCAGGACCTGGTCCAGTCCGGCCGTTATCAAAATGCCAGCGAAGTGATGCGAGAAGGTTTGCGTTTACTGGAGCAGCGCGTCGCCGAAGACACTGCCAAAATTGAGGCGCTGCGTCTGGCGACCTCGATAGGCATCACGGATCTTGAACACGGGCGCTTTACTCAATTGAACGAAGGGCATCTGGAGCTTTACCTAGAGGGCTTGAGCCTGGAGGCCACCGCTCTCGCGAGCGAGAAACACTGAGCATGCCGCAGTATCGGATTTCAAACGTGGCGCGCGCCGACATTGTCGACATCCTCATGCTCTCCCAAACGCGGTTCGGCGATCAAGCACGCCAGCGCTACCAGACGCTGATACTCACGGCGCTGCAAGCTCTTGCCAGCACGCCTTATTGCATTGGCAGCCACGACCGCGATGAGCTCGCACCGGGCCTTCGAAGCTATCACCTCACCTATTCACGCCAGCAGGCCAAACATCTCCATGGAGCGGTCAAAAGCCCACGCCATATCGTCTTCTATCGTATGGTAAACG
>NZ_VIUN01000016.1:0-145104 GCF_007828335.1 Pseudomonas sp. SJZ103
GCGAATTCTACAGCGTTACACGCTGCTGTCAACACCTCTTTTTCTCCGCTTTCGACCGAGAAGATCGAATCGTTAATAGCGCCAAACAGCACGACTCTATCAACGCCTTCTGGGCTTCGATGAACTGAAGCAATTCGCCGTCTAATCCTGCATAACTCTTTGTTTACCAAGGAGTTTTAAGTTTCGACTGCGCCGGAAGTGGGGCGAATTATAGACTTCCAGAATCTGCCGTCAACACTTAATTTGGTTTTCCTATCAACTTACCGAAATTGATTAAAAAACCACCAAAAACGCCCTCTATATATAGGAGCACCGCTAGATAACTCCCGCTTCTTTTAAAGCCTTCACACTCGCCGAGCCCAACCCCAACACATCCTGCAGCACCTGAGCCGTGTGCTGCCCCAACAAAGGAGGCGCAGTACGGTACTCCACAGGCGTCTTGGATAACCGCATCGGACTGGCCACCAGCGGCACCATCCCTGCCAACGCATGCGGCAACTGTATCGCCAGCCCCCGCGCCTTCACCTGAGGATCGGCAAACACCTGGGCCACGTCATTGATCGGCCCACAAGGCACACCAACCCGCCCCAGCTGTGACACCCACTCAGCCGTTGTCTTGAAGACTGTAGCCTGGCGTATCAATGGAATCAGCTCAGCGCGGTTGGCTACCCGCACCTTATTAGTAGAGAACCGCGGGTCATACGCCCACTGCGGCTGTCCAGCCACTTCGGCGAACTTACGAAATTGCCCGTCATTACCCACCGTCAGGATGAAATCGCCATCGGCCGTAGGGAAATCCTGATAAGGCACGATATTCGGATGAGCATTACCCAGTCGCTTTGGCGCCACCCCCGTCGTCAGGTAGTTCATCGCCTGGTTCGCCAGGCAGGCCACCTGCACATCAAGCAACGCCATATCGATATGCTGCCCACCACCGTCATGATCCCGATGCGCCAGTGCAGCAAGGATCGCCACCGTCGAGTAGAGCCCAGTGAGAATGTCAGTCAACGCCACCCCCACCTTCACCGGCCCGGCCCCCTCATCACCTTCCGGCCGGCCGGTAAGACTCATCAGCCCACCCAACCCCTGGATCATGAAGTCATACCCCGCGCGAGCGGCATACGGGCCCGTCTGACCGAAGCCAGTGATCGAGCAGTAGATCAACTCCGGATTCACCTTCTTGAGCGACTCGTAGTCCAACCCATACGCCGCCAGGCCGCCCACCTTGAAGTTCTCGATCAAGATGTCGGACTTGGCCGCCAGATCTCGCACCAGTTGCTGTCCCTCCGGGCGCGTAAAGTCGATAGTCACCGACTCTTTGTTGCGATTAGCAGACAAGTAGTACGCCGCCTCACTCGTGTTCTCGCCATCAGCGTCCTTAAGGAAGGGGGGGCCCCAGGCGCGTGTGTCGTCACCGCTACCAGGTCGCTCGACCTTGATCACCTCAGCCCCAAGGTCCGCAAGGATCTGCCCGGACCAGGGGCCTGCCAACACTCGCGATAAATCCAATACCCGCAGATGCGAAAGCGCGCCCATGCCGTTCTCCTATTAATAGAACGCCTGAAGACCGGTTTGCGCGCGCCCCAGAATCAAGGCGTGCACGTCATGAGTCCCCTCATAAGTGTTAACCACCTCCAGGTTCACCAAATGACGTGCCACCCCGAACTCATCGGAGATACCGTTGCCACCCAACATGTCCCGCGCCATACGCGCAATGTCCAAGGACTTGCCGCAGGAGTTGCGCTTCATGATCGATGTGATCTCAACCGCCGCCGTTCCCTCGTCTTTCATACGCCCCAGACGCAGGCAGCCCTGCAGCGCCAGCGTGATCTCGGTCTGCATATCGGCCAGCTTCTTCTGGATCAATTGAGTTGCTGCCAATGGACGGCCGAACTGATGGCGATCCAGGGTGTACTGGCGTGCGGTGTGCCAACAGAACTCGGCAGCACCCAAAGCCCCCCAGGAGATGCCATAGCGCGCCGAGTTAAGGCAGGTGAAAGGGCCCTTCAAGCCGCGCACATCCGGAAAAATGTTCTCTTCCGGCACAAACACGTTATCCATCACGATCTCCCCGGTGATGGAGGCGCGCAGGCCGACCTTGCCGTGAATCGCCGGCGCACTCAGGCCTTTCCAGCCTTTCTCCAGGACAAACCCACGAATATCGCCAGCGTCGTCCTTGGCCCACACCACAAACACGTCAGCAATCGGGCTATTGGTTATCCACATTTTTGCGCCCGTCAGACTGTAGCCGCCATCCACTTTGCGTGCACGAGTGATCATCGCGCCGGGATCGGAACCGTGGTCAGGCTCGGTCAAACCAAAACAGCCAATCCATTCACCCGAGGCCAATTTCGGCAAGTACTTCTGCTTTTGCGCTTCGGTACCGAACTCATTGATAGGCACCATCACCAGTGACGACTGCACACTCATCATCGAGCGATAACCGGAGTCAACGCGCTCAACCTCACGTGCAATCAAGCCGTAGCTCACGTAGCTCAAACCACTGCCGCCGTACTGCTCAGGAATCATTGCCCCCAGCAAACCGGTCTCACCCATTTCGCGAAAAATCGCCGGGTCGGTCTTTTCATGACGAAAGGCTTCGAGCACACGCGGCGCCAGCTTGTCCTGGGCGAATTGCTCGGCGCTGTCGCGCACCATGCGCTCCTCTTCGGTGAGCTGTTGATCCAGCAGCAGCGGATCGATCCAGTTGAAGCTTGCCTTGCCAGCCATGAATAAGTCCTCGCAAAGAAAAATCAGAAGTCGTGGATGGAGCCTAGGCCCGCCAGGCGGGGAGAGCAAACGAGGTTTTTGCATAGGCTTGTGCTAATTTCTCACTTCGTAACACAAGAAAATGGCACATCAGCACTTTTTATGTGAGGACAAGGTACATGCGCAGAAAAATCCCCAGCACCACCGCTCTTGTCAGTTTTGAAGCGGCAGCCCGCCACGAGAGCTTTACCAAAGCGGCGCATGAGCTTTCCATCACCCAAGGCGCCATTTGCCGACAGATCGCCAGCCTGGAGGAATTTTTAAGTGTCGAGCTGTTTCGGCGCTCACGGCGCGGCGTAAAGCTGACGGAGGCGGGGCTTTCGTACAGCCGCCGCGTCGCCACCCAGCTGGACGCCGTGGAGCGCGACACCCTGTCCGTCATGGGGCAGCAGGGCGCAAATACCATTGAGCTGGCCGTAGTTCCCACTTTTGGTACGCAATGGTTGATCCCTCGCCTCAAGGACTTTCAACTACAGCATCCGGAGGTGACGGTAAACCTGACTAACCGCACACGCCCTTTTCTGTTTGCGGATACGGAATTCGACGCGGCAATTTACTTCGGCGACGCAGATTGGTCCGGGACCGAATCCCACAGGCTTATGGGAGAAAATCCTGTCCCCGTGTGCAGCCCGCGACTATTGGGCGAACTTGAGCGATTCACCCCCCAGAAGATTGCAGAACTGCCATTGCTGCAGCAGACCACCCGCCCTTACGCCTGGCGCCAATGGTTCAACGCCCAACAACTGAACGTGCCCCGCGACATGACAGGCCCACGTTACGAGCTATTCTCGATGTTGTCTCAAGCCGCCATGCACGACATGGGTATTGCGCTGATCCCGCCGTTCCTTATCCAGCGAGAACTGGACGAACATCGACTGGTGATCGCAAGCCCAGAGGCGCTGCCCAGCTCAAAGGCTTATTACCTGATGATTCCTGACAGAAAAGTCGAATCAGCCTCACTGCACGCGTTCAGAGACTGGTTGATCGACCAATCGCAGCGCTACAGCCCCAGCATTTAAAGGACAAACCCCACATACTGACTTTGTAGTCAGCTAAATTTAAAGCCTACAGATGTACGTATATGTCGCATTTAAACAGACTGTACCTGTCAATCTGAAAAAAGGCCTAAGGCCATGATTTTCATGGCTTGTAGCGACTCCTATCGGTCAATTCCCGACTATTCACACCAACGATGGAAAAACACATACGAATCAGCTGTAGCCTTTTAAACATCTGTATTTAAAGAGGTTATTTCAAACTATTGCGACAATCAGTCACAGGGTGACTTGTAGTTAATTTTTCGTCACCCGTCATAATCCCTTGAAGGCCGTAAAGTTCGCCTGCAAAATGCCGCGCCCCGCTGTCATTTCAGCGGGATCGTGCTGATCGGCCGCCCCAGCTGCGCCACTCACGGTGCACTGGCCTTTTTACAAAAAGATCAAAAGCAAAAAGATCATGCAGGAGATTTGACGTGCACATTGGTGTTCCTCTCGAAACCCAGACCGGTGAAACGCGGGTGGCTGCCACCCCGGAAACCATCAAGAAGCTGATCGGCCAGGGCCATAAGGTCACTGTTCAAAGCGGCGCAGGCATCAATGCCAGCATCGTCGACAGTGCCTATGAGGCGGCAGGCGCGACCATTGGCAGCGCCGGCGATGCGTTAGGCGCCGAGCTGATTCTCAAGGTGGTCGCCCCGAGCGACAGCGAGCTGGCGCTGATCAAAAGCGGCACCGTGTTGGTGGGCATGCTCAATCCGTTCAGCAATGAAACCATTGCCAAGCTGGCCGAGCAGGGCATCACCGCCTTTGCGCTGGAAGCTGCGCCACGCACCTCGCGGGCCCAGAGCCTCGACGTGCTGTCTTCCCAGGCCAACATTGCCGGCTATAAAGCCGTGCTGCTCGCCGCCCACCATTATCCGCGCTTCATGCCGATGCTGATGACCGCCGCCGGCACGGTGAAGGCCGCACGTGTGCTGATCCTCGGCGCCGGCGTCGCGGGCTTGCAGGCAATCGCCACGGCGAAACGCTTGGGTGCAGTGATCGAAGCATCTGATGTGCGTCCAGCCGTAAAAGAGCAAATTGAATCCCTTGGCGCCAAGTTCGTCGACGTGCCCTACGAAACCGACGAAGAACGTGAATGCGCCGTCGGCGTCGGCGGTTACGCGCGTCCGATGCCCACCAGCTGGATGCAGCGCCAGGCCCTGGCCGTGCACGAACGTGCGAAGCAGGCCGACATTGTCATCACCACCGCCCTGATCCCCGGCCGCAAGGCACCGACCTTGCTCAGCGCCGATACCGTCGCGCAGATGAAGCCCGGCTCGGTGGTCATCGACCTCGCGGCCGCTCAGGGTGGCAACTGCCCGCTGACCGTCGCCGACCAGGTGGTGGTGGAGAACGGCGTGATCATCTGCGGCCCGACCAACCTTGCCGGTGCAGTCGCCGCCGATGCCTCGGCCTTGTATGCGCGCAACCTGCTGGACTTCCTGAAGCTGGTCTTCAACAAGGAAGGGCAGTTTGAAATCAACCTCGAAGACGACATCGTCGCCGCGTGCCTCATGTGCCGCGACGGCCAAGTCATCCGCAAAAACGCCTAAGCAGGGATTCAGACGATGGAAGAGCTTATCTCCCCCGGTATCTACAACCTGATCATCTTTGTGCTGGCGATTTATGTCGGTTACCACGTGGTCTGGAACGTCACGCCCGCACTGCACACACCGTTGATGGCAGTGACCAACGCCATTTCGGCGATTGTGATTGTCGGCGCAATGCTCGCCGCAGCACTGACTGTTACTCCACTGGGTAAGACCATGGGTACCCTGGCCGTGGCCCTGGCGGCGGTCAACGTGTTCGGCGGCTTCCTGGTAACGCGCCGAATGCTTGAGATGTTCAAGAAGAAAGCCCCGAAAGCAAAAGAAGAGGCGCCGAAGTAATGAGCATGAATCTCGTGACGACGCTCTACCTGATCGCGTCGATCTGCTTTATCCAGGCCCTTAAAGGCCTGTCACACCCAACCACGTCGCGGCGCGGCAACCTGTTCGGCATGCTCGGCATGGCGCTGGCGGTACTCACTACGGTGGGCCTCATCTATAAGCTCGGCGCTGAACTGGCCACTGCCGGCATCGGCTATGTGATCGTTGGCCTGCTGGTTGGCGGCACCGCCGGTTCGGTCATGGCCAAGCGCGTAGAAATGACCAAGATGCCGGAGCTTGTGGCATTCATGCACAGCATGATCGGCCTGGCCGCGGTGTTTATCGCCATTGCCGCCGTGGTCGAGCCGCAGTCCCTCGGCATCGTCAAACACCTGGGCGACGCGATCCCGGCGGGCAACCGCCTGGAGCTGTTCCTCGGCGCAGCCATTGGTGCGATTACCTTCTCCGGTTCGGTGATCGCGTTCGGCAAGCTGTCAGGCAAGTACAAGTTCCGCCTGTTCCAAGGCGCACCGGTACAGTTCGGCGGCCAGCACAAGCTGAATCTGGTGCTCGGCCTGCTGACGCTGGGCCTGGGCCTGGCCTTCATGTTCACCGGCAACCTCAGCGCCTTCGCGCTGATGCTGGCCCTGGCGTTCGTGCTGGGCGTGCTGATCATCATCCCGATTGGCGGCGCCGATATGCCGGTCGTCGTTTCGATGCTCAACAGCTACTCCGGCTGGGCAGCGGCAGGGATCGGCTTCTCGCTGAACAACTCGATGCTGATCATCGCCGGCTCCCTGGTGGGCTCCAGCGGCGCGATCCTGTCGTACATCATGTGCAAGGCGATGAACCGTTCCTTCTTTAATGTACTGCTCGGCGGTTTCGGCAATGCGCCGGATGCCGGTGCTGCAGCGGGTTCTAAAGAAGCACGCCCAGTGAAGTCCGGTTCGGCCGACGACGCCACCTTCCTGCTGACCAACGCCGACACCGTGATCATCGTTCCAGGCTATGGCTTGGCAGTGGCACGGGCACAGCATGCGCTGAAGGAACTGACCGAAAAGCTGACCCACCGTGGCGTGACCGTGAAATACGCGATCCACCCAGTGGCCGGCCGTATGCCTGGGCATATGAACGTCCTACTCGCCGAGGCGGAAGTGCCTTACGACCAGGTGTTCGAGATGGAGGACATCAACTCCGAATTCGGCCAGGCCGACGTGGTACTGGTGCTGGGCGCGAACGACGTGGTCAACCCGGCCGCGAAGAACGACCCCAACTCGCCGATTGCCGGCATGCCGATCCTGGAAGCGTTCAAGGCCAAGACCATCATCGTCAACAAGCGCTCAATGGCCAGTGGTTATGCCGGGCTGGATAACGAACTGTTCTACCTGGACAAGACCATGATGGTCTTTGGTGACGCGAAGAAGGTCATTGAAGACATGGTCAAGGCCGTCGAGTAACACTGCTTCAGCGCAATACTCCAAACCCCGGCCTCCTGTAGGCTGGGGTTTTTTATTACCCCATGAAACCCGACCAAAGGCTCTAAATCGCTGCCCCGCATTCGACCATGGTAGCGGGCCGAAATTTTTTGAAATCACTACACTGCCCACCTTGCTTCCGTAGCCTGAGATAACAATTCATGTACCGTGATCGTATCCGCTTGCCTTCGTTGTTGAACAAGGTCATGAGCGCGGCAGACGCCGCCGCACTGATCGAGGACGGCATGACCGTCGGCATGAGCGGCTTCACCCGAGCCGGTGAAGCCAAGGCCGTCCCCCACGCCCTGGCCGAGCGCGCCAAGACGTCCCCGCTGAAAATCACCCTGATGACCGGTGCCAGCCTGGGTAACGACCTGGACAAGCAACTGACCGAAGCCGGCGTGCTGTCCCGACGCATGCCGTTCCAGGTCGATAGCACCTTGCGCAAGGCAATCAACGCCGGCGAAGTGATGTTTATCGATCAGCACCTGTCGGAAACCGTCGAGCAACTGCGCAACAACCAGCTCAAGCTGCCAGACATCGCGGTGATTGAAGCGGTCGCGATCACTGAACAAGGGCACATCGTGCCCACCACGTCCGTGGGCAACTCGGCCAGTTTCGCGATTTTCGCCAAGCAAGTGATCGTCGAGATCAACCTGGCGCACAACCCGAACCTGGAAGGGCTGCACGACATCTATATCCCGACGTACCGGCCAACCCGGACGCCGATCCCGCTGGTAAAGGTCGACGACCGTATCGGCAGCACTGCGATTCCGATCCCGCCGGAGAAGATCGTCGCCATCGTGATCACCAATCAGGCCGACTCAGCCTCCACCGTGACGCCACCCGACAGCGACACCCAGGGCATCGCCAACCACCTGATCAACTTCCTCAAGCAGGAAGTGGACGCCGGGCGCATGACCAACAAGCTCGGCCCGCTGCAGGCCGGGATCGGCAACATTGCCAACGCAGTGATGTGCGGCCTGATCGATTCGCCGTTCGAAGACCTGACCATGTATTCGGAAGTGTTGCAGGACTCGACGTTCGACCTGATCGACGCCGGCAAGCTGAGCTTCGCCTCGGGCAGCTCGATCACCTTGTCGGAGCGGCGCAATGCCGACGTGTTCGGCAACCTGGAGCACTACAAAGACAAGCTGGTGCTGCGCCCGCAGGAAATCTCCAATCACCCTGAAGTGGTGCGTCGCCTGGGCATTATCGGCATCAACACCGCGCTGGAATTCGACATCTACGGCAACGTCAACTCCACCCACATCTGCGGCACGCGGATGATGAACGGTATTGGCGGTTCCGGCGACTTCGCGCGCAACGCGCACCTGGCGATCTTCGTCACCAAGTCGATTGCCAAGGGCGGCGCGATTTCCAGCGTGGTGCCGATGGTCAGCCATGTGGACCACACTGAGCATGACGTCGACATCCTGGTCACCGAAGTAGGCCTCGCCGACTTGCGTGGCCTGGCGCCGCGGGAGCGAGCCCGGGTGATCATCGACAACTGTGTGCACCCGGCGTACCGCGATGCGCTGAACAATTACTTCAATGCTGCCTGCGCCATCGGCGGACACACCCCACACATCCTGCGCGAAGCACTGAGTTGGCACATTAACCTGGAAGAAACCGGGCATATGCTCAAGGCTTGATTGGTACAGATTCGAGCTGATGCAAACACAGTTTCGTCAGCTCGATTGCACAACCCTCGCTTCTTGAAAAAACTGTACTGCTGTACCGGTCATTTCCTACCGAAAATTCCCACACCAGCGTTGTAAAATGCCTATTTCGCACCATTTAAGTGCAGACAGGTACAGTTGCCCCATTTCCGTACAGTACAGCACCTTTAAACAGTTAACTGGCCCCTCACAATACAGGTGAACTGTATCTAGAGAGTCTTGCGCCGGAAGAGGATCATTGGCATCAGTTAAACCACTACCTAATCCCGCCACAAGCGGAAGGATGTCATCATGGAACGTACACTCAGTTCCGAACTGTTCTTCGAAGAAAAAGCTGTAAACACCCAGGCTTCCCTGCCTTTGCGCGTTCTCGCCAACCTGATGCTGTGGCAGCGCCGCATCTCCAGCCGCCATCAACTGGCTCGTCTGGATTCGCGTCTGCTGGCTGACGCCGGTATCAGCGAAGCTCAACGCTACGAAGAGCTGAGCAAGCCGTTCTGGCGCTAATTGGCGCCCGCTGGCCCTGACCCACCGGGTCCACTGCCAGCACTGATTTGTCAAAACAAAGCCCGCCCCGGGAAACCGGAGGCGGGCTTTGTTGTTTCCGAACCTGCCTTTTTCCAGGCCAAACAGAAGCCGTTAGTCCGGACAGGTACAGTTTAAAAAATATAACAGTTAAGCAGTACAATTAAGCATTGGTGTATCTGTAACGGTCAAAGCAACTCGCCCACCATGGTGTTCCAGGACCTCATGAAAGGCGCTCACCATGGACACCCAACCCTCTCTCTCTAAACGGCTGTTACGCCGGACCTTTTCCACGCTGGCCAAATGGGTACGCCACGCCTACGAACGACGCCAACTGGCGCAGCTTGATCTTCGAGAACTCTCCGATGTCGGCATCAGCCCGGGAGACCGAATGGCCGAGCTGTCAAAGCCGTTCTGGCGAGACTAGGCAGTCAATAAGCTTTCCGAACGGATAAACAGCGGCTTAATATCCAGCCACAACGTGGCGAACCGTTAGAACAGGCGTCTGATCCCCAATGGCTGCCCTGCGCCACCTTATTCGTTCACCTACAGGAGTCACCCCATGTCCCTTATTCGCCTGCTGAGTGCTGCAGCCCTGTTGGCCCTGGCCACCAACGCCAGCGCGACCAGCTTCATCGTGACCACCGACTCCATCGTCGGCGCATTGAAGGCTACTTCCGACGCCACCTCCGATGCCACTTCGTCCCTGCGGGATAACAAAGTCGTGCGCGCCGCCCGTGACGACGCAGCCAGCTTCGTCGCCAGCGAAGGTGCCATTCGTGGTGTGAAGCTGGAAAGCGCCTTGGCCCAGATCCGCCAACAAGCACCGCAACTGAACACCGCGACTGACGCACAACTGGCCCAAGCCATCCTGGCTATTTGAGGGAGCTGACAAAGGGAGCGCCCGTCGCTCCCTGATGCCGCCGCACTGGCTCTCTCCCGGGCATTACGCTAGCCTTGGCGCTCGCTTTCAGTTGTCGAGTCCCATGGCTTTTTCATACCGTCTGCTAATAGTCCCTGTGTTGTTGTGTGCCAGTTGGTCGCCATTGGCTTCGGCCTTTGACCTGACCATCCAAGGTACCGTCGCGAGTGCGTATGCCACCAGCAAGGTGACTTCCGCGCCTTTCGACCGGAAAGTGGTCGTGGCTGCCCAGGATGATGCCGCTGCATTTATCGCCACTGACGGCCAATGGCGGGGCGCACGGCTGGAGTCCGCGCTGGATTATCTGCGCCGCACCCAACCAAAACTTAACGCCAGCGACCTTGAACTGGCGCAAGCAATTCTCGTCCAATAATCATCTTTGTATTTCGGAGTCATTCCATGCGTAGCCCGCTGATCGCCGCCACCCTTGGCCTGCTGTTGTTGGCCGACGTTGCCCAGGCACAAACCCTGGTGGCCACCAGTAACATCATTGTTCGCGCCTCTGGCCGCACCATTGATTTCACCTCGGACACCACCACCTCCATCCGCGACTCCAAAGTCGTGCGCGAAGCCCACGATGACGCGGCCAGTTTCGTCGCCACCAACGGCGAGATTCGTGGCGCACAGTTGGAAGCGGCCTTCGACACCCTGCGCACCCGCCTGCCGGAAGCGCGCGACGCCAGTGACCAGACCCTCGCCGAAGCTATCCTCGCTCTGTGAGGCGCCTTGTCGCCTGGCTCCTGGCCGGGACTGTGCTGCTGTGTGCCAGCGCAGCCCAGGCCAGCCTGCAACTGCGGCTCAAGCCAGAAGGCTTGAGCCCGGCCGAACAGCAGGCCAGCCAGGCATTGCTTGATGAGGCGATGCACGCATTGCCGCCACGCTTTATCGAGCAGCTGGACCGTCGCATCGATGTCGGCTGGACCGACAAGATGCCCCAAAACGCTTACGGCCAGGCCTCCCTGGTGTCCGAACTGGACCTCAACCGCAACCTCCTGACCAGCCTGACCGACGGCAGCGCCGCCACCCAGAAAACCAATCGTCCCCACGGCACCGTGCGCCGGGAAATGCTCGCCACCGTGCTGCATGAATTGACCCACATCTATGACCGCGCACGCCTGTGGTCCAAAGACGAACGCGCGCTGATACAGCGTTGCAGCCGCCAGAACAACATCACCGGCCTGATCGGCCTGCCTGATCAGTGCCGTGGCCAGAATGACCGACGCTTCACCCTCAGCGATGACCCGCGCCTGCTGGACCTGGCGGGCTGGCCGCAATATGTCGGCCGTCGCGGTGAACGCGAACAACATAACCGTCAGGTCGCGCGCAGCCCGGACATCTACGAAACCACCAGCCCGCTGGAGTTCGTAGCGGTTAATATGGAGTACTTCCTCCTCGACCCAAGCTATGCCTGCCGACGCCCCGCGCTGTTCCGCTATTACAAGGAACACTTCGGCTGGGCACCACCGGAACAAGACACCTGCGCCAAGACCTACGCGTTCCTCAACGCCGGCAATGATTTCGCCAAGACACCGTTGGGCCACGTCGACCCGGAGCGGGTCTACGAAATCGACTACCTGCTGGCCGAAGCCAACCAGAACCTGGTCAGCCGCTGGGGCCACAGCATGTTGCGCCTGGTGATCTGCGCGCCGGGCCGCCCCCGTGGGCCGGACTGCCGGCTCGATTTGGACCAGCACCTGGTGCTGTCCTATCGGGCGTTCGTCGGTGACGTGCAGTTGTCCAGTTGGGATGGCCTGGTGGGCAAGTACCCGTCACGGCTGTTCGTGTTGCCATTGGCTCAGGTGATCGACGAATACACCAAGACCGAACTGCGCGGCCTGGCGTCCGTGCCCCTGAAACTGTCACGCCAAGAGATCAACGACACCGTCGAGCACGCTGCTGAAATGCACTGGAGCTATGACGGCAACTATTATTTCCTTTCCAACAACTGCGCGGTCGAAAGCCTGAAGCTTCTGCGCAGCGGCAGCGCCAACCCGCAGCTGACCGGCCTGGACAACATCACGCCTAATGGCCTGCTGGAAGTGCTGCAAGCCCGTGGCCTGGCGGATACCAGCGTACTCAACGACAAACGCGAGGCCATGCGTCTGGGGTATCACTTCGACTCCTTCCGCGAACGCTACCAGGCCATGTTCGACGTTCTGCGCAAACACCTGCCGATCAAGCAGACCCAGGTTGAAGACTGGCTGTCCCTCAGCGCCGAAGAGCGCCGCCAGTGGTTCGACCAGGCAGACCTGCGCACCAGCGCCGCACTGCTGCTGCTGGAACAGGCGAGCTTTCGCAAACAGCTGATGCTGGCCCAAGACGAAGTCAAGCAACGCTACCTCGGCGCCCGTGAACTGAAGAACGGCGGCATGGAAAAAGCCAACGCCACACTGCAGCAGATCCTCGCCAACAGTGGCTTCCTCAGCCGCCCGGCGGAACTGCTCGGCAGCGGTGGCTATGGCCTGCCGCAACCGTCGGAAGCAAAGCGCCTGGAGTCGGAAAGCGCCGAGCGCCAGAAGCAGTTGCAATCACTCACCGGTGAGCTGGATAAAGAGGTGAGGGCGCTGCTGGACCCGTCCCGCGCCGCCGAGATTGCCGCGTGTGAAGCCAACCTCAAGCAGGTGGGTGAACACCTGCGCAAACTGCACAAAGCAGCGGGCGGCCTCGAGCTGCCCTGAAGTACCTGAGATAAACACATTCCAATGTGGGAGGGGGCTTGCCCCGGATTACGGTGTCTCCGCAGCAAATAAGCTGACTGACACGCCGCTATCGGGAGCAAGCCCCACCACATTTGAAATGTGTACGTCTGAAGACCGTGCATCTTCCCACCACCAACTGTTTTGCCAACGAAAGCTGGCTGAAAGCTTACGCGTCTAGGATCGCCCCCAACTGCCGGCAACAGACCGGCTGTACACAACAACAATGGTGATCCCCGATGTCCGTCCGTACCCGCCTGTTCGCCCCAACTCCACACGTAAGCCTCGTGCCCTTCGTTCTGCGCTGACCCCACCCCGGTTCGCCATTCCCTAGCCGCGCTACGCCTGGAGTATTCCTATGCTGACTTTCCTTGGCTTTGCCATGGTCATCACGTTCATGTTCCTGATCATGACCAAGCGCCTGTCCGCGCTGATCGCCCTGATCATCGTGCCTATCCTGTTCGCGCTGTTCGGCGGTTTCGCACCGAAGATCGGCCCGATGATGCTCGAAGGCATCACCAAGCTCGCGCCGACCGGCGTGATGCTGATGTTCGCCATCCTCTACTTTGCCCTGATGATCGACTCCGGCCTGTTCGACCCGGCCGTGCGCAAGATCCTCAAGATGGTCAAGGGCGACCCGCTGAAGGTATCGGTCGGCACCGCCGTGCTGGCCCTGGTGGTGTCCCTCGACGGTGATGGCGCCACCACTTACATGATCTGCGTGGCCGCCATGCTGCCGCTGTACCAGCGCATCGGCATGAGCCCGCGGATCATGGCCGGCCTGATCATCCTCGCCGGTGGCGTGATGAACATGACGCCTTGGGGTGGCCCGACCGCCCGTGCCGCCAGTGCGCTGCACGTGGACCCCTCGGATATTTTCGTACCGATGATCCCGGCAATGGCCGCCGGTGTAGTCGCGATCCTGGTGATTGCCTACATGTACGGCAAGCGCGAACGTGCGCGCCTGGGTGAACTGCACCTGCAAGTCGACGAGATCGACCACAGCGAGATCAGCGTGTCGCAATACCCGGATGCCCGCCGTCCGAAGCTGATCTGGTTCAACGGCGCCCTGACCCTGGCTCTGATGTGCACCCTGATCGCCGGCCTGTTGCCGCTGCCGGTGCTGTTCATGGTGGCGTTCAGTATCGCGATGATCGTCAACTACCCGTGCCTGCAACAGCAGAAAGACCGCGTCGCCGCCCACGCCGGCAGCGTATTGGCCGTGGTGGGACTGATCTTCGCCGCTGGGATCTTCACCGGCATCCTGTCGGGCACCGGCATGGTCGATGCCATGTCCAAGAGCCTGCTGGCCGTGATTCCGGAAGCCATGGGCCCTTACCTGGCGGTGATCACCGCGCTGGTGAGCATGCCGTTCACTTTCTTCATGTCCAACGATGCGTTCTACTACGGCGTACTGCCGGTACTGGCTGAAGCCGCCAGCCACTACGGCATCACCGCCGTGGAAATGGCCCGCGCTTCCATCGTTGGCCAGCCCGTGCACTTGCTCAGCCCCCTGGTACCGTCGACCTACCTGCTGGTGGCCTTGGCCGGTATCGAATTTGGCGATCACCAGCGCTTCACCCTGAAGTGGGCAGTACTGGTATGCCTGTGCATAATGTTCGCCGCATTGCTGATGGGGATTTTTCCGCTGTTCAGCACTCTATAATCGTACAACCCACTGCGCCGGCCCCACTGCTGGCGCGGTTTAACACTTGCTCAAAGGAATACACATGGAATGGCTGACCAATCCGGAAATCTGGATTGCCTTCTTCACCCTGACGGCCCTCGAGATCGTCCTGGGCATCGATAACATCATCATGATTTCGATCCTGGTCAGCCGCATGCCCAAGCATATGCAGGCACGCACCCGGATCTTCGGCCTGGCCCTGGCCATGGTCACGCGTATTCTGCTGCTGTTGTCGATCACCTGGGTCATGCGCTTGACCGACGACCTGTTCGTGGTCTTCGGCGAGGGTATTTCGGGTCGCGACCTGATCCTGTTCTTCGGTGGCCTGTTCCTGCTGTGGAAAAGCTCCCAGGAGATGTACCACGCCCTGGAAGGTGAAGACGAAACCCACGACGAACCCAAGGGCGCCGGTGGCAAGTTCATCTACACCATCATCCAGATCGCGATCATCGACATCGTGTTCTCCCTGGACTCGGTGATCACCGCCGTGGGCATGGTCTCCCATGTACCCGTCATGGTTGCCGCGATCATCGTTGCGGTATTGGTGATGATGCTGGCTGCCGGCACCATCAGCGACTTCATCGACAAGCACCCGTCGCTGAAGATGCTGGCGCTGTCATTCCTGCTGGTGGTGGGTACCGTGCTGATCGCCGAATCCTTCGACGTGCACGTGCCAAAAGGCTACGTCTACTTCGCCATGGCGTTCTCGCTGGCGGTGGAAGCGGTCAATATCAAGATGCGTACCGCGATCGCGAAAAAGAAGAAACAGCAGGATCCTGTGAAACTGCGCAAGGACATTCCGGGTCAATAAACCCGAGCCAGACAAAAAAGGGGCTTTTATAAGCCCCTTTTTTTCATCCATAAAAAGCTGATTTCATGACAGTTTTGTTTCAATCCCAACTTTAGCTATGCGATGCTGGCGCCGAGCCCATTCGCCAACTACAGCTTAACTACAAGACGTAGAACGGCACGCGGCAATTCTCATTTGCGCCAAATGGCGCACACCCACACGGGGGGCCGAGCATGCTGACCTTGCTCAATCTGCTTTCCGCCGTGACCCTGCTTATCTGGGGCACGCACATCGTCCGTACCGGCATCTTGCGAGTCTACGGCTCCAACCTGCGTCAAGTCATCGGGCAGAACATGTCCAAGCGCTGGCTGGCATTTGTCGCCGGTATCCTGGTGACCGCCATGGTGCAGAGCAGCAACGCCACGGCGATGCTGGTGACGTCCTTTGTCGGCCAAGGCCTGATGGGGTTGGTGCCCGCCCTGGCGACCATGCTCGGGGCCGACGTCGGTACCGCACTGATGGCACGGGTGCTGACGTTCGACCTGTCCTGGCTGTCGCCGTTGCTGATCTTTCTCGGGGTGATTTTCTTCCTGTCGCGCAAACAGACGCGGGCAGGGCAGTTGGGTCGGGTCGGAATAGGCCTCGGGCTGATCATCCTCGCGCTGCAATTGATCGTCGAAGCCGCCGGGCCGATTACCCACGCCCAGGGTGTGAAGGTGCTGTTCGCCTCACTGACCGGCGATATTTTGCTCGATGCACTGATCGGCGCGTTGTTCGCGATGATTTCCTACTCCAGCCTCGCCGCCGTCCTACTGACCGCCACCCTGGCCGGCGCCGGGGTGATCGGCTTGCACGTGGCCATCGGCCTGGTGATCGGGGCGAACATCGGCAGCGGCGTGCTGGCCTTCCTCAGCACCAGCATGCAGAACGCTGCCGGTCGCCAGGTCGCGTTGGGCAGCTTGCTGTACAAACTGATCGGCCTGCTGCTGATTATCCCGGTGCTCGACCCGCTGGTGCTGTGGATGGACGGCCTGGACTACAGCGCACAAGGCATGGTCATCACCTTCCACCTGCTCTACAACGTCAGCCGCTGCCTGATCCTGCTGCCCACCATCGGTCCGATGGCCAAGCTGTGCGCCGGGTTGCTGCCGGAGCGGGACGAGGTCAACGGCAAGGCCAAACCGCGCCACCTGGACCCCACAGCCCTGGCCACGCCGAGCCTGGCGCTGGCCAATGCCGCGCGCGAAACCCTGCGCCTGGGCGACCTGATCGACAACATGCTCACCGCCATGCAGGAAGTACTGCGCGGCAAACAGACTGCCATTACCCAGGAAATACGCAGCCTCAGCGATGACGTTGAGGCACTCTACAGCGCGATCAAGCTCTACCTGGCGCAGATGCCCCGCGAAGACCTCAGCGAGCAAGACAGTCGGCGCTGGGCGGAAATCATCGAGCTGTCGATCAACCTGAAACTGGCCGGTGACCTGATCGAACGCATGCTGCGTAAAGTCCAGCAGCAGAAAACCTCGCAGCGTCGCCAATTCTCCGAAGTGGGCCTGGAAGAACTCACCGGCCTGCACAGCCAGTTGATCGCCAACCTGCGCCTGGGGCTGTCGGTATTCCTCAGTGCCGACCCGGAAAGCGCCCGCCAACTGCTGCGTGAAAAGCGCCGCTTCCGCGCCCAGGAGCGCCGCCTGGCCCACGCTCACGTCAGCCGCCTGCAACGCAAGATCGTGCAGAGCCTGGAGACCAGCTCCCTGCACTTGGAGCTGATTGCCGACATGAAGCGCTTGAACTCGTTGTTTTGCAGCAGTGCTTATGTAGTCTTGGAAACGTCCGACACCGGCGCACTCTCCGCCGAAGATATTGCCGACATCACACATTCGCCCTGAACGTACGATGGCCCGTGAAGTCAGTTAAAGCTGACCTCACTCGCCAGGAAGCTTGTTATGCGTCGCCTGTTGTTCGCTTGCCTGCTCATGGGTTCTGCCCACGTCTTCGCCTTTGACCGCCTGCAGGTCGAGGGTTACACCTTGCCCAACGGCCTGCAATTGTTGCTTAAACCGGGCACCGAGCGTGGCCATGTGGCGATTCGCCTGGTGGTCGGCGTGGGCCTGGACGATTTCAGCTGCGAAGACAAGGAACTGCCGCACCTGCTCGAACACTTGCTGTTCAGCGGCATCGACGGTGGCGGCGAAGGCGAGCTGGAAGACCGCATGCAAGCCCTGGGCGGTGAGTGGAACGCCTACACCAGCAACGCCGACACCACTTTTGTGATCGAGGCGCCAGCACAAAACCAGCGCAAGGTGCTGGACCTGCTGCTGGCGATCATCACCCGAACCGAGTTGACCGACGCCAATATCAACGCGGCCAAGCAGGTGGTCGAGCGCGAAGACGGCGGTCATTACTCCCACCTGCAACGCCTGCTTGACCGCCAGGACCTGGGCCACACCGCCAGCAATCAGTTGGCGGTTGAGCTGGGGCTCAAATGCGCCGAACGCGCCCAGGTCGATCACCTGACCCGCGATCAACTGCAGACGCTGCGCAAAAATTGGTACGCCCCCAACAACATGACCTTGATCATCGTCGGTGACCTCGACAAACTGCTGCCCGCCTATCTGGAACGCACCTACGGCCGACTGGACCCGGTCGAACCCAGCGAGCACCCGGCGCTGCCGCAAATCCAGCACGCCGCCGCCAGCCACCGCGACCTGATCCACGGCTGGGTGGGTGACAGTGCCAAACTGCACTGGCTGTTCCCCGAGCCGGTGCTGGACGACCAGCATGATGAAACCTACGACCTGCTCAAGGATTACCTGGACTGGGCGCTGTACCGCCAACTGCGCCTCAAGCATGGGTTGTCCTACGGCCCCTGGAGCGAGCGCGAAGTGCTCGGTGGCGTTAGCTTCCTCAGCCTGAATGCCGACCTCGAGCGGGACAACCTCCCCGAGGCCGAGCAGGTGCTACAGGATCTCAAGACTCAACTGCTCAAGGATGGCCTTGACCCGACGGTATTCGCGCGCCTCAAACAGGCCGCCATCGCCCGCCAGGCCTGGGCCGTGCAGGGCAACAGCGCGCTGGCCGACTATTATTGGAGCGCCTCGGGCGATTATGACAACGGCCACTTCAGCGACCCGGTCAAACGCATCAAGGCCGTGAACCTGGAGCAGACCAGCCAGGCCATGCGCGAGTTGCTCAAGCAACCAGGTTACTGGCGCATCGAAAAGCCGCTGCTGAGTTACGACATGCTCAACTGGATCGGCGCCGGCGTCCTCGTGCTGATTGCCATTGTGTTGATCGGCGTGCGCCGTTATCGCAAACGGATCACGTAATGAGGCACCGAACCCTGGCCTAAGACGTTATTCTGTCTGGGATTTTTTCCTACAAAGACTGCGAACCGCCGAATGCAAAACCTGACCCGCTTAATCACCCGCATCCTCGAACTGATGAAGCGCTACCCAGGGGTGATTGCACTCGGCGGTTTTGTCTCGGGTGTGTGCAGCTTCATCCTGGTGGATCGCCAGCAGGGCATGGCCAGTTGGATCGCGGTGATCATGCTGGTGAGCTGGCTGTGGCTGATGTTGGAAAACAGCTTTACCCAGCTGTTCACCAAGGTCTTCAAGCGCGAAATCCCCGAACCCCTGCTGCGCTACGCGACCCAGATGATCCATCAGGAGAGTCTGTTCTTCGTATTGCCGTTCTTTTTCGTCACCACGGCCTGGAACAGCGGCCAATCCGTGTTCACCGGCCTGCTCGGCGCGGCCGCTTTGGTGTCGATCGTCGACCCGCTGTACTACAAGTGGCTGGCGCCCAAGCGCTCGTTGTTCCTCGCGCTGCACACCCTGACCTTGTTCGCCGCACTGCTTACTGCGCTGCCGATCATTTTGCACCTGACCACCGCCGAAAGTTACAAACTCGCCCTCGGCGTGGCCATGGCCTTGTCGATTCCAAGCCTGGCGGTCAGCCTGCCGCTGCGCAGCCTCAAAGGCTGGGCGATGTTGCTCGGAGTGACGGCCGCCATTGGCTGTGCGGGTTGGTTCCTGCGCAGTTGGGTGCCGCCGGCCACGTTGTGGATGACCGAAGTGGCGATCAGTACCCAATTGCAGGACCGCACGCCCGGCGACGACCTCAAGGAAGTCAACGCCAGCCAACTGCGCGGCACCGGGCTCTACGCCTACACCGCGATCAACGCGCCGCGCGGCCTGGATGAGCGCATCTACCACGTGTGGAAATTCAACGGCAAAGAGGTCGACCGCATCGCCCTGGACATCCACGGCGGACGCAAGGAGGGCTACCGCGCCTGGACCCACAAGCAGAACTTCCCGCCCGAAGCGGTAGGGCGCTGGCAAGTCCAGGTGTTGACGGAGGACGGTCAGGTGATCGGCGTGCTGCGTTTTAAAGTGACGGACACAGCACAAACCGACAACCCAAAGTAGGCAGGATCGTGCTATTACGTAGGAATTGTGGATAGCCAGACAAGCTCGGAGCTTATGACCAGTAGTACCACGGCCGGCGCAGCCCACCTCGATACGTCCACCGCTCCCCCCTTACTGCGGATTACAGGGGACTGGACGCTTGCCCACTACGCAAACCTGAAGAAGCTGTCGGACAAGCTCGACGGCCAATACGACGCCGGCGCGCGCATCGACCTCAATGGCCTTGGCGCCCTGGATACCGCGGGTGCCTCGCTGCTGGTGGAGCTGCTGGGGCCCACCCGTATCGAGCAATCCGCCGAACAGACCGACTGCAACCTGTCCGCCGCCGACCGCGCGCTGCTCAAGACCGTCTACCGCTCCCTCAACGATTTTTGCGTGCCGGACAAAGCGCCGGAAGAAGCCACCGGCATTCAGGTGCTGGCGCGTATCGGCGGCGCCGTGGACAAGGTCTGGCAAGACAGCAAGCAACTGCTGGGCTTTATCGGCCTGATCCTCGAAACCTTCGCCCGGGGTATTTTCCGGCCCAAGCGCTGGCGCCTGACGCCGATGGTCGCCCATCTTGAGCAGGTCGGCCTCGACGCCGCGCCCATCGTCGCGTTGCTGACCTTTCTGGTGGGCGCCGTGGTGGCGTTCCTCGGCGCTACAGTGCTCAAGAGCTTCGGCGCGACTATTTTTACCGTGGACCTGGTGGCGTTCTCTTTCCTGCGGGAGTTCGGCGTATTGCTCACCGCCATCCTGATTGCCGGTCGCACCGCCAGCGCCTTTACCGCGCAAATCGGCTCAATGAAGGCCAATGAAGAAATCGACGCCATCCGCACCTTGGGCCTGGACCCGATGGAGTTGCTGGTGTTGCCGCGCGTGCTGGCGTTGCTGGTTGCACTGCCGATGCTGACATTTATGGCAATGCTGGCGGGGATCGTCGGCGGCGGCGTGGTGTGCGCCGTGGCTCTGGACATCTCGCCAGCGATGTTCCTCTCGCTGCTGCAATCGGACATTGGCGTACAGCACTTCCTGGTCGGCATGGTAAAAGCCCCGTTCTTCGCCTTTCTGATCGCCGCCATCGGCTGCCTGGAAGGCTTCAAGGTCAGCGGCAGCGCCGAATCGGTCGGCGCCCACACCACCTCCAGCGTGGTGCAATCGATCTTTGTGGTGATCGTGCTGGATGCGGTTGCCGCGTTGTTCTTCATGGAGATGGGCTGGTGAGTCGTCTACACCGTGCGCCCACCGAGGCGGTGATTGAAGTGCGTGGCCTGTGCAATCGCTTTGGCAGCCAGAGCGTGCACGAGGATCTCGACCTGGATTTGTACAAGGGCGAGATCCTTGCGGTGGTCGGCGGCTCAGGCAGCGGCAAGTCGGTGCTGTTGCGCAGCATCGTCGGCCTGCGCCGGCCCAGTGAAGGCGAAGTGCGGGTGTTCGGTAAGAACCTGCCGAGCTTGCCGGAACATGAACGCTCGCTGGTGGAACGGCGCTTTGGCGTACTGTTCCAGAAGGGCGCGCTGTTTTCCTCGCTGACGGTGACCGAGAACGTGGCGCTGCCGCTGATCGAACATGCCGGGCTCAGCCGCCGTGATGCCGAGCACTTGGCTGCGGTCAAGCTGGCCTTGGCCGGGCTGCCGCTGTCGGCGGCCGATAAATACCCCGCGTCGCTGTCCGGCGGCATGATCAAGCGCGCTGCCCTGGCGCGGGCGTTGGCGCTGGACCCGGACATCCTGTTTCTCGACGAGCCCACCGCCGGCCTCGACCCGATCGGCGCGGCGCAATTCGATCAACTGATCCTCACCCTGCGCGATGCGTTGGGCCTGAGCGTGTTCCTGGTCACCCATGACCTGGACACGCTCTACACCATCACCGACCGCGTGGCGGTGCTGGCGCAGAAGAAGGTGCTGGTGGCCGATGCCATCGATATCGTCTCGGAAACGAACGACGCCTGGATTCACGAATACTTCCACGGCCCCCGAGGCCGCGCGGCATTGGATGCCGCTCAACCGCTCAACGAGGTATGACATGGAAACCCGAGCCCATCATGTGATGATCGGTCTGTTCAGCGTGATCGTGGTGGTCGGCGCGATGCTGTTTGGCCTGTGGCTGGCCAAATCCAGCGTCGACAGCGCCTTTCAGGATTACGAAGTGATCTTCAACGAAGCGGTCAGCGGCCTGTCCCAGGGCAGCTCAGTGCAATACAGCGGGATCAAGGTGGGCGACGTCATCAGCCTGCGCCTGGACCCCAAGGACCCGCGCCGCGTACTCGCGCGCATTCGCCTGGCCGGCCAGACACCGATCAAGGAAGACACCCAGGCCAAACTCGCACTGACCGGCATCACCGGCACCTCGATCATCCAACTCAGCGGCGGCACGCCGCAAAGCCCGGAGCTCAAGGGCAAGGACGGCAACCTGCCGGAAATCATCGCCTCGCCATCGCCGATCGCGCGGTTGCTGAATAACAGCAACGACCTGATGACCAGCATCAACCTGCTGCTGCACAACGCCAACGACATGTTCTCTGCGCAGAATGTCGAGCGCCTCAGCAACACCTTGGACCATCTGGAACAAACCACCGGCGCGATTGCCGATCAGCGTGGAGATATCAAGGTAGTGATGCAGCAATTGATGCAGGTGAGCAAACAGGCCGGGGCCGCCCTGGAGCAGACTACCGCGCTGATGCGCAACGCCAACGGCCTGCTCAGCGATCAAGGCAAACAGGTGTTCGGCAGCGCCGAACAGGCCATGAAATCCCTTGAACAAAGCACCGCCACCATCAACACCTTGCTGACCAACAACAAGGACTCGGTGAACAGTGGCATGCAGGGCCTCAACGAACTGGCGCCGGCCGTACGTGAACTACGCGAAACCCTCGGTTCACTGCGCGCCATTTCCCGCCGCCTGGAAGCCAACCCCAGCGGTTACCTGCTGGGCAGCGACAAGAACAAGGAGTTCACGCCATGAAGCGTGCTTACCAAATGATCGCCCCTGTGGCCTTGGCGCTGATCAGCGCGTGCTCGATCCTGCCCAAGGCTGATCCGTCGGACGTCTACCGACTGCCTGCGGCTCAGGGCACGGCCCAAGGCACGCCGGTCAGCTGGTCGCTGCGCCTGGCCAAGCCGCAGACCAGTGAGTTTCTCGACAGCTCGCGCATCGCTGTGGTGCCCAATGGCGATTTAATCAGCAGCTATGCGAACTCACGCTGGAGCGACCCGGCGCCCGTGCTCTTGCGTAATCGCTTGATGGACGGGTTCCAGCGCGATGGGCGAGTGACGCTGTTGAGCACCGACGACACCAACCTGCAGGCCGACTATGAGCTGGGCGGGCAGTTGCAGGCGTTTCAGAGTGAGTACCGGGGGAGTGCGGTGGAGGTAGTGATCCGCCTCGACGCACGCCTGGTGCGTGGGAGTGATCAGCGGATTATTGCCAGCCGGCGGTTTGAAGTGCACCAGGCGGTGACCGACACCAAAGTGCCGGCCGTGGTGGCCGGGTTTGGGTTGGCGGGAGATCAGTTGAACAGGCAGGTGATGGAGTGGGTTGTTCAGCAGGGCAACGGGGCGGTGAAACGCTGAGGGCCTCGTCGGGGGCAAGCCCCTCCCACAGGTTGATCTGCGAACACATTCAAATGTGGGAGGGGGCTTGCTCCCGATAGCTATTTAAGCCTCAGCCAAAGAACCAGTAGCACACCGCAATCGCCGCCACCACACCGGCAAACTCAGCCAGCAACGCGCACCCTACGGCATGCCGCGCCCGCTGGATGCCCACCGAACCGAAGTACACCGCCAACACATAAAAGGTGGTTTCCGTACTGCCCTGAATCGTCGCCGCCACCAACGCCGGGAAGCTGTCCACCCCCTGGGTCTGCATGGTCTCGATCAACATCGCCCGCGCCGCGCTGCCGGAGAATGGCTTGACCATCGCGGTCGGCAAGGCGTCGACAAAGCGTGTGTCCATACCCGTCCAGGCCACCACATGGCGAATACCTTCGAGGCCCAGATCCAGCGCGCCGGAGGCCCGTAACACGCCCACCGCACACAGCATCGCCACCAGGTAGGGCAACAGGTTCTTGGCGACATCGAAGCCTTCCTTGGCCCCTTCGACAAACGCCTCGTACACCTTCACCTTGCGCAACGCGCCGATCAGCAGGAACAGCATGATCAGGCCGAACAACGTCAGGTTGCCGAGGATCGACGACAGCCCGGCCAATGCGGTGGCCGAGAGGGTCGCCAGCAGGGCCATGAACCCACCCAGTACCAACGCGCCTGGAATCAGATAGGCCAGCACCACCGGGTCCCACAGCCGCAGTCGCTGCATCACCGCTACCGACAGCAGGCCGACCAATGTGGATGCACTGGTGGCCAGCAGGATCGGCAGGAATACCAGTGTCGGATCTGGCGCACCTTGCTGGGCGCGATACATGAAGATCGTCACCGGCAACAGGGTCAGGGAGGATGCATTGAGCACCAGGAACAGGATCTGCGCGTTAGTCGCCGTGTTAGGGATGGGATTGAGCTCTTGCAGCGCCTTCATGGCCTTCAGGCCGATAGGTGTTGCTGCGTTATCCAGGCCCAAGCCGTTGGCGGCAAAGTTGAGGGTGATCAGGCCAATGGCCGGGTGACCGGCCGGCACTTCCGGCATCAAGCGCAGGAACAGCGGGCCAAGGGCCTTGGCCAGCCATTCGACAATCCCGGCTTTTTCGGCGATACGCAAAAAGCCCAGCCATAACGTCAGGGTGCCGAACAACAGCACCATCACTTCCACCGACAATTTGGCCATGGCGAAAATGCTTTCGACCATCGCCGCAAAAATCCCGGCGTTACCGCCGACCAGCCATTGCGCCAGTGCTGACACCATTGCCACGACAAAGAAGCCAAGCCACAGGCCATTGAGCATCAGTTGAATCCCCCGAAAGATGGGGCGAATGATAGCGGGGCTGACAGAAACGACAAACCCCGGATTTCCCGGGGTTTGTTTTGTTCAGCGGGTTATCAGCCGCGGCTGACCTCACCGACCGGCAGCGCCTGCTTGGTGCGCCAGTGCGGCAGGGAGTTCCAGTAGCGCTCGCCCTTGGCGTCGTCGTACATGCCTTCCCAACGGGAGATGACCAGCACGGCCAGGGCGTTACCGATCACGTTCAGTGCGGTACGGGCCATGTCCATGACGCGGTCGACACCGGCGATGAACGCCAGGCCTTCCAGCGGAATGCCAACGCTGCCCAAGGTGGCCAGCAGCACCACGAAGGACACGCCCGGCACACCGGCGATGCCTTTGGAGGTGACCATCAGGGTCAATACCAGCATCAGTTGCTGGCCGATGGACAGGTCGATGCCGTAAAGCTGGGCGATAAAGATCGCCGCGATGCTCTGGTACAGGGTCGAACCGTCAAGGTTGAACGAGTAGCCGGTCGGTACCACGAAGCTGCAGATGGCCTTCGGCGCGCCGTAGGCTTCCATCTTCTCGATCACGCGCGGCAGCACGGTTTCGGAACTGGCAGTGGAGTAGGCCAGCACCAACTCGTCCTTGAAGATGCGCATCAGCTTGATCACCGAGAAGCCAAACAGGCGCGCGATCAGCCCCAGGATCACAAAGGCGAAGAACAGGATGGCGACGTAAACCAGGATCACCAGCTTGGCCAGTGGCAGCAACGAAGCGAAGCCGAAGTTGGCGACGGTCACCGCGATCAGCGCGAATACACCAATGGGGGCGTACTTCATGATCATGTGGGTGACTTTGAACATGCTCTCGGACACGCCCTGGAACATGGTCACCAACGGCTCGCGCAGTTCAGGCTTGAGGCTCGACAAGCCCAGGCCGAACAGCACCGAGAAGAAGATGATCGGCAGCATCTCGCCACGGGCGACTGCGGCGAAGATGTTCGATGGGATCAGGTTGAGGATGGTCTGGATGAACGCATGCTCATGCTGCACCTCGGCGGCGGTCGCCTGGTACTTGGAAATATCGACGGTACCCAAGGTACTCATGTCGATGCCTGCACCTGGGTGGAACAGGTTGGCCAGCAGCAGCCCGACCACGATGGCGATGGTGGTGACCACTTCAAAGTAAAGGATGGTTTTGACGCCGATGCGCCCGAGTTTTTTCGCGTCACCGACACCGGCAATGCCGACGATCAGTGAGGAAATCACAATCGGGATCACGATCATCTTGATCAGGCGGATAAAGATATCGCCCGCAGGCTGCAGCACATTGCTGATCCACCAGGCCTTTTCAGCACTGAAATGGTTGAGCACTGCACCGATTGCAATCCCCAGCACCAAACCGATGAGGATCTGCCAGGCGAGGCTTAGCTTTGCCTTCTTCATGTCATTACCCTTACTTCAAGTGAACTTAAGGCAAATGCGCCAGCTGCAACGCTCGAGAGCGAAAAAGTGTGTGCATCTGCCTCCATGAAAGGTCACCGCAGCGTGGCCGAAATGGCTTACTGGCAGGCGAAAAAAGGCGCAACTATTCCCATGCAAGGGGACGACGTCTAATGCCGTAAACGCCTACCCTATGCCGAATCGGCATGACTTTTTTTCATAATAACTGTCCGAACGGTCAGTTCAAATGTGACATTTTGTCCAGTGAATATGCCGTGAACCGGCCAGTTCAGGCTCGCGCAGAGATTCTGCACGTCATGACGAGGTTGGCAGAAATGCCCGAGAAGTCTGCCGTCGAACGTCGGAAACGTCCTATAGCGCGAGCAAAACTTTCTCGATAGATGGTCGCCCCGACACATCAAGTAATGGTTGGTAAAAACAGAACCAAGATTTGCGGCTATGGGCGGCATATGAGGCGGGAATGAGGGTCACAAGCCCGCCGCAAGTTCAGCAAGCCGTGGGCTTGTGAACCTGCGTCGCAGCTTTTCGCCTGACCCGGCCCTTGCGCAGGCACTCCCTGTGCCCGTAGGTCACGCCGATCCCAATTGATCAGAACAACCCGGCCCCCTGGTCATGCATCGCCCTTGGCGGGCGATGCAAACAGAAAGAAGCGGGGGGCTTCTTTCTATGGACGCTGATTGCGCAGACGACAGACGCGTCAGACGCAACCTAGTACCAATTCGGATCTTTCTTCAGTTGCTCCATCAGCAGCTTCTGCATGCCTTCGTCCGGCTTACCGATAAAACGGTAATCGGCGTGCCGCGTCGGGGACTTATCAGCCGGCAAACCCGCCGGGACTTCCACCAACATGGCGTAGGCATCTTCCTTGTCGAGGCTGAAGGCGACGATCAGCCGCTTATTAAGGCATGTGTCCGCGGTTTCGCAGAGCGGCCCCACAAGATACTTGTCACCATCTTCTTCCACGGCATTCATTTGCTCGGCCGTGCCGGACAAGTTCAACACCCATTCCGGCAGGCGCTCTTCTTTCTTCACTACGTCTTGCCAGGTCTCGCGGTACTGCGGATCCGCACTGAGCAATTCGTTGGCCCGGGATTGGCCATCATTGGCGGCCATCGCCAAGCCACTGCCGCCCAAGAGCAAGGCGGCAGCAATAGCTTTGAGGGACAAAGTGGTCATATTCAGCCTCGGCCGCGACGACCAAAGAAGAACGAAGCAATGAACATCACCAGGAAGACGACAAAGAGAATCTTGGCGATACCCGTGGCGGTGCCCGCGATACCACCGAAGCCCAGGACTGCAGCCACAATGGCGATGATCAGAAATGTGATTGCCCAACTCAACATGGTGATTCTCCTTACGCTTCTTTAAGAGGTAACAGCGGTAGTGCCGGACGGTCGCTCGACATCAAGCGACCGACTTTGTTGCCTAAAACACCCAACGCTCTTGGGTCGGCAGCTCGCCCAGGGTGGAATCCTGATCGGCCACACGCAGTTGCGGGGCGGTTACATCAGCGGTACGGCTGCCAATGGAACTGAAATGGGTCTGGGCCGTTACCGGACGGTCGAACGACGGGACTTGCTGCGGACTCTGCTGCCATTGCTGCAACTGCTGGCCTGCGATCAGCGTGACCATCAGGGCCAGGCTGGCAAACAGCCCTTGTTGCAAGCGCAGCGGCGATACACGCAGTTGGCTGAGGCTTTGGCGAGTCATGCTGCTGTTCTCCCGCATTCTGATTATTCGTTGGGATAGCTATTGCAGAGCGCATGCCAGCTTTTTTACAAAATAAAATTCAATAAAATCAATAGGTTAAATATACGTGCTAGGGCTATCGCCCAGCATCCTGCACGATGCCCCCCCGTACGCCGTGCGAAATGCACGATGGTCAATGGTCGGGTGAAAGGATAGAAAGCGGATGGGATGTTGCCGAACTGGCAAGACAGCATGAAAACGCCATCAGGCGGGGCTTTGTAGGAAGCAATGCAGATACCCGCACGACGCTGCCTTTTATCGATCAGAATAAACCATGCAACTTGCCCGATTATTCCGGGACTAAACACCATCATTCATAGTTTAAGGAGCGCGGGACAGATGGAATCAGCCAAGGAACTTCAAGGCCGCATTCTTTTAGTGGATGACGAGTCCGCGATCCTCCGCACCTTCCGTTATTGCCTGGAAGATGAAGGCTACACCGTCGCCACCGCCAACAGCGCCGCCCAGGCCGATGCCCTGATGCAACGCCAGGTGTTCGATCTGTGCTTCCTGGACCTGCGCCTGGGTGAAGACAATGGCCTGGATGTGCTGGCCCAGATGCGGGTCCAGGCGCCGTGGATGCGTGTGGTGATCGTCACCGCCCATTCCGCCGTCGATACCGCCGTGGATGCGATCCAGGCCGGTGCTGCCGACTACCTGGTCAAGCCTTGCAGCCCCGATCAGTTGCGCCTGGCTACAGCCAAGCAGTTGGAAGTGCGCCAGCTTTCCGCACGCCTGGAAGCATTGGAAGGCGCCGTACGCCAGCAGAAAGACGGCCTCGACTCCCACAGCCCGTCGATGATGGTGGTGCTGGAAACCGCACGCCAGGTAGCCGGGACGGATGCCAACATCCTGATCCTCGGCGAATCCGGTACCGGTAAAGGCGAGCTGGCCCGGGCCATTCACGGCTGGAGCAAGCGCTCGAAAAAATCCTGCGTGACCATCAACTGTCCGTCGCTGACGGCAGAGCTGATGGAGAGCGAACTGTTCGGCCATAGCCGTGGCGCTTTTACCGGTGCCAGTGAGAGCACGTTGGGCCGGGTCAACCAGGCGGACGGCGGTACGCTGTTTCTCGACGAGATCGGCGACTTTCCCCTCACGCTGCAACCCAAGTTGCTGCGATTTATCCAGGATAAGGAATATGAGCGCGTGGGCGACCCGGTCACCCGGCGCGCCGATGTGCGCATCCTTGCCGCCACCAACCTGAACCTGGAAGACATGGTGCGCGACGGTCGTTTCCGCGAAGACTTGTTGTATCGCCTCAATGTCATCACCTTGCACCTGCCACCGCTGCGCGAGCGCAGTGAAGACATCCTCACCCTCGCAGACCGCTTCCTGGCGCGCTTCGTCAAGGAGTATGCCCGCCCGGCGCGAGGCTTCAGTGATCAGGCACGCGAAGCCCTGCTCAACTATCGCTGGCCCGGCAATATCCGTGAGCTGCGCAACGTGGTGGAGCGCGCCAGCATTATCTGCCCGCAGGAGAAGGTCGAAATCATCCACCTCGGCATGGCTGAGCAACCCACCAATAACGCCCCACGGATTGGCGCGGCGCTGAGCCTGGACGAGCTGGAGAAAGCGCATATCGGCGCCGTGCTCGCCACCAGCGACACCCTGGACCAGGCGGCCCGTACCCTCGGCATCGACGCGTCGACCCTGTACCGCAAACGCAAACAGTACAACCTGTGAGCTGCACCCTATGAAGCTCGCGATGACACTGCGCACTCGGTTGTTCCTGAGTATCTCAGCGCTGATCACCGTCGCCCTGTTGGGTCTGATCCTGGGTCTGGTCAGCGTCATGCAAATGGCCAAGACCCAGGAGTCCCTGATTCGCAGCAACTTCGTCACGCTGGACCTGGGGCTCAAACTGCGCCAAAGCCTTGGCGACCAATTGATCATGATGCTGGAACATCGTCCCGATCCGCAGGCATTGCAACGCGCCAAGCAGCGGTACTTCGACCTGCTGGACCAAGGCATCGCCCATGAGCAACGCGACGGTCATAGCCACGGTTTCAGCCAGGCGCGAACCCAATACCAGAACCTGCTGGACGCATTCGAGCAATCCCAGCAAGCGTCGCCACCGCCGGGCAGCAAGGAAAAACTCACCGAAGCCTTCAATGCGCTGCGCAATGGGCTGATTGATCAACATAAGCAGGCCCTGCAAAACATCAGCAACAGCGAGCACAAATCCCGCGCGCGCGCCTTGCTGATCGCCGGCTTGCTGGGGTTGGTGGGCCTTGCAGTGCTGATCATCGGATTTGTCACGGCCCATGGCATCGCCCGGCGATTTGGCGCGCCGATCGAAGCGCTGGCAAAAGCGGCGGACAAGATCGGTCAGGGCGATTTTGAAGTGACGCTACCGATCTCTTCGGCAGCGGAAATGAACCTGTTGACCCGTCGCTTCGGCCTTATGGCCGAGGCGGTGCGCCAGCATCAGGCGACGAATGTTGACGAACTGCTGGCGGGCCAGCAGCGCCTGCAAGCAGTGCTCGACAGCATCGACGACGGCCTGCTGATGATTGACCGCCAAGGCCGTCTGGAGCATCTCAACCCCGTTGCGCAACGCCAATTGGGCTGGGACGAGGAGCGGCTCGGCCAAGGCCTTGGCGAAGCGCTGGTGCGCCCGGAGCTGGATGAACAACTGCAACTGGTGTTGCGCGGCGGCAATCTGGAGCGCGCGCCGGAAGATCTGGAAGTCGAAGTCGAGGGCGAACTGCGTCTGCTGACCTACAGCCTCACCCCTGTCAGCCATACCCAGGGACACATTCTTGGGGCGGTGATGGTGCTGCACGACGTCACCGAACAGCGCGCCTTCGAACGGGTACGCAGCGAATTCGTCTTGCGCGCCTCCCATGAACTGCGCACGCCGGTGACCGGCATGCATATGGCGTTCGGCCTGTTCCGTGAACGCGCGAAGTTCCCGCCGGAATCCCGTGAAGCGGACCTGCTGGATACGGTCAATGAAGAAATGCAGCGCCTGATGCAGTTGATCAACGACCTGCTCAACTTTTCGCGCTACCAGAACGGCCTGCAGAAACTCACCTTGGGACCGTGCGACGTGACCGATCTGCTCGAACACGCGCGGGCGCGTTTTGTGGAGCCCGCCAATGCGCAACACATCGAGCTGCTGGTCGAAGTCCAATCAGATCTGCCACGGCTGTATGCCGACCAGGCGCAGCTGGAAAGGGTACTCGACAACCTGCTGGGCAATGCCCTGCGCCATACCGCCGACGCTGGGCAGATTCGCCTGCAGGCGAGACGACATGGCGAACGGGTGATTATCAGCGTCGAAGACAACGGCGAAGGTATCGCTTATGGCCAACAAGGGCGCATCTTCGAACCCTTTGTCCAGGTTGGCCGCAAGAAGGGTGGCGCCGGCCTGGGGCTGGCGCTGTGCAAGGAGATCGTGCAATTGCACGGCGGCCGCATGGGTGTGTATTCGCGACCGGGGCAGGGCACCCAGTTCTATATGGCGCTGCCCTTGTAGAAGGGAGCTTAACGCCGGTTCAGGGCACGCAGGATGGCAGCACTTTCGGCGTCCGGCATGCCATCGAACAGCGATGGCCGGAACCGCATCTGGAACGCCGCGATCACATGGCGCGTGGCGACATCCAACTCCCCCGTCTGGGGTGTCGGGTAACCGAGGAGCGCCAATTCTTCCTGGAACCAGGTGATGCTCGGCAATTCAGCGGCGTACTGCACCTGGAAGCGGGCGACGGCCTGGGCATCCGGCCACACACTCAGGCCTTCATCGGCCAGGCGCTTCCAGGGGAACAGCGGCCCCGGATCGAGCTTGCGCAGGGGCGCGATATCGCTATGGCCAATGATGTTCCTGGGGTCGATGCCATTGCGCTTGCTGATGTCCTTGAGCAACACCACCAGCGATTTCACTTGGGCCTCGGAATACGGGTACCACAAACGGCCTGTGGGTGTGTCCTTGTAGCCGGGGTTTACGATCTCGATACCGATGGAACTGGAATTGAGCCAGGTACGCCCCATCCACTCGCTTTCCCCGGCATGCCAGGCACGCTGGCTTTCATCCACCAGCTTGTAGATGGTGGCGCCGGCGTCGTCGCCGATCAGGTAATGAGCACTGACCTGGCCGTGGGTCAACAGGGCAAGGGAACGTTCAAGATTGGTGGAGGTGTAGTGGACGACCACGAACTGCACGCGGTTGTCGTGGTTCGCCGAGGGATGGCTGGTGTCCAGGCGCGGACCACTGGCGCAGCCGGCGAGCAGAAGAAATACACAGGCAAAGTACAAGGATTTCATGGCGGAAGACGGTACGCTGAAGACGATAATGCAACAGTGTAACGTACCGTTTGTGGCCCGGCGGTCAAATTACACAATGGAACATCTTTTACGCCGCCTGCACCTGATTACGCCCAGCCGCCTTGGCCCGATACAACGCCTCGTCGGCCCGCTTGAGTGCCAGCTCGCTGCGCTCACTCGGCTGCAACTGCGCCACGCCCATGGACACGGTAATCGTCACCGGTTCGCCCTTGAAGTGAAACGGGCAGGCCGCAATCGCGGCACGCAGTACTTCACCCACCGCCAGGGCATCCGACAGGGATGAGTCGGGCATCAGCAACACAAACTCCTCACCGCCAAACCGCGCGATAAAGTCGTTGGGCCGCAGGCGCTTGCGCAGGACGTTGGCGATGATTTTCAGCACCTTGTCGCCCGCCAGATGGCCATAGCCATCGTTGATGCGCTTGAAGTGATCCAGGTCCAGCATCGCGAGCGACAGGCTATTGCCACGCTGGTGCCAGATATTGACCTCGTGGTCCAGGCGCTCGCTCCAGGCCGCGCGGTTAGGCAAGCCGGTGAGCGGATCGATCAGGGCCTTCTGGCGCTGCACCTCGAGGTGCTCACGGTATCCTTGGGCTTCCTGCTCCATATTGGCGACCCGCTCGGCCAGCCCTTTCAGGCGCGCCGCCACTTCCTGCTCGCGCTGGTCACGTTGTTGCTGGTGCTCGTCCATGGTACCGAGCAAACCCTCAAGGTGGCTTTCCAGCACCTGCTTGAGGCTGTCCAGGTCGGCCGCGTCCTGGACGCTGCTTTGCAGGCCGTCGACCTGTTCACGAATCTGCGTGTCCAGCTCCCTGGCAGCGGAGCGGCTGTCAGCATGACCGTCGCTGGCCACTTGCAGATGGCCCTGGAAGGCTTCGAGGCGTTCGTTGAGCTGTTTGAGGTAAGCCTCAAACTCGTGCTGGCCGCTGTCGGTGATCGCCAGCATCAGCACCGCCAGGTCATCGAGGATCGGCAGCAATTCGTACCAGTTCAAACCGTGGGCCAGGCGCTCGCGCATGGCTTCGGCCTGGGGACGATGGCGCTCGGGTAGGGCCAGCTCCTCCAACAGGCCGATCAGGGTATCTTCGATATGCTTGGCCACGGAGCTGTAGGACGGCTCCGGTGAATCCGGCAAGGAGTAGAGGCCATCCGATTGAAGTTCATCGGGGTCCAGTTCTTCGGCGTCAAGAACCGGAGGGAGCGAGAGGCTGCCGATCACCGTCTCCTCCGGCGCCTCGACAGCAACCTGCGGCGTTTCGATAAAGGCAGCGAGAGCGCTTTCGGAGGCGGGCTCTTCCACCTGAGGCTCAGGCTCCCTTAGCTCGTCAGGCGCTGGAGATACGTCGACAGGCGCAGCCACTGTGACCCTTTGAGCAGGCGCCTCGTACACAAACTTTTCACTGGCGATATCGACAGCCTTGGCGGGCGCTGTGGCTTCAGGCTGCGCGGCAACCGGCGCCTGAGGCGCCTGAGGCGGCGACGCAAAGGCCCGCAACGCTTGCGTCAACGCGTCGGACTGTTCGGGCTCCTGAGGCTCGGCGGCGGGCTTGGGCGCAACAGGCGCAGCAGGTACCGGGGGCGGGCTGGGGACAGGCTCGCTGGGCGCGGCCTCGTTCGAAACGTCCTTGGCACCAAACAGACGTTGCAGCAAACCCGGCCCAGGACGCACGGTTTCACCGTCCGGCTCCAGGTTATTCAGTGCCTGCCCTTGCAGGCTGCTCAACTCGCTGAGCAACAAGGGAATCTCACGTGCCTGGCTGACGCGGCCATCCAACTGCTTGGCGAAGGTTTTCAGCGGTCGGGCTACTTCACGGGGCAGCGGCAGCTTTTGCAACTGCGTAACCAGGGACGTCAGTGCGGTGCTCATCTGGTCGATCCGGGTTTCGCGGCGCTGCTCCGAATCCAGTACCGCCTTTTCCAGGCGCGGCAGCAAGGCGGCGAGGGCGGCGTCCATGTCGTCGGTACGCACAACGTCGCGCATTTCCTTCATGCATTGGTCAACTGCGCGGTCGGTGCCTTCCGCCGCCAGCGTGCTGCGCACCAGCCCACGACGCAGCAGGTCGAGGCGGGCGGCCCAGCGGCGTTCGAGCTTTTCTTGTTGCTCAATGCTTAAGAGGTATTTTTCTTTCCAGCGCTGTGCGTCGTCGCTCATGCAAGGGGTCCGCGAGGGCCGGGGCTCAACGCGGGCAATGCATCAGCCGTGAGCGAACCCGGCAGACGAATCTCTACCGCGACCGGCAGGTGATCGGAGATGGGCTGCGCCAGCACCTGCACACTCTCAAGTGTGAGAGTCGGACTGAGCAGAATATGGTCAAGACAGCGTTGCGGGCGCCAGCTGGGGAACGTGGCTTCGACTTGCGGCGCCAGTAACCCGAGGTCACGCAACGGGGAATTCAGCAGGAGGTCGTTCGCATGGGTGTTCATGTCACCCATCAACACTTGATGCTTGTAGTTGCCAATCAGGTCACGCACGTAGGCCAGCTGCAGGTTGCGCGTACGTCCCCCGAGCGCCAGGTGCATCATCACCACCACCAAGGCCTCAGGCCCTTCGCCAAAACGCACGAGAATCGCCCCGCGCCCCTTGGGGCCCGGTAACGGATGATCTTCGATGGCCGTTGGCTTCAAGCGGCTGAGCACACCATTACTGTGCTGCGCCAGGCGCCCGAGGTTGCGATTGAGCTGCTGATACCAGTAGGGGAACGCCCCGAGGTGCGCCAGGTGTTCTACCTGGTTGATATAGCCGGAACGCATGCTGCCGCCGTCGGCTTCCTGCAGGGCGACCAGGTCGAAATCATTCAACAGGTCGCCGATCTTCTGCAGGTTACCGGCCCGGCCGTTGTGGGGCAGCAAGTGCTGCCAGCCACGGGTGAGGTAGTGCCGGTACTTCTCGGTACTGATGCCCACTTGGATATTGAAGCTGAGCAGGCGCAGGCGGCTATCAGCCGGCAGGCCCGTGGAATCCAGGTGATGTTCGTTGACCTGCGGTTCATGCAGGCCAACCACACGTTGAGTACCCCAGCGGCGCATGAGGAGCCCCTTACTTGGCTGCGCGTTCTTTGGCGATCAACTGGTCGGCAACATTGAGGGTCGCTTCAGGACCACCGGTGGTGCCCAGGTCGAAACGGTACTTGCCGTTGACGATCATGGTCGGTACGCCTTGCACGCCGTACTTCTGCGCCAGTTCCTTGGCCTGTTTGATCTGGCCCTGGATGGCGAAGGAGTTGAAGGTGGCCAGGAACTTGTCCTTGTCGACACCTTGGGTGGCAACGAAGTCAGCCATTTCGTCAGGCTTGGTCAGGCGCTTGCCTTGTTTCTGGATTGCGTCGAATACTGCATTGTGAACTTTGTGCTCCACACCCATGGCTTCCAGAGTCAGGAACAGTTGGCCGTGGGCATCCCATGGGCCGCCGAACATGGCGGGGATGCGCTTGAAATTCACGTCCTTAGGCAGCTTCTCGACCCAAGGGTTGATGACCGGCTCAAAAGCGTAGCAATGCGGGCAGCCGTACCAGAACAACTCCACCACTTCGATCTTGCCCGGTACCGAAACCGGCACTGGGTTGGCCAATTCAACGTAGGTTTTACCGGCTTCAAGCGGCACATCGGCAGCTTGCGCGGTCATGCCGAAGAGGCTGGCAGTGACGAGAGCGGCGCTGAGGATCAGATTACGCATGCTTTACTCCTGGACAAATAAAGTCGCCTCACGCGACCTTTGTTGTGACAGGTCTACGCGGACATGAGTTCGTTAGTGTAACGGCAGCGGCCACAAAAAAGGGCGGCCTAAGCCACCCTTTTTATGCTTGCATCGATGGATTAATCGAGCGTTAACGTTGCGTGCACCTTAGTGCAGGCCCTGGATGTAGCTGGAGACGGCGGCGATGTCTTCATCACTCAGCTTGCGAGCGATGGTGCGCATGATTGCCGCGTCGCCATCATTGGCTCGCCCTGCCTCTTCCTTACGGAAATCGGTCAGCTGCTTGGCAATGTAGGTAGCGTGCTGGCCGCTCAGGTGCGGGAAGCCGGCGGCGGCTATGCCCGCGCCATTGGGCGAGTGGCAACCCGTGCAGGCAGGCAGGCCTTTATCCAAGTCTCCGCCGCGGAACAGTTTTTCGCCACGAGCCACCAGTTTCGGATCAGCAGCTCCCACACTGCCCTTCTGGCTGGCAAAATACGCCGCGATATCCGCCAAGTCCTGATCACTGAGGTTGGTCAGCAAGCCGGTCATTTCCAGGACCGTGCGCTTGCCGTCCTTGATGTCGTGCATCTGCTTGGTCAGGTAACGTTCACCCTGGCCGGCCAATTTGGGGAAGTTCGGCGCCGGACTGTTACCATCCGGCCCATGGCAGGCACCACATACGGCGGCTTTCGCTTGGCCGGCAGTGGCAACACCTTTAGGGGGGCCCTCTGCAGCAAAGGCAACACCGGTGATGCCCAAGGTCAACAGCAGACTCACGATCAGTTTGTTCATCAGCTAATCCAACTACGGCTAAGGGTTTAAGAGTTATCTACCGGGTTTACTCACCATCAACTCAATGATGGCCTGGTAATCCTCGGTACTGCAGTCCATGCACAAACCACGCGGCGGCATTGCCTTGAAACCCTGGGTCACGTGTTGCACCAGCGTGTCCATGCCCTGCGCCAGTCTTGGCGCCCAGGCTGCCTGGTCACCCCGCCTCGGGGCATTCGGCAGTTGGCCAGCATGGCAAGCCACGCAAACTCGGTTGTACACCACTTCCGGATCCTGTGTAGCCTGAGCGCCAGAAAGCGGAATCAGGGCACCGAAAGCGAGCAACCATCGGGTCATACATCGACCTTTTCAGGGTTTGAGAGCGTTTTGCGTTCTAATGCGCAATAAAGGTCTATCGCTCCCGTGAACTTCATCCTTCGCTGGGACAAAGCACACACAAAATCTGCGGCATTATATACTGGCGCTACTGAAACGGAAACGACACCGCTTGCCGCACCCTTTTTCGGCACCGCCCACATCGGAAATCTCATGCAACTCAAGAACCCCATCCTCGGCCTGTGCCAACAGTCCACCTTCATGCTCAGCGCCGCCAAAGTTGACCAATGCCCCGATGACGAAGGCTTTGAAGTCGCCTTTGCCGGTCGCTCCAACGCCGGTAAATCCAGCGCACTGAACACACTGACCCACGCCAGCCTGGCGCGCACCTCGAAAACACCAGGCCGCACGCAGTTACTCAACTTCTTCAAGCTAGACGATGATCGGCGTCTGGTCGACCTGCCGGGCTACGGTTATGCAAAAGTACCTATCCCGCTGAAGCTGCACTGGCAGCGTCACCTGGAGGCTTACCTGGGCGGCCGGGAGAGTTTGAAGGGGTTGATCCTGATGATGGACATCCGTCATCCAATGACCGACTTCGACCTGCTGATGCTCGACTGGGCCGTCGCCAGCGGCATGCCGATGCATATCCTGCTGACCAAGGCCGACAAGCTCACCTACGGCGCCGCCAAGAACACCCTGCTCAAAGTGCAGTCCGAAATTCGTAAGGGCTGGGGCGACACAATCACTATCCAGCTGTTCTCGGCCCCCAAGCGCATGGGCCTGGAAGATGCCTATACCGTACTGGCCAGCTGGATGGAACTGGCAGACAAAGGTGCGGAACTCGCCGAATAACTTTTCTGCGGGCAAAAAAAACCCCGGACTTCGTATGGGGAGGGGAAGTTCGGGGTTCAAGTACCGGACCGCTAGGGCGGGGTCCGGATATCTGCCAACACTTAACACAACATAGGAGCATTGAAGGGCTTCACCACCCATTCAGTAACTCTGAGTAGCAATTCACGGGTTAAGTTCCGGCAGGTTCAAAAAACTATTGGTAATAACTGAAACGGATTTCCGGTCTAAAGCACTCCGCCATCACGCCCGGTGATGGCGGCGCCGCGAAATCAGTGCGCTTCGTCCCAGTTATCGCCTACACCAACGTCCACCACCAACGGCACATCCAACTGCGCGGCCGCACTCATGTGCTCGCGAATCTTCTCGCTGACCTCTGCCACCAGATCCTCACGCACTTCCAGCACCAGTTCATCGTGTACCTGCAGGATCACCTTGGCATCCAGGCCCGACGCGGTCAGCCAGTTATCCACCAGCACCATGGCTTTCTTGATGATATCCGCCGCCGTGCCCTGCATCGGCGCATTGATCGCCGTGCGTTCTGCGGCCGCGCGCTCCTGAGGTTTGTTGGAATTGATGTCCGGCAAATACAGCCGACGCCCGAAGAACGTTTCCACGTAGCCTTGATCGGCAGCCTGGGCGCGGGTGCGCTCCATGTACTCGCGAACCCCTGGGTAGCGGGCGAAGTACACATCGATGTAAGCCTTTGCGGTCTTGGTATCGACACCGATGTCCTTGCCGAGCTTCTGTGCCCCCATACCGTAGATCAGGCCAAAGTTGATCGCCTTGGCACTGCGACGCTGATTGGACGTGACCTCAGCCAATTCAACCTTGAACACCTCGGCCGCCGTGGCGGTGTGCACGTCCAGGTCGTTGCGGAACGCATTCATCAGCCCCTCGTCCTTGGACAGGTGCGCCATGATTCGCAGTTCGATCTGCGAATAGTCCGCCGCCAGCAGTTTGTAGCCCTTCGGCGCCACGAATGCCTGGCGGATGCGCCGCCCTTCGGCGGTGCGCACCGGGATGTTCTGCAGGTTCGGGTCGCTGGAAGACAGTCGCCCGGTCGCCGCCACCGCCTGATGGTAAGAGGTGTGAACACGCCCGGTACGCGGGTTGATCTGCTCCGGCAAGCGGTCGGTGTAAGTGCTTTTCAGCTTGCTCATGCTGCGGTACTGCATCAGTACCTTGGGCAGCGGATAGTCATCTTCGGCCAGCTTGGCCAGCACTTCCTCTGCCGTGGACGCCTGTCCCTTGCCCGTCTTTTTCAGCACCGGCAGGCCGAGTTTCTCGTAGAGAATCGCCCCGAGCTGCTTGGGCGAACCCAGGTTGAATGCTTCGCCGGCGATCTCGAACGCCTGGCGCTCCAGCTCAACCATCTTATTGCCCAGCTCGATGCTCTGGACACCGAGCAGCTGCGCATCCACCAGGGCGCCCTGGCGTTCGATACGTGCCAGCACCGGTACCAAGGGAATTTCGATGTCCGTCAGCACACTCGCCAGGCTTGGTATGGCCGTGAGTTGTGCGTGCAATGCCTGATGCAGGCGCAGCGTCACGTCGGCATCCTCGGCGGCATAAGGGCCAGCCTGTTCGAGCGGGATCTGGTCGAACGTCAGCTGCTTGGCGCCTCTGCCGGCGATGTCCTGGAAACTGACGGTGTCGTAGTCCAGGTACTTCTTGGCCAGGCTGTCCATGTCATGGCGGGTCGCAGTGGAATTCAACACATAGGATTCAAGCATGGTGTCGAAAGCGATGCCGCGCACGCTGATGCCATTCGCCGGGTCGCCGCCGATGGCACAGTTGACCAGGATATTCATGTCGAACTTGGCGTGCTGGCCGACCTTGAGCTTGCTCGGGTCTTCCAGCAATGGCTTCAAGGCCAGCAACACGGTGTCGCGATCCAACTGCGGCGGCGCACCGATGTAGGAGTGGGTCAGCGGGATGTAGGCAGCTTCATGGGGCTTCACGGCAAAGGACACCCCGACCAACTGCGCCTGCTGGGCGTCGATCCCGGTGGTTTCGGTGTCGAAAGCGAACAACGTCGCGTCGTTGAGCTTCTTCATCCAGACATCGAATGTGCCTTGGTCGAGAATGGTGGTGTAGATCGTCTCTGCGGGTGCTGCGGGGGCAACCTCAACAATGTCCTCGGCAACAGGCGCGGCCTTGAGCTCCACGCGCTTGGCATCACGCTGAATCTCATCAAACCAGCTCTTGAACTCCAGCAGGGTATACAGCTCCAGGAGTTTCTCGCGGTCCGGTTCGATCAAGTGCAAGTCATCCAGGCCCACATCCAGCGGCACATCGATCTTGATCGTCGCCAACTGATACGAGAGGAACGCCATCTCCCGGTGCTCTTCGAGCTTGGCGGGTAACGTTTTGGCACCCCTGATCGGCAAGGTCGGCACGATATCCAACTGCTCATAAAGCTCTTTCAGACCGCCATTCACACCTACCAGCAAGCCGGAAGCCGTCTTAGGACCAATGCCCGGGACGCCAGGGATGTTGTCGGACGAATCCCCCATCAACGCCAGATAGTCGATGATCTGCTCCGGAGCGACACCAAATTTCTCCTTTACGCCCTCAATGTCCATTGAGCTACCGGTCATGGTGTTGACCAAGGTAATGTGCCCGTCGACCAACTGCGCCATGTCCTTGTCGCCGGTGGAGATCACCACCGGACGGTCAGCGGCCGCACTGCTGCGGGCCAGGGTGCCGATCACGTCATCGGCCTCGACGCCTTCGACGCACAGCAACGGGAAACCGAGGGCTATCACGCTCTGGTGCAGTGGCTCGATCTGCAGACGCATGTCATCGGGCATGCTCGGGCGATTGGCCTTGTATTCGGCGTACATGTCATCGCGAAAGGTTCCACCCTTTGCGTCGAACACGACTGCGAACGGGCTGTCCGGATACTGTTTGCGCAAGCTTTTGAGCATGTTCAACACGCCCTTGACCGCACCGGTCGGCAGGCCTTTGGAGGTGGTCAGCGGTGGCAGCGCGTGGAAGGCGCGGTACAGATATGAAGAACCGTCCACCAGGACGAGGGGTGCTTGGCTCATGAGCAGGATCAACCTTTTCGGCGGGTCAGGCGCTAGAATAGCCGGACCAATGAAAACAAAGGGACAAGGTTATCATGCGTACATTCAATCGCCTGCTGTTGACCGGCCTGATTGCACTCGCTCCGATGGTTGCCATCGCAGCAGACAGTGCCCCTTCGGGTGATCCGGAAGTTACCATTCGCACGGAGGGCGACAGAACCATTCAGGAGTACCGCCAAAACGGTTTCCTGTACGCAATCAAGATAACGAAGAAAGGCTTTCCGCCGTATTTCCTCGTGCGCGCGGACGGAACCGACGCGAACTTCATCCGCTCTGACCAGCCGGATATGCTGATTCCGTCATGGAAGATCTTCGAATGGAAATGATTTCTTAACTTCAATTGGCGCCGCGCACCGCGGCGCCCGTACTGGCAGTTTTAACCATGTCTGTGTTCACCCCCCTGGCTCGGCCCGAGCTGGAAACCTTTCTTGCCCCCTACGGGCTCGGCCGCCTGCTTGACTTCCAGGGGATTGCCGCTGGTAGCGAAAACACCAATTTCTTTATCAGCCTGGAACAGGGCGAATTCGTCCTGACCCTGGTTGAGCGCGGCCCCGTCGCGGAAATGCCGTTCTTCATCGAACTGCTCGACGTGCTCCACGACGCCGACCTGCCGGTGCCCTATGCCCTGCGCACCACCGATGGCGTGGCATTGCGCGAACTGAAAGGCAAACCGGCCCTGCTGCAACCACGCCTGGCCGGCAAACACATCAAGGACGCCAACGCACAGCATTGCGCCCAGGTAGGCGACCTTCTCGGTCATCTGCACCTGGCGACGCAAGGCGAGAAAGTGCTGGAGCGCAAGACCGATCGCGGCCTGGACTGGATGCTCAACGAGGGTGCGCAGCTGATTTCGCACTTGAACGATGCACAGCAAAGCCTGCTGCACGCTGCATTGACCGAAATCGAGGCCCACAAGGCCGACATCCTCGCTCTGCCACGCGCGAACGTTCACGCCGACCTGTTCCGCGACAATGCGATGTTCGAAGGCACGCACCTGACCGGCCTGATCGACTTCTACAACGCCTGCTCGGGTCCGATGCTCTACGACGTGGCAATCGCCCTGAATGACTGGTGTTCGGACGCCGATGGCGTCATCGATGGCCCGCGCGCCCGTGCGCTGCTGGGTGCCTACGCCGGGCTGCGTCCGTTTACCGCCAAGGAGGCCGAGTTGTGGCCGATCATGTTGCGGGTGGCGTGCGTGCGGTTCTGGTTGTCGCGCCTGATCGCTGCCGAGTCGTTTGCCGGGCAGGATGTGCTGATTCACGATCCCGCCGAGTTCGAGCATCGGTTGACGCAGCGTCAGCAGGTCACCGTCCACCTGCCATTCGCGCTCTAAGGACCAACCCGGTCAAAATGTGGGAGGGGGCTTGCTCCCGATGGCGGTGGACCAGTCAACTTATCATCGACTGAAACGCCGTCATCGGGAGCAAGCCCCCTCCTACATTTGATCTGCGCTGCGGCTTATAACGACTCCAGGCACCCTGCCAAGTCGTTCCCCAATTTCTCCAGCACCTGTTCGTAACCCTGGGCTGTGGCCGGGGTGTAGCCGCCCAGCGCATCCAATTCCGCCAACTTCACCGGAAGGCCAGCCACCAGGGTTTCAGCCAGGCGCGGACGCAAAGGCGGCTCGCTGAACACGCAGGTCTTGCCCACTTCCTCCAAACGCGTACGCATCGCCGCCACATGCTGGGCGCCAGGCTGCACTTCGGCAGCAACACTGAACACACCGGTGTGCTTGAGCCCGTAAGCGTCTTCGAAGTAATCAAAGGCTTCGTGGAACACGAAGTAAGGTTTGTCACCGATGCTCGCCATGCGCTTTTTAAGGCGCGCATCAAGGGCATCCAGGCGCTCGTCGAATGCCTTCACGTTGCTCTGGTAACGCGCGGCATTGCTCGGGTCGGCAGCGCTGAGGTCAGACGCCATGCGCGCGGCGATCACACGAGCATTGACCGTCGACAACCATAAGTGCGCATCCACGCTGCCTGGGCGATGATCATGGTCATGTTCGTCGGCATCGTCGGCGTGGGAATGGCTATCTTCGGCGAAGCGGCGGAGCTTCATGCCTGGCAGGTCTTGGACAGCAACGGTCGCGGCTGTACGACCTTTGAGCACGCGAGGAAGGAAGCTCTCCATATCCGGCCCGATCCAATACAGCAGATCGACTGACTGCACGCGCCGTACGTCGGATGGGCGCAACGCATAGTTATGCGGCGACGCACCCGGCGGCAACAACACCTCCGGAACGGCCACACCGTCTTGCACAGCAGCGGCAATCAACTGCAACGGCTTGATGCTGGTCAGCACCTTGACCTCAGCCTGAGCGGCGCCAGTCATGAACAAACTGGTGACAAATACGACAAAAACGGGAAAAAGTCGGGACACGATGACCACTCAATGGCGTAGGAACGGGTAACATAATAACGTCTCTATCAAATATCTGTCGCCGCTCATGCCTAAAACACCGCTTGCCAGCCGTCCACACGACCACTCTCACTGCGTGCATACCGCGCTGTCGGAGGCCGACACCCTCTGCGCACAGAAGGGCTTGCGCCTGACTGCTCTGCGCCGCCGGGTGCTGGAACTGGTCTGGCAGAGCCACAAACCCCTGGGCGCCTACGACATCCTGGGTGTGCTCAGCGAGCAGGACGGCCGCCGCGCCGCGCCGCCTACGGTGTATCGCGCGCTGGATTTCCTGCTGGAAAATGGCCTGGTGCACCGCATTGCCTCGCTCAACGCGTTTGTCGGCTGCAACCACCCGGAACACGCGCATCAGGGCCAGTTCCTGATCTGCCGCGAGTGCCACGCCGCCATCGAACTTGAACAAAAAAGCATCAGCGACGCCATCATCAAGAGCTCCGCCGACGTGGGCTTCCGGGTCGAAGGGCAAACGGTCGAAGTGGTCGGCCTGTGCTCGGGCTGCCAGGGGGCTTGATGAGCAACGCGTTAATCCGCCTGGAGCAGGTCGGCGTCACGTTCGCCGGGCAAAACGTGCTGGATAACATCGCATTGAGCGTCGAGCCGGGGCAGATCGTCACCCTGATCGGCCCCAATGGCGCCGGCAAGACCACCCTGGTGCGCGCCGTACTTGGCCTGCTCAAACCCGACACCGGCAGCGTGTGGCGCAAGCCCAGGCTGCGCGTGGGCTATATGCCGCAAAAGCTGCACGTTGATCCGACTCTGCCCTTATCCGTACTGCGTTTTTTGCGCCTGGTGCCCGGTGTGGACCGCGCCCGCGCACAGGCCGCCCTCAAGGAAGTCGGGGCCGAACAGGTCATCGACAGCCCGGTGCAAAGCATCTCCGGCGGCGAAATGCAGCGCGTGCTGCTGGCCCGCGCCCTGTTGCGCGAACCCGAGTTGCTGGTGCTGGATGAACCCGTGCAGGGCGTCGACGTCGCCGGCCAGGCTGAGTTGTACAGCCTGATCACCCGTCTGCGCGACCGCCATGGCTGCGGCGTGCTGATGGTCTCCCATGATTTGCACTTGGTGATGAGCACCACCGACCAGGTGGTATGCCTCAATCGCCACGTGTGCTGCTCCGGCCACCCGGAACAAGTCAGCAGCGACCCGGCGTTCGTCGAGCTGTTCGGCAAGAACGCCCAGAGCCTGGCGATCTATCACCATCATCACGACCATGCCCATGACCTGCATGGCGCTGTCGTTGACGATCCCGCGACGCCCCACACCCACGTTCATGGAGATAGCTGCAAGCATGGCTGATTTTCTGCTTTACGCCCTGCTGGCAGGCTTGGCTCTGGCGTTGGTGGCGGGCCCACTGGGCTCGTTCGTGGTCTGGCGACGCATGGCGTACTTTGGCGACACGTTGTCCCACGCCGCGCTGCTGGGGGTGGCCCTGGGCTTCCTGCTGGATGTCAGCCCGACCATCGCGGTAACCGTGGGCTGCCTGCTCCTGGCGGTATTGCTGGTGACCCTGCAGCAACGCCAACCGCTGGCCTCCGACACCCTGCTCGGCATCCTGGCGCCGAGCACGCTGTCCCTGGGCCTGGTGGTGCTGAGCTTTATGCATGAAGTGCGCATCGACTTGATGGCCTACCTGTTTGGCGACCTGTTGGCGATCAGTCCCACCGACCTCGCATGGATCCTCGGCGGCAGCGCTGCCGTACTGGCGCTGCTGGTGACCCTGTGGCGCCCATTGCTGGCAATCACCGCGCATGAAGAACTGGCAACCGTAGAAGGCTTGCCGGTGCCCGCCCTGCGCATGGCGCTCATGTTGTTGATCGCGGTGGTGATCGCTGTCGCGATGAAGATTGTCGGCGTATTGTTGATCACGTCGCTGTTGATCATCCCCGCCGCCGCCGCCCAGCGCCATGCCCGCTCACCGGAGCAGATGGCGATCGGTGCCAGCCTGTTGGGCATGCTGGCAGTGTGCGGCGGCCTGGCGTTGTCGTGGTTCAAGGACACACCGGCAGGGCCGTCCATTGTGGTGACGGCCGCCGCCCTGTTTCTGCTGAGTTTTGTCCTGCCCCGTCGAGGGGTGTAGACTTGCTCGCTTTTTGCGCAAATAGAGAGTCGCAGGAATGAAGCTGTTCACCTCCCGTTATCTGCTCCTTGCCGCGTTTTCCCTGCTGCTGGGCGCCTGTCAAAGCACACCGCCCGCCGCCCCAGAGGCTACGGATCCGCGTGCTGCGGCCATCGCGCAGCTGGAGCAAAACCTGGCCAGCAGTGAGCTGGCCACCGCCGAAGACCAACTGGCCGCGCTGCAGGCCCAGTCGCCCAATGACCCGACGCTGGAACCCTACCAACGTCAATTGGCCGAGGCTTACCTGCAGCGCAGCCAGATCGTGCTGCAAAAAGGCGACGTAAACGCCGCCGCCACCGCCCTGAGCCGTGCCCGCGCGCTGATGCCCAAGGCGCCGGCGCTGACCGGCGGCGTAAACAGCGCCATCACCCACGCCCGCAAGGCCGAGTTGGATAAGGCCGAAGAGGCCCTCAAGGCCGCCGAAGCCAAGCCTGCAGCCAAGGTCATCGACCCGGCGGCGCCAAGCACCACCGTGGCGCTGAACCTCACCGACATCGAAGAGCTGCGCCATCAACTGGATGCAATCGCCACCGATGTGGTGAATTACCAGTGTGATGTGACGATCCAGGCGCCGCGTACCCAGGATTACCCATGGCTGGCCACGTTGCTGACCAAACGGGTGAAGCGCATTGATTCGGGGTATGAGCTGAAGATTCACCGGCAGATTTTGAAACATATTCCGGCGCAGGTGGTTTTGATTCCGCGCAAGGCGGAATAACGCATCGGGGGCAAGCCCCTCCCACAATTGAATGTATTCACAATTCAAATGTGGGAGGGGCTTGCCCCCGATAGCGGTCTAACAAGCAACCAATAACTTAAGCTGGAATCGCCTTAGCCTTCGGCTCACGATCCCAAACCCGATGTTGTGCAATCGCGGCAAAAAACGCCTTGAACGCTTTCGCATCCGCGCCAACGATCAGCCCCGCATCCGCCTCTAGCTTCAGCAGATCCAGCAGTGGCTTCACGTCACTGGCAACTGCAATCGCCTTCAGGTGTTTGTAGGCTTCCAGAACGTAATGCAACGCCACACCATCGCCGCTCAGTGCTTTCACCGACTCTTTTCCACCCGGGATAAACACGGCATCAAACGCAATGGACGGCATGCCTTCCATCGACGCATCTACCGGCAGGCTCTTGCCATCGGCCGTCTTCACCGGCGCCGAGGTCGGCCCAAGCAACTTCGCATGGGCACCTTCTGCCTCCAGTGCTTTTTTCAGCGCATCAATCGCCGCGCCATCCACACCGTCAGCCGCAAGAATCGCGACTTTGCGCGTCTTGATATCACCCGACAGCAAGTTCACCTGGCTCAACGCCGGCGACTCTTTCAGCGAAGTCTCACGCGGCGCAACCGTGCCTTTGGTCGGTGCAGGCAAACCGAGGTTCTGCGCAACGCGCTTGGCCAGTTCCAGATCGATATTGGCCAGAATCTCGTTGACCTGACGTGCGCGAATGAACTCACGCTCCACCTTGCCCAACTCGAAGCTGTAGGCCGCGATGATGTGCTCTTTCTCGTGATGGCTCATGCTGTGGAAAAACAGCGCGGCTTGCGAGAAGTGATCGCCAAACGACTCACTGCGCTCACGCACCTTATTGGCGTCGACGCGCTCGTAATAGGTCTCGAAACCGCCATCCTGGGCAGCCGGTGGCGTTTCTTTCGGCCAACCACCATCAATAGAATTCGGCTCGTACGCCGCACGGCCCTTGTCGATCACGGTGCGATGCTGGGCGTCGCGCTGACCGTTGTGGAAAGGCACCACAGGTCGGTTGATCGGCAGCTCATGGAAGTTCGGCCCACCGAGACGGCTGATCTGCGTATCCGTGTAGGAAAACAGACGGCCTTGCAGCAAAGGGTCGTTGGTGAAGTCGATGCCCGGCACGATATGACCCGGGCAAAACGCGACCTGCTCGACTTCGGCAAAGAAGTTATCCGGGTTGCGGTTAAGCACCATCTTGCCCAGCGGCGTGATCGGCACCAGTTCCTCGGGGATGATCTTGGTCGGGTCGAGCAGGTCGAAGTCGAACTTATGCTCGTCTTCCTCCGCAACGATCTGCACACCCAGCTCCCACTCAGGGTAGTCGCCGCTTTCAATCGCTTCCCACAGGTCACGACGGTGGTAATCGGTATCTTTACCGGCAAGCTTTTGCGCTTCGTCCCACACCAGGGAGCAGGTGCCGACCTTCGGGTGCCAATGAAACTTCACAAAGCTCGACTTACCTTCGGTATTGATGAAGCGGAAGGTGTGAATGCCAAAACCCTGCATGGCACGCAGGCTTTTTGGAATGGCACGGTCAGACATCGCCCAAATCACCATGTGCGCCGATTCCGGCTGCAACGAAACAAAATCCCAGAACGTATCGTGGGCCGAGCCGCCTGTAGGAATTTCGTTGTGCGGCTCAGGTTTTACCGCGTGCACGAAGTCGGGAAACTTGATCGCATCCTGAATGAAAAACACCGGCATGTTGTTGCCGACCAAGTCGAAGTTGCCTTCATCGGTGAAGAACTTCACCGCGAAACCGCGCACGTCACGCACCGTATCGCCGGAACCACGCGGGCCCTGCACCGTGGAGAAACGCACGAACACCGGGGTTTTATGGCCGGGGTCGCGCAGGAAACCCGCCTTGCTCAGCGCAGAATGGTTTTCATAGGTCTGGAAATAGCCATGAGCGCCAGTGCCCCGGGCATGCACGATGCGCTCGGGGATGCGCTCATGGTCAAAGTGCGTGATTTTTTCACGCATGATGAAGTCTTCCAGCAGCGAAGGGCCGCGGGCACCGACTTTCAAGGTGTTCTGGTTGTCGGAAATCTTCACGCCTTGGTTGGTACGCAGGGCCTGGCCGGTCGCATCGGAACGGAATTCCTCCAGAGCCTGCAGCTTGGCGTTGGTGTTGCCACGGTCCAGGGTATCGGTGCCCGCGAGCTCACTCTTCGACGGGGTGGCTGGCTTCTTGGTACTCATCAGTCAAAACTCCTTATTCAAAGTGGCCAGAGCGGTCCCCGGCTCGTTTGAGCAAAACCCCAGGCACGGCACCTGGGAAATCGAGTTGCTTAAGTAGTGACTGACACGGTTTTGCACCGTTCCTTTTTTGTGACCTTTGATCGCGTTATTGCCAAATCACTGGTTGAATGCGAAATAAATGCTAAGAAACGCTATTCGGACAGGCTAAAATGCGCGCCCGGCTAACCGCTGATCCCTTTTCAATGCGCCCCACAAGGTTCGCTACGTGATCGAGTTTCAAAACGTCCATAAAACCTACCGCGTCGCCGGTAAGGATATTCCCGCGCTGCACCCCACCAGCCTGCGCGTCGAGAACGGCCAGGTGTTTGGCTTGATCGGCCACTCGGGTGCAGGTAAAAGCACACTGCTGCGCCTGATCAACCGCCTGGAAGAGCCCAGCGGCGGCCAGATCACGGTGGACGGCGAAGAAGTCACCGCCCTGGATGCCAACGGCCTGCGCCGTTTCCGTCAACAGGTCGGGATGATCTTCCAGCACTTCAACCTCCTGGCGTCGAAGACCGTTGCCGACAATGTGGCGCTGCCACTGACCCTGGCCGGCGAATTGTCGCGCAAGGAGATCGACCAACGTGTCGCCGAGCTACTCGCCCGCGTCGGCCTGTCGGACCACGCCAAGAAGTACCCGGCGCAGTTGTCTGGCGGCCAGAAGCAACGCGTCGGTATTGCCCGCGCCCTGGCGACCAAGCCGAAAATCCTGCTGTGCGACGAAGCCACCAGCGCCCTCGACCCGCAAACCACCGCCTCGGTCCTGCAACTGCTGGCCGAGATCAATCGCGAGTTGAAACTGACCATCGTGCTGATCACTCATGAAATGGATGTGATCCGCCGCGTGTGTGACCAGGTAGCCGTGATGGATGCCGGCGTGATCGTCGAGCAAGGCTCGGTGGCCGACGTGTTCCTGCACCCCAAGCACCCGACCACCAAGCGCTTCGTACAGGAAGCCGAGCAGGTCGACGAAGGCGAACAGCGCGATGACTTCGCCCACGTACCGGGCCGCATCGTGCGGCTCACGTTCCAAGGCGAAGCGACCTACGCGCCATTGCTGGGTACCGTCGCCCGCGAAACGGGGGTGGACTACAGCATCCTCGCCGGCCGCATCGACCGCATCAAAGACATCCCCTACGGGCAACTGACCCTGGCGGTCACCGGTGGTGACATGGAAGCGGCCTTTGCCCGCTTCACCGCCGCAGACGTCCACATGGAGGTGCTGCGCTGATGGAAGTGTTCCTGAGTTTCTTCGCCAATATCGACTGGTCCGAAATCTGGCTCGCCACCGGCGACACCATGATCATGCTGTTCGGTTCGCTGTTCTTCACCGTAGTACTTGGCCTGCCCTTGGGCGTGCTGCTGTTCCTGACCAGCCCACGCCAGCTGTTCGAGCAAAAAGGCCTGTACGCACTGCTGTCGCTGGTCGTGAACATCCTGCGCTCGCTGCCGTTCATCATCCTGTTGATCGTGATGATCCCGTTCACCGTACTGATCACCGGCACCTCCCTGGGCGTTGCGGGCGCGATCCCGCCACTGGTGGTGGGTGCCACGCCATTCTTCGCGCGCCTGGTGGAAACCGCCCTGCGTGAAGTGGACCGCGGCATCATCGAAGCCACCCAGTCCATGGGCGCCAGCACCCGCCAGATCATCATCAACGCGCTGCTGCCCGAGGCACGCCCCGGCATCTTCGCAGCGATAACGGTGACGGCGATTACACTGGTGTCCTACACGGCCATGGCCGGCGTGGTCGGTGCCGGCGGCCTGGGTGACCTGGCGATCCGTTTCGGTTACCAGCGTTTCCAGACCGATGTGATGGTGGTCACCGTGGTGATGCTGTTGATCCTGGTGCAAATTCTGCAAACCGTCGGCGACAAGCTGGTGGTGCATTTTTCTCGAAAATAACGGCCATTGCCGGTCACAAGCCGGCACATGCCCGAACAAGGAGCTTGTTGGATGAAAAAACTACTGGTTGCTTTCGCCGCCGTTGCCGCGTTTTCCGCCCACGCCGCCGAGACCCTGAAAGTCGCAGCCTCGCCAGTGCCCCACGCGGAAATCCTGGAATTCGTGAAGCCTGCCCTCGCCAAAGAAGGCGTGGACCTGCAAGTCAAAGTGTTCACTGACTACGTACAGCCCAACGTCCAAGTCGCGGAAAAGCGCCTGGACGCGAACTTCTTCCAGCACCAGCCATACCTGGATGAATTCAACAAAGCCAAAGGCACTCAGCTGGTAAGCGTCGGCGCTGTGCACCTGGAGCCCCTGGGGGCTTACTCCAGCAAGTACAAGAAGCTGGAAGACCTGCCAAACGGTGCCAACGTGGTGATCCCGAACGACGCCACCAACGGCGGCCGTGCCCTGTTGCTGCTGGCCAACAACGGCCTGATCACCCTGAAGGACCCGACCAACATCCTGTCGACCATCAAGGACATCACCGCAAACCCGAAAAACCTGAAATTCCGCGAACTCGAAGCCGCCACCCTGCCGCGCGTGCTGACCCAGGTCGACCTGGCGCTGATCAACACCAACTATGCGCTGGAAGCCAAGCTGGACCCGTCCAAGGACGCCCTGGTGATCGAAGGCAATGACTCGCCTTACGTGAACATCCTGGTGAGCCGCGAAGACAACAAGGATTCGGACGCGATGAAGAAGCTGATTGCAGCCCTGCACACCCCTGAGGTGAAGCAATTCATCCAAGAGAAGTACAAAGGCGCGATCCTGCCGGCGTTCTGATCCGACTCGGTCTCCAACACGCTGGAGATCAAAAAATGTGGGAGGGGGCTTGCCCCCGATTGCGGAGTATCAGTCGCTGCATGAGCTGTCTGATCTGCCGCCATCGGGGGCAAGCCCCCTCCCACATGTGTTTTGCGTTGCCTGTTACTTGCGCTGCAACAACCCTGGCAGTTGCGCCACCAGCTTCTGGTTGTTCAACGGCGCACGGATAAACCCGCGCTGGGTACCATCCGGGCCGATCAGCGCGAGGTTGCCGCTGTGGTCGACGGTGTAGTTGGGCTTGCTGGTGTCTGCCGGGATGAATGGGATGCTCACGGCATTCGAGACCTTCTGCACATCCTCCACGTTCGCGCCGGTGATGCCTTGGAATTGCGGGTCGAAGTAGCCCAGGTACTGCTTGAGCTGAGTCGGGGTGTCGCGATTCGGGTCGACGCTGACCAGAATCACCTGCAACTTATCCACAGCCTCTTTAGGCAACTCGCTCTTGATCTGGCGCAGTTGGGCGAGGGTGGTCGGGCAGATGTCGGGGCAGAAGGTGTAGCCGAAGAACAGCAGGCTCCACTTGCCTTTCAACTCGTTGACCAGCACCGGCTGGCCGTCCTGGTTGGTCATGGTCACTGGCGGCAGCTGACGGCTTTGCGGCAGCAGGATGATGCCGGCGTCGATCAACGCGGTAGGGTCGCCCTGGCCCTTGCCCGACAGCACTTTGTTAACGGTCAGGCCCATGATCAACGCGACGATGGCCACCAGGATAAAGACGGTTTTTTGAGTTCGAGTCATAGGTTCAACAGTAAGTAGTGGTCTACGAGCAGGGCGATAAACAGCAGGAACAGGTACCAGATAGAGTACTTGAAGGTGTTGATCGCCGCGTGCGGCTGAGCGCCACGGTACAGCACCCAGGCCCATTGCAGAAAGCGTCCGCCCAACAACAGTGCGCATGCCAGGTACAGCGGGCCGCTCATGTGGATCACGTAGGGCATCAGGCTCACCGCCAGCAGCGCAAAGGTATAGAGCAGGATATGCACCTTGGTGTAATGCTCGCCGTGGGTAACCGGCAGCATCGGGATATCGGCCTTGGCGTATTCCTCCTTGCGGTGAATGGCCAGCGCCCAGAAGTGCGGCGGGGTCCAGGCGAAGATGATCAGCACCAGCAACAAGGGCTCGGCGCTGACGTGGCCGGTGACGGCGACCCAGCCCAACAGCGGTGGCGCGGCACCGGCCAGGCCTCCGATGACAATATTTTGTGGCGTCGCACGCTTGAGAAAACCGGTGTAGACCACCGCGTAACCGAGCAGCGAAGCCAGCGTCAGCCATGCCGCCAGGGGGTTGGTGAACGCCAGCAACAAGGCCAATCCTGCAACGGCTAGAAACAAAGCAAAGGCCAGCGCCGCCACCGGCGACACACGCCCCTCCGCCAACGGCCGCTTATGGGTGCGAGCCATCACCGCATCAATCCGCCGGTCCACCACATGGTTCACCGCCGCCGCGCCGCCCGCACACAGGGCAATGCCCAGATTGCCGAACACCAGCACCGTCCACGGCACGCCTGCGCGTGTGGCGAGGAACATACCCACCAGGGAAGTGATGAGCATCAGCACCACCACTTTCGGCTTGGTCAGCTCCAGGTAATCGCGCCAGACCGCCTGGCCTTGACGCGCGCCGATCAAGGTCGCCATGGCATCTCTCCTTTAAGGGTGATGAGGCCCGATACGTGTTTGCGCGGGCTGAAGCGCCAACCGAAGAGCAACTGATCACGCACCCGGACCAGGCTGGTGCGGGCGTGGTAATTAACCAGCACCAACGTCAGCAGCAGCGCAGCACCGCCGGCGTTATGAGCGACCGCCACCGGCAGCGGCAAGCCGAAATACACATTGCTCAGGCCCAGGCTGATTTGCGCGAACAGGGCGATCAACAGCAGGCCTGCAAGCCGCGTCATGCCTACGGCGCGCAACTGCCAGGCCAGGCCGAGCAGCACCAGGGTGACCAGCACCGCGCCCATGCGGTGAGTCAGGTGAATGGCGGTACGCGCTTCGCTGTCGAGTTGGCCGCCAAGGTAATTGGGCCCGATGTGCTGGGTCAGGTGAAAGCCGTTGGCGAAGTCAGCCGCCGGCCACCACGCGCCATGGCAGGTGGGCAAGTCGACGCAGGCCACGGCGGCGTAGTTAGAACTCACCCAACCGCCCAACGCGATTTGCCCGATCACCAGCACCAGTCCCGCCGTCGCCCAATATTGCAGGCGCTTGGGCACGATCAACGCGGGCAACACCCCAGACAAGCGCAGGGTCAGCAAGAACAACAGGCTCAAGGTCGCAAAACCACCCAGCAGGTGGCCCGTCACCACCTGGGGCCAGAGCTTCAACGTCACTGTCCACATGCCAAATGCCGCCTGGGCGAACACCACCGCCAGCAGAAACAATGGCAACTTCACCGGCTGGCCCGGATCACGCCGATGGCTCCACGAACGCGCCGCCAACAGCACAATGAGCAAGCCCAGGGTGCCGGCGAAATAGCGATGAGTCATCTCGGCCCAGCCCTTGTCAGCCTCCACCGGCGTATCGGGAAAATGCAATTGGGCATGGGCCAGCTGGGCCTCGCTTTGCGGCACGCTGATAAACCCATAGCAGCCCGGCCAGTCCGGGCAACCAAGACCGGCATGGGTCAGGCGGGTGTAGGCGCCGAGCAGCACGACGATCAGCGCCAGCAGGGTGGCAAACAACGCGAGGCGAAATCCAGGTTTGGCCATGACGATGCCCTTATCCGATGTTCGACAGTTTCAACAGGTGGCGCAGGTCATTGAGCAAGTCCTTGCCCTTGATCTTGGCGTCGTAGCGCAGCACCAGGTTGCCGTGGGGGTCGACGATCCACAGTTGCGCATCGCCCGGCGCTGCGGCGTTTTTGGTGAAGGTCGACAGGTCCAGCGAGTAGCGTTGCAGTTGCGGGTACTCGGCCTTGAGCTTGGCCTCGTAGTCCGCTGCAACCGGCTGCGTGCTGGCCAGGGCATGGCTGGCGCGGGAGGCATCGCGCCCGAGGCCGATCTGCAATTGGCGCGCGAGGTACACCAGTTGCTGGCAATCCGCCGCGCACGCCGCAGGCGCGGTGACCAGCAACTGCCAGCGCTGTTCATCGGCCTGCACGCCGATATCGGCGCGGGTCTGGCCGTTGCCGATCATTTCTCCGTGGTAGCTGCGACTGTCGGGCACCCAGAACTGCAGCTTGTACATAAAGGTGGCCAGCGCCATCGGGCCGACCACCATCAGCAGGATCAGCATCAGCTGCCAGCGGCCTTTGCGCCGATCAGCTACCTCAGACATGTTGAGTGGATTCGTGGCCGTTCCCATGGGGCTTCTCCTTTGTGGTGTGCCATCCGAGGTAGAGGTAAAGAGCCAGTAGCGCTAGGGACATGGCGAACCACTGCACCGCGTAGGCCAGGTGTTTTTCCGGGCCCATCGCAACGATGGGCCAGGTGGTTTCGTACGTACCGGGGCCGGCTTCGGTACGCAGTTCGTAGGCAAAACCGTTGCGACCCAGCTCAGCCCATAGCGCAGCGGGGTGCAGCGCGGTCAACAGGCGCGGCCATTGCGCGGTCGTGGGGTCCGCATGCAGCTGGAAGGTTTCGCCGGGCGCGACATACACCCAGGCGTCAAGATTCAAAGGCTGGTCCGGAGTGGTGAAGACGGGCGGGGTGCGCCGATCCGGCCACGGCAACCAGCCCCGATTGAGCAATAGCCACAGGCCGCTGGCCTGGTCATGAAAGGGTTGCAGTAACTCGACGCCCGCCTTGCCGTCACGCATGCGGTTATCCAGCAATACGCTGTGCTCGGCATCGAATTGCCCGCGCAGATGTACGCGGCGGAAGGCCGGGTCCGCCATGTCGCTGAGCTGCACACTACTGATCGGCTCAGCGGCGCGGCGTTCGGCATAGCTGTCCACCAGCAGCTGCTTCTCATGGCCGCGCGACAGTTGCCAGACGCCCAAGCCCACCATCAAAGGCAGCAGAATCATCACCACCAACGTCGGTGCGATACCTGGACGAAAGCGTTTCATGGCGCTGGCTATACTTGTTTTCATTGCCCGCCCATCCCCTCAATGCCCACCAAAGCCAGGAACCAGACCATGCTCAAAGCAGCCATTGCCCTGATGCTGATCGCGACCGTCGTGAGCCTGTTCAGTGGCTTGTTCTTTCTGGTCAAGGACGAGGGCAACTCCAACCGCCTCGTCACTGCCTTGACCGTGCGTGTCGTACTGGCCGTGATCACCGTGGCCTTGATTGCCTGGGGCTTTTTCAGCGGCCAGCTGGTATCTCACGCGCCCTGGTAAGTCGCCTCACAGCACGTATACGAAGAAAAACAGCCCGATCCACACCACATCCACGAAGTGCCAATACCAACTGGCCGCCTCGAAGCCGAACTGGTGCTCGGCGTTGAAATGCCCGCGCAGGATGCGCATCAGCATCACAAACAAAATGATGGTGCCGATGGTCACGTGGGCGCCGTGAAAGCCCGTAAGCATGAAGAAGGTTGCGCCATACACACCTGAGCCAAGGGTCAGGCCCAGCTCTTTGTAGGCGTGGATGTATTCCTCGGCCTGGAACCCGAGGAATGCAAGGCCCAGCAAGACGGTGATCGCCAGCCAGATCTTCAGCGCGCCGCGATGCCCCTTGCGCAAGGCGTGGTGGGCAATGGTGATGGTCACGCTGGAACTCACCAGCAGGATGGTGTTGACCAACGGCAAGCCCCACGGGCTGATAGTGCCCTCCGGCGCGGGATAAAGTTTCGGGTCCGGGTTGTTGAGCAACGGCCAGGCAAACTCGAAGTTCGGCCACAGCATGTGCGCAATGCCTTTGGGGCCTTCGCCGCCCAACGCGGGACCGGACAGGTGGCGCACGTAGAACAGCGCACCGAAGAACGCGATAAAGAACATCACCTCGGAAAAAATGAACCAGGTCATGCCCCAGCGAAACGAGCGGTCCATCTGCGCGCTGTATAAACCGGCACGGCTTTCCTTGATCACCGCACCGAACCAGCCGAACAGCATGTAGGCCAGCAACAGCCCACCGACGAAAAAGATCCACGGCCCGTGGGATTCCGGGCGTGCCGCCTTCAGGTCGTTGAACCACACGGCCAGGCCATACACGGTGACCAGCATGCCAATCGTGGCAATTATCGGCCATTTGCTTTGCGCTGGTACGTAGTACGTATCATGAGTCGACATGTATTCGCTCTCCTGATTGAGCGGGCAAACAGTAGCTAGCCCCCGGTACGGACAGCCACCGGCGGTTGGCGCGCAGTGATATCAAACAGCGTGTACGCCAGGGTCAAATGCTTCACATCCTTGGGCATGTCGCGGTCGACAATAAAACGCACCGGCATCTCAATGCGCTGGCCTGGCTGCAGCACTTGCTGGGTGAAGCAAAAGCATTCGGTCTTGTGGAAATACATCGCCGCCTCTGCGGGGGAAATGCTCGGCACCGCTTGGGCGGTCATCGGTTTGTCGGTGGGGTTGTAGGCCACGAACAGCATCTCGGTGACTGCGCCGGGGTTGACCACCACCTCGTCAGCCTTGGAATGAAACTCCCAGACCATGTCGATGGCATTGGTGGAGAGGAACTGCACCCGTACCTGCCGCATGAGGTCGACGACCTGCTCGCCCTCGTACTGCCCGGCCGTCTTGCCGTTGATGCCGAACGCCTTGCACATCACGTCGTAGATCGGCACCAGGGCAAAGCCGAAGGCGAACATCGCCACCACCAGGATCAGCAGGCGGGTGACCAGGCGCTTGAGGGGCACGGAGTCAGCCATGACATCCCCCTGAAGCGAATGCAATCAGCGTGTTCACTTGACCTCCGGTGGCGTGGTGAAGGTGTGGTACGGCGCGGGCGAAGGCACGCTCCACTCCAGCCCCTCGGCGCCGTCCCACGGCTTTGCCGGCGCCGGCGGGCCGCCACGGATGCACTTGATCACGATAAACAGGAAGAAAATCTGCGTGGCGCCAAACATGAAGGCACCAATGGAGGAGACCATGTTGAAGTCGGCGAACTGCAGGTTGTAGTCCGGCACCCGGCGCGGCATGCCGGCCAGCCCCACGAAGTGCATCGGGAAGAACGCCATGTTCATGCCCACGAAAGACAACCAGAAATGCAGCTTGCCCAGGGTTTCGTCGTACATGTGGCCGGTCCATTTCGGCAGCCAGTAGTAGGCCGAGGCGAAGATGCCGAAGATCGCACCAGGCACCAGTACGTAATGGAAGTGCGCCACCACAAAGTAGGTGTCGTGGTACTGGAAGTCCGCAGGGGCAATCGCCAGCATCAATCCGGAGAAACCGCCGATGGTGAACAGGATCACGAAGGCCACGGCAAACAGCATCGGCGTCTCGAAGGTCAGCGAGCCTTGCCACATGGTGCTGACCCAGTTGAACACCTTCACGCCGGTCGGCACCGCAATTAGCAACGTGGCGTACATGAAGAACAACTCGCCGACCAACGGAATGCCCACCACAAACATGTGGTGCGCCCACACGATAAACGACAGGAACGCGATGCTCGCCGTGGCGTACACCATCGACGTATAGCCGAACAACGGCTTGCGCGAGAAGGTCGGGATAATCGAACTGACGGCGCCAAACGCCGGCAGGATCATGATGTACACCTCGGGGTGGCCGAAGAACCAGAACACATGCTGGAACAGCACCGGATCACCGCCACCGGCCGCACTGAAGAAGCTGGTGCCGAAGTGGATATCCATCAGCATCATGGTCACGCAGCCGGCCAGCACCGGCATCACCGCGATCAGCAGGAAGGCGGTAATCAGCCAGGTCCAGACGAACAGCGGCATCTTCATCAAGGTCATGCCGGGCGCACGCAGGTTGAGGATGGTGGCGACCACGTTGATCGCGCCCATGATCGAGCTGATGCCCATCAAGTGGATGGCGAAGATGAAGAACGTCACGCTTTCCGGCGCGTAGGTGGTGGAGAGCGGGGCGTAGAACGTCCAGCCGAAATTCGGACCGCCACCGGGCGAGAACAGGGTCGAGACCAGCAGCAGGAACGCCGCCGGCAACAGCCAGAAGCTGAAGTTATTCATGCGCGGCAAGGCCATGTCCGGTGCGCCGATCATCAGCGGGATCATCCAGTTGGCCAGGCCGACAAACGCCGGCATCACCGCACCGAACACCATGATCAGGCCGTGCATGGTGGTCATTTGGTTGAAAAACGCCGGCTCGACGATCTGCAGGCCAGGCTGGAACAGTTCGGCACGGATCACCATGGCGAACGAGCCGCCGAGCAGGAACATGATGAACGCGAACCACAGGTACATCGTGCCGATGTCTTTATGGTTGGTGGTCAGCACCCAGCGCATCAAACCCTTGGCGGGGCCGTGGGCATGGTCACCGGCGTGGCCATGGTCATCGATCACAGTGCTCATGGCCGTTCTCCTGCAAGCGAGTGGGCGGGGCGGGTCGAGGTAAAAGCGATGAAGTCGGTCATTTGCTTTCCGCCTGCTTGATGGCCAGCACGTCTTTAGGCGTGACCATGTCGCCTTTGTTGTTGCCCCACGCGTTGCGCTCGTAGGTCACCACTGCGGCGATATCGACTTCCGAGAGCTGTTTGCCGAAGGCCGCCATCGCGGTACCGGGCTTGCCGTGATAGACGATGCTCAAGTGGTCTGCAGCGGGCCCGGTGACGATCTTCGAGCCCTTGAGCGCCGGGAACATCGGTGGCAGGCCCTGGCCTTCGGCCTGGTGACAGGCGACGCAGGTGGTGTGGTAGACCTTGTCGCCGCGCGCAACCAGCTCTTGCAGCGTCCACTCCTTGGAGGTCAACTCCTTGAGCTTGGCGGCCTCTGCCTTGCGCTCGCCGAGCCAGGTGTCGTAGTCGGCCTTGGACTTGACCTCGACCACGATGGGCATGAAACCGTGGTCCTTGCCACACAGTTCGGCGCACTGGCCACGGTAGATGCCGGGCTTCTCGACGCGGGTCCAGGCCTCGTTGACGAACCCTGGAATGGCGTCACGCTTGACCGCAAAAGCCGGCACCCACCAGGAGTGGATCACGTCGGCGGCGGTCACCAGGAAGCGCACCTTGGCGCCCACCGGCAACACCAGCGGCTGGTCGACTTCCAGCAGGTAATGTTCGCCCTTGGTGGCCTGGTTATGGATCTGCTCGGCAGGCGTGGCCAGGTTGCTGAAGAACTCCACATCCTGGCCCAGGTATTTGTAATGCCACTTCCACTGATAGCCGGTGACCTGGATATCGATATCCGACTCGGTGCTGTCGTAGATATTGATCAAGGTCTTGGTCGCCGGAATGGCCATCGCGACCAGAATCAGCAAGGGCACCACGGTCCAGAGGATTTCCACGGTGGTGCTCTCGTGGAATTTGGCCGCAACCTGGCCCGTGGAGCGGCGGTGGACGATCATCGACCAGAACATCGCGCCAAACACGACAATGCCGATTACCACACAGATCCAGAAAATGGTCATGTGCAGGTCGAACACAGCGTGACTGACTTCAGTTGCCCCTGGCGCCATATTCGTTGTCCAGGCGGCGTGCGCCTGGCCGAATACTGACCACAACAGGAGGCCCATCCAAACATGTGGATGTCGCGTCATTGCGGGTTCCCCTTATCGTTCTTGTTATCCCGCCGGTTTGCACCTGCGTCGAAGGGAGCGGCTTCCATACTGCTTACAACCGCTTAGCCTTACCTGCTTATGCAGTCTGGCGTCATCAGCTAATCGCGTACAAACCCGAGTATAGACACGCACTGCAACCCCGCAATGTGTAGGGGCAAATGAGCAAAAATGAGTGGCCAGGCCCAATAAAACCGGGTGCGGAATCGTTTATCCGACGAACGATGGCAATTCGATATAACGCGTATGCATAACCATGAAATAATTATGACAAATGCGTCTTAGGCGCTCGTATAAACGAGCTACCTTATGCTGTCCCTATTCCTACGCCTGCTTCACTGGAGCCTTCATGAACACCGCCGCATTGCGCGAGCAGATTTCCCGTGCCTATCAACACGAAGCCAGCACTGGCCAGCTAGCCAAGCAGCTGGAAGAGCAATTGCCGCACCTGCATTCGGCCATTTCTTTGGCTGATGGTGATAGCACCCAAGTCATGACCCGCTTTGTGACCGCCTACATCGAACTCGTCCCGGACTTGTTGGAGGCCGCCAATGACGTGGCCCGCGAAGCGGGGATCGAAAGCCAGATAAAGCCTGTGCTGAAAATCGCCGAGCATTTCTTCCTGCAACCGCCCGCGATCCTGGCTGGCCACGAAGGGCTCGACGGCCTGCTGGACGAGGCTTACCTGGCCCATCGCCTGGTGGAAGAGGTCAACGATTTGTATATCAAACACTTTGGCCAGCCGTTGATTCCGGCAGATACCACCGTGGCCAACGTGATTGCCCATCAGTTGATCGGCGAAGCATTCGCCAACCAGCTGGATGAAGCCGTACACCACGCGGTAGACGAGATGCTCAACGAAGACAGCTTTGCGCTGGAGTCGGTCGAGGCGTATCGCGAACAGCTGAAAAGCCCGCACACGGAAGCCGCGTGGAAGCGCTGGCCGTGCCTTTCCCGCAAGCTGGGAGTGGAGTTGGCGCTGGATCAGCCGGCTTAAATCTTAAATTAGACACAGAACAAATGTGGGAGGGAGCCAGCCCCTCCCACATTTTGATCCGGTTCTGTCAGCCGATTGAGGGCGCCGAGCCGATCCCTGTCGTCATCCTGACCCGGCCTTCGAGTCTGCGCTTCAACCCACGCGCCTCGATCACCAGCTTCGAGCCCTTGGCCGCATTCGCCCGGCCCCATTCCTCCAGCAACTCAAGGCAGGAATGGTCGATATAACTCAGGTTACTCAGCGGTACGTGCACAGTCGCGCCCGGAGGCACCGTCGCCAGCACCTGGGTCAACGCCGGCACTTTCAGGAAGGTCGCCGCACCGGTCAAACGCAGCTCCATTTCCCCCTCTTGGGGCAGGTCGATCAGACTGACTTTCAGGCGCGAGGCCTTGAGCGCCAACTTGACCAATGTGAGCCCGAAGCCCACCAGCACGCCGGTCAGCAGGTCGGTGAAAATGATCGCCAACGCCGTGGCCGCGTAGGTAAACATCGGCATACGCCCATAACGACCTAGGGCCTTGAAGGCCTTGATATCCACCAGCTTGATCCCGGTGTACACCAACACACCCGCCAGGCTCGCCACGGGAATGCTTTGCAGCACGCTCGACAACAACAGTACGAACCCCAACAGCCATACGCCATGGAACATCGCTGACAACCGCGTGGTGGCCCCGGCCTGCACGTTGGCCGAGCTGCGCACGATCACACCGGTCATCGGCAGGGCACCCACCAGGCCGCACAGCATGTTGCCCACACCTTGGGCGGACAATTCCTTATCGAAATCAGAACGCTGACCACTGTGCATGCGGTCTACCGCTGCAGCAGAGAGCAGGGTTTCGGCACTGGCGATAAACGCCACTGCAAACGCGGCGATCAGCAACTGAGGGTCAGCCAGGTTCAACAGGTCGCTGGGACGCAGCCAATCGATGGCGTCGGCGAGGTTCTCCGGCACTTCCACACGCTTGACCTGCAACGCCAGCACCAGGCTGGTCACCGTTGCCAGGCCCACGCCCAACAGAGCTCCGGGCACGAAACGCAGGGTTTGCGGACGGAATTTATCCCACAGGTACATCACCAGCATCGTCGACAAACCGAGCAATCCGGCCTGCCAACCCAGGCCGCCGCCCAAGGTTGGAATCGCCTCCACCAGCGCGGCGGGGAAGCCCGCCAGGTTATCCAGCCCTGAGGGCTTGGGCGCACCGTCGAGCATCACATGGATCTGCGATAGCACAATCAATACGCCGATCCCCGCCAGCATCCCGTACACCACCGCTGGCGCCGTGACGCGGAACCAGCAACCCAGGCGCAGACGGCCGGCCACCAGTTGCAGGAAGCCGGCCAGCAGCAGGATCGGTCCGAGCATCATCATCCCGTGCTGGCGCACCAGCTCGAACACCAATACCGCCAGACCCGCTGCCGGGCCGCTGACCTGCAGCGGCGAACCCGCCAACCAGCCCACTACCAGGCCACCGATAATCCCGGTGATCAGGCCCTTGGCCGGCGGCATGCCGGACGCGATGGCGATCCCCATGCACAGGGGCAGGGCGACCAGAAACACAACCACGGAGGCGAGCAGCTCCCGTGGCAATACAGCTTTCAATTGAGCAGCACGCATGATGGCTCTCCCGAGGCATTCGCCGGGCGCGGCAAAGCCTGGCTGCATCCATGGCAGCCACCGCTTTACCCGGCAGGGAAGTGTTTTAGAAGCGCGCTTTAGGCGTCGCGGAAGGAATCGGCCCTTCGCCGCTCAACGGTCGGAATGCCGACTGATCAGCATCGTAGGCTCGAATTTCACTGGTTTCGATGTTGTAGATCCAGCCGTGGATAAACAGCTGACCATTAGCCATGCGCGACGCAACCGAGGGATGGGTACGCAAATGCTGCAGTTGGGCGATGACGTTTTCTTCGGTGAGCACTTTCATGCTCTCGCCTTCGTTGGCACAGTCGCAGTTGTCCTCGACCATGGACTTGGCGACTTCGGCGTGTCGCAGCCAGGCCCTTACCGTCGGCATCTTCTCCAGGCTGGCGGGGTTGAGGACCGCACGCATGGCGCCACAATCGGAGTGCCCGCACACGATGATGTGCTGCACGCCCAAGGCCAGTACGGCGTACTCGATGGCAGTGGAAACGCCGCCGTTCATCTGCCCATAAGGCGGCACGACGTTACCGACGTTGCGGGTCACGAACAGGTCGCCGGGAGAGCTTTGAGTAATCAGCTCAGGCACGATGCGCGAGTCGGCGCAGGTAATGAACATCGCCCGTGGGCTCTGGGCCGTGGCGAGTTTCTTGAAGAGTTCTTCCTGCTGGGGGAAGACGTCGTGATGGAAATGCAAAAAGCCGTCAACGATGTGTTTTAGCGCTGCATCAGCAGACTCTGCCACCTGAGGGGCTGAAGCCGACGCAGCCAACGGCTGTTTATCCTTGTCACTCATGATTCATCCTCTTGATTAATGCAGGGGAGTTTTCAGGTCAGTTCGACGCCAGGCCAGTGGAATAGTTGTAAAAGCCAAAAACCAGGCTGCCGACTCATCAGTCACTCGCTGAACAAGGTAACCACCGAAACTTAACTCAAACTGAATGAACCGCTCTAGATCGCGGGTTTCAGTGATATCAAAACGCGACTATTCCTACAGACATGGTGCATTCTTCCTTTTCAGTCTACAACAATGCCATCTGTCTGCCCGGTGGACAGAACGCTGTGCAATCCAGATTGAAGCCTTCTCGCCGATTCAGCCCCAGACGTTTGATTGCCTTGCTGAAACGCTGGGCCAGCAGGTCGGCAAATGGCCCCTCACCCCGCATGCGTACGCCGAACCGACTGTCGTACACCTCACCACCGCGCACCTGGCGCACCAGGCTCATCACATGGGCCGCCCGCTGCGGGTAATGCGCCGCCAGCCACTCCTCGAACAGGGGCGCCACCTCCAGCGGCAGTCGCAACATCATGTAGGCCGCACTCTGCGCACCGGCGGCATGGGCTTCGGTGAGCAGGCTTTCCAGCTCGCTGTCGTTGATCATCGGGATCATCGGTGAGCACAACACACCCACCGGGATGCCCGCCTCGCGCATCACCCGGATGGCCCGCAACCGTGCCTTGGGCGCCGCTGTGCGCGGTTCCAGGATGCGCTTGAGTTCATCATCCAGGCTGGTGAGGCTGATCATCACCGCCACAAGGCGTTGCCTGGCCAGCTCCGCCAGCAGGTCCAGGTCGCGCAGGATCAGAGAGCTCTTGGTAATGATGGTCACCGGATGCCGATAGCGCAGCAGCACTTCGAGGGTTTGCCGGGTGATCTTGTACTCACGCTCGATAGGCTGGTACGGGTCGGTGTTGGAGCCCAGATTGATCGGCGCACACACATAGCCCGGCTTCGACAGTTGCTGCTCCAGCACGTCGGCCGCGTTGCTCTTGGCGATCAGCCTGGTTTCGAAATCCAGCCCCGGCGACATATCCCAATAGGCGTGGCTGGGCCGTGCATAGCAGTAGATACAGCCATGCTCGCAGCCACGGTAGGGGTTGATGGAGCGGTCGAACGGCAGGTCCGGAGAGTTGTTGCGGGTGATGATGGTCTTGGCCGTCTCGATGCGTACTTCGGTGCCCTGGGTCGGCGGCACTTCCTGGTACCAGCCGTCGTCCTCGGCCACGCTGACGGTGGGCGCAAAGCGGTTATGCAGGTTGGTGGCCGTGCCCCGACCACGGGGCGGCAGCGGAGTAGACATGAAGGCGCCTCGATACTGGTTTTATATACAGTATCGAGGCGCGAGGTTCCTGACCAGTGCCGTTGGGCGGTCAGTGCTTTTGTGTGACCTGCCCCAGGTCATCGCCCGAGGTGGTGCGCATGTCGTTCTTGCGCAGGTCGGCCACGTCACTGGCGTTCACCGGGGCGCCCTGGTTACCCCAACTGCCACGGATGAAACTGACCACATCCGCCACTTCCTGGTCCGACAGGCGCCAGGCGAACGCCGGCATGGTAAAGGTCGACGGCGCCGTGTGAGTGGCCGGCAACGTGCCGCCGTTCAACACGATGTTGATCAACGACGTGGCATCCGCCGTCTGCAACACCGGGTTGCCCGCCAACGCCGGGAATACCCGCGTATAGCCATGGCCATCGGTACGATGGCAGGCCGCGCAGTTGTCGATATACACCGACGCGCCGGGCTTGCTGTCATCGCCCTTCCACAGCGCCTCGGCCACCTGCTTGTCATACTGGTGCGGCTGGTCTTTTGGGTCCACCGCCGGCAGGCTCTTGAGGTAGCGGGCTATAGCGGTCAGGTCGTCTTGCGACATGTACTGCATGCTATGCACGATCACATCGCTCATACCGCCAAATACCGCGCTGCGGTCACTGCGACCGGTCTTGAGGAATTGCACCAGTTGCTCCTCGCTCCAACTGCCGAGACCGTCCTTGTGGTCGCCGCGCAGGCTCTTGGCGATCCAGCCTTCCAGTGGCGCACTGCCGGACAGGAAGTCCTTGCCGTCAGTCGCGCTCAGGGCTTTTTCCTGCATGGTCAGAGCGCGTGGTGTATGGCATGCGCCACAGTGGCCAAGGCCTTCCACCAGGTAAGCGCCGCGGCTGATCACTGGGTCCGCGCTCGCCACGGCCGGTTTATCCGCCACCTCAGGTGCAAACATCCAGCGCCACGCCGCCAACGGCCAACGCATGCTCAGCGGCCACGGAATGTCGCTGGCCTTGTTCTCCTGGGCGACCGGTTCCACGCCCTTCATGAAGTACGCATACAACGCCTGCATGTCGCTTTCGCTGACGCGCGCATAAGACGGGTAGGGCATCGCCGGGTAAAGCGTACTACCACTCTTGGCGACGCCGTGACGCACGGCCTGGTCGAAGTCCTCGAAACTGTAGTCGCCCAGACCGGTCTTGTCCGGGGTGATGTTGGTGGAATAGATCACACCGATGGGGGTTTCCATCGGTAGGCCACCGGCGAACGGTTTGCCGCCCTTGGCGGTGTGGCAGGCCACGCAGTCGCCGGCGCGCGCCAGGTATTCGCCCTGCTTGATCAGGTCGGTTTCGGCGGCACTGATCGAGCAGCTGCTGAGCAGGGCAAACGTCGCGATAACAAATGTTTTCATGGTCATCGCTCCTTATGCCTGAACCAGCGGGCCGGGATTTTTCAGGTACTGCTCGCGGATCGCGCGAGCCGACCAATAGGTCAATGCCGCCACCAGGCCGGTAGGGTTGTAGCCCAAGCCCTGTGGGAAAGCGGACGCGCCAGGGACAAACACGTTGTGTACGTCCCAGCTCTGCAGGTAACGGTTCAGCGCACTGGTTTTCGGGTCGGTACCCATGATCGCGCCCCCGTTGAGGTGGGTGGTCTGGTAGGACGCGGTGTTGAAGTGCTCACCGACTTTTTTACCAAGTACAGCGATGGCCTTGGGGTTCATCGCTTCGGCGACCTTGCCCATTTTCTCGACCATGAAGCGGTTCATCTTGATGTCGTTTTCCTGCCAGTCGAACGTCATGCGCAGCAGCGGCAGGCCGTAGGCATCGCGGTAGACCGGGTCCAGATCCAGGTAGTTACCCCGGTAGGATTGATGGGCACCGTGGGCATCCATCGACACCTGGTGGGTGTAGTAATCGGCGGTGGCGCGCTTCCAGGCACTGCCCCAGGCCGGTGTACCGGGCGGGTTGGACGTACCGGCAATCGGCCGGCTGCCCGCCTGGTTGACCCACATCGGCGAGCCCCCGACAAACCCATGAGGGCCGTGGTCGAAGTTGTCGGCGTTGAAGTCATCGATCGCCACGCCATTGCCGCCGGCACCGATAAAGTTGTTGGTGTGGGTGTCCTTGTCGAAGAACGCCTTGATGGTGGCCATGTTCTGGTAGGCAAAGTTCCTGCCCACCACACCCTCATTGGTAATCGGGTCGTAAGGTTTGCCAATGCCCGACAGCAGCATCAGCCGCACGTTGTGGAACTGGAACGCGCCGAGGATCACCAGGTCTGCCGGTTGTTCGCACTCTCGGCCTTGGGCGTCGATGTAGGTCACGCCGGTGGCCTTGCTCTTGGTGCTGTCCAGATTGACCTTGAGCACGTGGGAGTTAGGCCGCAGCTCGAAATTCGGCACCTGGCGCAGCGCCGGCAGGATGTTCACGTTCGGCGAGGCCTTGGAGTACATGTAGCACACGTAACCGCTGCAAAAACCGCAGAAGTTGCATGGGCCCATCTGCGCGCCATAGGGGTTGGTGTAAGGCCCCGAAGTATTGGCTGACGGCAGGTTGTAGGGCTTATACCCGACGCTGGCGGCCGCTTTCTGAAACAGCTGTGCGGAGACTGTGTTCTTCTGCGCCTCTAGCGGAAACGGGTTGGAACGATCCGGCGCATAAGGGTTGCCGCCACGGCCTTCGCCCACCAACTGACCTTTCACGGTCCAGGCCTGGCCTGAGGTGCCGAAGACTTTTTCTGCATAGTCGAAAAACGGCTCCAGCTCTTCGTAGCTCACGCCGAAGTCCTGGATGGTCATGTCCTTGGGAATAAAGTGCTTGCCGTAACGTTCTTCGTAATGGCTGCGCATGCGCAGTTCAATCGGATCGACACGGAAATGCACACCCGACCAGTGCAGGCCCGCACCGCCCACGCCGTTACCCGGCAAAAACGCGCCGAGCTGACGGTTAGGCAGGGCAACGTCATTCACGCTATGACGAATCGTCACCGTCTCCTTGGAGATGTCCTGGAAGAGTTTTTTACGCACGCTGTAGGTCAGTTCGTCGATGACCTGGGGATAGTTGCCGTCCGGGTAAGTGTCCTGCATCGGCCCGCGCTCCAGCGCCAGCACGTTGAGGCCTGCTTCCGTCAGCTCCTTGGCCATGATCGCGCCGGTCCAGCCGAAGCCGACAATCACCGCATCCACTTTCTTCATGATGGTCGCCACGTTTATGCCCTCTCGCCGCGGATGGAAACTGCCGGGAAGGGGTACTGCTCGTTGCGTTCCACCCAATCCATGAAGTCGGCGCGGGCGCCGGGGAAGCCGATCATGGTCCAGCCGACCATGCCTTTGTTGCCACCGTGGATCGGGTCGCAGAAGAACCCTTCCTTGGTGTTTTGCAGCAGCAAGTTGAAGAACATCTTCGGCGGCACCGCGTCGAAATGTGCCGTGACTTCACTGCCGCCCGCCTCCAGGCGCCGCAACATATCATCTCGGGTAGCGCTGTCTTGCGCAGCAAAAGCTTTACCGTTGAAGGCTTTCGACCAAGCATCCGTCGCGGCAATGCCCAGGCGATAAATTTCCTTGGGCACCAACTTGCTCTGCCAGCCCATCTCCGGCGGGGCGTCGGCGTTGAACGGACCTTGCATGTACCACAGCGCGCCGCTGGCGTAAGGCGTGTTCATCTGACGGTCGATGTACTCCGGCACGCCGGCTTCCAGGGCACCGGGGCCTTGGGCATCTGCGGGGATCAAACGCTCGACGGCGGCGTTGATGAACGCCCATTCCTCAGCGGTGAAATAGCTCGGCTCGTAGGCCTTGTCGTTCTTCGCAGGTTTGGCCGGCGCCGCGTGGGCAGGCTCAGGCGTGGCCATCAGTATCGAGCCACCAAGGCCGGTACTCGCAACCGTGACCACCGGGATCAAGGTCAAGGATTTGCGCAAAAAATCACGCCGGGGGTTGTCTTGATCTTGATCAGACATGGGTGCACCTCATCATGTGGTCACGGGTTTATTCGGCCACTTCTGGGGAGCGGCTCGTCGGTATTTGGGCAATCAATAGTTACAAATGATAGCAGGCTAAGGATGTAGATTATGGGTTCAGCGACCTAAGTCGAATAATTGCAGGCAAAAAAATGTGGGAGGGGGCTTGCTCCCGATAGCGGCGGGTCAGCCAATCCAGAGGCTGACTGACCTTGCGCTATCGGGGGCAAGCCCCCTCCCACATTGGCCCGCGTAGGGCCGTTAGTCTTTTTTCAATTTCGGATTCGGGAAGAATTGCACTGCCTGAACCTTGGGATCGGCTGGCGCTTTAAGCGCAGACGTATTCACCCGCGTGCCCAACTCCTTGGGCACCGACAGCCCTTGGTCATTGAGCGTATCGGTATACCCGCAGGCCACGCATTCGCGATGCGGCACGCTGTCCTCGGTCCACATCTTCAACTTGTCCGGTTCGCTGCACGCCGGGCACACCGCCCCGGCGATAAATTGCTTTTTGGTAATCACAGGCCCTTCGCTCATGCTGCTGCGTCCTCACTCAGGCCGCTGTGGCGCAAGAGTGCGTCAATCGACGGTGCACGTCCGCGGAAGTCGACGAACAGCACCATCGGCGCCTGGGAACCGCCACGCGCCAGGATTGCCTCACGGAAGGCACGACCGGTCTCGGCGTTGAGCACGCCGTCTTCTTCGAATTTGGAGAAGGCATCCGCCGACAGCACTTCGGCCCATTTGTAGCTGTAGTAACCCGCGGCATAACCGCCGGCAAAGATGTGCGCAAAGCTGTTGGGGAAACGGTTGTAGGCAGGAGGACGCATCACCGACACCTCATCGCGCACGCCTTCGAGCACCTGGGCCACGCTGCGGCCATCGCCATGGGTGGCATGCAACTCGAAGTCGAACAGCGAGAACTCCAGCTGGCGCACCATCATCAGGCCGGACTGGAAGTTCTTCGCCGCGAGCATTTTTTCCAGCAGGTCCTGGGGCAGTGGCTCGCCGCTTTCATAGTGGCCGGAGATCAGCGCCAGGCCTTCCGGCTCCCAGCACCAGTTCTCCATGAACTGGCTCGGCAATTCCACCGCATCCCACGCCACACCATTGATACCGGACACGCCGGCATGCTCGACGCGGGTCAGCAGGTGATGCAGGCCATGGCCGAATTCGTGGAACAGGGTGGTCACTTCATCGTGGGTCAGCAGGGCAGGCTTGCCGCTGTCGGCCGGGGTGAAGTTGCACACCAGGTTCGCCACCGGGCTTTGCAGCACGCCGTCGATGGTGCGGCGGCGGTCGCGCGCGCCGTCCATCCAGGCACCGCCACGCTTGTTGGCGCGGGCGTACAGGTCGAAGAAGAAGCGCCCGACGTGCTGGCCGTTTTCCTTGATTTCAAACAGGCGAACATCCGGGTGCCAGGTGTCGAAGCCTTTTTGCTCGGCAATCTCGATGCCGTACAAACGCTGCACAATGGCGAACAGGCCGCCCAGCACCTTGTCGATCGGGAAGTAGGCGCGCAGGGCTTCCTGGGACACGCTGTAGCGCTGCTCACGCAGCTTTTCGCCGTAGAAACCGCTGTCCCAGCTTTGCAGGTCGGCGCAGCCTTGTTCGGCGGCGTAGGCCTTGAGCTGTTGCAGGTCCTGGGCAGCGAACGGCTTGCTGCGCTTGGCCAGGTCACGCAGGAAGCTCAGCACCTGGTCGCTGGACTCGGCCATCTTGGTGGCCAGGCTCAGCTCGGAGAACGAGGCGTAACCCAGGAGCTTGGCCAGTTCCTGACGCAAGTCGAGGATCTGTTCCATCACCGGGCCGTTATCGTTCTGACCGGCATTCGGGCCTTGGTCTGACGCACGGGTGCAGTAGGCCGCGTAGATTTCTTCGCGCAGGGCGCGGTCCTGGGCGTAGGTCATGACCGCGTAGTAGCTTGGAAACTCCAGGGTGATCAGCCAGCCGTCGAGGCCTTTGGCCTGCGCGGCAGCGGCCATCTGCGCCTTGGCCGAATCGGTCAGGCCGGCGAGGGTGGCTTCCTCGGTGACGTGCTTGGTCCACGCCTGGGTGGCGTCCAGCAGTTGGTTGGAGAATTTGCTGCCCAGCTCGGAAAGCTTGCTCTGCACTTCGGCGTAACGTTTTTGCTGCTCAGGCGGCAAGTCGATACCCGAGAGGCGGAAGTCGCGCAGGGAGTGTTCAAGGATGGTTTTTTGCGCCACGTCGAAACCGGCGGCTTCCGGGCTGTTGGCCAGGGCTTCGAAGGCTTGGAACAGCGCGCGGTTCTGGCCCATCTCGGTGGAATAGGCGCTCAATGCCGGCAGGCACGCCTCGTAGGCTTCGCGCAGCTCGGCGCTGTTGCACACAGCATTGAGATGGCTGACCGGGCTCCAGGCGGCGCCCAGGCGATCATTCAGTTCGTCCATGGCCAGCACCAGACCGGCCCATGTCGGATTTTTACCCTGGCTTTGCAGGATGCCTTCGATGGCAACACGGTTGTCGGCGAGGATCTGTTCGATGGCCGGCTGCACGTGCTCGGCACGGATCGCCGAGAACGGCGGCAGGTCGTAGGACTGCAGAAGAGGGTTGTTCGCGCTCACGGTTGGCACCTTGGCTGAAGAAACATGTAAGAACAAAGATGGGGCCATCTTAATTACAATCAACGTCCACCGCAGCTATCAGCACATAAGAGAGAGGCTATCGTGACCCTTCGCACCTATCAGAACCACACGCCAACCCTGGGCGCCGGGGCTTTTGTCGATATTTCGGCGGTGGTGATCGGCGATGTCGAAATCGGCACCGACAGCTCGGTCTGGCCGCTGACCGTGATTCGCGGCGACATGCACCGCATCCGTATCGGCGCGCGCACCAGCGTGCAGGACGGCTGCGTGCTGCACATCACTCACGCAGGCCCCTTCAATCCGGACGGTTTTCCCTTGCTGATCGGCGATGACGTGACCATCGCACACAAAGTCATGCTGCACGGCTGCACGGTGGGCAACCGGATTTTGATCGGCATGGGCAGCATCGTGATGGACGGCGCCGTGGTGGAGGACGACGTCATCATCGGCGCCGGCAGCCTGGTGCCACCGGGCAAGAAGCTCGACAGCGGTTTTTTGTATGTCGGCAGCCCGGTTAAACAAATCCGCCCGCTGACTGACAAGGAACGCGCCTTTTTCACCTACAGCGCCGCGAACTACGTGAAGCTCAAAGACCTGCACCTGGCTGAAGGATTCGACCAATGACCCTCCATTACCAAACCATGCTGTTCGACCTGGATGGCACCCTCACCGACCCGCGCGAGGGCATCACCCGCTCGATCCAGTACGCCCTTGGCAAATTGGGCATCGACGAACCCGACCTGACCCAACTCGAACACTTCATCGGCCCGCCATTGCTGCAAGCCTTCATGCAGTTCTACGACTTCGATGAGGCCAAGGCCTGGGAGGCAGTGAATTTCTACCGCGAGCGCTTCAAAGTCACCGGGCTGTATGAAAACCGCGTATTCGACGGCGTGATGCCGCTACTTGAAGACCTGGGCAAACAGGGCCGCCAGTTGTACGTCGCCACATCCAAGCCCTGGGTGTTTGCCCGCGAGATCGCGCGGCATTTCGATTTTGCCAGGCACTTCAAAGTGATCTACGGCAGCGAACTGGACGGGACACGCACCAACAAGGTCGAGTTGATTGCGCATTTGATCAGCGAAGAAGGCCTGGACCCGGCCACCACCTTGATGATTGGTGATCGTAAGCACGACCTGATCGGGGCGCGTAGCAATGGGCTGGATTCGGCAGCTGTCGGTTATGGGTTTGGTAGTTTCGAAGAGTTGAATGCTGAGGCGCCGACCTGGCACTTTGAGACGCTGGCGCAGATGCATCAGGCGTTTTTGCAGCGGCCCTGAGACCGCCATCGGGGGCAAGCCCCGATGAGGCCCTACAGATCAACCTCCTTCCAACTGCCTCAACGCAGCCTTGCGCTGCACCACCGGCAACTCGCCCATCTTCTCCACCGCCGCGTAGAACTTCGGCCAATCCCCACCTTCCTGCCTGAACAACGCCGCAAACGCCGGCACCCACCGGTCATACAGCCCGAACGGCAACAACCGCGCATTGTTCATCGGCAGGTTCATCCAGGCGTCATAACGCTTGTCTCCACCCCATTGGCTATCGCGCATCTGCCGGTACGCACGACGCAAATCCTCGAATTCGGCCGCCTTGGCCTGGCGCATCGCCTCGGCAGCCAGCGGTTGCGCGTAGAGTTTTTCCAGGCGCTGACGTGTATCGAGGATCAGTTGGGTAAATTGGTCCCGCTGCTGCCGCGCCGCGTTGCCAAGCGGCGCCAGGCCCTGGGCCGCGCGCCACTGGCGGGTGCCTTCCTGCTCGACGAAGCTGGCAAACGACTCGTTGAATTCGGTGTCGTCCTTCACGTAGAACCGCTGGTGCGCCAGCTCATGGAAGATCAGCGTGGCCAGGCGTTCGTCACCCCAGTTCATCATCGAATTCATGATCGGGTCGTTGAACCAACCCAGGGTTGAATAGGCCTCCACGCCACCGATCGATACGTCCATGCCTTGTTGGCGCAACAACGCCGCTTCACCGCGCGCCGCGCCTTGGCGGTAATAGCCGCGATAGGCCACGCAACCGGCAATGGGGAAGCAATGGGTTTGAGGCGCCAGGGAAAATTCCTGCGTAGCGAAGACATTCCAGACTACATAAGGTCGGCCAATATCGGCATACAGCCGGTAACTTTGGTTGTCAGGCAGATGCAGGTGTTCGCTGGCGAAGGTTCGAGCTTTCTGTGATTGAACCAGATGATCACGCAGCAACTGCGGCGTCGATGGATCGGCGATGACCTCGGCAACCGGCTCCCGAGCCCGCAACAGCTGCCACTGGCCGTCCGCCAATTGGCTGTAGTAACTGACGCTGGAGCAACCACTGAGCAGCACAACCACCAACCCTGAAAGAAAACGCCTGACCATGCACCGATCGCTCCTGGGTGATTTGTTCGCCAGACTATCGCGCCTGAAGGGGATTTTTCCACGGCGTGGCGTGTTTATACTCAAAGCTCTCCTTGCGTTGAGTAACTGCCATGCGCCAGCTTCTGCTTCCCGTCGTCGCCCTGTTCCTCAGCGCCTGCGCTTCGACCCCCCTGCCGCCGGTCGACCCGCATCAGGCCTGGGTCGATTTTGCTACGCCGACGCCTGGAGCCAAGCTGGTGATGGCGCAGCGCCTGGATGGTAAGAACCTGCCGGACGGACGCTACTTCCAGGTGCCACCGGGCAGTCACGAGCTGATGGTGCGCTTTGATTTCGAGGTGCCCACCGGCGGCAGCCTCAATGGCTTTGGGCAAACCGCCGACCGCACCTGTTTCATCACCCTGCAGTACGACCATTTCGAGGCTGGCCAACGCTATCGCCTGGAAGGGCGCTCATTGGCCTTCACGCCGAATATCCGGCTGTATAACGCCGCTCGCCAATTGCTGGCGGAAGAACGCAGCGTCAACTGTCTCTGATCAGTCGTTGTTCTTCTGATAGATGATGGCTTTGGTACCGTTCTCACAGCTGCCGACGACCATGGCGACGTCGTGCTTGTCAGCTTCTTCCTTGCTGACAATTTCCAAGGTGTAGGACGGAACGGCGTTCGCCTGGATCTTGACCTCAATCTCTTTCCTGAGCTCTTCGCAGTCTTTTGGTGCGGCCACAGCCGATGTGGCCAACACACCGCAGATGATCGCCAAGGCAAAACGTTTCATGTGTGAAGCTCCCTGAATGCATGCGCACGGGTGTGCGCCTAAGGCTGCATAGGCTATAGGACCACATTCGGGAAACACGAGTTCTGATTTAACGCAGAACAAAATGTGGGAGGGGGCTTGCTCCCGATAGCGGTGCATCAGTCAACATCGCTGTTACTGATAGACCGCTATCGGGGGCGAGCCCCCTCCCACAGTGGACCTGCTGTGTCAGCTAACCAGCGTGGCATCCAGGCTGATCTTCGCATTCAGTACCTTGGACACCGGGCACCCTTCCTTGGCCTTCTTGCTCAATTCATCGAACTGCGCCTGGCTGGCGCCTGGGATCTTGGCCTTGAGCACCAAGTGCACGGCGGTGATCGCGAAGCCGCCATCGACCTGGTCCAGGGTCACTTCGGCCTGGGTGTCGATGCTGTCAGCCTTGAGCCCGGCGTCGCCCAGAATCATGGAAAAGGCCATGGAGAAACAGCCAGCGTGGGCCGCGCCGATCAATTCTTCGGGGTTGGTGCCCTTGCCGCCTTCGAAACGGGCCTTGAAGCCGTAGGGTGCTTCGCGCAGCACGCCGGTTTCGGTGGAAATGGAGCCCAGGCCAGTCTTCAGATCACCTTCCCAATGCGCGGATGCCTTTTTAACGATACTCATAGCTTTCTCCTCGAACGGTGGTTTTGCGTCGGTAAGGTTCTGAGGATAGACGCCAAGGCAAAGTTCATTTGTAAGAGAGACCTAGCGATTAAGTAGGAAATTTCACCCTCGCTATTGAATCTCGGGTATATGCCCTCATTGCATAGGACATGCACATGAAGCGGCAGGTTTTGGTTCGTCTAAGAAGCCTGCGCCCCCCCTTTGGAGAAGCAGGCTTATGAAATCGCTGTCCGACGTAAAGTTCTCGACCCTCGACCTCGTGCCGGTGCGCGCCAACGGCAGCCCGGCGCAGTCGCTGCGCAATTCCCTGGATTTGGCCCAGCATGTGGAAAAGTTCGGCTACCACCGTTTCTGGGTGGCGGAACACCACAATATGGATGGCATCGCCAGCTCGGCCACCTCGGTATTGCTGGGTTACTTGGCCGGCGGTACCTCGACGATTCGCGTCGGCTCCGGCGGCGTGATGCTGCCCAACCATGCACCGCTGGTGATCGCCGAGCAGTTCGGCACCCTGGAAAGCCTCTACCCCGGGCGTATCGACCTGGGCCTGGGCCGCGCGCCCGGCTCCGACCAGATGACCGCTCGCGCTCTGCGCCGCGAGCGCTCCGGCAGCGCGGATGACTTCCCGGAAGACGTGGCCGAGCTGATGGCCTACCTCGGGCCACGCACACCGGACCAACGGGTGATTGCGGTGCCCGGCACCGGCACCAACGTACCGGTGTGGCTGCTGGGCTCCAGCCTGTTCAGCGCGCAACTGGCGGGCGAACGCGGTTTGCCCTACGCCTTCGCCTCCCATTTCGCACCGCGTTTGATGCACGAGGCGATTCGCGTGTACCGCAATCACTTCAAGCCTTCGGCTGTGCTGGACAAGCCTTACGTGATGCTCGGCATTCCGCTGGTGGCGGCCGACACCGATGAGCACGCCGACTTCCTGGCCACCTCGGTGTACCAACGCATCCTCGCCTTGATGCGCGGGCAGAGCCTGGTGCAGCGCCCACCGGTGAAAACCATGGACGGCCTGTGGCTGCCCCATGAAAAAGACGCGGTCGGCAGCTTCCTTGGCCTGGCGATGGTGGGTAGCCCAGCGAAGATCCGCGCCAAGCTGGAAGTGTTGATCGAACAGACCGGCGCGGACGAATTGATCTTCACCTGCGACCTGTACGAGCACGCCGACCGGATTCATTCCTACGAGCTGCTGGCGCAGTTGATGAAGGGCTAAACCCCCGACGAAAAAAAACCGACGCACCCGCGTCGGTTTTTTATGTCTGCCACACGGGATTAACCGCGCTTGTAGACGATTTCCTTTGTACCACCTTCACAGGTACCGACCACTTTAGCGTCGGTCGAGGTGCCTTTATCCACGACTTCCAGCGAATAACCCGAAGCGCCCTTGGCGTCGATTTTCGCTGCAATTTCGCTTTTCAGCTCTTCACAAGGCTTGCCCGCCGCCAGGGCCGTGCCCGCAATGCTCAACAAACCTACCGCTAACAGGAGCTTCTTCATCCGTCACTTTCCTTGCGCTGATTGAAACGAGCGTGCCGACGCTGCTGGCATCGGCACCCATTGTTTGTAGCGCAAGTTATGGCAATCGGCCAGCCGGCAAGTTCAACCGACGCGATCAACTACTGGCAATTCGGAACCCCACCTTGAGCGTAACCTGATAGTGCGCGACCTTGCCGTCCTTGATATGACCACGGGTTTCCGTCACCTCAAACCATTCCAAGTGCTTGATGCTCTTGTTGGCTTCGGCCAGGGCATTGTTGATTGCGTCTTCGATGCTGGTGGTGGACGAACCTACCAATTCCACTTTCTTGTAGGTGTGATGATCAGACATGGTGTTTCTCCTGAGGGTCGTCAATAAAGCCTAGCAGTCATTGTTCATACTGCTTCTGGCGACCGTTCCTACCTGAAAGTTCAGATTTACTGCACTTTCTGAAACGGCCGCAGTCGGTATCTACACACGCCACTCAATCACTTCAGGAGATTCCAAATGGCCAACACTTCTTTACGCAAAGCGTCGCTGGAAAGCATGGAAGCCGAGATTTCGAGCCTGCTCAAGTCCCTTGAGAGCCTCAAGGACGATGCGTCCGATGAGTCGCGCAAAACGCTGAAGGCCCTGAAAAGCAATGCCGAGAATGCCCTCAAGCACTCTCGTCACCTGATCAGCGACGCCTACGAAGAAAGCAAAGTCAAAATCCGTGAAACCGGTGTTGCCACCCGGGACTACGCACAAGAGCACCCATGGACTACCGCCGGCGTCGCCGTTGGCGCGTTGGGCCTGCTGGCGGCTTACCTGCTGTGCAAACGCGGTGACTGATTGACCGGCTATACCGGCTGGCGCGCCAGCTCAGCCTTGAGCCAGTGCGCCAACTGACTCGCGCGCCCGTCTGCGGCGCGCTTGGGTAGCCACAACGCCAGGTGCGCCGGGGTTTCACTGAAACCCCACGGCGCCACCAGGCGACCCGCGCGCAGGTCCTCTGCCACCAGCGGCTGCGGCGCAATCGCCACGCCCAACCCCGCCACCGCCGCCTCCAGCAAATAATACAAATGCTCAAAACCTTGGCCGTGTTTCAACGCGCCGGGCTCGATGCCGTGCTGTTGCGCCCAACTGGGCCAGGCTTGCGGGCGTGAAGTGGTGTGCAATAAGGCTTCGCCACACAAGGCTTGCGGCGGCGCCTGGCGCAGGCGTTCGTACCCGGCAAAACGCGGGCTCATCACCGGCCCGATACACTCGCTCGCCAGCTCATACACTTGCATATCCGCCGGCCACGGTGGTTCGGCGAAGACCAGCAGGGCATCGAGACCGGGGCGTCGGGGGTCGAGGTCGCCGTCACCCGCCGACAGGTGCAGGCGCAGGTCCGGCAGGTCGGCATTCAAGCGACCCAGGCGCGGGATCAACCAGCGCGCCAGCAGGCTGCCCGAACAACCGAGCACGAACGGCGCATCAGCGCTGGCCTGGGTGAGTTCGGCGCAGACGTCGCGCAAGCGCTCGAACGCCTCGGCGCTGGCATCTCGCAACCGCACACCTGCATCTGTGAGTTTAATGCCGCGCCCATCCTTGATGAACAAGCTGACACCCAAATGCTCTTCCAGCACCTTCAATTGGCGGCTGACCGCGCCGTGGGTCACATGCAGTTGCTCGGCAGCCTGGCTGACACTGTTCAGCCGCGCGGTGGCTTCAAAGGCGCGCAGGGCATTGAGGGGTGGGAGGTCTCGGCTCATCTGTGAGTTTTCCTGACAGGTTGCAGCGATCTTATCGGTTTTCAGCACCGGATGTGAGGGGTAGAGTGACCGTCATTGCTTCTCACACAAATTCCTACCTGGAGCGTCCCATGACTCAGTCCCAGACCGATCTGCGCAACGGCCCTGACGCCAACGGCCTGTTTGGCGCGTTCGGCGGCCGCTACGTCGCCGAAACCCTGATGCCGTTGATCCTCGAACTGGCCCTCGAATACGAAGCGGCCAAGATCGATCCGGCGTTCAACGAAGAATTGGCCTACTTCCAGCGTGACTACGTCGGCCGCCCAAGCCCGCTGTATTTCGCCGAGCGCCTGACCGAGTTCTGCGGCGGCGCCAAGATCTACCTCAAGCGCGAAGAGCTGAACCACACCGGCGCGCACAAGATCAACAACTGCATCGGCCAGATCCTGCTGGCACGGCGCATGGGCAAGAAACGCATCATCGCCGAGACCGGCGCCGGCATGCACGGTGTGGCGACCGCTACCGTGGCCGCGCGTTTCGGCCTGCAATGCGTGATCTACATGGGCACCACCGACATCGAGCGCCAACAGGCCAACGTGTTCCGCATGAAGCTGCTGGGCGCTGAAGTGATCCCGGTGGTCGCCGGCACCGGCACCCTCAAGGACGCGATGAACGAAGCCCTGCGCGACTGGGTGACCAACGTCGACGACACCTTTTATCTGATCGGCACCGTGGCCGGCCCACACCCATACCCAGCGATGGTGCGTGACTTCCAGGCCGTGATCGGCAAGGAAACCCGCACCCAGCTGCAAGCTCAGGAAGGCCGCCTGCCGGACAGCCTGGTGGCATGCATCGGCGGTGGTTCCAACGCCATGGGTCTGTTCCATCCGTTCCTGGACGACACCAGCGTCGAGATCATCGGCGTTGAAGCCGCCGGCCACGGCATCGAGACCGGCAAGCACGCCGCCAGCCTCAACGGCGGCGTACCGGGTGTGCTGCACGGCAACCGTACCTTCCTGCTGCAGGACGACGACGGCCAGATCATCGACGCCCACTCGATTTCCGCCGGCCTCGACTACCCAGGCATCGGCCCGGAACACGCCTGGTTGCACGATATCGGCCGCGTCCAGTACACCTCGGTGACTGACCACGAAGCCCTGGATGCCTTCCACAAGTGCTGCCGCCTGGAAGGGATCATTCCTGCCCTGGAAAGCGCCCACGCCCTGGCCGAAGTGTTCAAGCGCGCGCCGACCCTGCCGAAGGATCACCTGATGGTGGTCAACCTGTCCGGCCGTGGCGACAAAGACATGCAGACCGTGATGCACCACATGGAACAGTCTCAGCAGGAGAAACACTAAATGAGCCGCCTGCAAACCCGCTTTGCGCAACTCAAAGAACAGAACCGCGCCGCCCTGGTGACCTTCGTCACTGCCGGCGACCCGGGCTATGACACTTCGCTGGCGATCCTCAAGGGCTTGCCTGCTGCTGGCGCCGATGTGATCGAGTTGGGTATGCCCTTCACCGACCCAATGGCCGACGGCCCGGCCATTCAACTGGCCAACATCCGTGCGCTGGAAGCCAAGCAGAACCTGCTGAAAACCCTGCAGATGGTGCGTGAGTTCCGCAAGGACAACAACGATACCCCGCTGGTGTTGATGGGCTACTTCAACCCGATCCACAAATACGGTGTGCCTGAGTTCATCGCTGACGCCAAAGAGGCCGGCGTCGACGGCCTGATCGTGGTCGACATGCCGCCCGAGCATAACGGCGAGCTGTGCGACCCGGCCCAGGCCGCCGGTATCGACTTTATCCGCCTGACCACGCCGACCACCGATGACGTGCGCCTGCCGACCGTGCTCAACGGCAGTTCCGGGTTTGTGTACTACGTATCCGTGGCCGGTGTGACCGGTGCCGGCGCCGCTACCCTGGAACACGTCGAAGAAGCCGTGACCCGCCTGCGTCGGCATACCGACCTGCCGATCAGCATCGGTTTTGGTATCCGCACACCGGAACAAGCGGCGGCCATCGCGCGCCTGGCCGATGGCGTGGTGGTCGGCTCGGCCCTGATCGATCACATCGCCAATGCCAGTAACGATCAACAAGCGATCGATGGCGTATTGAGCCTGTGCGCGGCGCTGTCGGAAGGTGTGCGCAACGCCCGTAAGTAAGCGCCATGTAGCGAGAGGTAAAGTTCCTGATACAGAGGAATCAACGCGCGCAATCACGGCCTAAACAGCAAGACCAAGGGATTTCGAACCGCGTTCGAGATCCCTTTTTTGTATGTGTGCCCTGAGGAATACCCGATGAAAATGCCTAAATCCGTGATTGCAGGTCTTGGTGTGCTGGTACTTGGCGCCAGCGCCCTGGTGCAAGCCGCGCCGCCTGACCCGCGGGGTGACGATCGTGGCGGCCCGCAAGGCCAGCACGAGCAACGTGGCGACGACCATCGCGGCCCGCAGGACGACCGTCGCGGCGGCCCGCCCCAGGACTTCGGCCCGGTACGCCAGATCATTCGCGACAACCACGGCCAGTTCTCCCGTGGCGCACCGCCGCCGCCGAATGTGCGTCTGGTGCGCGGCCGCCCCCTGCCGCATGGCTACTACGGCGAGCGCTTGGACAACCGTGCCCTGGCGCGCCTGCCGGTCTATCCAGGTTATGAATGGCGCCGTTCGGGGCCGGACGTGGTACTGATCGCTGTAGGCACGGGCATCGTCTACGAAATCCTTGACGGCGTACTCAACTAAAACCACGCAATAACGTTGTAGCAACGTAGCTTCCTGTGGCAAGCCCGCTCGCCACGGGAAGTCTGCTCGCCATTAGAGGTCAGTCTCCAGAAAGCAATCTTCCCGCTACCGGCTTAAAGCTCGATGCGTTCAACTTTACCTACGAGCAATATGTAAGAAAGCGCCCCAAGCAATGCCAGTACCGCGATATAGGTAATCGCCGGCGCAAACGAATCGCCGCTGGCCAGGAAGCCGATAACGATTGGCGTGGTAATCGCCGCCAGGTTGCCGATGAAGTTGAACACACCGCCGGTCAGTCCCAGCAGACGTGCAGGGGCAAGGGTCGAAACCAGGGACCACGTGATTGAGGCCAGGCCGTTGCCGAAGAACGCCAAGGCCAGGAAGGCGATGACCAACGGCGTCGATTCGACGAAGTTGGCGCCAATGATCGCCGTAGAGATCAGCAGGCCGCTGATGATCGGCAACTTGCGGGCGAACCCCACCGAGGCACCGCGACGGATCAGCCAGTCGGAAAACAACCCCGAGCACAACACGCCGACGAAGGCCGCGAGGAAGGGCAGTGATGCGAGCATGCCGGACTTGATGAAGTCCATGCCGCGGTATTTCACCAGGTAGGTCGGGAACCAGGTCAGGAAGAACCACAACGTGGAGTTCAGGCAGAACTGCCCCAGGTAGATGCCCCACAATTTGCGCTTGCTCAGGACAATGCCCAGGTCGACCCAGCTGAATGGCGCCTTGGTCTTACCCGCTTGTGCACTGAGGTCCACCAGCCCGCCACCTTCGCGGATCAACTCGATTTCGGCTGCGTTGACGCCTTTGAAGTCCCGGGGCTCGCGATACACGGCATACCAGATCGCCGCCCACAGAATGCCCACTCCGCCAGTGACGACAAACACCATGTGCCAGCCGTAATGATGCTGCAACCAGGCCAGGACCGGCGTCAGGAACGCCAACCCGACAAACTGCCCGGAGGTGTAAAAGCCAATGGCCGTGGCGCGCTCACGCTCGGGAAACCAACTGGTGACCACGCGGCTGTTGATAGGGTAGGCCGGTGCTTCCAGGGCGCCTACCGCCATGCGCAGCACAAACAGCGCAATGAAGCTGGCGGCAAAGCCGAGCATCACGGTGGCGATGGACCAGAGCAACAGGGCGGCGGTGTAGAGGATGCGCGGCGGCACCCGGTCCACCAGCCAGCCGCCGGGAATCTGCATGGCGGCGTAAGTCCAGCCGAACGCCGAGAAAATCAGCCCGACATGTACCGGATCGATGCCCAGCTCGCTGGTCAGCGCCGGGGCGGCAATCGACAGGTTGCTGCGGTCGAGGTAGTTGATCACGACGGTGATAAACAGCAACACCATGATGAAGTAGCGCTTTCGGGTAGGCGTGACTAAAGAAGCCTGCCCGCTCAAGGATTCAGGTTGCATGGTAGGTGCCTATTCTTATGTTTGTTGAGGAAGGGACTTCTGAAGAAACCGGATCAAAATGTGGGAGGGGGCAAGCCCCCTCCCACATGTTTGACCGTGTTCTTTCAGGCAGAAATCACCACTCGGCGAAACTGCCGTCGGCGTGGCGCCAGATCGGGTTGCGCCAGCGGTGACCGATGGCTGCACGTTCGATCACGTATTCCTCGTTGATCTCGATCCCCAGGCCCGGCCCGTTGGGGATCTTCACAAAGCCCTGGTCATAGTCGAACACGCCCGGGTCGCGCACGTAGTCGAGCAGGTCGTTGCTCTCGTTGTAGTGAATGCCCAGGCTTTGCTCCTGGATAAACGCGTTGTAGCAAACCGCATCCAGTTGCAGGCACGCCGCCAACGCAATCGGGCCCAGCGGGCAGTGCAGCGCCAGGGCCACGTCGTAGGCTTCGGCCATGTTGGCGATCTTGCGGGTTTCGGTGATACCGCCCGCGTGGGAAGCATCCGGCTGGATGATGTCGACGTAGCCTTCGCTGAGCACGCGCTTGAAGTCCCAGCGCGAGAACAGGCGCTCGCCCAGGGCAATCGGAGTGCTGGTCAGCGGCGCCAGTTCCTTGAGGGCTTCGTAGTTTTCGCTGAGCACCGGCTCTTCGATAAACATCAGCTTGTAGGGGTCCAGTTCTTTCATCAGCACCTTGGCCATGGGCTTGTGCACACGACCATGGAAGTCGACGCCGATGCCTACGTTGGGACCGACCGCATCACGCACAGCCGCGACGTTGGCCAGGGCCAGGTCGACTTTTTCGAAGCTGTCGACGAACTGCAACTCTTCAGTGCCGTTCATTTTCACCGCAGTAAAACCACGGGCCACGGCCTCTTTGGCGGCGCGGGCGGTGTCGGCGGGGCGATCGCCGCCGATCCACGAGTACACGCGGATCTTGTCACGCACCTGGCCACCCAACAGGTCGCTGACGGAAACGCCCAGGGCCTTGCCCTTGATGTCCCACAGCGCCTGGTCGATGCCGGCGAGGGCGCTCATGTGCACGGCGCCGCCTCGATAGAAGCCACCGCGGTAGAGCACGGTCCAGATGTCTTCGATATTGCGTGGGTCTTTGCCGATCAGGTAGTCGGACAGTTCCTCGACAGCAGCGGCCACGGTGTGAGCGCGGCCTTCGACCACGGGCTCACCCCAACCGGTCACGCCCTGGTCGGTCTCGACCTTGAGGAAACACCAGCGCGGCGGGACGATAAAGGTCGTCAGTTTGGTGATTTTCATCTGTTATCTCTCTTATAGATGCAGCGCCTGCGGGCGCGGAACTTGATCTCAGTTCAGGGCTTTCCAGGCGGCGACATAAGCCTGGGCGCGGCTCGCTACCTGATCCACTGTCATACCCGGTTTGAACAACCCGGAACCCAGCCCGAACCCCTTGGCGCCGGCGTCGATAAACACCTGCATGTTGTCCGGGGTAATGCCGCCCACCGGCAGCAGCAACGTGCCTGCAGGCAATACCGCCAGCCAGGCCTTGATCACAGAAGGGCCCATTTGCTCGGCCGGGAACAGCTTCAACACGTCGGCACCTTCGTCCAACGCCGCGAACGCTTCGGTGGGCGTGGCCACACCCGGCGACAGGTACAGGCCGGCGGCTTTCGCGGCGCGCAAGACCTTGGCATCGCTATGGGGCATGACGATCACTTGGCCACCGGCAGCTTTCACTTGTTCGACCTGCCCAGGCGTCAATACCGTGCCGGCGCCGATCAGGCAATCGGCGGGCAGGCTGTCGCGCAGGGTGCGAATGCTGGTGTAAGGGTCCGGCGAATTGAGCGGGACTTCGATCACGCGAAACCCGGCGTCGTACAGCACTTGGCCGACCGCCTGGGCTTCGTCCGGGCGTATGCCGCGAAGAATGGCGATCAAACCGTTTTGTGCGAGTGCTTGCTTGAGCATGTCAGGCCTCCATTGCAGGTTGAGTGAGTCCGGCGGCCACTGCCAGTTGCCACAGCCCGCGCTCGGTCGCTTCCTGCGCCAGGCTGACGTGGGCGAAACCGCAGAGGGCGAGGGCGCGTTGGTAGCGCACGCAGAGCAGGCCGGCGCCCACCAGGATGATGGGTATGTGCCGTGCACTGGCTGGCAAGCCGGCCAGTTCATGGCCGATCAGCAGGCCGGACAGGTAGTCGGGCTGCTGCTCAGGGGTGAGTTCGCCGGTCAGTCCCAGAGTGCGCGCACTGAACAAGGTCGACAGCACGCCACGCTGGCCATCGTTCGACAGCGCCACTTGAACACCGCGGTCAAAGGCCTCGGCCTGGAACTGCTCGGATACCTTTTGCGTACGACCAAGCAGGCTGTGCTTGCTCAGCACCGCGAACAGTTCACCGGTCATGAAGGTGTCGAAATGAGTGATGCAGCCTTCCACCACCTCGACCCATTTGGAGTGGCTGCCGGGCAGGCCGATCAGCATTTCACCGCTGGCCGAGAGGCTTTGCAGCACGCCCAGCACCTGGGTTTCTTCACCGCGCATCACATTGGGCAAGCCGACCTGCTCGATCACTCCGGGCACGATATGCACATCGACACCGCGCAGGCTGCGCACCTTGTGCAACGCCTGGCCCAGGCTGGCGACGTCGACCGGCGTACTGCGATACGCCGCCTCGCTCCAACCCTGGGCGCTGCCGACCATGCCGCAGGCGATCACCGCCAGGTTTGGCTCGGCGTCGAGCCAGTCGCCGCACGCTGCATCAAACGCCAACTCGAAGCCATCGCTGCAGCGAACGCCGCCGATGTCCCGGGGCTCGCTGGGCAAATGCATGATGCCCGACGCCAGCGAGCGCTGTTCCAGCACTACGCCCGCGGGACCGAGTTTGTAAGCACGAAGGGAGCTGGTCCCCCAATCGAGCGCGATCAATTGCGCCTGCATCGCTTCACCTGAAATGAGTGGGTGCTGAAAAAAGCAGATGGGCGAATATAAACCTACGGCTAGCAATATCTCAATATATAAATAACTGTCCCACATATTGAGATGAAACGAGATAAATCCTACAGGCTCCTCGCTTTTTACTGCGGGAGGAAACTGGTTCTATCTGATAAGGAGGGGGTTAAAAAGCCGACAAGTCCAGCTCGCGCATCGCACCCATCCAGATCGCGTAATCGGTGTGATCCTTCAGGTCATCGCCGGTTTCAGGGTGCAGGAACACCACCAGCCCATTGCGATGCAGCGCCAGCCACGGCAGCACCACCCCAATGTATTCGGGGTCGAACGCCAACTGGCAGCTCCAGTCCGGGTGCGGGCCTACGGGCCGCTCATGCACGCGGCCCATGCGCAGCGGGAACAGTTTCGCGCCGTCCTCGCACAAGGCACGCGCCTGATCGAGGGTGCTGGCATCGAAGTAGATATGGGCATGGTAGCCCTTGATACGTTGCATGACGGACTCCGGATCCAATGTGCGGCAAATCCTAGACCGCAATCGACGGCAGGGCCAGTCCGGTCAGGGACTGCGCGCTGCTGGCCTGTTCTGCCTGCAACCAGTCGACGAAACGTTCGACCAACTGCCCACGCCGCTTGCGCTGGGGCTGCACCACGTAATAGCCAAAGCGCGAAACCACCGTGTTGCCGATCGGTCGGCACAACCAATTCTGTTCCAGCAGGTTATCCACCAAATGGTGCCAGCCGATCGCCACCCCTTGGCCGGCAATCGCTGCCTGGATCAATAAGGTGTAGTTGTCGAATCGCAGCTGGCCGGGCGTGGGCGCGGCGGTGATGCCCAGTTCGCGGAATACGCCGCTCCAGTCGAACCACTGGTTGTTGTTTTCCTGGCGCAGGTGCAGCAAAGGAACGTCGTGCAAGTTCTGCAGGGTCAGCGGCGTGGCCTGGTCCTTGAGCCACTGCGGGCTGCACACCGGAAACACTTCCTCGTTGAACAGCCAAAGGCTGTCGCCCTGCTTGAAACGACCATCGCCAAACAGCACCGCCACATCGATATCGCTGCGCAAGGTGGCGTGGTTGCGCTCGCTGGTCACCAGGCTCACGTCCACCTGCGGGTTGGCGGCGTGGAAGCGATGCAGGCGCGGCATCAGCCAGTAGGCAGCGAACGCAAAGTCTGTGGCCACTTGCAGCACTTCGTGCTGGTCCTGCTGGGTAATCACACTGAGGCCCTGGTTGATGCTCTGCAAACCGCCTTGCACATGCTCGAACAGCAGGGCGCCGGCGTCGGTCAGCTCGATGCCCCGATAGATGCGGTCAAACAGGCGGATCGCCAGTTGTTCTTCCAAGCGCTTGATCTGCTGGCTGATGGCCGGCTGAGTGGTGCCCAGCTCCATCGCTGCTGCGGTAAAGCTGCGATGGCGCGCGGCCGCCTCGAACGCGCGTAGCAGGTCGAGGGACAAGTCTCCAAGGGCTTCATACATAAGCTGTGCTTATCCTAGACATTGCTCGTCATGGGCTTTACCCCATTTTTCATGGGCCGCATGCTCATTCGCATAAACACCGCCTATGGAATGCCGAAGACCTATGAAGCGCAAGAACATTCTTTTCATCATGGCCGATCAAATGGCCGCGCCGATGCTTCCGTTCTACGGACCTTCCCCTATCAAGCTGCCGAATTTGAGTCGCCTCGCCGAACAGGGCGTGGTGTTCGACGCGGCCTATTGCAACAGCCCGCTGTGTGCACCGTCACGCTTCACCCTGGTCAGCGGCCAATTGCCGAGCAAGATCGGCGCCTACGACAACGCGGCGGATTTCCCTGCAGATGTGCCGACCTATGCCCACTACCTGAGGCGCCTCGGTTATCGCACCGCGCTGTCGGGCAAGATGCACTTCTGCGGCCCCGACCAACTGCACGGCTATGAAGAACGCCTGACCAGCGACATCTATCCCGCCGACTATGGCTGGGCGGTGAACTGGGATGAGCCGGACGTACGCCCCACCTGGTACCACAACATGTCCTCGGTGCTGCAAGCCGGCCCGTGCGTGCGTACCAACCAGCTGGATTTCGACGAAGAGGTTGTGTTCAAGGCCCAGCAATACCTGTTCGACCACATCCGCGAAGACGGCGACCAGCCGTTCTGCCTGACCGTGTCGATGACCCATCCCCACGACCCGTACACCATTCCCAAGCCGTTCTGGGACCTGTACGACGATAACGACATCCCTTTGCCTGCAACGCCGAACCAGGAAGATCTCGACCCGCATTCCCAACGTCTGCTCAAGGTCTATGACCTGTGGGACAAGCCGCTGCCTGTGGATAAAATCCGCGACGCCCGCCGCGCCTACTTCGGCGCGTGCAGCTACATCGACAGCAATGTCGGCAAGCTGCTGCAAACCCTAGAAGACACCGGCCTGGCCGACGACACCATCATCATCTTCTCCGGCGACCACGGCGACATGCTCGGCGAGCGCGGCCTCTGGTACAAAATGCACTGGTTTGAAATGGCCGCCCGCGTGCCGCTGCTGGTCAGTGCCCCGGGGCAATTTGCGCCGGGCCGGGTGACCAAGGCCGTGTCTACCGCCGACCTGCTGCCGACCCTGGTGGAACTGGCCGGCGGCGAACTGGACCCGCGCCTGCCGCTGGACGGCCGCTCGCTGGTCCCGCACTTGCAAGGGCAGGGCGGGCACGACGAAGTCTTTGGCGAATACATGGCCGAAGGCACCATCAGCCCACTGATGATGATTCGCCGCGGCGCCTGCAAATTCATCTACAGCGAAGACGACCCTTGTCTACTGTTCGATGTGCACAACGACCCGCACGAGCGGGAAGACCTCAGCCAGTCACCGGAACACCGGCCACTGTTCGAGGCGTTTTTGAATGAAGCGCGGGCAAAATGGGACATCCCGGCGATCCACCAGCAGGTGCTCGCCAGCCAACGCCGTCGTCGCCTGGTGTTCGAGGCGCTGACCGAAGGCAAGCTGAAGAGCTGGGATCACCAGCCACTGGTAGACGCCAGTCAGCAATACATGCGCAACCATATCGACCTCGACGACCTGGAGCGCAAGGCACGTTATCCACAACCCTGCCAAAACCAATAACACTGAGGGAAGGCCATGCAAAAGTTAACTGCGGTAGTGGGCATGTTAGTGCTGAGTAGCGCCAATGCGTATGCGGACACCAGCTGTGACACGGTAAAGATGGCCGACCCAGGCTGGAGCGATATCGCCGCCACCAATGCCATCACCGGGTTTCTGCTCAACGGCATGGGCTACAAGGCCAAGGTCGACACCCTGGCGGTGCCGATTACCTTCGGCGGGCTCAAGGACGGCCAGGTGGATGTGTTCCTGGGTAACTGGATGCCGGCGCAGCAAGGTTTCTACGACAAGTTCGTGGCCAACGGCGATGTGGTGCAACTGGCGAAGAACCTCGACGGCACCGAGTTCACCCTCGCCGTGCCGGATTATGTCTGGGATGCCGGGGTGCATGACTTTGCCGACCTGAACAAATTTGCCGACAAGTTCGACAAGAAGATCTACGGCATAGGCTCGGGCGCGCCGGCGAATATCTCGCTGCAGGAGATCATCAAGAAGAATGACTTCGACCTCGGCCAGTGGAAGCTGATCGAATCCAGTGAACAGGCGATGCTGGCGGAAGTATCACGGGCGGTGAAGAAGCAGAAATTCGTCACCTTCCTCGGCTGGACACCGCACCCGATGAACGTGCAGTTGAAAATGCACTACCTCAAAGGCGGCGAGAAATACTTTGGTGACACCGGCAGCGTGTATACCTTGACCCGTAAAGGTTATGCACAGGCCTGCCCCAACGTAGGCAAGCTGCTGACCAACCTGAGTTTCACCCAGGAGATGGAGAACAGCATCATGGCTGAGGTGGTCAACAAAAAAGTCAGCAATGCCGAGGCGGCGAAGGCGTGGATCAAGGCGAACCCGGCGGTGCTGGATAAATGGCTGGATGGCGTGAAAACCGTGGATGGCAAGGACGCGTTGCCGGCAGTAAAAGCCAAACTCTAGGGCCTTGCGCTATTCCAATGTGGGAGGGGCTTGCTCCCGATAGCGGAGTGCCAGTCAGAGAAATTTAGACGGGTCCACCTATATCGGGAGCAAGCCCCCTCCCACAAGGACCCGTGTGTACTGATACCCTGAGTCAAACCTTTTCAGCCGAGTTATAAATGCCCCGGCCCAACCGCCATACACTCTTCCCCTTCCTCAGTTGGCTTGCGCGCCAGACGCGCGCCAGCGTCGGCCGGGACGCGCTGGTCGGCCTCAGCGGCGCCGTGCTCGCGCTGCCCCAATCGATTGCCTACGCGCTGATCGCCGGTCTCCCACCAGAGTACGGTCTGTACGCCGCGATCATCCCGGTGCTGATCGCGTGCCTGTGGGGTTCATCCTGGCACCTGATCTGTGGCCCCACGGCGGCGATTTCCATCGTGCTGTACGCCAGCGTCAGCCCATTGGCCGTGCCGGGGTCTCAGGACTACATCACCCTGATCCTGTTGCTGACATTCCTGGCCGGGGTGTTCCAGTGGCTGCTGGGCATGCTGCGCTTTGGTGCGTTGGTGAACTTCGTCTCGCATTCGGTGGTGCTGGGTTTCACCTTGGGCGCCGCCGTGGTGATTGCCCTGGGGCAGCTGCCTAATCTGCTGGGCCTGGATTTACCGAGCCAGGCCACCGCGATCAATAGCCTGCTGGCGCTGATCGACCACGCTGGCGAGTGGGACCACGCATCCCTTGCCCTTGGGCTCGGTACTTTGCTGGTGGGCGCACTGCTCAAATACCTTGTGCCTCGCTGGCCAACGCTGCTGATCGCCCTGGGCTTGGGCAGCCTGGCAGCCTGGCTGTGGCCGGGGGCGTTCGGGCATGTGGCGCTGGTCAGCTCGTTTATCGGCAAGCTGCCGCCGTTCAGCCCGTTGCCGCTGGATCTGGACATGATCCTGCGCCTGCTGCCCAGCGCCGTTGCGGTGGGCATGCTCGGGCTGGTGACCAGCCTGTCGATTGCGCGTTCGCTGTCGGCACGCTCGCAACAATTGCTTGATGCCAACCAGGAAGTTCGTGCGCAGGGTTTATCCAACATCGTTGGCGGATTTTTCTCCGGGTATCTGTCGGCAGGGTCCTTCACCCGCTCCGGCCTCAGCTATGAGGCAGGCGCCTGTTCGCCGCTGGCAGGGGTATTTTCCGCATTATGGGTGGCCTTGTTTGCGCTGTTTGGCGCCGCACTGATCGCGCATATTCCCATCCCGAGCATGGCCGCCAGCATCTTGCTGATTTCCTGGGGCCTGGTGGATCGGCGGGGTATTCGTGCGTTGTTCCGCGTGAGCCGTGCAGAATTCGTGGTGATGAGCCTGACCTGTGTCGCCACCTTGCTGCTTGAGTTGCAAACGGCGATTTATGCGGGCGTGTTGGCGTCGTTGTTTTTCTACCTCAAGCGCACCTCACAGCCACGGGTTCAACAATGGCGTGATGGAGAAGAGGATGTGCTGCGGGTGGGCGGGTCGATCTTCTTTGGCGCCAGCCATTACCTGCAAGTGCGCCTGCAAAGCTTGCAGGGTGAGCGGGTGGTGATCGAGGCGCAGCAGATCAACTTTATCGACTATTCCGGGGTGGAGATGCTGCACCAGGAGGCGCGTCGCCTTAGGGGGCTGGGCCGTAGCCTGACATTGCGCCGCGCCAGGCCGCAAGTCGTCGAGGAGTTGAGAAAACTTGAGGGGGCCGACAACTGCCCCATTCATTTCGAAGACTGAATACCCCCCCATTTTGTTTAGTGTCAGGCCAACTGCCGGCGCAGTTCAGCCAACACCGGCGCCGAATCCGGGCGCACACCGCGCCACAGGAAGAACGCTTCAGCCGCTTGCTCCACCAGCATGCCCAGGCCATCCATCGCCACGGCTGCGCCTTGCTCGTTGGCCCAACGGCAGAACGCAGTCGGTTCCTTGGCGTACATCATGTCGTAGCAAAACGTGTTGCCCGGTTCGATCAGGCTGCCGGCAATCGGCGGTACATCACCTGATAGGCTGGCGGACGTGGCATTGATGATCACGTCCACCGGCTCACGCAGCCAGTCGAAACCACTGGCAGACACCGGGCCCAGGTCGTCGAACAGCTCGGCGAGCAATTCGGCTTTTTCCACGGTGCGGTTGGCGATGATCAACGAAGCGGGCCGTTCAGCCAGCAACGGCTCCAACGCGCCCCTTACCGCGCCACCCGCGCCCAGCAACAGGATGCGTTTGCCTTGCAGATTCAAGCCGGCGTTTACCGTCAGGTCACGTACCAGGCCGGCGCCGTCGGTGTTGTCGCCGAGCAACGTGCCGTCAGCCAGTTTGCTCAAGGTGTTCACCGCCCCGGCACGCTGGGCGCGTTCGGTGAGGCTGTTGGCCAGGCGGTAGGCGTCTTCCTTGAACGGCACGGTAACGTTGGCACCTCGGCCCTGTTGGAAAAACTCACGGGCACAGCCAGTGAAATCCTCCAGGGGCGCGAGCAAGGTGCTGTAGTCCAGTTGCTCGCCGGTCTGCTCAGCGAACATACGGTGAATCAGCGGCGACTTGCTGTGGCCGATGGGGTTGCCGAACACCACATAATGATCCATCAGACATCCGCCTTGGGCGCGGCGACGCCCAGCCAGTCGCGGTCTTGCAGGAAGTAGTCGGTGAGGCGCGCTTCTTCGCTGCCGGCCTCGGCTTTCCAGTCGTAGCTCCAGCGCACTTGGGGCGGCAGCGACATCAGGATCGACTCGGTACGGCCGCCAGATTGCAGGCCGAACAAAGTGCCACGGTCATAGACCAGGTTGAATTCCACGTAACGGCCGCGACGGAATTCCTGGAACTGGCGTTGCTGTTCGGTATAAGCGCTGGCTTTGCGGCGCTGCACAATCGGCAGGTAGGCGTCGATGTAGGCATCGCCGATGGCGCGGATAAACGCGAAGCAGGTGTCGAAGTCCCACTCGTTCAAGTCATCGAAGAACAGGCCGCCGATGCCACGGGGCTCGTTGCGGTGCTTGATGTGGAAGTAGGTATCGCACCAGGCCTTGTAGCGCGAGTAAACGTCCGGGCCAAAGGGCGCGCAGGCCTGCTCGGCCACGCGGTGCCAGTGAATGCAGTCTTCTTCGTTGCCGTAGTAGGGCGTGAGGTCGAAGCCGCCGCCGAACCACCACACCGGCTCTTCGCCTTCTTTTTCGGCGATGAAAAAACGCACGTTGGCGTGGGACGTCGGCACGTGCGGGTTGTGCGGATGAATCACCAGCGACACGCCCAGGGCTTCAAAGCCGCGACCGGCCAGTTCAGGGCGATGCGCACTGGCTGACGGAGGAAGGCCGCTGCCGAATACGTGGGAAAAGTTAACGCCGCCCTTTTCGATGACCGAACCGTTTTCGATCACACGGGTGCGACCGCCACCGCCGGCAGGCCGGGTCCAGGCGTCTTCGATAAAGCGAGTGTCCGTCTCGAAGGTTTCCAGGGCGCTGCAAATGCGGTCTTGCAGGTCGAGCAGGTAGGCCTTTACAGCCTCGGTGCGGGTAGTCATGGCATCACCTTGAATCGGGCAAAGCTACGCGAGGCCGTGGGGCGTCGGCGGCAAATGGGCGCACAGGATACCACCGCACTCCATGTCGCCACAGTTGACGAAGATCAAGCTTAGGAGTCCGATAGGGAGCTACGCGAGATCGACCCAAGGAGATGTGCAGATGGCCAAACGTATCCAGTTCAGCGCCCATGGCGGCCCCGACGTACTTGAATATGTGGACTACACACCGGCAGAGCCGGGCCCGCAGCAGGTTCGAGTGCGTAACGAGGCGATTGGCCTGAACTTCATCGATACCTATTTCCGCAGCGGCCTTTACGCGCCGCCGGCCCTGCCATCGGGGTTGGGCGCAGAAGGCGCCGGCGTGGTTGATGCGGTGGGCAGCCAAGTCACGCAATTTAAAGTCGGTGACCGCGTGGCCTACGGCAGTGGCCCGCTCGGGGCCTACAGCGAATTGCACGTGCTGCCCGCCGCCAACCTGGTGCACCTGCCGGACGACATCAGCTTCGAACAAGCCGCCGGTGCCATGCTCAAGGGCCTCACCGTGCAATACCTGCTGCGCCAGACCTATGAGCTGAAAGCTGGCGAGACCATCCTGTTCCACGCCGCTGCTGGTGGCGTGGGCTCCCTGGCCTGCCAATGGGCCAAGGCACTGGGCGTGAAGCTGATCGGCACCGTCAGCTCGCCAGAGAAAGCCGCCCTGGCCAAATCCCTCGGCGCGTGGGAAACCATCGACTACAGCAAGGAAAACGTCGCACAACGCGTGCTGGAATTGACCGACGGCAAAAAGGTGCCCGTGGTGTACGACGGTGTCGGCAAGGACACCTGGCTGACCTCATTGGACAGCGTGGCACCACGTGGTCTGGTGGTGAGCTTCGGCAATGCTTCGGGCGCGGTGGATGGGGTGAACCTGGGGATACTCGCGGCCAAAGGCTCGCTGTACGTAACACGGCCGACCCTGGCGACCTACGCCAACAACCCGGCGAACTTGCAGATGATGGCGGATGATCTGTTTTCGATGATCAAGAGCGGCAAGGTGCGCATTGATATCAACCAGCGGTATTCGCTGGCAGACGCGGCGAAGGCACAGACGGAGTTGTCGGGGCGGCGTACCACTGGGTCGACAATTCTGTTGCCTTGAGGGAATCTTCGGGGGCAAGCGCCTCCCACATTTGACCGTGTTGTCATGACGGACGCGGTTCAATGTGGGAGGTCGCTTGCCCGCGATGGATGCGACGCGGTCTCAGGAAGGCCGCACCACCTCACCCGTTGCCAAATCACGAATCAGGCTCGGGTTCTTGCGCCCACCCAAGGCACCACCCAAAACCAAATCCACCTGCCCGCGGAAATACTGCTCCACACGAATCCGCGTGCGTGCCGCCGGGCGGCCCTGGGGGTTGGCTGAGGTAGAAATCAACGGTCCCACCAGCGCGCACAAATCCCGCACCAGTGGATGATCGCTCACCCGCAGCGCCACCGTGTCGTGCACACCGGTGACCCATTCCGGCAACAAATCCTGATGCGGTACCAGCCAGGTATTCGGCCCAGGCCAGGTGCTGGCCATACGTTCGATCCAGGTATCCGGGAAGTCTTCGAACAGAAAGTCGAACTGGCGAATATTGTCTGCCACCAGGATCAGGCCCTTGTCCACTGAACGGTTCTTGATCGCCAGCAGCCGATCCACCGCCTCTTCGTTCCAAGGATCACAGCCCAAGCCCCAGACCGCTTCGGTTGGATAGGCAATCACCGCGCCTGCGCGAATTTCTCGTGCGGCTTCCAGCACACGCCACCTGTTGACCATTGTTTACTCTCCGGACTAAAGCTCTGGGCAGTTTACCGATCTTCTTTACAAAACCTAGTTCCAAAAAACCGGCCGCTACAAAAGCTGGTGACGCGCAAGCCAGCGCCCGCTTTCGCAGATCACCTGGCCTTCAAGCTCCAACTCCGTGAGGGTCGCCAGCACCTGGGCCAACGAGCGCCCGCTGGCAATCGCCAGGGCTTCGCTGGTATGGGGTGCCGCGTGCAGCAGCGCCACCAAAGGATGTATGACGGGCATCGGCGCCGGGCGCGACAATGCCTGCCAGCCACGCAAACCTTCGAGGATGTGTTCAATGGTCTCCACCAGCATCGCGCCATCACGGATCAACTGGTGACAGCCCTTGGCTCCGGGATGATGGATGGAGCCCGGGATCGCATACACCTCTCGCCCTTGCTCGGCCGCAAGCTTGGCAGTGATCAGCGAGCCGCTGGCCATGCTGGCTTCCACCACCAGCACGCCCAGGGATAGGCCGCTGATGATGCGGTTGCGCCGAGGAAAGTTACCGGCCTGGGGCGCGGCGTCCAGCGGAAACTCAGAAACCACGGCGCTGCCCTGGGCAATCATCGCCGCCGCAAGCCGCCGATGGCGCTGTGGATAAAGATTTTCCAGGCCCGTGCCGAGTACACCGATTGTATGCCCCCCCACATCCAACGCTGCTTGATGGGCCGCACCGTCGATACCCAGCGCAAGGCCACTGGTGATGACAAAACCGGCGCTCGCCAGGCTGCGGGAAAATGCAGCGGCCGTGTCCATGCCGGGGCGGGACGCACGGCGGCTGCCGACCATCGCCAGTTGCGGTTTTTCCAGGATCCCGGGGTCGCCGGCGACGAATAAAAGTGGCGGGGCGTCGTCTATCTGGGCGAGCAGTGCCGGGTACTCAGGTTGGTCCCACATCAGCAAATGCTGGCCCTGACGCTCCAACCATGCCAATGCCTCACTGGCACCGTCGCGAATTTCATGGCTACGTCGGGCATCGGCGCTGATGGGCGGCAATCCCAGAGAACGCCAGGCACTGGCAGGGGCACTGATGGCCTTTGAGGCACTACCGAACGCTTCGATTAACAACCTAAAACGCTTCGGGCCTACTTCCGGCAGCCTGTGCAAGCGTAGGCGGGCTTCCAGTTCTGAAGGGGAAATTTCACTGCTGTTTATCGGAAACATCTGATCATCCTTGACCGGAACAAGCTGTGGATAACTCTGTTGGTAACTTATTTAGCAGGCTATTTATTGCGCTTGAGGGGCAGTCTCGAAACGGTCCGTTATCGCCAGTGCGCGCGAGGCACTGAGGACCAGGCCGTAGCTGAGCTTTTCGTAGGTGCGAAACACCAGCAGGGTGCCGGCACGCTCATCGGGAAGCTTCACCGGAGCGCCAGTGAGGGTGTCGCGTACGGTGCCGCCGGTTTTGATAACGCTCAGCAACTGGCCTTCGACCAGCCCCTCGCGACGACCTTTATTCAGGGTCACGGCGTCCAGTACGCCGATATGGGTGACGCCTTTGGGAACGTCGATGATGTGTCCTTCTATAAAAGGCACGGGCTTCGACCGTTCTACGCGGTCCAGTGCGACAGGCGGTTGAGCACGGAGCAAACGGTCACCGGGGCGTACTTCCTGGGTCACGCGCTGCAGGGCCAGGGTGCTCAGGTCGCCAGCCGTCACAAACCGTGCGGTGCCGATGTCGTCGGCGTTGATCCCCAACAGCTCCCGGGTTTGCGGATCGGTGTAGACCTTGCCTCGGCGAAAGATCCCGTAGCTTGGCTGGGCCGGGTCCAACACGCCCCTGGCGTATACACGCTCACCCTGGGCGCCCAATACCCGACCTGCATCCGCCGCGACGACGTAGGGCGCGTTGTCCAAGTCCATGGGAGTATCGAGAATGCGATTGTGTAACAAGAAACGTTGAATGGCCTGTTGCGTCGCTTGATCCAGCCGCGGGCCGGGTTGTGGAAGCAGGGCCATGGCGAACGGGGCCCATAGCAGCAAGACGAGTAGCGATTTCCTCATGGGGTGAATCTCCTTTATTATGTGCGTTCGCGTGAAATGCCACAGCCTTCGCGGCTTTCGGGCGTTTCACACCGGCCGTATGGGTCCATTCCCACCGCCGATTTGCCTCTACCTCACATGTGCAGCAATTACGCTTATGGCTATTTTGAACATCCTCGAATTCCCCGACTCGCGCCTGCGCACAATCGCCAAGCCGGTGGCCGTAGTGGACGACAAGGTTCGTCAGCTGGTCGATGACATGTTTGAAACAATGTATGAAGCCCCGGGTATTGGCCTCGCCGCGACCCAGGTCAACGTGCATCAGCGCGTCGTGGTCATGGACCTGTCGGAAGATCGCAGCGAACCACGGGTGTACATCAACCCCGAGTTCGAACCGCTGACCGACGAGATGGGCGAATACCAGGAAGGTTGCCTGTCGGTGCCGGAGTTCTACGAGAACGTCGAACGGCCATTGCGCGTGAAGATCAAGGCCCTGGACCGCGACGGCAAGCCGTTCGAACTGATCGCCGAAGGCCTGCTGGCCGTGTGCATCCAGCACGAATGCGACCACCTCAACGGCAAGCTGTTTGTCGATTACCTGTCCACGCTCAAACGCGACCGGATCAAGAAGAAGCTGGAAAAAAAGCATCGCCAGCAAGCTTGATGCCCTCCTTCCAAAGGCTTGCTGCGGCAAGCCTTTTTCTTTTGTGACTGCTTTTAACCGAGACTTCCCATGACCGAGCCATTGCGCATTGTTTTTGCCGGCACGCCTGAATTTGCCGCCGAACACCTCAAGGCCCTGCTTGCCAGCCCTTATGACATCGTCGCGGTGTACACCCAGCCGGACCGCCCGGCCGGTCGCGGGCAAAAACTAATGCCGAGCCCGGTCAAGCAGTTGGCGCTGGAACACAACATCCCCGTGCTGCAACCGCCGACCCTGCGCAACGCCGAGGCCCAGGCTGAACTGGCGGCGCTGCAACCGGACCTGCTGGTGGTGGTGGCCTACGGTTTGATCCTGCCCCAGGTCGTGCTGGATATTCCCCGCCTGGGTTGTATCAACAGCCACGCCTCACTGCTGCCACGCTGGCGCGGTGCAGCGCCGATCCAACGTGCCGTGGAGGCAGGCGACAGCGAAAGCGGCGTGACCGTGATGCGCATGGAGGCGGGTTTGGACACCGGCCCGATGCTGCTCAAAGTCACCACCCCGATCACGGGCGCAGACACGGGTGGCAGCCTGCACGACCGCCTCGCCGAGATGGGCCCGCCCGCCGTGATTCAGGCCATTGCCGGTCTCGCTGCCGGAACCCTGCACGGTGAGGTGCAGGACGACAACCTGGCCACCTACGCCCACAAGCTGAACAAGGACGAAGCCCGCATCGACTGGAGCCGCCCGGCGGTGGAGCTGGAACGCCTGGTGCGTGCCTTCAACCCGTGGCCGATCTGCCACAGCGCCCTCAATGGCGAAGCCTTGAAAGTGTTGGCCGCGACCTTGGCCGACGGCAAAGGCGCACCCGGTGAAATCATCGGCGCCAGCAAGGACGGCCTGCTGGTCGCTTGCGGCGAACAGGCGCTGTGCCTGACCCGTCTGCAATTGCCCGGTGGCAAAGCGCTTAATTTCAGCGATTTGTACAACAGTCGACGTGAGAAATTTTCCCTGGGCACGATCCTCGGGGTGGCAGCCCAATGAACCCACGTCTGGCCGCCGCCAAGGCTCTGGCCGCCGTACTCAACGGCAAGGCTTCGCTGAACAGTTCGCTGCCCATGCAGTTGGACAAGGTCGAAGACCGCGATCGCGGTTTCACCCAAGACCTGGCCTTCGGCACCGCCCGCTGGCAACCACGGTTGTCGGCACTGGCAGCCAAGCTGCTGCAAAAGCCGTTTAAGGCGGCCGATGCTGATGTCGAGGCGCTGCTGCTGGTCGGTCTCTATCAACTGCTCTACACCCGCGTGCCGGCCCACGCCGCCATCGGTGAAACCGTCGGTTGCGCCGACAAGCTGAAAAAGCCCTGGGCCAAGGCCCTGCTCAACGCGGTACTGCGCCGCGCCCAGCGCGAAAGCGAAGCACTGCTGGCCGAGTTGGAACATGACCCGGTGGTGCGCACCGCTCACCCGCGCTGGCTGCAAAAATCCCTGAAGGCCTTCTGGCCCGAGCAATGGGAAGCCATTTGCGCGGCCAACAATGCGCACCCGCCGATGATCCTGCGGGTCAATCGTCGCCATCACAGCCGTGATGCGTATCTGCAATTGCTGACGAACGCAGGTATCAACGCCACGCCATGCGTGTACAGCACCGACGGCATCGTGCTGGAAGCGGCCACCGACGTGCGCAGCCTGCCGGGCTTCGCCGAAGGCTGGATCAGTGTGCAGGACGAAGCCGCGCAACTGGCCGCCGACCTGCTAGACCTGGCTCCCGGTCAGCGTGTACTGGACGCCTGCTGTGCTCCGGGCGGTAAGACGTGTCATATCCTCGAAGTTGAAAAGGACCTGGCCGGTGTAGTGGCTGTCGATCTGGAAGCCAAGCGCCTGGTACGCGTACGGGAGAACCTCGCACGCCTGGGCCTCAGCGCCGAGCTGATCGCCGCCGACGGCCGCGACACCGACAGCTGGTGGGACGGCAAACCGTTCCAACGCATCCTGCTCGACGCGCCGTGTTCCGCCACCGGTGTGATCCGCCGTCACCCGGACATCAAGCTCACCCGCCAACCCGACGACATCGCCGCCCTGGCGGTGCTGCAAGGTGAACTGCTCGACGCACTGTGGCCGACCCTCGAAGTCGGCGGCATCCTGCTTTACGCCACCTGCTCCACCATGCCGACCGAAAACACCGAAGTCATCCAAGCCTTCCTCGCCCGCACCAGCGGCGCGCGGGAACTGGACCTCGCCACGGCCGCCGGTATCAAGCAGCCCCATGGCCGCCAGTTACTTGCGCAGGAAAGCGGGCATGATGGTTTCTACTACGCCAAACTGATCAAGATCGCCGCCGCGCGCGGCTGAACGGGTTTAAGGGAGTGACCGGATGAAAATCATCATCCTTGGAGCAGGGCAGGTTGGCGGCACACTGGCCGAACATTTGGCCGGTGAAGCCAATGACATCACCGTGGTCGACACCGATGCCGAGCGCCTGCGCAACCTGGGCGACCGCCTGGACATCCGCACTGTGCAAGGGCGTGCATCGTTTCCTACCGTGCTGCGTCAGGCGGGCGCCGACGATGCCGACATGCTGGTTGCCGTTACCAACAGCGATGAGACCAATATGGTCGCGTGCCAGGTGGCCCATACCCTGTTCCACACCCCGACCAAAATCGCCCGGGTGCGTGAAGCCGCCTACCTGACCCGCGCCGGGCTGTTTGATAACGACGCTATTCCGGTTGACGTGTTGATCAGCCCGGAACAAGTGGTGACCCATTACATCAAGCGCCTGATCGAAATTCCGGGCGCCTTGCAGGTGATCGACTTCGCTGGCGGCAAGGCGCAGTTGGTGGCTGTGAAGGCCTATTACGGTGGGCCGCTGGTGGGTCAGCAGTTGCGTCAACTGCGTGAACACATGCCGAATGTGGAAACCCGCGTAGCCGCGATTTTTCGGCGTGACCGGCCGATCCTGCCCCAGGGCGATACGGTGATCGAGGCCGATGACGAAGTATTCTTCATCGCTGCCAAAGCGAATATTCGTGCCGTTATGAGTGAAATGCGTCGGCTCGATGAGAACTACAAACGCATCGTCATCGCCGGCGGCGGACAGATTGGCGAGCGCCTGGCCGAAGCGATCGAGAGTCGTTACCAGGTGAAGATCATCGAGATGAGCCCGGCACGCTGCCGGCATTTGTCCGACACCCTGGACAGCACTGTCGTACTGCAAGGCAGCGCCTCGGACCGCGACCTGCTGATGGAAGAAAACATCGCCGACGCCGACATCTTCCTGGCCCTGACCAACGATGACGAGGCCAACATCATGTCGTCGCTGCTGGCCAAGCGGCTGGGGGCGAAGAAGGTGATGACCATCATCAACAACCCGGCCTATGTCGACCTGATCCAGGGCGGCGATATCGACATCGCCATCAGCCCGCAGCTGGCCACCATCGGTACCTTGCTCGCCCACGTGCGCCGGGGCGATATCGTCAGCGTGCACTCCCTGCGCCGGGGGGCGGCGGAGGCCATCGAGGCGATTGCCCACGGTGATTCGAAATCGAGCAAAGTGATCGGCAAGGCCATCCGCGATATAGGCCTGCCGCCGGGCACCACCATTGGCGCAATTATTCGTGATGAGGAAGTGATCATCGCCCACGACGACACGGTGATCGCCACGGGTGACCACGTGATCCTGTTCCTGGTGGATAAAAAACATATCCGCGATGTGGAGAAGTTGTTCCACGTGGGATTGAGCTTTTTCTGATCAACCGGAGTGACCGACATGCTCGAATCCCTGGAAAAAATGCTCGCCAAGGGGGTGGATAACTCGCTGCTGCGCTTTGGGCTGGGCAAGGGTTATCTGGACTTGAAGGACAATACCAAGGCGGCGGAGCATCTAGGCAAGTGCGTCGAGTTCGATCCGAAGTATTCGGCGGCGTGGAAGTTGTTGGGCAAGGCGCAGTTGGGTCAGGGTGATAGCGCCGCAGCGCGACAGGCGTGGGAGAAGGGCATCGAAGCGGCCCAGGCCCATGGCGACAAGCAGGCCGAGAAAGAGATGACGGTGTTCCTGAAGAAACTCGACCGCCAAAGCTAAGCAGATCGAAAATGTGGGAGGGGGCTTGCTCCCGATAGCGGCGGTTCAGTCAAATATGCATTGGCTGACACACTGCTATCGGGGCAAGCCCCCTCCCACATTTGGTTTGGTATTGGCTCTGGGTCAATACCACCGCTCTTCACCCGGCGGGCGTTTCTTGAAGCGCTTCATGCTCCACATGTACTGGCTCGGGTAAGCGCCGACGTAGCGCTCCACCACCTTGCTCATCGCCGCGCAGGAGGTGGCGGTGTCGGTGCTGTACATGTCTTCCGGCGCCGCTTCCAGGATCACTTTGTAGCCCGAACCGTCCGGCAGCCGCAGTGCGTGCAGGAACACCCCCACGGCCTTGTGGCCGGCGAGCATGTTCGGCACGAACTTGCTGGTGAGCGCCTGGGTGGCGAAGAACGGCACGAAGATCCCCGCGGATTCGGCCGGCTCCGGGTCGGCCGGAATACCCACCTGGCCGCCTTTGCGCACTTCCTTGATCACACTGAGGATGCCTTCCTTGGTGGACGCCGCCACGCGGTTACCCAGTTGTACGCGCTGCTTGCGCAGCAACTCATCCACCGCCTTGAGCTTGGGCGGGCGGTAAAAAATGATCGGTTTGCACTGGCTGCAATAGAAGTGGTTCAACACCTCCCAATTGCCCAGGTGGCTGGTGATGCCGACTACACCTTTGCCCGAGGCCAGAGCTTCGTGCAGCACCTCAAGGCCTTCGACTTCGCGCACCAGGTCGATGGAACGCTGGGCCGGCCAGATCCAGGCGCAGGCGCTTTCGGTCAGGGACTTGCCGATGTCCTTCAGGCTCTGGCCGACCAGGCGCTCGCGCGCGGCGGGGTCCATGTCGGGGAAGCATTTTGAGAGGTTGATCCGCACCGTTTCACGGGAGCGGTTGGGGGTTTTCCACATGACCCAGCCGATGGCCGAACCCACGGCTTGCACCGCGTGCCATGGCAGCAGGGCAAACAACCGAAGAGCGCCTACCAGCAAGGCGCCTTTAAACTTTTCCACAGGTCACTCCTGATCGTGTGTGGTGCGCAAAGCCGCCATTCTAACCGGCGTTGGCCAAGTCAGCGTAACGGTCGCAGTCCTGAGTGTGGTCCATGACCATGCCCGAGGCCTGCATGAACGCGTAACAGATGGTAGGGCCGACAAAGGTGAAGCCGGCTTTCTTGAGTGCTTTGCTCATGGCTTCAGCCTCCGGCGTAATCGCCGGGACTTCGCTGCGATCCTTGAAGTGATTGACCTTGGGCACGCCGCCGACAAACGACCAGAGCAACCCCACCGGATCTTCAAGCGCCAGCCAGGCCGCAGCGTTGCGCCGGGTGGCGTTGAGCTTGAGGCGGTTACGCACAATGCCTGGGTCGAGCATCAGTGCTTCGATCTCGGCATCGGTCAGCTGTGCCAAACGCCGGGCATCAAAACCAAACAAGACCTTTCGATAATGCTCGCGTTTGCGTAAAACGGTGATCCAGGACAGGCCCGCCTGGAACCCTTCGAGCAAAAGCAACTCGAACAAACCCTGCGCATCGCGCAGCGGCGTTCCCCACTCCTGATCGTGATAAGCCATGTACAGCGGATCTTCAGAACACCAAAAGCAGCGTGGCATAAGGCTCCAGGGGATGGTGGCGCGGCCGAATCGGGTATACTCCCGCTCTTTAAATCGCAGCCCAAGTAACAGGTGAATTTCGTGAGCCAGCCTACGCCAGCCGTGCGTACCTTCCAAGACTTGATCCTCGCCCTCCAGCAATACTGGGCCGAGCAAGGTTGTGTGGTACTTCAGCCCTACGATATGGAAGTAGGCGCCGGCACTTTCCACACCGCTACATTCCTGCGGGCCATCGGCCCGGAAACCTGGAACGCCGCTTACGTGCAGCCCAGTCGTCGACCGACTGACGGCCGCTACGGCGAAAACCCGAACCGTCTGCAGCACTACTATCAATTCCAGGTAGTCCTGAAGCCGAACCCGGACAACTTCCAGGAACTGTACCTGGGCTCGCTCAAGCACGTGGGCCTCGACCCACTGGTGCACGACATCCGTTTCGTCGAAGACAACTGGGAATCCCCAACCCTGGGCGCCTGGGGCCTGGGCTGGGAAGTCTGGCTCAACGGCATGGAAGTGACGCAATTCACTTACTTCCAGCAGGCCGGCGGCATCGAGTGCTACCCGGTGACCGGCGAGATCACCTACGGTCTTGAACGCCTGGCCATGTACCTGCAGGGCGTGGATTCGGTCTACGACCTGGTGTGGGCTGACGGCCCGTTCGGCAAAGTGACTTATGGCGATGTGTTCCACCAGAACGAAGTGGAGCAATCGACCTACAACTTCGAACACGCCAACGTCGACAAACTGTTCGAACTGTTCGACTTCTATGAAAGCGAAGCCAAGCGCCTGATCGAACTCGACCAGCCGCTGCCGTTGCCAAGCTATGAAATGGTGTTGAAGGCGTCCCATACCTTCAACCTGCTGGACGCCCGCCGTGCCATCTCGGTAACCGCGCGTCAGCAATACATCCTGCGTGTACGCACCCTGGCACGTTCCGTCGCCCAAGCCTACCTGCTGGCTCGCGCCAAGCTGGGCTTCCCGATGGCCACCCCGGACCTGCGTGATGAAGTGTTGGCTAAGCTGGAGGCTGCACAATGAGTGCTCAAGATTTCCTGGTTGAACTGGGCACCGAAGAGCTGCCACCCAAGGCACTCAATACCCTGGCCGATGCGTTCCTGGCCGGTATCGAAAAAGGCCTGCAGAGCGCTGGCCTGAAGTTTGAAGCGAAAAAAGTCTACGCCGCGCCGCGCCGCCTGGCCGTGTTGCTGACCGCGCTGGAAACCCAGCAGCCGGACCGCAGCATCAACCTCGACGGCCCACCACGCCAGGCGGCTTTCGACGCCGAAGGCAACCCGACCCAAGCCGCACTGGGCTTCGCTAAGAAGTGTGGCGTCGAGCTGAGCGAGATCGACCAGAGCGGCCCTAAACTGCGCTTCAGCCAAGTCATTACCGGCAAGCCGACCGCCAGCCTGCTACCAACCATCGTCGAAGACTCATTGAACGACCTGCCTATCCCCAAGCGCATGCGCTGGGGTGCTCGCAAGGAAGAGTTCGTGCGCCCAACCCAGTGGCTGGTGATGCTGCTCGGTGACCAGGTTATCGACTGCACCATACTGGCCCAAAAGGCTGGCCGTGATTCCCGTGGTCATCGCTTCCATCACCCGCAAAGCGTGCGCATCACCTCGCCGGCCAACTACCTCGACGACTTGCGCGCCGCCTATGTGCTGGCCGACGCCAATGAGCGTCGCGAGCTGATCAGCAAGCGCACCGAAGAACTGGCCCGACTGCAGGAAGGCACCGCCATCGTGCCGCCCAGCCTGCTCGATGAAGTGACCGCGTTGGTTGAATGGCCGGTACCGCTGGTGTGCTCGTTCGAGGAACGTTTCCTCGATGTACCGCAGGAAGCGCTGATCACCACCATGCAGGACAACCAGAAGTATTTCTGCCTGCTGGACGTTGACGGCAAGTTACTGCCGCGTTTCATCACCGTGGCCAACATCGAGAGCAAGGACCCGCAGCAGATCATCGCCGGTAACGAAAAAGTCGTGCGCCCGCGCCTGACTGACGCCGAGTTCTTCTTCAAGCAAGACAAGAAGCAGAAGCTGGAAGACTTCAACCTGCGCCTGCAGAACGTGGTGTTCCAGGAAAAACTCGGCAGCGTCTACGACAAGGCTGTGCGCGTTTCCAAGCTGGCGGCCTACATTGCCCCGCGTATTGGCGGTGATGCCGCCTGGGCTGCGCGTGCAGGCTTGCTGTCCAAGTGCGACCTGGCCACCGAGATGGTCGGCGAGTTCCCAGAGATGCAGGGCGTCGCCGGTTACTACTACGCCCTCAACGATGGCGAGGCGGACGATGTCGCGCTGGCGCTGAACGAGCAGTACATGCCGCGTGGCGCCGGCGCCGAGCTGCCGACCACCCTGACCGGTGCGGCCGTGGCCATTGCCGACAAGCTGGATACCCTGGTCGGTATCTTCGGTATCGGCATGTTGCCCACCGGTAGCAAAGACCCGTATGCCCTGCGTCGTGCGGCCCTGGGCGTGCTGCGTATCCTGATCGACAAGAAGCTGGACCTCGACCTGACCCAGGCCGTGGTGTTCGCGGTCGGCCAGTTCGGTGGCAAGGTCAAGCAAGCCGGCCTGGCCGAGCAAGTGTTGGAGTTCGTGTTCGACCGCCTGCGTGCGCGTTATGAAGACGAAGGCGTGGACGTTTCCGTCTACCTGTCGGTACGTGCCCTGCAACCGGGTTCGGCGCTGGACTTCGATCAGCGCGTACAAGCCGTACAGGCCTTCCGCAAGCTGCCGGAAGCCGATGCCCTGGCCGCCGTGAACAAGCGAGTGTCGAACCTGCTGAGCAAGGCCGAAGGCCTGGGCAACGCCGATGTCGACCCTGGCCTGTTTGCCGACGCCAAGGAGTTCTCGCTGAACTCGGCCATTGCCAAGGCAGAGAATGCAGTGAAGCCGCTGATCGCCGAACGCAATTACGCCGAAGCCTTGGCACGCCTGGCTACCTTGCGTGAGCCGGTGGATGCGTTCTTCGAAGCGGTGATGATCAATGCCGAAGATGCCGGCGTGCGGAAAAACCGCTACGCCATGCTGGCGCGTCTGCGTGGCTTGTTCGTCAACATCGCTGACATTTCGACGCTGAGCTGATCATGTTGAAACTGCTGATTCTCGATCGGGACGGGGTGATCAACTACGACTCCGACGCTTACATCAAGTCGGTGGCGGAATGGATTCCACTGCCCGGTTCGATCGAGGCCATCGCGCAGTTGAGCAAAGCCGGCTGGACGGTGGCCATCGCCACCAACCAGTCCGGTATCGCCCGTGGCTATTACGACATCGCCACCCTGGACGCCATGCACGCGCGCTTGCGCACGCTGGTGGCGGAGCAGGGCGGTGAGGTGGGGCTGGTGGTTTACTGCCCTCACGGGCCGGATGAGGGCTGCGATTGCCGCAAACCCAAACCCGGCATGTTGAAAACCATTGCAGAACATTACAAGGTGCCTTTAGCTGGGATATGGTTCGTCGGGGACAGCCTCGGTGACCTGGAGGCGGCCAAAGCCGTCGACTCTCAGCCAGTTTTGGTAAAGACCGGGAAAGGCGAAAAGACCCAGGCGAAAAACCTGCCGGTAGGCACCTTGATTTTTGACGATCTGGCGGCGGTTGCCGCAGAACTTATCAACAACTAGCCGCCCTCGACTTCCTGGCCAAGGACTGTTCGGGAGTGCGCTTTTAACAGGCGGGCCATGTCCCGCAACGGTAAATGCCGCCATGTCGATTTTGCAGGCCATCAGAACCTTTTTCTTTTACCTGCTGTTGGGCACCAGTTCGTTTCTCTGGTGCACCCTGAGCTTTTTTATTGCGCCGTTCCTGCCGTTCAAGGCGCGCTATCGCTTTATCAACGTCTATTGGTGCCGCTGCGCGTTGTGGCTGACCAAGGTGTTCCTGAACATTCGTTTCGAGATCAAGGGCGCTGAAAACGTACCGGACCAGCCGTGCGTGATTCTGTCGAATCACCAGAGCACTTGGGAGACCTTCTTCCTCTCGGCTTACTTCTCGCCCTTGAGCCAGGTGCTCAAGCGTGAGCTGCTGTACGTGCCGTTCTTCGGCTGGGCCATGGCCATGTTGCGCCCGATCGCTATCGACCGTGACAACCCCAAGGCGGCGCTCAAGCATGTCGCCAAGAAGGGCGATGAGCTGCTCAAGGACGGCGTGTGGGTGCTGATCTTTCCGGAAGGTACACGAGTCCCCTTTGGGACCGTAGGCAAGTTCTCCCGTGGAGGTACGGCATTGGCGGTCAACGCCAACCTGCCGGTGCTGCCGATTGCGCATAACGCCGGCAGGTTCTGGCCGAAGACAGGTTGGGCAAAACGCGCAGGCACTATCACTGTGGTGATAGGCGAGCCAATGTACGCAGAAGGGGAAGGCCCACGCGCGATTGCCGCGCTGAATGACCGTGCCCAGGCATGGAATGAAGCGCAGCAGCGGGCCATGGGCTCTCTGCCGCCGGAGCCGATTGTGGTGGAGACGCCGGTGGTATGAGTATCTGTGGATAACCTGTGCACGGTTTGTTGGCGAATTGGCTTTTTTTGATCCTAATAAGTTGATTTACTTAGATATTTCCAAAACAGATAAAATCTAAAAAAACGTGCATAAGTTTTTTCCGCATTAAAAACCGGTCCTTGAGACCGGTTTTTTATGCACAGCAGAAAAGTACGTTTTAGCAGTCGTCCAGCAAGGGCAGCTGCAGGCTGAAAGTGGTGCCTTTGCCCACGGTGCTTTCACACCCGATACGGCCCCCATGACGCTCAACGACCGCCTTGACCATGCTCAGTCCCAACCCCAACCCTTCGCTGCCTTGGGCCGAGTCAAAGCGCTTGTACTGGCTGAACAGCTCAGGCAAATCCTCGGCGGCTATCCCGGGGCCCTGGTCGCTGATGCGGCATTCCAACCAGCCTTGCGCGCTGCTGTGTCGCAGCCGAACGGTGGTACCGGACCGGGAGTATTTGATCGCGTTCTCCAGCACATTGAACAATGCGCGGGTGAGCAATGATTGATCGGCTGACACCATCCCTTCGTCAGCCTCGTCCAGATCGTGGACCAAGTGAATACCTTTGAGGTGGGCGATCACTGCCACTTGATCAAAGGCATCCATTACCAACATGGCGAACAGCGTAGGCTCGAACTGGTAGCCATCGGCCTCAGCCCTAGCCAGTTGCACAAATGATTCGGTCAGGCCCAAGGCGCGGCGTACCTGCTGCTCGATCTGGGCAAAAATCGGCGACTCACTGTTGTGCACATCCAACAGTGCGAGGATCGCCGAGTGGGGTGCGCGCAAGTCGTGGGAGAGGAAGCGCAGCATGGTTTCCCGATGCTGCTGGGCCTCGCGTTCCTTGCTCAGGTCGGTGAGGCTCAGCAGCCAGCCCAGCGCCACATCCCCTTCCGCCGGCAGCAGGGGGGCAAGCTCCATGCGCAGGCTGCGTTGGTGGATATCACGAAACTCAACGAGTTCCAGCGTTGAGAGGGTGGGGCGTACGCCATTGTGCAGCGGCGGATAACCGAGGTCAGCCAGCTGCTCCAGAAGGTTATGGTTGATCAAGTCATTGCCGAACACTTCCCGCGCAATGCGGTTGGCCAACAGGATATTAGCCTGGGTGTCTGTGATCAGTGTCGCCACCGGCAAGCATTCCAACCCATCGGCCATAAAACGTCGGGTGTCCCGCGTACGACTTACGGCTTGCTCCAGGGCAAAGATACGGCCCTGCAACACGTCACCTTTGTTGGCGGGTGCGCGACGGCGTTCGGGCAAGACTTTGGGTTCGTTATCCAGGCGCGCCAATTCCCAGCCGAAGTAGGCCAGGATCACACTCAAACGACGCCAGTTCCAGATCAGGTAGCTGAGCAGCAAACCGATCAAGCAGGCCGCAGGCGACCACCAGTAGCCCAGGCGCAACAAGGCCGCTGAACCCACCAAGGCCATGAACATGCACCCCAGGGTCATCCACAGCGCATAGCGCGGGCGGTAGAGCAGCAGGCCCAGCAGCATCGCCACCAGGGACGTTGCGATCAGTGCGGCCAGCCATCCGGGCAAGTCCACAATACTTCGATCTTGCAGCAAGCCATTGAGCACATTGGCCTGGATCTCCACACCCGCGGTGGTGCCGGCCATAGGAGAGAGCGGTGTGACAAAACGATCGCCCATGCCCGACGCTGTCGCCCCCACCAGAATCAGACGGCCCCGCAACCGCTCGGGAGGGACCTCACCGCGTAATACGCTGACATAAGACACGCTCGGGAAATGGGTGTCGGCAGCAATAAACGGGATACGGACGGCATGCTCCCGGTGCCAATCCTGGGTGATCGACGTCAGGGCCTGCCCGGGCATCTCGGCCGATTGCCCGCTCATCGCGAAGGCCAGCCACGCTAACTGAAGCGCTGTGGCGCCGGCTGGCCCCTCACGCATATACAGCCTGCGCACCACGCCATCGCTATCCGCCTCCACATTGATATGCCCGACACCCTTGGCACATTTGAGCAGTGACAGCATTTGTGTCCCGGGCTGGCTGTAGCTGGTGGAATCGTCACGGGCCAAGGGCAACAATACGTTGCCGGCGTTGCACACCGAGTCGGCCAAGCGCTTGTCATTAACCGGGTCACCGGGCTCGCTGAAGATCACATCAAACAAGATACCGGCCGGCTGCGCTGCGCTAAGACGATCGATCAGGTCGGCGTGCAAACTACGCGGCCAAGGCCACTGGCCGAGTTTCTTCAGGCTAGGGTCATCGATGGTCACCAGCAGGATGCGCGGGTCCACCGGCAGTGGCGCCAGGCGGCGAAGGCTGTCGTATAGCGGGTTGTTCAAGGCCAGACCTGGACTCATCGAGAGGTAGGCAGTGATTGGCAACAGCAGCAAACCAATCCATAACCACTCCCGTACCAGACCGTGGAACAGGCGCTGGGCATGGGTGGGTTGGCGCTTTTCGGCCTTTCCCCAGAGCATCATGGATCAACGCGCCGGTGTTGTTGGCAGGCGGTAGATGATGGCATAGGCCCCCGATTCCTCCTCAGGCGTTGCACGTCGTAAGCCGACATACGTACGTGATAGAACGACGCTTTGAGCCCAGTGAAGCTCATTTTCGGCGCGGTGGAAAAAATTTCCTGCTTGATGTTCATAACGGCGGGGATTCCAAAGGGCATCCACTATCAGGGCACAGGAGTTTACGACAGCGCATGCGTCGGCTGATCCTTTTCCTTAACGCCTGGAGTCGGTATCTTTCCCACATAGGTATGGAAGACTTTCAATGGCGTATTCGCTTATTGATCCCAGCCTACCGAGAGATCCAAGGGGTCGACGAACCTGAGCACAATTCTTCAGATTCAATGACCGGCATCTGCGCAGTACGTGCCCCTCAATATACGACTGCCGTACTCTTCAAAAAGAAAGGACCCTCCCATGCGTGTCGCAATACTGGATGACGAACCCGCAGAATTGCGACGGGTGGAACAGACACTGCGACAAATCCCCAGCACCGCCGAACAATCCTGGACCCTGCATTGCTTCGAGCGCGGCGAAGACCTGCTGCGTCAATTGCGCCGGGAGACCTTCGACCTGTTGATACTCGACTGGCAACTGCCCGACATCACCGGTATTGCTTTGCTACGCTGGACCCGTGAGCACATGGAGTCACCACCCGCTGTCATCATGCTCACCAGCCGTGATGCCGAAAGCGATATCGTTACCGCATTGAACAGTGGCGCCGACGATTACGTCAGCAAGCCCTTTCGCCCTAACGAACTGAAGGCGCGAGTTACAGCCGTTCTGCGTCGGCATGGCCTGCAGAAATCGGCGACCCCCGAAGTGCAGAGTTTCAATGACCTGACCTTCGACGACGCAGAGTTGACCGTCACGCGCGCAGGCAAACCGATCAACCTCACCGAGCGCGAATACCGTCTGGCGAGCTGCTTGTTCGCCAACCTGGCTCGGCCGCTATCGCGCGAGTACCTTTATGAGCGGTTCTGGACCCATGAAGAAATGGTGTCCTCTCGGCCGCTGGATACGCATATCTATCGGCTACGCAATAAGCTTGGGCTTACCGCTGATAGGGGTTGGCAGTTGTTGACGATCTATGGGTATGGGTATCGGTTGGAGAGCGTGGCTGCGGCTTCTTCTGGATAAAACCATGATGTTCCACGTGGAGCATTTTGCAGACCATTCGCAATAAAAAAGGCCAACGCATAGCGTTGGCCTTTTTTATTTTTGGGGGCGCCCCTGGATCAGAAGTCCAGGTTAGACACCGCCAAGGCATTGCTCTCGATGAAGTCACGACGAGGTTCGACCGCATCACCCATCAGGGTGTTGAAGATCTGGTCTGCGCCAATGGCGTCTTCGATGGTCACACGCAGCATACGGCGCTGGGCTGGGTCCATGGTGGTTTCCCACAGTTGGTCCGGGTTCATTTCGCCCAGACCTTTGTATCGCTGGATAGTGTGGCGCTTGGTGCTTTCCGCCATCAACCAGTCCAGGGCTTCCTTGAACTCCTTCACCGCTTTCTTACGCTCGCCACGCTGAATATAAGCACCGTCGTCCAGCAGGGTGCTCAGTTGCGCGCCGAGGGTCACAACGGTCTTGTAGTCGTTGCTGCCGAAGAAGTCGCGGTTGAAGGTGACGTAGTTCGACAGGCCGTGGGAGATCAATTCGACCTCTGGCAGCCAGACATTACGCTCACGGTCTTCACGCAGGCTGGCTTTGTACACCAGGCCGGATTTTTCGACAGTGCGCAGGCGTACTTCGTACTGGGCCAGCCATTCTTGCATGTGGGCGTGGTCGCCCAACTGCTCCAGGCTTACGGACGGCAGGTAGATGAAGTGCTCGGTCAGTTCCTGTGGGTACAGGCGCGACAGGCGCTTGAGCGTCTTCATCACCATACGGAAGTCGTTAACCAGACGCTCCAGCGCCTCGCCGGAGATGCCCGGGGCTTCGTCGTTCAAGTGCAGGCTGGCATCTTCCAGGGCCGACTGCGTCATGTACTCTTCCATGGCGTCGTCGTCTTTGATGTACTGCTCTTGCTTGCCTTTCTTCACTTTGTACAACGGCGGCTGGGCGATGTAGATGTAGCCACGCTCGATCAGCTCCGGCAACTGACGGAAGAAGAAGGTCAGCAGCAGGGTACGGATGTGCGAACCGTCGACGTCAGCATCGGTCATGATGATGATGTTGTGATAGCGCAGCTTGTCGATGTTGTACTCGTCACGGCCAATACCGCAGCCCAGTGCCGTGATCAAGGTGCCGACTTCCTGGGAGGAAATCATCTTGTCGAAGCGAGCCTTCTCAACGTTGAGGATCTTACCCTTCAACGGCAGGATAGCCTGGGTGCGACGATTACGACCCTGCTTTGCGGAACCGCCAGCAGAGTCACCTTCCACCAGGTACAGTTCGGAGAGGGCAGGGTCCTTCTCCTGGCAGTCAGCCAGTTTGCCTGGCAAGCCGGCAATATCCAGCGCGCCTTTACGACGAGTCATCTCACGAGCTTTACGCGCCGCTTCACGGGCACGCGCGGCGTCGATCATCTTGCCGACAACCAGTTTGGCTTCGTTCGGGTTTTCCAGCAGGAAGTCCGAGAAGTACTTGCCCATCTCCTGTTCAACCGCAGTTTTCACTTCGGAAGACACCAGCTTATCTTTGGTCTGGGAGCTGAATTTAGGGTCCGGCACTTTCACCGAAATAATCGCGGTCAGACCTTCACGCGCATCGTCACCGGTGGTGGCAACTTTATGCTTCTTCGCCAGGCCTTCGGCTTCGATGTAGGTGTTCAAGTTACGCGTCAGCGCGGAACGGAAACCCACCAAGTGAGTACCTCCGTCACGCTGTGGAATGTTGTTGGTGAAGCACAACAGGTTCTCGTTGAAGCTGTCGTTCCATTGCAGGGCGATTTCCACGCCAATGCCGTCTTCACGCTGGATGTTGAAGTGGAATACCTGGTTGACCGCAGTCTTGTTGGTGTTCAGGTATTCAACGAACGCACGCAAGCCGCCTTCGTACTTAAACAGTTCTTCCTTGCCGCTGCGCTCGTCCTTGAGGACGATACCCACACCGGAGTTAAGAAAGGACAGTTCACGAATACGCTTGGCCAGGATGTCCCAGCTGAAGTGGATGTTCTTGAAGGTATCAGCCGATGGCTTGAAATGGATCTGGGTACCGGTGGTTTCACTGTCACCAACGATTTTCATCGGCTCCTGTGGCACACCGTGGACATAGGTCTGCTCCCAGATCTTGCCACTGCGACGAACGGTCAGGATCAGCTCTTCGGACAGAGCATTCACCACCGACACACCCACACCGTGCAAACCACCGGAGACTTTATAGGAGTTGTCGTCGAACTTACCGCCGGCGTGGAGCACGGTCATGATGACCTCTGCCGCCGAAACGCCTTCTTCTTTGTGCACATCTACCGGGATGCCACGACCGTTGTCGCGCACAGTAATGGATTCGTCCGGATGGATGATGATGCTGATGTCGTCGCAGTGACCGGCCAGAGCTTCGTCGATGGAGTTGTCGACCACCTCGAACACCATGTGGTGCAGACCGCTACCGTCATCAGTGTCGCCAATGTACATACCGGGACGTTTGCGTACGGCATCCAAACCTTTCAGCACTTTAATGCTGGTCGAGTCGTACGTGTTTTCTTCGCTCATGCCTTCACTCCCGATGGTCGTGGGTCTGGGTGATACGGCCTTGTTCCACGTGGAACAAAGCGACTGGCGTTTCCGTCTGCCAGCCTTCCCTCAATAATTCGTGGTCTACACAGGTGATAAACACCTGGCAGCGTAATTCTTCCAACAAGCGGCATAACGCACGGCGATGTTGCTCGTCGAGTTCAGACGGCAAGTCATCCACCAGATAAATACACTGACCACGTCGGGCTTGGCTAACCAAATGACCCTGGGCGATACGCAGTGCACACACCACCAACTTCTGCTGGCCGCGGGACAAGATGTCCGCAGCATTGTGTGCGCCTAATCTAAGACGCAAATCAGCCCGTTGGGGTCCGGCCTGGGTATGGCCAATTTGCTGATCCCGCTGCAGGGACGTCGCGAGCACTGCACTCAGCTCACGCTCTTTATCCCAACCACGGTAGTAACTCAGCGTCAGCCCCTCGAGATCCAACAACTCGCTCAAGGTCTGCTCAAAGACTGGTTTCAAGGCTTTGATATAGGCGCGGCGGTATTCATCTATTTCGTCGCTGGCCAGGCACAATTCCCGGTCCCAGGCCGCTTGCGAAGCGGCGTCAAGTGTACCATGCCGCAGCCATGAGTTCCGCTGCCGCAGGGCCTTCTGCAGGCGCTGCCAAGTGGCCATGAATCGCGGTTCCACGTGGAACACTCCCCAGTCGAGGAACTGCCTGCGGATTTTTGGCGCGCCTTCCAGCAAGCGGAAGCTGTCAGGGTTGATCAGTTGCAATGGCAGGATCTCTGCCAGTTGCGCAGCACTGCGAGCATTCTGCCCGTCGATGCGAATCTGGAACTCACCGCCGCGATCACGAGAAATCCCCAGGCTGCTGTGCCCACCTTCTGCAAGTTCAACCTGGCCAAATACTGTGCAGGCCAGTTGTTCATACTGAATCACCGGCAACAAGCGGGCACTGCGAAAGGAACGGGCGAGTCCTAGCAGGTGGATGGCTTCCAGCACGCTGGTTTTGCCACTGCCGTTGGCGCCGTGAAGGATATTGATGCGGGGGGAGGGGGAGAAGGTCACCGGGTGCAAATTGCGCACCGCGGTGACCGAGACGCGACTAAGGGACATCTAGCTTCTGCTGAGCATGATTACAGACGCATCGGCATAACAACGTAAGCCGAGTCGTCATTATCGGATTCCTGCACCAGGGCGCTGCTGTTGGAGTCGGACAGGATCAGGCGAACCTGTTCGGTGGTCATCACACCCAGCACGTCCAGCAAGTAGCTCACGTTGAAGCCGATTTCCAAAGTGCCGCCGTTGTAATCAACGCCCACTTCCTCTTCCGCTTCTTCCTGCTCCGGGTTATTGGCCTGGATTTTCAACTGACCATTGGCCAGTTGCAGACGAATACCACGGTACTTCTCGTTGGACAGAATCGCAGTACGGCTGAACGCTTCACGCAGGGCCTGGCGATCACCGATCACCAACTTGTCGCCGCCTTTAGGCAGAACGCGCTCGTAATCCGGGAACTTGCCGTCAACCAGCTTGGAGGTGAAGGTGAACTCGCCGGTGGTCGCGCGGATATGGTGCTGACCCAGTACGATGCTGACATTGCCATCCGGCTCAGTGAGCAGGCGCGCCAGTTCGAGAATACCCTTACGCGGCACGATCACCTGATGACGATCAGGTTGACCGATATCGGCGCGCATCGAGCACATCGCCAGACGGTGGCCGTCGGTGGCCACGGCGCGGATGATGCCTTCCGACACTTCCAGCAGCATGCCGTTGAGGTAGTAACGCACGTCCTGCTGAGCCATGGCGAAGCTGGTACGCTCAATCAGACGGCGCAGTTTGCTTTGCTCCAGGCTGCAGGTCAGTGAGCCAGGGCCTTCTTCCACAGTCGGGAAATCATTGGCCGGCAAAGTAGACAGCGTGAAACGGCTGCGTCCCGCCTTGACCACCAACTTCTGCTCATCAACCTTAATGTCGATCAGCGCGTCGTTCGGCAGGCTTTTGCAGATGTCCATTAACTTGCGCGCAGGCACTGTGATCTCGCCAGGTTCAGCGGGTTCTTCCAGTTGCACGCGACCGACCAGCTCGACTTCCAGGTCGGTACCGGTCAGGGACAATTGCTGGCCTTCGACCACCAGCAATACGTTGGAGAGCACCGGCAAGGTCTGTCGGCGCTCGACGACGCCTGCGACCAGTTGCAGGGGTTTCAACAGGGCTTCGCGTTGAATGGTGAAATGCATGGTCTAGTCCCTTGCCTTAATAAGCTGCGCTGGTGTCATCAAGTAGTCAGTGTACGCAGCAGGTTCTTGTAGTCCTCGCGAATATCCGCGTCGGATTCCTTAAGCTCGTTGATCTTGCGGCACGCGTGCAAGACCGTGGTGTGGTCGCGGCCGCCAAACACATCACCGATTTCCGGCAGGCTATGGTTGGTCAACTCCTTGGAGAGTGCCATGGCCACCTGACGCGGACGAGCCACCGAGCGCGAACGGCGCTTGGACAACAGGTCGGAAATCTTGATCTTGTAGTACTCGGCCACGGTGCGCTGGATGTTATCCACACTCACCAGTTTGTCCTGCAATGCCAGCAAGTCCTTCAGGGATTCGCGAATCAGCTCGATGGTGATGTCGCGGCCCATGAAGTGAGAGTGCGCGATGACACGCTTGAGCGCACCTTCCAGCTCACGCACGTTGGAGCGAATGCGCTGGGCGATGAAAAACGCAGCGTCGTGGGGCAGATCGACTTTCGCCTGATCGGCCTTTTTCATCAGGATCGCAACGCGGGTTTCCAGCTCCGGCGGCTCTACCGCAACGGTAAGGCCCCAACCAAAGCGCGACTTCAAGCGTTCTTCCAGGCCTTCGATTTCCTTCGGGTAACGGTCACTGGTCAGGATGACCTGTTGGCCACCTTCGAGCAGGGCGTTGAACGTGTGGAAAAACTCTTCCTGGGAACGCTCCTTACGCGCGAAGAATTGAATGTCATCGATCAGCAATGCATCAACGGAGCGGTAGAACCGCTTGAACTCGTTGATCGCATTGAGCTGCAGGGCCTTGACCATGTCAGCCACGAAGCGCTCCGAGTGCAGGTATACAACCTTGGCATTCGGGTTCTTCTTTAATAGGTGGTTACCCACAGCGTGCATCAAGTGGGTCTTACCCAAGCCAACGCCGCCATAAAGGAAGAGCGGGTTGTAACCGTGCTTGGGGTTGTCTGCGACCTGCCAGGCGGCCGCGCGGGCCAGCTGGTTGGATTTACCTTCGACGAAGTTCTCAAAGGTGAACGTGCGGTTCAGGTAGCTGGTGTGCTTGAGCGCGCCTTCGACCTGTACCGTGCGCTGCTCGGCGCGGACCGGAGCCTGCTGGGAACTGGCGCCCGCCATCGGATCGAAGCTGTCGCGGGACGGCTCTTCATTTATAGGCGCGTTTTTCTGCGACGAGGATTTCGAAGGCGTCTGGGCAACCGGCGCTGGCGAGTTATTAACAGGCGCCGCGGCGACTTGAGCCTGCGAGGCACTCGCTGCGAGCGGAGCATTCGGTGCAGCACGAGGTGCCGAGCTGCGTTTGCTGCCTATCAATAAGGAGAGCACGGGCGCGAGGCCATTGCCGTGTTCATCGAGCAATTCGAGAACGCGGCTCAGGTACTTTTCGTTGACCCAGTCGAGAACAAAACGATTGGGCGCATAGACACGCAACTCGTCGCCTTCGGCTTCGACCTGTAGCGGGCGGATCCAGGTGTTGAATTGCTGGGCAGGCAGCTCATCGCGCAAAAGCTCAACGCACTGCTGCCAAAGTTCCACTGACACGGATATCCCCTAAGTTGAAAGCCGGTGAGGCAAAAACAGCCGCCATTGTAGCGGCCAGCAGCCCACTTATCCACATGTAGGTTGCTCACAGGCCAGCCAAAATCAATGCCTTAACTGCAAAAAATGCGACAGATGGTCTGTGCATAAGCTCTGTGGATAAGCGTGCCTGAGCTCGTTGTACAAGTGGGGGCGAAAGTCTGTGGGTAACTGGCCTGTGGATAACATGCCATTCCACACACAGCTTATCCGACAGCGCAGCACAGGCAGAGCACCGTTTCTCCCCCGTGTTGTCATTCTCTGTACATCACGTGGAATAAGGCCTCAAGGCAGTTATCCACAGAGGATGGCCTGCCTAGCTTTTATAAGCTTTACAGAAAAGCTTTAAATAACTTCCTTCTTTATTTTTATATCTATGGCATTGCTCATGGAAGCAGAACGGAAAGAAAAGGGCTGGAGGTCCGTAAAGATCTAATTGAAGGAAAAGCTGGTTGGAAATTGACCTAGAGGCTTGCTTTCTCTAGAATCGCCGGTCTCTTAAAACGGGGGCCATTCCGGCCCGTTGTGGACGAACCAGGTAACAACGCCATGAAACGTACTTTCCAACCAAGCACCATCAAACGCGCCCGTACCCACGGCTTCCGTGCTCGCATGGCTACCAAGAACGGCCGTGCTGTCCTGTCGCGTCGCCGCGCCAAAGGTCGTGCGCGTCTGGCAGTTTGATAATCCGGTACTGGTGGTGAGTCAGGACTTCAGTCGGGAAAAGCGTCTGCTAACCCCCCGGCACTTCAAGGCAGTCTTTGACTCCCCCACCGGCAAGGTTCCGGGGAAAAATCTCCTGCTCCTTGCGCGTAACAACGATCTTGATCACCCCCGTCTCGGGTTGGTGATCGGCAAGAAGAGCGTAAAGCTCTCCGTTGAGCGCAATCGCCTCAAGCGTCTGATGCGCGAATCGTTTCGCCTCCACCAGGACACTCTGGTTGGTTGGGATATTGTTATCGTCGCGCGCAAAGGCTTGGGGGATGTAGAAAACCCCGAATTGATTCAGCATTTCGGCAAGCTCTGGAAACGTCTGGCGCGTACCAACAAGCCAGCACCAGCAGTCAGCACCGAAACTGTAGGGGTAGACAGCACCGATGCGTAAACTGGCACTCGTTCCGATCCAGTTTTATCGCTATGCCATTAGTCCTCTGATGGCCAGCCACTGTCGTTTCTACCCCAGTTGTTCCTGCTACGCGTTAGAGGCCATAGAAAATCATGGTCTTCTGCGCGGTGGCTGGCTGACCTTTCGTCGTTTAGGTCGCTGTCATCCGTGGAATCCCGGTGGTTATGACCCGGTTCCACCTATCCCTACCTCCCGTTCTTCTTCGATGGCCGAGTAATCATGGATATTAAACGCACGATCCTGATCGTCGCCCTGGCAATCGTGTCCTACGTCATGGTCCTTAAGTGGAACCAGGACTATGGCCAAGCTGCCCTGCCGACTCAGAATGTTGCTGCCAATGCTGTTCCAGCGGGACTTCCCGATACAGTTAGTGGCACCAATACTGCCGCCAGTGATGACATTCCACGCGCAGCGGGCGAAACAAAAGCACCTGCCGAAGTTGCAGTTGCCACAAGCACCGACCTCATCCAGATCAAGACGGATGTATTGGACTTGGCTATCGACCCGCAAGGTGGCGATGTTGCCAAACTGACACTTCCGCTGTATCCGCGTCGTCAGGATCACCCGGAAATTCCATTCCAGTTGTTCGATAACGGTGGCGAACGTGTTTACCAGGCACAAAGTGGCCTGATCGGCACCAACGGTCCTGATGCGAGCGCAACCGGTCGTCCGATTTTCTCTTCGGAGAAGAAGAGCTACCAACTGGCAGATGGCCAAGACCAACTGGTCGTGGACTTGAAGTTCAGCAAGGACGGCGTCAACTACATCAAGCGTTTCACACTCAAGCGCGGGCTGTACGACATCGTTGTCACCTATTTGATCGACAACCAGAGCGCTCAGCCTTGGACCGGCGCAATGTTTGCGCAGCTCAAGCGTGACGCCAGCTCCGATCCATCGTCCAGCACTGCGACCGGTACCGCGACTTACCTGGGCGCAGCCCTGTGGACAAGTTCGGAGCCGTACAAAAAAGTATCCATGAAAGACATGGATAAGGTGGCCGAAGACAAAACCAAGGCACCGATCACCTATAACGTGAACGGTGGTTGGGTAGCCTGGCTGCAACACTACTTTGTGACCGCGTGGATTCCTCAGCCTGGTCAGAACAATGCAGTACTGGCGCGCAAGGACAGCAAAGGTAACTACATCATTGGCTACACCGGCCCGGCGTTGACTGTCGCTCCAGGTGCCAAGGCTGAAACCAGCGCAACCCTGTACGCCGGCCCGAAAAGCCAAGCGGTGTTGAAAGAGTTGTCCCCAGGTCTGGAACTGACTGTGGATTACGGCATCCTGTGGTTCATTGCCCAGCCGATTTTCTGGCTGCTGCAACATATCCACAGCATCGTCGGTAACTGGGGCTGGTCGATCATCTTCCTGACCATGCTGATCAAGGGGATCTTCTTCCCACTGTCGGCCGCCAGCTACAAGTCGATGGCGCGCATGCGTGCCGTGGCCCCTAAACTGGCCGCGCTGAAAGAACAACATGGCGATGACCGGCAGAAAATGTCGCAGGCCATGATGGAGCTGTACAAGAAAGAGAAGATCAACCCGCTGGGTGGATGCTTGCCGATTCTGGTGCAGATGCCGGTATTCCTGTCGCTTTACTGGGTACTCCTGGAAAGCGTGGAAATGCGTCAGGCACCGTTCATGCTGTGGATAACTGACCTGTCGATCAAAGACCCGTTCTTTATCCTGCCGATCATCATGGGCGCGACCATGTTTATCCAGCAGCGCCTGAACCCGACACCACCGGATCCGATGCAGGCCAAAGTGATGAAAATGATGCCAATCATCTTCACCTTCTTCTTCCTGTGGTTCCCAGCTGGTCTGGTTCTGTACTGGGTGGTCAACAACGTGTTGTCGATCTCTCAACAGTGGTACATCACACGTAAAATCGAAGCGGCTACCAAAAAAGCCGAGGCGTAATTTACTCTGTGGATAACCACTCAAGACGCCCCCTAGTGGGGCGTTTTGCTTTCCGTCATTTTTATTCTGGAACCTGCTGATGAGCGCTACTCGTGAAACCATCGCTGCTGTCGCTACCGCTCAGGGTCGCGGCGGCGTCGGTATCGTTCGTATTTCCGGACCGCTCGCCGGCATTGCCGCGAAGGCCATCAGCGGGAGAGAGTTAAAGCCGCGCTATGCCCATTACGGCCCGTTCCTGGGCTCTGATGAAGAAGTATTGGACGAAGGCCTGGCCCTGTATTTCCCGGGCCCCAACTCCTTCACGGGTGAAGACGTACTGGAATTGCAGGGGCATGGCGGCCCAATCGTTCTGGATATGTTGTTGCAGCGCTGCCTGCAATTGGGCTGCCGCCTGGCTCGTCCTGGAGAATTCAGTGAGCGGGCATTCCTTAACGACAAGCTCGACCTGGCACAGGCTGAAGCAATTGCCGACTTGATCGAGGCCAGTTCTGCACAGGCAGCACGCAACGCATTGCGCTCTTTGCAGGGCGCCTTTTCCCTGCGTGTGCATAACTTGACCGAACAGTTGATAAGCCTGCGCATCTACGTCGAGGCGGCGATTGATTTTCCTGAAGAGGAAATCGACTTCCTTGCCGATGGCCATGTATTGGCGATGCTGGATAAGGTCCGCGATGAATTATCCACAGTCCTGCGTGAAGCCGGGCAGGGCGCGTTGCTGCGCGACGGCATGACGGTGGTGATCGCTGGGCGCCCCAATGCCGGCAAATCCAGCCTGCTGAACGCTCTGGCGGGTCGAGAAGCTGCCATCGTCACCGAGATTGCCGGTACTACCCGGGACATTTTGCGCGAACATATCCACATTGATGGCATGCCGTTGCACGTGGTCGACACCGCGGGTTTACGCGACACCGACGACCAGGTGGAAAAGATCGGCGTCGAGCGTGCGCTCAAGGCTATCAGTGAGGCGGACCGTGTGTTGCTGGTGGTAGATGCCACGGCGCCGGAAGCTATAGATCCATTCGCACTGTGGCCGGAATTCCTTGAGCAACGGCCAGACCCGTCCAAAGTCACCTTGATTCGGAATAAGGCTGACCTGACCGGTGAAGCCATAGCGATGGAAACCAGCGAGGATGGCCATGTCACCATCAGCCTGAGTGCGAAATCGGCCGGTGATGGACTGGAGTTGCTGCGCGACCACCTCAAGGCCTGCATGGGGTACGAGCAGACCTCGGAAAGCAGCTTCAGTGCACGTCGCAGGCATCTGGAGGCGCTGCGTCACGCAAGTGCAGCGTTGGAGCACGGTCGGGCTCAATTGACCTTGGCGGGGGCTGGTGAGCTGTTGGCTGAGGACTTGCGTCAGGCGCAGCAGCTGTTGGGAGAAATCACCGGCGCGTTCAGCTCGGATGATCTGCTGGGACGGATCTTCTCCAGCTTCTGTATCGGCAAGTAGGAGCTGGCTTGCCCGCGATGAAGGCCTGAAGAATATTTTGATTCTTCAGGCCTTCATCCTTCACCAGTTGTACGAAACAGTGCCAAGCAGTGTGCGACTGTCACCCCAATAGCAGCGGCCCGCGTCGTTGCAGCCAGAAACATACTCCTTGTCGAACAGATTCTTGGCGTTCACGTCCACTGACCAGTGCTTGTCGATCTGATAGCCCACGGCTGCGTCCACCAGAGTGACGCTCCCAGCATCCAGCTTTCCGTACAGGCTTGGCTGGGTGTAAGAAAACGTACTGTCGAAATAGCGCACACCGCCGCCCAGGGACAAACCCTTGAGTTGGCCATCGAGAAAGCGGTACTTGCCCCACGCCGAGGCCTGGTTGCGCGGAACCCCCGTCATCTGATGCCCCTCAACCAGCGAGGTAGCCGAGTCCTTGGTAATACGAGCGTCAGTGTAGGTATAGGCTGCGGTCACATTCAGGTTGGGCGTGATATTGCTGTTCACCTCGACCTCGGCACCTTTGGCCCGGCTTTCGCCCACCTGGCGGTAGCTGTTGGTGGTGGCGTCGAGGTAGGTGTCGTCTTCCTTGCGCAAGTCATACACCGACAGGGTCATCGCTGTATCCCAGCCGACCGGCTCGTACTTCACACCCACTTCGTACTGACTGCTGGTGATCGGCTTCAACGGTGAACCGGCGTTGGAGATCTGCTGTACAGGCACAAATGCGGTGGAGTAGCTGACGTACGGCGTCAGGCCGTTGTCGAACTGGTACATCACCCCGCCCTGGTAGGTAAACTTGCGGTCTTCGGAGCCGGTGTTGCTGGCTTTGTTGACCTTGTCGCGGAAATCACTGTCGACCCAGTCCTGGCGGCCGCCCAGCAGGAACAACCAGTGGTCATACTTGCTCTGGATTTGTGCATAAACACCCTTCATCTGCTGCTCGAGCAAGGTGTTTTGCACAGCCACCGGGGTAAGCGGCTCACGCAGGTACACGGGGTTATACATATTGATGGTTCCGGCGAAACCTGCGTCCCAATCCTGGTTGAACGAGGTGCGGTCATAACTGGCGCCGAACAGCACCGTATTTTCCAGGCCCCCGACCTGGAATTTGCCTTCCAACTGGTTATCCAGGGAGTAGACCATCGACTTGTTGTAGCGGTCGTAGGCCGTCATGTTCAGTTGGGTGCCGAAACCGCCATTGTTCAATGTGCTCGGCCAGGTTTCGTGACGGTTGATGCGCGATTGCATGTACCGCGAGTTCTGTCGGAACTGCCACTCATCATTGAAGCTGTGGCTGAATTCGTATCCGCTGCTCCAGGCTTCACGTTCGAACGTATTCCAGTCTGGGTCGCCGAGCATGGTGTGCTTGGACAGCTTTCCGTTTGGATTTGTAAGCAAGGTCCCCGCAGCGGGTAGGCCAAGTTCGAGATTGGTGTGGTCCTTTTGGTAATTGGCCAACAGAGTGAGCGTGTTGAAATCGTCGAAATTCAGGGTCAGTGAAGGCGCGATATACAGGCGATCATCAGGAACATGGTCAGTCTGCGTGTCAGACTTGCGGCCAAGCATCACAACCCGGCCAAGGATATTGCCGCTGTCGTTTAGTGGACCAGAGATATCCACACCCAACTGACGCCGATTATTCGAGCCATAACCGAGCTGCACTTCACCTTGCGGCGTGGCAGTCGGATGTTTGCTCACCAAGTTCACTAAACCGCCAGGCGCGTTTTCACCGTACAGCAGGGAAGAAGGCCCACGAAAGATTTCGACCCGCTCCAGGCCATAGGGCTCACTGGTGGTGTCGTACCGATTGCCTTGTACGCGCAGGCCATCTCGCAGCAGGCCGTAGCCGTAATCCGTGGCATTGAAACCGCGGAGGAAGAACAAGTCCCCCGCAAGACCGTCGCCAGCAGCAAAGGGCGGCGCGAAGATACCTGGCACGTAACCCAATACTTCAGTCAGGGTCTGCGACTTCTGGTCTTTGATGCGCTGGCCGGTGACGACCGATACCGAACGCGGTGTTTCCGACAGAGGCGTGCTGGTCTTGGTACCGATACGGCTGTTTTGCGCTTTGTAGCCCACATCCCCGGCAATCTCTTGATTGAACCCCGCCTGTTGATAAGTGCTGACTGTGGTGGGCGCGAGCGTGAGTTGCCCTGTAGGAATGGCCTGCAGCACATAGCTGCCAGGCGCCTGGACTACAGCTTGTAACCCTGAGTTCTGCAGCAACAGTGCAAAACCTTGCTCAACCGAATAGTCACCTTCCAGCCCGGTTGTGTTCAAGCGCGCGGTTTGGTGGGGCGAGAAAGACAGAATCACATTCGCCCTGGCGGCAAATTGACTCAAGGCATTGTCCAGGGGACCGGCCGCAATGACGTAATGCTGCACCGCGCTGGCGGCCATGGCGTCACTGGATAGCAAAACACCGGCTGTGGCTGCCGTGCCGAGCAGCAGGCTGCACGTCATACCGTGGTAGGAAAGTCGCTGGCGGAGCTTGGTGCGAAGGCGCATAGGTGGATAAGCCCTGAAGGTGGCGTCGTAATTACCTTTAGGGCCGTATCAGGTAAAAAAAAGATAACCCTTTGTGAGGATATTTTTTTGCTATCAGGAGATTCGCTTCACCGAAACCCAATAGCGAGTGAAGTATTTCACCTGAATAGGCAAGGTTGCCTGCAGATTCGCCAGTACCGCATCGGTGGAATCCAGGCGGAAGGTCCCGGAAACACGTAGACGTGCACAAGCCAAGTCGCATTTCAGGACACCGGGACGGTAGCGGGCAAGGTCTTCGATCACATCCCCGAGGCGAGCATCCAATACGATCAGCTGGCCATCGACCCAGGCTGCCTGGGACCCGCTATACGTGTGGTCAAGCCCCACGTTTTGACGATCAAAGTCAGCGCTTTCACCGGCACCGAGCAGTCGAGCATGGCCGGGCTGGTCACCAGGGGACACACTTACGCGATCCTCCAGAACACCGACACGTGTGGAATCCGGCAACTGGCGCACTGTAAACCGTGTACCCAGTGCCTGGACTCTGCCTTGGCGGGTTTCGACATAAAAGGGCGTCTGCCCGCCCAACTTCCCGGTGTGGATAAGTACTTCGCCTTCACGCAGCCGGATCAAACGTTGGTGCCCATCGAATATCACGTCAATCGCCGTGCTGGTATTCAGATCAATCCGTGTGCCGTCAGCCAATACGACGCGCCGGCGCTCACCCACAGACGTCCGGTAGTCGGCCCATACATTTCCCAGGGAGGTATGTTGCTGAACATTCCACCCCAGGCACCCGGTACCGCCCATTACCAACATCCACTTCAACACCTGACGACGTTGTTGCGTGGTCGACAATGCCCGGCGGGTGAAATCCTGGGGCAGGGCGCCGAGACTGCGCTGCAATTGCTCCATCTGGTTCCATGCCGCCTGATGGGACGGATCGCCGTTGAGCCACTGTTGCCAGGCAAGGCGTTCAGCAGCCGTAGGCGTTTGGGATTGAAACTGTACATACCAGTTAGCAGCGGCCTCGAAGGTCTTGCGATCGGGGGCGGCCATTACAGGCTGGCCACGATCAGCGAGCATTCAGTCAATGCGCGGATCATGTGCTTCTTCACCGTGGTCAGCGACACCTGCAGTTGATCGGCGATCTGTTGATAAGTCAGCCCCTCGATCTGCGACAACAGGAAGATCCGTCGCGCTCGCTCGCCGAGTCCGGACAGGGCTTTATCCACAGCCACCAGCGTCTCGATAATGATGGCCTTGTCTTCTTCACTGATGGCCGTGGTTTCAGGCCGTTCGGCCAAGGTTTGCTTGTAGGCCTGCTCGATGCCATGCCGGCGATAACGATCAATCACCAGGCCCCTGGCGATGGTCGCCAGGTAGTCACGCGGTTCAACAATCTGCGCCGCATGCCGCCCACCCAAAATGCGCACGAACGTATCGTGCGCCACATCGGCTGCATCGCAGGCGTTATGCAACTTACCTTTGAGCCACCCGTGCAACCAGGAATGGTGCTGCTCGTAGATGTTCTGAACCGCAGCCGTGTGTGAAGAAGGGGACATAGGCATGACAAGGTAGGTTAATGATAATCGCTATTATTAACTGCCTCGCTGTTTTCTCACAATAGATCTCTTTTTTGACGTGCTTCCCCCCAATAGAAAGATTCGGTGGGCTTCATCGTGGGCGAAATTCACACCATTGCACGGAGTTCTGTGGATTAAGCCCTGTGAATAACCGCCCCTGTGCCCAGTTGATAAGAGGGCTTGAAACCTGAGTAAAAAACCCTCTGTGGATAACAGCCTGTTTAATCCACAGGCTTAAAGCACTTATCCAAGGGCCTCATTGGCACATGACCACAGACTTTTGAATCGCTGTACACATTGTAAATAAAGGCCTGTAGAGATCTATCCACAGAAAACGTGCTCAGTAGAAATAAACATAAAAACAAAGATTTAATAACTTTCTCTCTTTTAATTTCTATTGTCTGTGATTCATCCACAGCTGGTTAAATTTTGTGCAAAGGGTTCTTTAGGAAGGGCGAAGTCCCTATACTTGCCGCCAAAGCTCCAAAACCCTTTCAACAAACAACTCCTGATTACCTACATAAGCAGGCACGAGGTGCGTGGTGGATTTCCCTTCCCGTTTTGAAGTGATCGTCATCGGCGGCGGTCATGCCGGTACCGAGGCAGCACTGGCGTCAGCACGCATGGGCGTAAAAACCCTGTTGTTGACGCATAACGTGGAAACCCTCGGTGCCATGAGTTGCAACCCTGCCATTGGTGGGATCGGCAAAAGCCATCTGGTCAAGGAAATCGATGCCCTTGGTGGCGTGATGGCCGAGGCCACCGACAAGGGTGGTATTCAATTTCGTGTGCTCAACAGCCGCAAAGGCCCGGCCGTGCGTGCCACTCGAGCCCAGGCAGACCGCATCCTGTACAAGGCCGCGGTGCGCGAAACCCTGGAAAACCAGCCCAACCTGTGGATATTTCAGCAAGCCGCCGATGACTTGATCGTCGAACAGGACGTGGTTCGCGGTGTTGTCACCCAAATGGGCCTGCGTTTCTTCGCAGAATCCGTGGTGTTGACCACCGGTACGTTCCTCGGCGGACTTATCCACATCGGTATGCAGAACTATTCGGGTGGCCGCGCCGGTGATCCGCCGTCGATTGCCCTGGCAAAACGCCTGCGCGAATTGCCGCTGCGCGTCGGTCGGCTGAAAACCGGGACCCCGCCGCGTATTGACGGACGTTCCGTGGATTTTTCGGTGATGACCGAACAAGCCGGCGACACACCGATTCCGGTGATGTCGTTCATGGGTTCCAAAGAGCAACACCCCAAACAGGTGAGCTGCTGGATTACCCACACCAACGCCCGAACTCACGAAATCATTGCCGCGAACCTCGACCGTTCGCCGATGTACTCCGGGGTGATCGAAGGGATTGGCCCGCGTTACTGCCCGTCGATCGAAGACAAGATCCACCGCTTTGCCGACAAGGAAAGCCACCAGGTCTTCATCGAGCCTGAAGGGCTGACCACCCACGAGTTGTACCCAAACGGGATTTCCACTTCCCTGCCGTTCGATGTGCAAATCCAGATCGTGCAATCGATTCGCGGCATGGAAAACGCACACATCGTGCGACCGGGCTACGCCATCGAATACGACTACTTCGACCCGCGTGACCTGAAGTACAGCCTTGAAACCAAAGTGATCGGCGGTCTGTTCTTCGCTGGCCAAATCAACGGCACCACCGGTTACGAAGAAGCCGGCGCCCAAGGTTTGCTGGCCGGGACCAACGCCGCATTGCGTGCACAGGGCAAAGACAGCTGGTGCCCGCGTCGCGATGAAGCGTATATCGGCGTGTTGGTCGATGACCTGATTACCCTGGGAACCCAGGAACCGTATCGGATGTTTACTTCCCGAGCGGAATATCGCCTGATCCTGCGCGAAGACAACGCCGACCTGCGCCTGACCGAAAAAGGTCGTGAACTGGGCCTGGTCGACGATGCCCGTTGGGCCGCCTTCTGCAAAAAACGCGAAAGCATCGAGCTCGAAGAGCAACGCCTGAAAAGTACTTGGGTTCGCCCGGGCACCCAGCAGGGCGACGCGATTGCGGAAAAATTCGGCACGCCGCTGACCCACGAGTACAACCTGCTGAACCTGCTGTCCCGCCCGGAGATCGATTACGCGGGTCTGGTCGAAGTGACCGGCGGCGGCGCAGATGATCCACAGGTTGCCGAGCAGGTCGAAATCAAAACCAAGTATGCCGGTTACATTGACCGCCAGCAGGACGAGATCGCTCGTCTGCGCGCCAGTGAAGACACTAAGCTGCCTGTGGATATCGACTACACCGGCATTTCCGGATTGTCGAAAGAAATCCAAAGCAAGCTGGGGATAACTCGCCCCGAAACGCTCGGCCAGGCTTCACGTATCCCCGGCGTCACCCCGGCAGCCATTTCGCTATTGATGATTCACTTGAAAAAACGCGGCGCGGGCCGTCAGTTGGAGCAAAGCGCTTGAGTTCGTTGGTCACCTCGCAACACGCCGAAGAGTTATCCACAGGTGCGCGCCAGTTGGGCGTGGACTTGACCGAAGCCCAGCACGATTTGCTGTTGGGTTACCTGGCCCTGTTGATCAAGTGGAACAAGGCTTACAACCTGACGGCCGTGCGTGATCCCGACGAAATGGTTTCCCGTCACTTGCTCGACAGCCTGAGCGTGATGCCATTTATCGAAAACGGTCGTTGGCTTGACGTGGGCAGTGGTGGCGGTATGCCTGGCATTCCACTGGCTATCCTGTTTCCCGAGTCGCAGGTGACCTGCCTGGACAGCAACGGCAAGAAAACTCGTTTCCTGACCCAGGTCAAACTCGAGCTCAAGCTGGATAACCTGCAAGTTATCCACAGTCGCGTCGAAGCCTTCACGCCTGAACTGCCCTTCAACGGAATTGTTTCCCGGGCGTTCAGCAGCATGGAGAACTTCAGCAACTGGACCCGTCACCTGGGCGACCGTGACACCCGCTGGCTGGCAATGAAGGGCGTCCATCCAAGCGATGAGCTGTTAGCATTGCCGGCAGACTTCCACCTCGATAGCGAACACGCCTTGGCCGTACCCGGTTGCCAAGGCCAACGCCATCTGCTGATACTGCGCCGCACGGCATGATTGGGAACACAAGCAAGAATGGCTAAGGTATTCGCGATAGCGAACCAGAAAGGTGGCGTGGGCAAAACCACCACCTGCATCAACCTCGCAGCATCTCTGGTCGCCACCAAGCGCCGGGTGCTGTTGATCGATCTCGATCCACAGGGCAACGCCACCATGGGTAGCGGTGTGGATAAACACGGCTTGGAAAACTCGGTCTACGACTTGCTGATTGGCGAGTGCGACCTGGCCCAGGCCATGCACTACTCCGAGCATGGCGGTTATCAACTGCTGCCGGCCAACCGCGATTTGACAGCGGCGGAAGTGGTGCTGCTGGAAATGCAGATGAAGGAGAGCCGTCTGCGCAGCGCTTTGGCACCGATCCGCGAGAACTACGACTACATTTTGATCGACTGCCCACCGTCGCTGTCGATGCTCACACTTAACGCACTGGTGGCGGCCGATGGGGTGATCATTCCCATGCAGTGTGAGTACTACGCGCTGGAAGGGTTGAGCGACCTTGTGGATAACATCAAGCGTATCGCCGAGTTGCTCAACCCGAACCTGCAGATCGAAGGCCTGCTGCGCACCATGTTCGACCCGCGGCTGAGCCTGATGAACGATGTGTCGGCCCAGCTCAAGGAACACTTTGGCGAGCAGCTGTACGACACCGTGATCCCACGTAACATCCGCTTGGCCGAAGCGCCGAGCTATGGCATGCCGGCGTTGGCGTACGACAAGACTTCGCGTGGTGCCATTGCCTACCTGGCATTGGCCGGCGAGATGGTTCGTCGTCAACGCCGCAACTCACGCACCGCTGCAGCCCAGCCAACTTAAGGAATCCCCATGGCCGTCAAGAAACGAGGTCTCGGACGTGGACTGGATGCACTGTTGAGTGGTCCGACCGTCACATCGCTTGAAGAACAGGCGGTGCAGGCTGACGAACGTGAGCTGCAGCACCTGCCCCTGGACCTGATCCAGCGCGGCAAATATCAGCCACGCCGGGACATGGATCCCCAGGCGCTGGAGGAGCTGGCCAATTCGATCAAGGCTCAGGGCGTGATGCAGCCGATTGTGGTTCGCCCGATCGGCGGCGGCCGCTTTGAAATCATCGCCGGTGAACGCCGCTGGCGCGCCAGCCAGCAGGCCGGCAAGGACACCATCCCGGCGATGGTGCGCGATGTAACGGATGAAACCGCCATCGCCATGGCGTTGATCGAGAACATCCAGCGTGAAGACCTCAACCCGATCGAAGAAGCGATCGCCCTGCAGCGTTTGCAGCAGGAGTTCCAGCTGACCCAGCAACAGGTCGCCGAGGCCGTGGGTAAATCCCGTGTCACCGTGTCCAACTTGCTGCGCCTGATCGCGCTGCCGGAGGTCATCAAGACCATGTTGTCCCATGGCGACCTCGAGATGGGGCACGCCCGTGCTTTGCTCGGTTTACCGGAAAATCAACAGGTTGAAGGGGCGCGACACGTTGTCGCACGAGGGCTCACCGTTCGTCAGACCGAGGCCCTGGTTCGCCAGTGGCTCAGCGGCAAACCTGCACCGGTCGAAGCGGCCAAACCTGATCCGGATATTGCGCGCCTGGAGCAGCGCCTGGCCGAGCGCCTGGGCTCTGCGGTACAAATTCGCCACGGCAAGAAAGGCAAAGGACAATTGGTCATCGGATATAACTCCCTTGATGAGCTTCAGGGCGTCCTTGCCCACATCCGCTGAAACATTTGCTTATGTAGCGCGTGATCGGAAATCACTACCCGGCAGTTGAATAGGGGCAGAACCGCCCCTATACTCTGCGCGCATTTTGTCGGCACAAATTATGCCAAGTTATTGATTTCCGGCAGCCGACTATTGAGGAGCAAGAGTGATGGAAACCCGCACGCCAAACACGTCGCCCTTCCATCGCTTGGCTGTTTTTCCGGTTTTATTGGCTCAATTTGTCATTTTGCTGATCGCCGCATTGGCGCTTTGGTACTGGCATGGAGTCGTAGCCGGATATTCAGGACTTTGCGGAGGCCTGATAGCCTTGCTGCCCAATATGTATTTTGCTCACAGGGCCTTTCGGTTTTCCGGCGCCCGAGCAGCCCAGGCTATCGTCCGGTCTTTTTATGCCGGCGAGGCGGGGAAACTGATTTTGACGGCAGTGCTGTTTGCACTGACCTTTGCAGGTGTGAAGCCATTGGCGCCGCTGGCTGTATTCGGCGTCTTCGTGTTGACCCAACTGGTCAGCTGGTTCGCTCCCCTGCTAATGAAAACAAGACTTTCGAAACCTTAGGGCGTTTGAGGCAACCATGGCAGAAACAACCGCTTCGGGCTATATCCAGCACCACTTGCAGAACCTGACCTTCGGTCAGCTTCCCAACGGCGGCTGGGGCTTTGCCCACTCCGCAGCAGAGGCCAAAGAAATGGGCTTCTGGGCTTTCCACCTGGATACTCTGGGCTGGTCGGTCGCTTTGGGTCTGATCTTCGTCCTGATTTTCCGCATGGCGGCAAAGAAGGCAACTTCCGGTCAGCCAGGTGCTTTGCAGAACTTCGTTGAAGTATTGGTCGAATTCGTCGATGGCAGCGTGAAAGACAGCTTCCATGGCCGTAGCCCGGTGATTGCACCGCTGGCACTCACCATCTTCGTCTGGGTGTTCCTGATGAACGCCGTCGACCTGATCCCGGTTGACTGGATTCCTCAGCTGGCCATGGCGATTTCCGGCGATCCGCACATTCCATTCCGTGCCGTATCGACCACTGACCCGAACGCTACCCTGGGCATGGCCCTGTCGGTATTTGCGTTGATCATTTTCTACAGCATCAAGATCAAGGGCATCGGCGGCTTCATCGGCGAACTGACCCTGCACCCGTTCGGCAGCAAGAACATCTTCGTTCAAGCCCTGCTGATCCCGGTGAACTTCCTGCTGGAATTCGTCACCCTGATCGCCAAGCCGATCTCCCTGGCCCTGCGACTGTTCGGCAACATGTATGCCGGCGAGCTGGTGTTCATTCTGATCGCTGTGATGTTCGGCAGCGGCCTGCTCTGGCTTAGCGGTCTGGGCATTGTTCTGCAGTGGGCGTGGGCTGTGTTCCACATCCTGATCATCACCCTGCAGGCCTTCATCTTCATGATGCTGACTATCGTCTACCTGTCGATGGCGCACGAAGAGAACCATTAAGACCAGTCTCGACTAGTCTGATGTCCTTCCCGGTGAAACGGGAAGGTGGCCCACCAGGGCTATGAAACGATTTGTTTTACCGCTTTAAAATCTAAAAAACCTAAACCATACGACGTAAAAGTCGGGAGGAAAGATGGAAACTGTAGTTGGTCTAACCGCTATCGCTGTTGCACTGTTGATCGGCCTGGGCGCCCTGGGTACTGCCATTGGTTTCGGCCTGCTGGGCGGCAAGTTCCTGGAAGGCGCAGCGCGTCAGCCAGAAATGGTTCCAATGCTGCAAGTTAAAATGTTCATCGTTGCCGGCCTGCTCGACGCCGTGACCATGATCGGCGTTGGTATCGCTCTGTTCTTCACCTTCGCGAACCCCTTCGTTGGTCAACTCGCCGGTTAATCACTCGTTTCTCGAGTGATTGGTGTGTTGTGCAACGAATGAGCGAGGTATTGGCGTGAACATTAATGCAACCATTATTGGTCAGTCCTTAGCGTTCTTGATTTTTGTCGTTTTCTGCATGAAGTTCGTATGGCCTCCGGTCATCGCGGCTTTGCACGAACGTCAAAAGAAGATCGCGGATGGACTGGACGCTGCCGCACGAGCAGCTCGCGACCTGGAGTTGGCCCAAGATAAAGCGGGTCAGCAACTGCGCGAAGCGAAAGCTCAAGCAGCCGAAATCATTGAGCAAGCCAAGAAACGCGGTAACCAGATCGTTGAAGAGGCTGTTGAAAAAGCCCGTATCGACGCTGACCGTGTGAAGGTTCAGGCTCAAGCCGAGATCGAGCAGGAACTGAACGGTGTCAAAGATGCGCTGCGTGCCCAATTGGGTGCTCTGGCCGTCGGCGGTGCTGAGAAGATCCTGGGTGCCACAATTGATCAAAACGCGCACGCGGAGCTGGTTAACAAACTGGCTGCTGAAATTTAAGCGAGGGCGATCATGGCAGAATTGACCACGTTGGCCCGACCTTACGCTAAGGCAGCCTTCGAGCACGCCCAGGCCCACCAGCAGCTGGCCTCTTGGTCAGCCATGCTCGGCCTGGCTGCAGCAGTGTCGCAAGACGACACCATGCAGCGCGTGCTCAAGGCCCCGCGACTGACGAGCGCAGACAAGGCCGCCACTTTTATTGAAGTGTGCGGCGACAAGTTTGATGTGAAAGTGCAGAACTTCATCAACGTCATCGCCGAAAACGACCGTCTCCTGCTTTTGCCGGAGATTGCCGCTCTGTTCGACCTGTACAAGGCCGAGCAAGAGAAATCGGTAGACGTTGAAGTGACCAGTGCTTTTGCATTGAACCAAGAACAGCAAGACAAACTCGCCAAGGTTCTCAGTGCACGACTCGACCGGGAAGTGCGCCTGCAAGTTGCGGAAGACCCATCCCTCATTGGGGGTGTTGTCATTCGCGCCGGCGACCTGGTTATCGATGGCTCGATTCGCGGCAAACTCGCGAATCTTGCCGAAGCATTGAAATCTTGAGTTTGAAGGGGCAGCAGAGCAATGCAGCAACTCAATCCTTCCGAAATAAGTGAAATTATCAAGGGCCGCATCGACAAGCTCGATGTGACCTCCCAAGCCCGTAACGAAGGCACTGTCGTCAGCGTATCTGACGGCATCGTGCGGATTCACGGTCTGGCCGACGTTATGTACGGCGAGATGATCGAGTTTCCGGGCGGCGTCTTCGGTATGGCCCTCAACCTGGAGCAAGACTCCGTAGGTGCCGTTGTATTGGGCGCGTACACCAGTCTGGCTGAAGGCATGAGCGCCAAGTGCACAGGCCGCATCCTGGAGGTTCCGGTTGGTAAGGAACTGCTGGGTCGCGTAGTCGACGCACTGGGTAACCCTGTTGACGGTAAAGGTCCACTGGGCAACACCGAGACCGACGCGGTCGAGAAAGTTGCTCCAGGCGTGATCTGGCGTAAGTCGGTAGACCAGCCTGTACAGACTGGCTACAAGGCTGTCGATGCCATGATCCCTGTCGGCCGTGGCCAGCGTGAGCTGATCATCGGTGACCGTCAGATCGGTAAAACCGCTCTGGCGATCGACGCGATCATCAACCAGAAGAACAGCGGCATTTTCTGCGTCTACGTAGCGATCGGTCAGAAGCAATCGACCATCGCCAACGTGGTTCGCAAGCTGGAAGAAAACGGCGCCCTGGCCAACACGATCATCGTGGCTGCCAGTGCTTCGGAATCTCCTGCGCTGCAATTCCTGGCACCGTACTCCGGTTGCACCATGGGTGAATTCTTCCGCGACCGCGGTGAAGACGCGCTGATCGTTTATGACGATCTGTCCAAGCAAGCAGTGGCTTACCGCCAGATTTCCCTGCTGCTGCGCCGTCCACCAGGCCGTGAAGCTTACCCAGGCGACGTGTTCTATCTCCACTCCCGTCTGCTGGAGCGCGCATCCCGCGTTTCGGAAGAGTACGTAGAGAAGTTCACCAACGGCGCAGTGACCGGCAAAACCGGTTCCCTGACCGCGCTGCCGATCATCGAAACCCAGGCTGGCGACGTTTCCGCGTTCGTTCCGACCAACGTGATTTCCATCACCGACGGTCAGATCTTCCTGGAATCGGCCATGTTCAACTCGGGCATCCGCCCTGCAGTGAACGCCGGTGTTTCGGTATCCCGTGTGGGTGGTGCCGCTCAGACCAAGATCATCAAGAAGCTCTCCGGTGGTATCCGTACCGCTCTGGCTCAGTACCGTGAACTGGCGGCATTCGCCCAGTTCGCTTCTGACCTGGACGAAGCGACCCGTAAGCAACTTGAGCATGGTCAGCGCGTTACCGAGCTGATGAAGCAGAAGCAATACGCCCCAATGTCGATCGCTGACATGGCGTTGTCGCTGTATGCCGCTGAGCGTGGGTTCCTGACCGACGTTGAAATCGCCAAGGTCGGCAGCTTTGAACAAGCGCTGATTGCTTACTTCAACCGCGATCACGCCGAATTGATGGCGAAGATCAACGTGAAGGGTGACTTCAATGACGATATCGACGCTGGCATGAAAGCCGGTATCGAGAAGTTCAAGGCCACCCAAACCTGGTAAGCCGCAGCGGGAGCCGCAAGGCTCCCGCTTGCTAACCTGATAGGTGTTACATGGCAGGCGCAAAAGAGATTCGCAGTAAGATTGCGAGCATCAAAAGCACGCAAAAAATTACCAGCGCCATGGAAAAAGTGGCGGTCAGCAAAATGCGCAAGGCACAAATGCGCATGGCTGCTAGCCGTCCTTATGCGGAGCGTATCCGCCAGGTAATTGGGCATCTGGCCAACGCCAACCCGGAATACCGCCACCCATTCATGATCGAACGCGCCGTCAAGCGTGTGGGTTATGTGGTAGTGAGCAGTGACCGTGGTTTGTGCGGTGGTTTGAATACCAACCTGTTCAAGGCCCTGGTCAAGGACATGGCGGTAAACCGCGAAAACGGCGTCGAGATCGATCTGTGTGTTGTTGGTAGCAAGGGTGCGGCCTTTTTCCGCAACTTCGGCGGTAACGTCGTTGCAGCTATCAGCCACCTGGGTGAAGAGCCGTCGATCAATGATTTGATCGGCAGTGTGAAGGTGATGCTGGATGCGTACCTGGAAGGCCGGATTGACCGCCTCTCCGTGGTATCCAACAAGTTCATCAACACCATGACCCAGCAGCCAACCGTGGAGCAATTGATTCCACTGGTGGCGACTCCGGATCAGGAACTCAAGCACCACTGGGACTACCTCTACGAACCAGACGCCAAAGAGCTGCTTGACGGCTTGATGGTGCGCTACGTGGAGTCGCAGGTGTACCAGGCGGTGGTCGAGAACAACGCAGCTGAACAAGCGGCGCGGATGATCGCGATGAAAAACGCTACCGATAACGCCGGTGATCTGATCAGCGATTTGCAGCTGATCTACAACAAGGCGCGTCAGGCTGCGATCACCCAAGAGATCTCGGAAATCGTCGGCGGCGCTGCCGCGGTTTAACGGTTCAAATATTCAGAGGATCCAGCTATGAGTAGCGGACGTATCGTTCAAATCATCGGCGCCGTTATCGACGTGGAATTTCCACGCGACAGCGTACCGAGCATCTACAACGCGCTGAAAGTACAAGGCGCGGAAACTACTCTGGAAGTTCAGCAGCAGCTGGGCGACGGCGTAGTTCGTACCATTGCGATGGGTTCCACCGAAGGCTTGAAGCGCGGTCTGGACGTAATCGACTCTGGCGCAGCCATCTCCGTACCGGTCGGTAAAGCGACCCTGGGCCGGATCATGGACGTACTGGGCAACCCGATTGACGAAGCTGGCCCGATCGACACCGAAGAGCGCTGGGGCATTCACCGTCCAGCACCTTCGTTCGCCGAACAAGCTGGCGGCAACGACCTGCTGGAAACCGGCATCAAGGTTATCGACCTGGTTTGCCCGTTCGCCAAGGGCGGTAAAGTCGGTCTGTTCGGTGGTGCCGGTGTAGGCAAGACCGTAAACATGATGGAACTGATCCGTAACATCGCCATCGAGCACAGCGGTTATTCCGTGTTCGCCGGTGTGGGTGAGCGTACTCGTGAGGGTAACGACTTCTACCACGAGATGAAGGACTCCAACGTTCTGGACAAAGTGGCACTGGTTTACGGTCAGATGAACGAGCCGCCGGGAAACCGTCTGCGCGTAGCACTGACTGGCCTGACCATGGCCGAGAAGTTCCGTGACGAAGGTAACGACGTTCTGCTGTTCGTCGACAACATCTACCGTTACACCCTGGCCGGTACTGAAGTATCCGCACTGCTGGGCCGTATGCCTTCCGCAGTAGGTTACCAGCCGACCCTGGCTGAAGAGATGGGCGTTCTGCAAGAACGTATCACTTCGACCAAGGAAGGTTCGATCACTTCGATCCAAGCGGTATACGTACCTGCGGATGACTTGACCGACCCATCGCCTGCGACCACCTTCGCCCACTTGGACGCCACCGTCGTTCTGTCCCGTGACATCGCTTCCCTGGGTATCTACCCAGCGGTCGATCCACTCGACTCGACTTCGCGCCAGCTGGACCCGAACGTGATCGGCCAGGAGCACTACGACACCGCTCGCGGCGTTCAGTACGTGCTGCAGCGTTACAAAGAACTGAAGGACATCATTGCGATCCTGGGTATGGACGAGCTGTCGGAAGCCGACAAGCAGTTGGTAAACCGTGCTCGTAAGATCCAGCGTTTCTTGTCGCAGCCGTTCTTCGTGGCTGAAGTCTTCACCGGTGCTTCGGGTAAATACGTTTCCCTGAAAGACACCATTGCTGGCTTCAAAGGCATCCTCAACGGTGACTACGACCACCTGCCAGAACAAGCGTTCTACATGGTCGGCGGCATCGAAGAAGCGATCGAGAAAGCCAAGAAACTGTAATCCAAGCGCCCGGAAACGGGCGCTCATCAGGTTGAGGCAATCAGATGGCTATGACAGTCCATTGCGATATCGTCAGCGCGGAAGGGGAAATCTTCTCCGGTCTGGTGGAGTTTGTGACAGCGCACGGTGACCTGGGTGATCTTGGTATCGCCATGGGCCACGCACCGCTGATCACCAGCTTGAAGCCAGGTCCGATCACTCTGACCAAGCAAGGCGGGGAACGTGAGGTGTTTTACATCTCCGGTGGTTTCCTCGAGGTTCAGCCGAACATGGTCAAGGTACTTGCCGACACCGTGCAACGTGCTGGCGATCTGGATGAAGCCTCCGCTCAGGAAGCCGTCAAGGCTGCCGAGAAGGCCCTGAACGAAAAGGGTGCGGACTTCGACTACAGCGCTGCTGCTGTACGTCTGGCCGAGGCTGCAGCTCAGCTGCGCACGCTCCAGCAGATCCGCAAGAAGTAAGCGGCCACGCCGTGATGCTTATGCGCGATTGATTAAAAAGGGTAGCCTCGGCTACCCTTTTTCTTTATTTAGCAAAACACATCTCTGGTCTGAAGCCGGACCGCCCAGGATTGGTAGCCATTCATGTCTCTTGAAATCGTCATTCTCGCCGCAGGCCAAGGCACCCGCATGCGTTCGGCCCTGCCCAAGGTGCTGCACCCGGTCGCGGGTAATTCCATGCTTGGGCATGTTATCCACAGCGCTCGCCAGTTGGGCCCACAACGTATCCACGTAGTGATCGGCCATGGCGCCGATGTGGTGCGTGAACGCCTGGCTGCGGATGACCTGAATTTCGTATTGCAGGACAAACAACTGGGGACCGGCCACGCCACCGCGCAAGCTGTGCCGTTCATTACCGCTGACACCGTGCTGATCCTCTACGGTGACGTGCCGCTGATCGAAGTGGAAACCCTGCAACGCCTGCTCAAACATGTGGTGCCCGGCCAGATGGGCCTGCTCACCGTTGAGCTGGATGACCCCACCGGTTACGGGCGCATCGTGCGCGGTGCCGACGGCAAGGTCGCGGCGATCGTCGAGCACAAGGACGCCAGTGAAGCCCAGCGGGCTATCACCGAAGGCAACACCGGTATTCTCGCCGTGCCTGCCAATAAGCTCGCCGACTGGATGAGCCGTCTGTCCAACAACAACGCCCAGGGCGAGTACTACCTCACCGATGTGATCGAGATGGCCGTGAGTGATGGCCTGCTGGTCGCCACCGAACAGCCTCACGACCCAATGGAAGTGCAGGGCGCCAATGATCGCAAGCAGCTTGCAGAGCTCGAACGTCACTACCAACTGCGTGAAGGCCGCCGCCTGATGGCCCAGGGCGTGACCCTGCGCGACCCGGCTCGCTTCGATGTACGCGGTGAGGTCAGCGTGGGCCGCGACGTACTGATCGATATCAACGTGGTCCTCGAAGGCCGCGTGATCATCGAAGACGACGTGGTCATCGGCCCGAACTGCGTGATCAAGGACAGCACCCTGCGCAAGGGCGTGGTGATCAAGGCCAACAGCCATATCGACGGTGCCGTGATGGGCGAGGGCAGCGATGCCGGACCGTTTGCGCGGTTGCGTCCGGGCACCGTGATGGGCGCCAGGGCGCACGTCGGTAATTTTGTCGAATTGAAGAACGCACGGATGGGCGACGACGCAAAGGCCGGCCACCTGGCCTACCTCGGTGATGCGGTGATTGGTGCACGCAGCAACATCGGCGCTGGCGCAATCACCTGCAACTACGACGGTGCCAACAAGTACCAGACGACGATTGGTGAGGACGTATTCATCGGTTCCAACAACTCGCTGATTGCACCTGTGACGATCGGCGATGGTTCGAATACGGCAGCGGGCTCAACCATCAACCAGGATGTGGATAAGTCCCAGCTGGCCGTAGCCCGCGCCCGCCAACGCAATATCGACGGCTGGAAACGCCCGGTCAAAATCAAAAAGACCTGAGTTATCCACAGCCTCATCAGCAGTGCTATCCAAATGTGGGAGGGGGCTCGCCCCCGATGGCGGATTTCCAGTCAATGTTTTAGTCGACTGATCTACCGCAATCGGGGGCTCGCCCCTTCCCACATTTGTCGTGTGTTGTTCGAAAAATCTGGTCCCGACGCTTGACGATATCTTGCCAATAGGTTTTGATTGCCTTCGTTATCTTTCGAAACGAAACTTATCATCACCATGTCGAAACGAAATACACCCCAACGGCGGCACAACATCCTGACCTTGCTCAACGAACAGGGCGAAGTCAGCGTGGACGAATTGGCCAAGCGTTTCGAAACCTCGGAAGTCACTATCCGCAAGGACTTGGCCGCCCTAGAAAGTAACGGCCTGTTGCTGCGCCGCTACGGTGGTGCGATCACCATGCCTCAGGAACTGGTGGGCGACCCCGCCCAACCGATCTCGGCCTACAAGCGTGCGATCGCCCGCGCTGCCGTGACGCGTCTGCGTGAACACGCCCGCATCATCATCGACAGCGGCAGCACCACCGCCGCCATGATCCCGGAACTGGGCCATCAGCCCGGCCTCGTGGTCATGACCAACTCCCTGCACGTGGCCAGCGCCTTGAGCGAACTGGAACACGAGCCGGTGCTGTTGATGACCGGCGGCACCTGGGACCCGCATTCGGACTCGTTCCAGGGCCAGGTCGCCGAGCAGGTGTTGCGTTCCTACGACTTTGATCAACTGTTCATCGGCGCCGACGGCATCGATCTGCAGCGTGGCACCACCACCTTCAACGAATTACTGGGCCTGAGCCGTGTGATGGCCGAGGTCGCCCGTGAAGTGGTGGTGATGGTCGAATCCGACAAGATCGGCCGCAAGATTCCCAACCTGGAACTGCCCTGGAGCAGCGTCCATACCCTTATTACCGATGATCGCCTGCCGCTTGAGGCCCGCGACCAGATCCAAGCCCGCGGCATTACGCTGATATGCGCGGCAATCATCTAGGAGAAGCACCATGTGTGGAATTGTTGGCGCAGTTGCCGAACGTAACGTTACTGCCATCCTGCTCGAAGGCCTCAAGCGCCTGGAATACCGCGGCTACGACAGCGCAGGTGTGGCCGTTTTCACCAATGCTGGCAAGCTTGAGCGTATGCGCCGCCCAGGTAAGGTCAGCGAGTTGGAGCAGGCATTGGCCGGCGAGCCGCTGGTAGGTCGCCTGGGGATTGCCCACACCCGCTGGGCTACCCACGGCGCACCGTGCGAGCGTAACGCCCACCCGCACTTCTCCGGTGACTTGGCCGTGGTGCACAACGGCATCATCGAAAACCACGAAGTGCTGCGCGAACAGCTCAAGAGCATGGGCTACGTATTCACCTCGGACACCGACACCGAAGTCATCGCCCACCTGCTCAACCACAAGCTCAAGGACCACAGTGACCTGACCACCGCCCTCAAGGCCACGGTCAAGGAACTGCACGGCGCCTACGGTCTGGCCGTGGTCAGCGCCAGCCAACCGGACCGCGTAGTTGCCGCCCGCAGTGGCAGCCCGCTGGTAATCGGCCTGGGCCTGGGTGAGAACTTCCTCGCCTCCGACCAACTGGCCCTGCGCCAGGTCACCGACCGCTTCATGTACCTGGAAGAAGGCGATATTGCCGACATTCGCCGTGAAAGCGTGGCCATCTGGGACGTGAATGGCAATTCCGTCGAGCGCGAAGCCGTGCAGTACCGCGACGGTGCAGAAGCCGCCGACAAGGGCGAGTTCCGCCACTTCATGCTCAAGGAAATCCACGAGCAACCGGCCGTGGTACAGCGCACCCTCGAAGGCCGCCTTGGCGACAAGCAAGTGCTGGTCAACGCCTTCGGCCCACAGGCTGCGGAGCTGTTCGCCAAAGTGCGCAATGTGCAGATCGTGGCCTGTGGTACCAGCTACCATGCCGGTATGGTTGCCCGTTACTGGCTGGAAGAACTGGCCGGCATCCCGTGCCAGGTCGAAGTCGCCAGTGAGTTCCGCTACCGCAAGGTGGTGGTGCAGGCCGACACCCTGTTCGTGACCATCTCCCAGTCCGGCGAAACCGCCGACACCCTGGCCGCGCTGCGCAACGCCAAAGAGCTGGGCTTCCTTGCCAGCCTGGCGATCTGCAACGTCAGCATCAGCTCCCTGGTGCGTGAGTCCGACCTGACCCTGCTGACCCAAGCCGGTCGCGAAATTGGCGTGGCATCCACCAAAGCGTTCACCACCCAGTTGGTCGGCCTGTTGCTGCTGACCCTGTCTCTGGGCCAGGTTCGCGGCACCTTGGCTGCCGGCGTCGAAGCCACCCTGGTGGAAGAACTGCGCCGCCTGCCGACCCGCCTGGGCGAAGCTTTGGCCATGGACAGCACCGTGGAAAAAGTCGCCGAGCTGTTCGCCGACAAGAACCACACCCTGTTCCTCGGCCGTGGCGCGCAGTACCCGGTGGCGATGGAAGGCTCGCTGAAGCTCAAGGAAATTTCGTACATCCACGCCGAAGCCTACCCGGCCGGTGAGCTCAAACACGGCCCGTTGGCCCTGGTGGACGACGACATGCCGGTGGTCACCGTAGCGCCGAACAACGAACTGCTGGAGAAGCTCAAGTCCAACCTGCAGGAAGTCCGCGCCCGTGGCGGCCAACTGATCGTGTTCGCCGACGAAAAAGCCGGCATGACCAACGGCGAAGGCACCCACGTCATCAACATGCCGCACATCCACGACACCTTGTCGCCGATCCTCTACACCATCCCGCTGCAGCTGCTGTCGTACTACGTCGCCGTGCTCAAAGGCACCGACGTTGACCAGCCGCGTAACCTGGCGAAGTCGGTGACGGTGGAGTAATCCGCTCTACCCTGGAGGCCCGCCCTGAAGCTACGAAATAAAGTCTGTCGGAAATAAATAAAGTCTGTCGCTGGCGCCTTCCTGCCCCCCCGGTTGAGCAGCCAGCGACGTTTTCCTGCGTGCCTCATTGCTCTCGACGCAGCTCTAGGTTTTATCGAAAAAATGATCTTAGCTATTCAGCCTGAGGAAACTGTGCGTTCCTTTGTGGAAAGAACTCTTTTTATTAAAGGAAAACATTCTTCCGAAGAAGTTTTTCGGAGGTTTCCCAAAAACTGCGTATTACGAGCGGATATTTTGTTAATCGCCGAAATGCAGGGATGGATTGGCTGCTATGGCTTGAACAAGATGCTTCATAGGCATACTAACTATCCGTTAAAGAAGGTTTTCAAGAATGTTCAAGATATCTCCTACTCTAGGGACGAATACATAGGTCAATCGAGGTGCTACGACTCAAATAGAACCCCATCAGGGTTTTGTCCTGTTTGTGTTGCCGAAGATATTGAACGCTTAGGATTTTCCTTCTGGCGACGTGCTCACTGTTGTGAGCTGAAAGTCTGCGCTGAACACAATGTAGAGCTTGTTAAGCGCTGCCCCTTCTGTGACAGGCAGTTTTGCCATGGAGGTCATAATTTGGGAGTGATGTGGACCAGCTGCGAGGGTCGGTATCTTAAAGACTGCCCTGTGACGCTGAACACAGATCCATATGAGCTGAAGAAAGCTCAGATTTTTACGGATATTCTGTCATTCACCCATCACCTCTCAGAGGAGTCAGTTCTCGCGGTCTTGGATGAAAAAGTCCATAAAAACGATGACCTAAAGCGTAGAGTTTTGAACTCTGGATCCAACATGCAGTTGGGAGAAATAATTAAATGGCGGCTGGAAACTGTTAAGACGTCGAGGTCTGTAAACAGGCTTCCACACGGAGAATCCACTGATTTTATTATCCAGGCTATAGTCGAAGCCTATGGAAAGTTTGCGGACTTTGTCAGTGATGTGAAAGCATATGGAGACGAAATCCGCCCGATTGAGTCATTGTGGTCCACGTATATTTCAGGGCATCAAGAATCAACGCATTTCGTTGAAGAAGACTACGACCAAGGTGTTGGTGTTTGGTGTTGTCCGTTCCCTGCTAAGGACTTATTGCGAATGTGGGATTGGCGGCCAGTTTATTATCCATGCTGTAGTTTTGAACGGCCAAAAAGAAAAGGCCATCAACCTAAACCCAAACGAGTAAATAATGCGCCGCCGGGTATTTACAGGCGGAAATAGTTTTCCTCTCTAAATGTTCGCTACGAGGACTAACCTCTAATTAAGTTATTGTCATGAGTTTCGATATCCCCTTCATACTATAAGATCAACTGGTCAATTCTTGGCGGTGAATACCGCTGTTTCCTCTCGCTCGCTGCGCCGCCAGGGAGACAGAACAGGTCACATATAAATGCCGTATTCAATTCTGAGCAATACGTCTCGAACCTCGGGATAGCCGCTAGGTTTGGTCAGCATCTCGCAAGGGCTGCGTCGGTTGAGTGCAGGTACTGGTGAACCGAGCCACCTATCGGCGCTTTTACGGTTTCCTAAGGTGTGACTTGCCTGCATCAAGACTTGTACCCGTCTGAGCTCGTAGCCACGGTATGTTGAGCTCCAGCATGCTGGCGGGCGCGAAAGGGCCAATCCTAGGATCGAAATCTTACTCATGTCCTTACACCTCGTTCGTTTCTTCAGCTAGCGTGAGGGGCTACCGAAACCGCTGTTCTTACCGCATAGCACGTGGCCGTGAAGGACCGTCGACTTGGAGCGATGCAGCACCGTGGACAAGAATGCTCTTGAGGCGGGGTATCGGTTCCGATTTTCCAAGCAAGACGAGAGCATGGGAACCCGGGTGTAAAGCTCGGTCGTAGTGACTGGACCGTGCTGCAGTCCAGTAATCGCCTCGTACGCCATTCGTATCATGCTAAGCAGCCGAGAATCCCGAGCCTCCCAGTCAATGGGGTGTTTTTCCACTTTGGCCGGTTTGACGAAGGTTTGCTCTTTGGCCATCAACCATGCTTTGTCGTTTCTATAAAGCCAGGCATAGATAGAAGGAATGGTATTTCTCAAAGCCTGGACCCCCAGTTCAGGATGCAAATTGTGTAGGTATTGCCACTGCGCTTTATGCTCCGCTAGCTCCCGGCTGTTCCTAGCTTCAATAGCCAGTGCATTGGTAACTGGATTGGCACGCAACAATCTATTGATCGTTGAGATCGAGATCTCAAGCTCTTCACAAAGCTTCTGTTTCGGAATGCCCTTGCCCAGTTTTGAGAGCAGAACCTCTTTAAGCCGGCCTTTTAATCGTTTGGGCCTTGGAGTGTTTTTGGTTGGAGCCGCAGCGTTTGAAAGCGAGACTTGCTCATCAGGTTTTCGCGATGGAGTGCTAGCGACTCGCTGGACTAATCTGGCGACTTCAGCGTCGTAGGCCTTCAGGAACGAGCGCAGGTCATCAAATAGCCAATCAATCAGTAGCAAATGCTTCAAAGGATGAATGCTTCTGCGGGGGGGACGGATAAGCTGGTTCATAAATGACTCAGTGCTTTTCTCATCTTCCGGCAATGATTCAAACAGATGAAAGCGGCGAAGCGGCTCTATCCGATCAAGCAGCGATGCAGATCTACCCCCTTGGAGCACAGCTGTTCGATAGGTCGCAGCGACGGCGCAGGACTCGAGGGACATTACTCTGCCGATGACCGCAAGATCGATGACATTGTTTGCCAAGTTCAGGAACGCCGGGCGTAACCACAGCTTCTGTGAGGAGGCCTGTTGGATCAAGCAGTCCTTGGTAGGTAGCGACCATTCAAACTGAATCGCCCCGGATTCTGTAGACACCTTGCAAGCTCATTGCGTAACGCTTTTCAAACTCTACCGGTGACAGCTGATTGTTGAAACCATGGC
>NZ_VIUN01000017.1:0-122342 GCF_007828335.1 Pseudomonas sp. SJZ103
CGACTACCGGTCGCCGGTCGTGAAGGAAAGGTTGGCGGCGTGAACCTTAATCAGTGTCCAAGATTACTTGACCAGTTCAAGCCCCCTCCCACATTGTCAAAGACCGGGCCAGGCCTGCACAAACGCCGCCACATCTTCCTTCGGCGCCGTACGCGGCGGGTTCTGCGGTGTCCCCAAATAAAGGAAGCCAATCACTTCCTCATCCGCGGTCAGCCCCAGGCCTTTGGCGACGTGGGCCGAGTAGGACAACTCACCCGTGCGCCACACCGCACCAATCCCCTGGGCATAGGCCGCCAGCAGAATGCCGTGGGCCGCGCAGGCGGCTGCCAGCCGTTGTTCGGATTTGGGCACCTTGAAGTGCTCCTGCAGACGGGCAATCACCACCACCACCAGCGGCGCACGCAACGGGCCGTTCTGGGCCTTGTCGATGGCAGCTTGCGGGGCATCGGGGTCTTGCAGGCGGGCGGCTTCGGCCAGCAGCGTGCCCATCTGCTCACGGGCGGCACCTTCCACGGTGAGGAAACGCCAAGGGCGCAGTTGGCCGTGATCAGGCGCACGCATGGCCGCGGCGAACAGCACATCGCGCTGCTCCTGGGTCGGTGCCGGTTCCAGCAAACGCGGCACGGAAACACGGTTGAGCAAAGCGTCGAGAGCCTGCATTGGCCACCTCCAGAAAAAAATGTGCGGTCATTCTAGCGGGAATGAATCGGGATGCCACCAAACGATAATTGCTCTTATTCAATCCGCCCGGCCCTGTTAGACTTTGCGACCTTATTTTCAGCCTTCGTCCGGGAAACTCGATGTTTCGTTCGCTTTTTCGCCTGTGCGCAGCATTGATGGCCTTGAGCCTGACCGCCTGCGATGACGCCCCTCGTTTCACCAAGGCCGAGCCGGGTGAATCGCGAGCCGGCGGCGCGACGACGGTGAACAAGCGCGACCAGAATGCGTTTTCCCTGCCCTCGGCCAACCTGTCGCCCACGCGCCGCCTGGATTTCAGCGTGGGCAACAGTTTTTTTCGCAGCCCTTGGGTGATCGCGCCGTCCACCACCACCGCCCGTGATGGCCTGGGCCCGCTGTTCAACACCAACGCCTGCCAGAACTGCCATATCAAGGACGGCCGTGGCCACCCGCCACTGCCCGACGCGGCCAATGCGGTGTCGATGCTGGTGCGCCTGTCGATCCCCGTGTCTATCCAGGAACAGCCGCCTTACGCCAAGCTCATCGAGCAAGCCGGGGTGGTACCCGAGCCCGTCTACGGTGGGCAACTGCAGGACATGGCAGTGCCAGGCGTACTGCCGGAAGGCAAGGTGCGGGTCGACTACACGCCGGTCAACGTCACGTTCAAGGACGGCAGCGTCGTCGAGTTGCGCAAGCCCGACCTGCAGATTACCCAGCTCGGCTATGGCCCGATGCACCCGGACACGCGCTTCTCCGCGCGCATCGCCCCGCCGATGATCGGCCTGGGCCTGCTCGAAGCCATCAGCGACGCGGACATCCTGCGCAATACCGAGCCGAAGACCGCCGACAAAGAAGCCCTCGTCGGCCGGGCGAATTGGGTCTGGGATGACGCCGAGCAAAAAACCGTACTCGGGCGTTTTGGCTGGAAAGCCGGGCAACCCAACCTCAACCAACAAAATGTTCACGCGTTTTCTGGTGATATGGGCCTCACTACCTCCCTGAGACCCTTCGATGACTGCACCGAGGCCCAAGTCGCCTGCAAACAGGCGCCCAACGGCAATGGCCCCGATGGCGAGCCGGAAGTCAGCGATAACATCCTGCGCCTGGTGCTGTTCTACACCCGCAACCTGGCCGTGCCCGTGCGCCGCGACGTCAACACACCGCAGGTGCTGGCCGGGAAAAACCTGTTCTACCAGGCCGGTTGCCAGGGTTGCCATAAGCCGACGTTCACCACCGCTGCGAATGCCGCCGAACCCGAGTTGGCCAACCAAGTGATTCATCCCTACAGCGATTTGCTGTTGCACGACATGGGCCCAGGCCTGGCCGACAACCGCACAGAATTCAAGGCCGGTGGCCGCGACTGGCGCACGCCGCCGTTGTGGGGCATCGGGCTGACGCAGACCGTCAGTGGCCATACCCAGTTCCTGCACGACGGCCGCGCCCGCAACCTGCTCGAAGCCGTGCTGTGGCACGGCGGCGAAGCACAAGCGGCTCAGCAGCATGTGTTGTCCTTCAATGCCGAGCAGCGTGCTGCGTTGCTGGCGTTCCTGAATTCTTTATAAGCTTCGCCCCAATTACAAAAGGGAGCTCGACATGTTCCGTCCCAAGTTGTTGTTCACCAGCCTGGCCGCCCTCGCCCTGGGTGCCTGCTCGCCACAAGACCCGCAAGCAGTGACCTCGGCGGCGATCGCCAAGCAGGTGATCCTGCCGACCTACAGCCGCTGGGTCGAAGCCGACCGCCAGTTGGCCGTCAGCGCCCTCGCCTACTGCCAGGGCAAGCAAAGCCTGGACACCGCCCGCGCCGACTTCCTCCACGCGCAAAAAGCCTGGGCCGAGTTGCAACCGCTGCTGATCGGCCCGCTGGCTGAGGGCAACCGCTCGTGGCAGGTGCAGTTCTGGCCGGACAAGAAGAACCTCGTGGGCCGCCAGGTCGAGCAACTGGTCGCCGCCCAGCCGCAGATCGACGGCGCCGCACTGGCAAAATCCAGCGTGGTGGTACAGGGCCTGTCGGCCTACGAATACATCCTCTACGACGCCAAGACCGACATCGCCGACGACGCGCAGAAAGCCCGCTACTGCCCGCTGCTGGTGGCCATTGGTGAGCGTCAGAAAGCCCTGGCCGAAGAGATCCTGGCCAGCTGGAACAGCACCGACGGCATGCTCGCGCAGATGAGCAAGTTTCCGAACCAGCGCTACGCTGATTCCCACGAAGCCATCGCCGATCTGCTGCGCGTACAAGTGACCGCACTGGACACCCTGAAGAAAAAACTCGGCACGCCCATGGGCCGCCAGACCAAGGGCATCCCGCAGCCGTTCCAGGCCGATGCATGGCGCAGCCAGTCATCCCTGCAAAGCCTGGAAGCCAGCCTCGCCGCCGCCCAGACCGTGTGGGTCGGCGTCGACAACAAGGGCCTGCGTGGTTTGCTGCCGGCGGATCAAAAGCCATTGGCCGACAAGATCGACGCGGCCTATGCCGCCTCGCTGAAACTGTTCGCCAGCAACCAGCGCACCCTCAACGAACTGTTGAACGATGACGCCGGGCGCCAGCAGCTCAACGACATTTACGACAGCCTCAACGTGGTCCACCGCCTGCACGAAGGCGAGCTGGCCAAAGCGCTGGGGATCCAACTGGGCTTCAATGCCAACGACGGTGACTGATGATGCTCAGGCGACAGGCTTTGGCGATCGGCAGCGTGCTGCTCAGCGCACTTACGTTGGGTGGCTGGACGCTGTTCAAAGGGAAGGACAAGCGCCCGCTGCTGCTGTCGGCGCGCGATGATGCAGACGGCAAGCACTACGCCGTGGGCTTTCACCTGGACGGCAAGCAGGTATTTGCCACTCAGGTCGGCCAGCGCTGCCACGACATCATCAACCACCCGACGTTGCCGATTGCACTGTTTGTCGCCCGCCGCCCGGGCACCGAGAGCTATTTGATCGACCTGCGCGATGGCACCCTGCTGCAAACCATCACCTCGAACGCCAACCGCCACTTCTATGGCCATGCGGTCATCCACAAGAGCGGCGATTGGCTGTACGCCACCGAGAACGACACGTCCGACCCCGGCCGTGGCCTGCTCGGTGTGTATAAGTTCGAAGGCGAGCGCCTGGTACACAGCGGCGAGATCTCAACCCATGGCATCGGCCCGCACCAGGTGTCGTGGATGCCCGACGGCGAAACACTGGTGGTGGCCAACGGCGGCATTCGCACCGAAGCCGAAAGCCGCGTGGATATGAACCTCAACGCCATGGAACCGAGCCTGGTGCTGATGCAGCGCGACGGCACCTTGATCAGCAAGGAAACCCTTGGCCAGCAGATGAACAGCGTGCGCCATATGGGCATCGCCAGCGATGGCACCGTCCTCACCGGCCAGCAGTTCATGGGGCCTTCCCAGGAGCGCTCCGAGTTGCTGGCAATCAAGCGTCCGGGGCAGCCGTTCGTGGCCTTCCCGGTGGCCGATGAGCAGTTGCAGGCCATGGGGCATTACACCGCCAGCGTCGCCGTACACAGCGAATTGCGCCTGGTGGCGTTGACCGCACCGCGTGGCAACCGCTTCTTTATCTGGGACATGGACACCGCCGAGCTGCGCCTGGATGGACCGTTGCCCGATTGCGCGGGCGTTGGCGCAGTGGCCGATGGTTTTGTCGTCACCTCGGGCCAGGGCCGTTGCCGCTACTACGATTGCCGCCAGAAACAGCTGGTCGCCAAACCGTTGGAATTACCGGCGGGGCTCTGGGATAACCACCTGCATCTGATCTGACCTGCGTAGACACCGTCTAATCCACCACCGCACAAATCCGTAGCAGCCGCGCTGCGGGTAAGGTTTGAAAGGCAAAAAAAAGGGCCTCGCATCGCAAGGCCCTTTTCGGGGGTTTGAATCGTTTCAACTCTGCGGCGTCATCGCTTGAGACATCCCAAACATGAACAACAGCAACTCATGATCAGGCTTGGCCGCCACACTCGCCTTGGCGACGCGGGGCAACAGGCATTGCGTGCCGTCTTGCACCGCGCTGAGCACTTGTGTGCGAGGCTGCTCCCACGCCGCCAGGGCCAGCGCTGCAACGCCCATGGCCCCGACCAGGAACAAACCTCGTGCTATTTCTAGCTTCATTTGGTTAAACCCTTGATAGCGCTGCCAAACGCCGTCTCGTAAAAGTAGCTGAGTTTTTCCCAGTCGGTGCTGTTCCACGACGAATGGCGACGCAGTTGCAACATGTCATGGGAGGCTGCCCGATAAGCGGTCAAGCGCTGGCGGCATTTTTCGAAGTCCAGCAGCGCCACTTCCACTTGGGCCAAGTCACCCTCGCCCGTCACCCGCACGAAAATATGCTTGATGTACAGGCAACCGTGCTGCCAGCGCCCTTTATGCATGCGGGCCAGGGTGCCGGCCAACTCCTTGAGCAAGCGCTCGTGCACTCGCTCGCCGTACTGTTCGCGGCCACCGGCAGCGTACCAGTGTTCAATTTCTTCAAAGCCGTCGAGGGCGGCGGTTACCAGCAGTGCCTTCCAGCGGTGCTCGGGGTCACGACGCGCCTCACAAAAGACCATTTCGGGCACGCGTACATCCAACCGCCGCAGGCCCCTGAGGGCATCACGCTCGCGCAGCACGGTGGGGCGCCCAAACGGGTGCAGCCAACTGCGGTAGATATGGCCCGTCTGGCGCTTGCTGTAGAGCAACCGGCCATTGGCACTGAGTACGCGCTGTACACCACTTTCACCGCCACGCCGGAGATTGGGTTCTTCGACCCATTCGCCTTGCTGACGCCAGAAATAATCGAAGCGTTCTTCGGGAGCTACGTGACTGCCTGCTACGCACTCAACTGCCATCCTGTTACCTCTTGCGCAATACATATACACGCCACATGGCGTAGAGCGGAATGAAGTCCAGGGATTCCTGAACACGGAAACCGGCTTGCTCGAACTCTGCCTCAACAGTAGCAGCCGGTAACACAAATCTGTTTTGGTAACCTTCCTGCTCACCTTTCCTGCGACGCTGCCCTTCAAGACGCTTGCGTTTCCAGGCTTTGAAATTGCCATCCACCCACAGCGAAATGATCACGCTGTCACGGGTAACCCGCTGAAACTCCCGCAGAATTGCCTGACGGTGCGCCGGATCACCAATGTGGTGGAGCAGGCGCATACAGAAAATGCTGTCGACCGAGTTATCCGGCAAATCGATATCGAAGGCAGATGTCTGCAAGGGCCGTACCCGTTTCACCACATCCGCGGGTTGGGCGACCGTCGCGACCTTCAACATGGAGGCCGAATTATCGGCGCCGATGATCACGCGGTTGGGCTTTTCCGCCAGCAACGGCCAGAAACGCCCGGCGCCGCACGGCAGGTCCAGCACCAGGCCAGGCTCGCCGGCCATCGCCAACGCGCCACGGGCCAATTGCTCGTCGCGTTTGTGGGACAACCGGCGCGCCAGATTGTCCTGATGCTTGAGCAAATATTCGTGGGCGTGCTGGTCGTCGTACTTTTCGGAAAATTCGAGTTTGATCGGGGTAGGCATCAACGGATCTCCAGTTGCTGATGCCTACAACCTTAAGCAGCGACCTGTGATCAACAGGTCAACCCATTGTGAAAAACTTGTTCTGTCCAATCTCATACATTTCAAGACTTTACAGATACAGGCAATATCATGGGGCCATCTTCGCCGATTTACGGGGATCTCTGGCAGGATAGCGGCAGGGGGAACGGTCAGGCGTTGACCTGACTCAACTGGACATGAAAGCGACAGCCATGGGGCTCCATGGTGCTGAGGGTAACGCTCCAGCCCTGGTTCTCGCAGATACGCTGGACCAGCGACAACCCCAACCCCAGGCCCTCACCGCGCTTCTCACTGCCGCGTACGAACGGCTCGAACATCGCTTCGCGCTTGTCTTCGGGAATGCCGACGCCGCTGTCTTCCACCACAAAGCCGGTCGGTTCCAGGGTAAGCCGGATAAAGCCGCGTTCGGTGTAATGCAGGGCATTGCGCAACAGGTTGCCCATCACGGCATGCAGGAAGGTCGCGTTGTAGCGCGTATCCAGAGGGTTGCCCGGCTGGTAGATCAACTCCAGGCCCTTGTGCTCGATAGGCTCGCGCCAGATGCCGAGCAGATCATCAGCCACCTGGGACAGATTGACCTTGGGCGACATGCTCCCGTCATCATGCTGAGCCCGGGCCAGCATCAGGAAGGTTTGCACCAGTTCGCGCATTTCTTCGCAGGCACGGGCGATTCGCTCGACCTGGTTACGCCCACGCTGATCGATGGCCGGGTTTTCCAACAGCAGTTCGCAGGAACTGGCCAGCACCATCAACGGTGTGCGCAGTTCGTGGCTGACATCGCTGGTAAACAGCTGCTCGCGGGACAACGCCTGGCGCAGGCGCCCCAGCGTGGCGTCGAAGGCCACGGCCAACTCCCCCACTTCGTCGGCGGCGTAGTCCGGTGCCAGGGGCGGCGCCAGGCCCAGCAACTGGTCGCGGTGCCGCACCTGGCGGGCCAGGCGCACCACCGGCGCCATCACCTTACGGGCCAGCACCCAGCCGAGGAACACCGCCAGCGCCAAGCTGAGCACGAAGCCCACCAGCACCACGGCAAACAGCACGCGCTCGCGCTCTTCGAAATCGCTTTGATCCTGCAGCAGCACATAGCGCCGACCGTCGACCACTTCTACCATCGCGTGGTACGACAGCGCCTCGCGAAACACCTCATGAAACCCTGGTTCCAGATGCCGCAGGTCCTTGGGCAATTCAAAATCGCCGGGGCCACCGCTGAAGTAAAACAGCTGGTCGGGCTCGGGCCGGTGCCGCCAGTCCTCGACGGTGTCCATCAGCAGCAGGCGCTGCAAGTCACCGCCCAAGCCTGCCGAGATCAACTTCTCTTCCACCAGGTGCACGGTGGCGACGATGCCCATGGCGAAGGCCCCCGCCACCAACGCACTCATCAAGGCAAAGGCGATGATGATCCGCTGGGCAAGGCTTTGCTTAAACTCCATCACGGCCCTCGGCCAAGCGGTAACCCACCCCATGCACCGTTTGCAGCAACGGTTTGGCGAACGGCTTATCGATCACTTGACGCAACTGGTGGACGTGGCTGCGCAGACTGTCGCTGTCCGGGCAGTCATCGCCCCACAGGGCCTCTTCAAGCACTTCCCGACGCAGTACGTGGGGACTTTTCTGCATCAATACGGCGAGCAGCTTGAGGCCGACCGGGTTGAGTTTGAGCAGGCGCCCTTCGCGGGTCACTTCCAGGGTATCAAGGTCGTAATTCAGATCGGCCACTTGCAGGGCGCGACGACCGCCACCTTGGGCACGGCGCAGCACGGCTTCGATGCGCGCGGCCAATTCCGACAGGGCAAACGGTTTGAGCAAATAATCATCGGCGCCGGACTTGAAGCCCTGCAGCCGGTCATCCAACTGGTCGCGGGCGGTGAGCATGATCACCGGCGTGTCGCGGCGGGCGTCTTCGCGCAGGCGTTTGCACAAGGTGTAGCCATCGATGCCAGGCAGCATGATGTCGAGCACGATCAAGTCGTAATGCTCGGTCGCGGCCAAATGCAGGCCCGACAAACCGTCCTGCGCACAGTCCACGGTGTAGCCTTTTAGCCCCAGGTAGTCGGCCAGGTTGGCCAGAATATCGCGGTTGTCTTCAACCAATAGAATTCGCATGGGCAGTGTCTCCGTACGCGGTAACGGCCGTGTTGGCTCGCGCAGCTTAAGGCCAACGCTGACTCACGACTAGGGTACCTGAGCGAGTCTATAAGCTTTTTTAACCAACAGGCGCAGTTCACAAGTTTTTCACTATCGCTTCACCCCGTCGGTACATCGGGCGTGCCAAGCTCATGGCCTTCACGCCGATCAAAAACTTGGCGTAAAAAAACCCGCCTGCATCACTGCAGGCGGGTTTTTTCAGTCGCAGGGTAAGGCTGGCTTACATCATGCCGCCCATGCCACCCATGCCGCCCATGTCTGGCATACCGCCGCCAGCCGAGCCTTCTTTCTTCGGTGCATCAGCGATCGCAGCTTCGGTGGTCAGGATCAGGCCGCCGATGGAGGATGCTGCTTGCAGCGCGGAACGAGTCACCTTGGTAGGGTCCAGGATGCCCATTTCGATCATGTCGCCGTAGACGCCAGTCGCAGCGTTGTAACCGTAGTTACCTTTGCCGTTCTTGACTTCGTTGACCACAACACTTGGCTCGTCGCCGGAGTTGGCAGCGATCTGGCGCAGCGGTGCTTCAACAGCACGACGCAGCACAGCGATACCGACGTTCTGGTCAGCGTTGTCGCCAGTCAGGTTAGTCAGCGCTTCCAGAGCACGGATCAGCGCAACGCCACCGCCAGGTACCACGCCTTCTTCGACGGCTGCGCGGGTTGCGTGCAGGGCGTCTTCAACGCGGGCTTTCTTCTCTTTCATTTCAACTTCGGAACCAGCGCCAACCTTGATCACTGCAACGCCACCGGACAGCTTGGCCAGGCGCTCTTGCAGTTTTTCACGGTCGTAGTCCGAGGAAGTCTCGGCAACCTGCGCACGGATCTGAGTGATGCGCGATTGGATGTCGCCGTCAACGCCAGCACCGTCAACGATGATGGTGTTTTCCTTGGAGATGGTCACGCGCTTGGCGCTACCCAGGTTTTCCAGGGTGGCGCTTTCCAGGCTCAGGCCGATCTCTTCGGAGATAACGGTACCGCCGGTCAGGACGGCGATGTCCTGCAGCATGGCCTTGCGACGGTCGCCGAAGCCTGGAGCCTTGACGGCTGCGACTTTAACGATGCCACGCATGTTGTTCACAACCAGGGTCGCCAGGGCTTCGCCTTCAACGTCTTCGGAAACGATCAGCAGTGGGCGGCCGGCTTTGGCAACGGCTTCCAGCACTGGCAGCATTTCGCGGATGTTGGAGATTTTCTTGTCGACCAGCAGGATCAGCGGGCTGTCCAGCTCGGCAACCATGGTTTCCGGCTTGTTGACGAAGTACGGGGACAGGTAACCACGGTCGAACTGCATGCCTTCAACAACCGACAGTTCGTTTTCCAGGCCAGTGCCTTCTTCAACGGTGATCACGCCTTCTTTACCGACTTTTTCCATGGCTTCGGCAATGATGTCGCCGATGGAGCTGTCGGAGTTGGCGGAGATGGTGCCTACCTGGGCGATAGCCTTGGTGTCGGCGCAAGGCTTGGACAGGTTTTTCAGCTCAGCGACGATGGCGATGGTCGCCTTGTCGATGCCGCGCTTGAGGTCCATCGGGTTCATGCCGGCAGCAACGGCCTTGTAGCCTTCGTTGACGATGGCCTGAGCCAGAACGGTAGCCGTGGTGGTGCCGTCGCCTGCGTCATCGTTGGCACGGGAGGCAACGTCTTTGACCAGCTGCGCGCCCATGTTTTCGAAACGGTCTTCCAGTTCGATTTCTTTGGCGACGGAAACGCCGTCCTTGGTGATGGTCGGAGCGCCGAAGCTCTTCTCGATGATCACGTTACGGCCTTTCGGGCCCAGGGTCGCTTTTACTGCGTCAGCCAGGATGTTGACACCGGTGAGCATTTTCTTACGGGCGGAATCGCCGAATTTAACTTCTTTAGCAGCCATGATCGATATTCCTTAAATACTTTGTAGTAACGGGAAAATGAGCGGGGAAATCAGTCTTCCAGAACAGCGAGAATCTCGTTCTCAGCCATAACCAGCAGGTCTTCGCCGTCGACTTTCACAGTGTTGCTGCCGGAGTAAGGGCCAAATACAACCTTGTCACCGACTTTAACGGCCAGCGCACGTACGTCACCGTTTTCCAGAGTCTTGCCTGGGCCTGCAGCGACGATCACACCGTGGTTGGCTTTTTCAGCAGCCGAACCTGGCAGAACGATACCGCCAGCGGTTTTCTTTTCTTCTTCGCTGCGACGGATTACGACGCGGTCGTGCAGAGGACGAAGCTTGCTCATTGTCGATCTCTCCTAATTGTGTTTTTCATCGGCCGGTATCGATACCGGCGGGTTGTATTCCGGCAGTGCCGGTCGCGGTTCGCTGGGCGAAACACGGAAGTCTGTCCGGTGTCGCCACCAGAAACCTTGCGGTGACCGTTACATAAGGGCGCATAAGCTTATTACAAGGGGCCGGCGATGATTTTTTTGCGTCTGCCAGCCTATAAAAGCAACACGGCACCCGAAGGTGCCGTGCCAGTGAAGCGGTTATTTGCTGTCGCGATGCTCGAACTCGCCTTCGATCACATCGCCTTCTCGCCCCAACGGTTGGCGCGGAGCCGGGCCGCCACGGGGTTGCAGGTCGTCGGCGAACGCACGTTGGCGAATCGCGGCCTCTTCGGCGCGCTGGCGCATCTTGCCCGCCAGCAATTTACGGGTGAACGGCAGCAGCATGACCAGGCCCACTACATCGCTGATAAAGCCCGGCAGGATCAACAGGCCGCCCGCCAACGCCATCATCAGGCCTTCGAGCATGGTCTGGGCCGGCAGTTCGCCGCGGTTCAAGCTCTCACGGGCACGCAGCGCCGTGGCGAGGCCGGCGACGCGCAGCACCAGGACGCCGAGCATCGAGCCGAGAATGATCAGCAACAGGGCCGGGAAGAACCCGATCGCACCGCTGACTTGAACGAATACGAACAGCTCCAACACCGGGAACAGCAGAAAGAGCAATAAAAAAGGGCGCATCAAATGGTTCCTCAACGCAAGAATGCCTTGCCAGTCCACCTTAGATGACGTCGCCGTTTCGTGAATTCAAGCTTCAGCAGCGGCTTTTTTCGGCCAGACCTCGGCGTGGGCCAATGAAACCAAGGCTTCGCGTACTTGTGTCGGCGTGTTGCAAGACTCGGCAAATGGCAGCCAATGCAGGGCTTGGCCGATACGCAGGTGCATGCCTTCGCTGTCGATGCCGGCCAATTGCGCAGGCTCGAACGTCGGCAAGCCGGCCAACTCGACGTAGTGGGCAATGGCCTTGGTGTGGTCGCTGTTCATGTGCTCGATCATGCTGCGCTCGGCCTTGCCCGCGAAGGGGTTGGCCAGGGTCAACTGGTCGATCCAGTGAATCGCGCCAAACCCGCCGATATAACGGTGGCGTACCGGCTTGAGCATCCAGAAATCGAAATCGTGGGCTTTGTGGTAGTTGGCCGAATCGGGGAAGTAGCGGTAATAGCGCTCGGCGGCCGCCTCGATGGCGGCCCCCTCCTCGAGTTTCTCGGCTTCGGCCAGATAGGTCAGGCGCCCCACGGCCTGCACATCATCCGCTTCGCGCTCGCCGACCAGCAGCGAACACTTGGGATCTTTTTGCAGGTTATGGGTGTGCTGGGCGATGCGGCTGATCAGGATCAACGGGCGGCCCTGATCGTCCAGGCAATAAGGGACAACCGATCCAAACGGAAAGCCGGGCATGGCTTTGGACAATGTGGAGAGAGCCCCACGGTACTCCTTGAGCAACAGCTCTCGGGCGTTCTTGGCAACCTGCGTGCTCAACGTATGACTCCTCGGGTATTCAGCCGCCCATAGCGTATGGGAATGGATCTCAACACAAGGTAATCAATCTACGCGCCGGTTGCCAGGGGCTCGATTTACCAGGCGACGCCGAAGCCTGCGGTATAGCGGGTCTTGCTCAGGCTGCTTTCCGAATCGCCGCTGATCACGTCGCGCTCGGCCTTAAGGTTGAGCGACGCCCACTCGGTGACTTTGTAGCGCAGGCCCATTTCCGCATCAAGGGAGTACTCCGCCGGGCCGTCGATAGGCTTGCCCACCTCGCCATTGGTGAAGAACTCAACGGTCTTGCCCACCAGGTAGCGGTTGTAGTTCCACTTCATGGCGAGGGAATAGAAGTTGTCCTTGCCACCTTCGGCGTATTCGTAATCGGTGCGGTTGACCAACGAACCGAGGGAGAATGCACCCAGTTCGTCGTCCCAGAACTGGTAGCCCGGGCCGGTACCGACGGTACGTTGGCGCGCCAGGTCTTCAACCTTGTCGCGCTTGTAGGTCAGACGACCCTGCCAGAACCAGTGCTCGGTGATGAAGCGGTCCAGGTCATACTCCAGGGCCCAGTTGTCGGTGGTGGTGACGTCGTCCTGGAACTCGCGGTTGTATTCACCCTGCCCGGTATGGCGCCATTGGCCATGACGCGCGGTGGTCTTGAAGTCGATGTCGTAGTCGTTGGTGTCTTTTTCGGCGCGCTTGTAGTCCAGCGCCATGTCGACATTGCCCTTCCACACCAGGTCTTCGATCACCGGCTTGGGCTTGATGATCTGCTGGATACTTGCCAGCTCGACGGTCTTGGGCGCCTCACCATTGGCCAGCACCACCTTGCCATCGTCCGCCGCCTGCAGGGACTTGGCTTTCTCGCCGGTGTAGGCGTCCTGCTTGACCAGCAGCTCCTGGTCGCTCTCCAGGGTTTTCACCTGCTTCCAGTCCACCGGAATGGCGCCGGCGTAGTCGGTCTGGATCAGTAGCTTGCCACCGTCGAAGACCTTGATCTTGCCGGTCAGGCGGTCACCGTTTTTTAACCAGACGGTATCGGCCAGCAGGGGCGTGGAGGCACTGAAGACAGCAAGGCACAGCAGGGTTCTGGACAACATAAGCGGATGGGGAGCTCGAGGTTGGCGAAAAGGGGCGATTATCGTGTTAGATAGCTAGGACTGACTCAAGGATTTGTGTTGAGTTCAATTCTCAACAGCATACTTACAGACGTTTCTTACAAAAGACCGACGATCCCAACGGATATGCCCACAGTGAATCAGCCTGCCGATGCTCCACAAAACCACGCCGAGATGCGCCGCACTGCGCTGTACCTGACACTGGCGCAAGTCCCGCAAGGGTGCGTCGTGAGCTACGGTGAGCTGGCGCAACTGGCCGGGCTGGGACGCGCGGCACGCTGGGTCGGGCGCACCTTGAGCCAACTTCCCGAGGGCACCACATTGCCCTGGCATCGCGTGCTGGGTGCCGGTGGTCGGATAAGCCTGCCGGTGGGCAGCGTCTCAGGGGACGAGCAGCGGGCGCGCTTGCGCGATGAGGGCGTCACGGTGCGCAACAATCGCGTGGATATTCAGCGCCATGGCTGGCGCCCGGTAGAGCACAGCGGTTAGAGTGCGCGCTTTGTTTCCGTGAATCTGAGGCAGACTCCAGCCCATGCCCCGTAAAACCTGGCGCGCCGCGCTCGCCGCCTATGCCAGCCCCTCGACGTTAGTGCTGTTGTTGCTCGGCTTTGCCGCCGGCTTGCCTTACATGTTGGTGTTCTCGACGCTTTCGGTGTGGCTGCGTGAGGCCGGTGTGGCCCGCGAGACCATCGGCTATGCGAGCCTGATCGGTTTGGCGTATGCCTTCAAATGGGTCTGGTCGCCGCTGCTCGACCAATGGCGCCTGCCACTGCTCGGTAAACTCGGACGTCGTCGCTCCTGGCTTGTGCTTGCACAGTCGCTGGTGATCCTCGGATTGATCGGCATGGGCTTCTGCGACCCGCAGAAACACCTGTCCTGGCTGATCGCCATTGCCGTCGTGGTTGCTTTCGCTTCCGCCACCCAGGACATCGCAGTCGACGCCTATCGCCTGGAAATCGCCGACGACAGCCGCCAGGCTGCCCTGGCCGCCAGCTATATGTCCGGCTACCGCATCGCCGCCCTGCTGGCCACGGCCGGTGCGCTGTTCTTTGCCGAAGGCTTCGGCTCCACTGGCTTCAACTATAAGCACTCGGCCTGGACCGGCACCTATGTGCTGTTCGGCGTGCTGATGATCCCGGCGCTGCTGACCACCCTGTTCATGCGCGAACCGAATGTGCCGCTGCGCACCCAGTTGCAGGCCGGACGCTACAGCTTCGTGCATCAGCTGGTATCGGTGTTCGTACTGATCGTCCTGCTAGTGTCCGTACCGGCGATGTTCACCCAACTGTTCAACACCGACTTCGCCAGCGTGCTGTTTCAGGGTGTCAGCCTGTGGGACTTGCTGATGGACGACCGCGCTTTCCTGCGTGCCATTCTCTATATCATCCTCACCGCGTTATGCCTTTCGGCCATGGGTCGGCGGGGCCTGGCGCCGGTACTCACGCCGGTCAACGACTTTATCCTGCGCTACCGCTGGCAGGCATTGCTGCTGCTGGGGCTGATCGCCACCTATCGCATGTCCGACACAGTGATGGGCGTGATGGCCAACGTGTTCTACATCGACCAGGGCTTTACCAAGGACCAGATCGCGGGGGTCAGCAAGATCTTCGGCCTGATCATGACCCTGCTCGGCGCCGGCATGGGCGGCCTGCTGATCGTGCGCTTCGGCATCCTGCCGATCCTGTTTATCGGCGGCGTGACCTCGGCGGGGACCAACCTGCTGTTCGTGATGCTTGCCGACATGGGCCCCGACCTGCAGATGCTGATCTTTACCATCTCCCTGGATAACTTCAGCTCGGGCCTGGCCACGTCGGCATTCGTGGCGTACCTGTCGAGCCTGACCAACCTCAAGTTTTCCGCCACCCAATATGCGCTGCTCAGCTCGATCATGCTGTTGCTGCCTCGCCTGATCGGCGGGTATTCGGGGGTGATGGTGGAGAAATTCGGGTATCACAATTTCTTCCTGATCACCTGCATGCTGGGTGTGCCGACACTGTTGCTGATTGCGCTGCACTGGTATCAGGAGAATCGGCGGATTCGGTTGAATCCACCCGCCGAAGACTGACAATGCGGGAGGGGGCTTGCCCCCGATAGCGGTGGGTCAGTGACACATAAGCGCCTGACACCCTGCTATCGGGGGCAAGCCCCCTCCCACATCCCCCTCTGCATTCTGATGCCTGTACTCCAGCAGTTTGCGCCCGTACAATCCCAAGTCATTTCAAGTCCAAGCAACCGACAACGGCCTACCATGCGTACCAGTCAATATTTGCTCGCCACACAGAAAGAAACGCCTTCCGACGCGGTCGTGATCAGCCATCAGCTGATGCTGCGCGCCGGCATGATCCGCAAACTGGCCTCCGGCCTGTACACCTGGCTGCCCATGGGCTTGAAGGTGATGCGCAAGGTCGAAGCCATCGTTCGTGAAGAAATGAACGCCGCCGGCTCTCTGGAAGTGTTGATGCCGAGCACCCAACCGGCCGAGCTGTGGCAGGAATCCGGGCGCTGGGAAGAGTACGGCCCTGAGTTGCTGCGCTTCAAGGACCGTCATGGCCGCGACTTCTGCGCCGGCCCGACCCACGAAGAAGTGATCACCGACCTGATGCGCAACGAGTTGAGCAGCTATAAACAGCTGCCCCTCAACCTGTACCAGATCCAGACCAAATTCCGCGATGAAATCCGCCCACGCTTCGGTTTGATGCGCGGCCGCGAATTCATCATGAAGGATGCCTATTCGTTCCACGCCGACCAGGCATCGCTGCAGGCCACCTACGACCGCATGCACCAGGCCTACTGCAACGTGTTCACACGCCTGGGCCTGAAGTTCCGGGCGGTTGAAGCGGACAATGGCTCCATCGGCGGTGCCGGCTCCCACGAATTCCACGTGCTGGCCGAGTCCGGCGAAGACGATATCGCGTTCAGCAACGGTTCCGACTACGCGGCGAACATCGAGAAAGCCGAAGCCGTGCCACGGGAAACGTCCCGTCCAGCCCCGGCTGAAGAACTGCGCCTGGTGGATACGCCAGAGACCAAGACCATCGCGGCCCTGGTGGAGAAATTCAATCTGCCGATTGAAAAGACCATCAAGACCCTGATCGTCCACGCCGAAGAAGAAGGCAAGCTGATCGCCCTGGTGATCCGTGGCGACCACGAACTCAACGAAATCAAGGCCGCCCAGCAACCTGGCGTGGCCAGCCCGCTGGTCATGGCCAGCGATGCCGAACTGCGCGACGCCATTGGCGCCGGTGCCGGCTCCCTCGGCCCGCTGAACCTGCCGCTGCCGATCATCATCGACCGCTCAGTCGAGCTGATGAGCGACTTCGGTATCGGCGCGAACATCGACGACAAGCACTACTTCGGCGTGAACTGGGAGCGTGACCTGCCGGTTCCGACCGTGGCCGACCTGCGCAACGTGGTGGCCGGCGACCCAAGCCCGGACGGCAAGGGCACCCTGGAAATCAAGCGCGGCATCGAAGTCGGGCACATCTTCCAGCTGGGCAACAAGTACAGCAAGGCGATGAAGTGCGAAGTGCTGGGCGAGAACGGCAAGCCGATCACCCTCGACATGGGCTGCTACGGCATTGGCGTTTCCCGCGTGGTTGCCGCTGCCATCGAGCAGAACAACGACGAGAAAGGCATTATCTGGAGTGACGCCCTGGCGCCTTTCCAGGTTGCCCTGGTACCGCTGCGTTACGAAACCGAGCAAGTACGCGAAGCCACCGACAAGCTGTATGCCGAACTGACGGCCGCTGGTTTTGAAGTGCTGCTGGATGACCGGGACAAGAAAACCAGCCCGGGCATCAAGTTCGCCGACATGGAGCTGATTGGCATTCCGCACCGGATCGTGGTCAGTGACCGCGGCCTGGCCGATGGCAATCTGGAATACAAGAGCCGGACCGAAGCCGAAGCCCAACCGTTGCCGGTGGCTGACGTGCTGTCTTTCCTCCAGGCGCGTATTCGTCGCTGAAAACCAGATCAAGAGAAGTCATGTTCAAGCGAAACACCAGAGCCCTGGGGGGCGCCGCCTTGTGCGGCGCCCTGCTGGTCAGCGGCTGCGCCAATCAGATGTCGCAACGCAGTGAGCACGAGGAGCGGGTCGAGCGTAAGTTGCTCGACCACAGCCTGCAGATCGATGTAGGCGAACCCAAAGTGTTGGAACTGCCGCAACGCCGGGTTCGTATTCACGAGCAAAAGACCTTTGAGGTCACCGAATTCGAAGTCACCCGTCGTTACGACCGCTACACGCCCTACCAGCCCTGGCGCAAACTCTATGAGATGCCCTTGGGTGCAGTGGCTTTGGTGGCGGGCGCGGGCGCCAACGTGGCGAACATCTTCGCCCTCGGCAACCTGCCGACCAGCATGACCCACGACTGGCTGACCTACGGCGTGGACGGCCTCAACCCGTTCATGAACGTGCAGTCCCATGGCCGTGCGCAACAGAACCTGGCCGGTATCGATGAGGTCCAGCGTGACAAGCGCGTGGAGTATTCGAGCCTGCCCTGGAGCGAACGCCCGGTCCAGGTCACCGCCGGCAAACAGACCCATGAGCTGACCACCGACCGCAACGGCGTCCTGCGCCTGAACCTGTTGGACAGCCCGTTTGCCGAGCAGGACCTGAACCGCGTCACGACCTTGAAGATCAGCGTGGAAGATGGCCAGGACGACGTGCACTCGGACTCGACCCTGGCAATCAGCAGCACCCTGCGCGGCAAATTGCTGGAAGCCCACGGACTGATCTACGACGATCTCGAAGACGATGAAGTCAGCCAGTGGGTGCACCGGGTCAAGCGTCTGTCGGAGCTGGGCCTGGAAGAAGAAGCCAGTGAGCTGGAACAAAGCCTGATCGAATTGACCCGCAATGATCCCGAGTTGCAGCAGGAATTCCTGCAAGCGTTGACCAAGGATGCGGGGCGGTTAGTCGCAGATCCCGGAGCACACTGAGACTTCGAAAACGCTATAGATCCAAATGTGAGAGGGGCGGTGCGACTTGCCTCTCCCACATTTTTTCCCGGTTTCTACCAAGAAAACTCTAACTGTTCGTTCCCGCCACTCAGGTCCAGCAACCGCACGCCAACCCCCAGCAACCGCACCGGTTTACCGCCACGATTGAACGCCTGGGTCATCAACTGTTGATAACTCTCCAGATCCCGCGCCGCTCCCGCCTGCTCCAACGTCGTCTGGGTAAAGTCATGAAACTTCACCTTAACGAACGGCTTTCCCGCCTTATAACTGCTGTCGATACGCGCCATGCGCCCGGCCAGGGTTTCCATCAACTCTGGAAGTTTCGCCAGGCAGCTTGAGAGATCCGGCAGGTCCACATCGTAGGTATTTTCCACACTGATGGACTGCCGCCGGCTGTCATTCTGTACCACACGGTCATCTATCCCACGGGCCAGGCTCCACAGCCGCTCGCCAAAACTGCCGAACTCACGCACCAGCGCCAGCTTGTTCCACTCGCGTAATTGCAGGCAGTCTTCGATGCCCAGGCGCGCCAGTTTGTCCGCCGTCACCTTGCCCACGCCGTGCAACTTGCTTACCCGCAGTTGGGAGACAAAGTCCTCGACCTGATCCGGGGTAATGACAAACAGGCCATTGGGCTTTTTCCAATCGCTGGCGATCTTGGCCAAAAACTTGTTCGGTGCCACGCCGGCGGACACGGTGATGTGCAACTGGTTGGAGACCCGGCGCCGTATATCCTGGGCGATGCGCGTGGCGCTGCCGCCAAAGTGCGGGCTGTCGGAGACATCCAGGTAGGCCTCGTCCAGCGAGAGGGGCTCGATCAGGTCGGTGTAGTCGCGGAAGATCGTCTGGATTTCCTTCGACGCTTCCTTATATGCATCCATGCGCGGCTTGACGATGGTCAGGTCCGGGCAGAGCTTCAGGGCATGGCGCGACGACATGGCTGAACGCACCCCATACGCCCGCGCTTCGTAGTTGCATGTAGCAATCACGCCCCTTCGATCTGCCGATCCACCTACCGCCAGGGGCTTTTGCGCCAGGCTCGGGTCATCGCGCATCTCAATGGCGGCGTAGAAGCAATCACAGTCGACGTGGATGATTTTGCGCTGCGTCATAGATAGAAGGGGGTGTAATCCAACGGGTGAGCAGTATCGCATTCACCCCTGTATATAGCACCAGTAGTTTGAATCTTCCGCCTAAGCGGTAGGAAATTTCCCAGATGAATTTATTTTCTCAATCGAAATTAGCCCCCCAATAGAGCTGAAACCCTTAGCCCTATTGGCCTGCACGATTGAAATGGCTCTGTTTGGAGAGCTAACCGATTGAACCACAAGCCCTTTTCTTCGATTCACAGGTTGACACACACGCGATCCTCTGTAGAATGCCGACACACAGACGCGGGATGGAGCAGTCTGGTAGCTCGTCGGGCTCATAACCCGAAGGTCGTCGGTTCAAATCCGGCTCCCGCAACCAAACATCAAAAAAGGCTACTCGAAAGAGTGGCCTTTTTTGTGCGCGTCTGTTTTGTGTCTGTACGAAAATTGTAAGACAAAAAAATCTTTACCCATCGCGCACTTACCTTCCACAGCCGCCCTTCACCGCTCATTTCACACTTATTTGACCCATCGGCTCATTAACGGTTGACACCTCGCCGTTGCGCTGTAGAATGCCGCCCACAGACGCGGGATGGAGCAGTCTGGTAGCTCGTCGGGCTCATAACCCGAAGGTCGTCGGTTCAAATCCGGCTCCCGCAACCAAACATCAAAAAAGGCTACTCGAAAGAGTGGCCTTTTTTGTATCCGATGAAAAAGTTCATCTGAAACAATGGCATGGCATCTTTCATGAAACCGTACGCGGTTTGTAGAGTCCATCTCATCGCACGCTATGCTTACGCCTCTACGACCAATGGCCGCAGTCGCCGCACCCGGTGATCCGCGTTAATATTTGTAATTATTTTGTCCATAGGGATTGGTAACTTGGCTGGATACCTCCATCCTGTCGCGCACAATCCACGAGGTGATTGATGCGCGCCAACTCGTCTGAACCACAAGACACCGTCACAGCAGAACAACCTATCGCTCCGACCCGCTTGCGCTGGCTGGATCTGTTGAGCAAATACCGGCAACCCATAGGGCTGGCCGTGACCTTGTTGCTGTTCGCAATCGCGCTGATCGCCTGCCGACACCTGCTATTGGAGCTGGACCTCTACGCCCTCCACGACTCGATCCTGGAAGTGCCCAAACCCGCTTTGCTCGGTGCGTTCGCCGCCGCCATCGCGGGGTTCGTCATTCTGTTGGGCTATGAGTTTTCCGGCGCACGCTATGCTGGGGTGAACCTGCCTGCCAAGACCTTGGCCCTCGGCGGCTTTACTGCCTTTGCGATCGGCAATGCCATTGGCCTTTCGATGCTCTCGGGCGGCTCGGTGCGCTACCGTTTATATGCACGCCATGGCATCGGGGCTTCGGAAGTCGCCCACATGACCGTGTTCGCCAGCCTGGCACTGGGCTGCGCCCTGCCCCCGCTGGCTGCGTTGGCCACGTTGAGCAACTTGCCGGCAGCGTCGACCTACCTGCATTTGCCACAAACTGTGCTCGGCGGCGTTGCCGGCGCGGTGCTGTTGCTGTCGGTCGTATTGTGCATAGGTATCTATCGCCGCCGCCTGCCGGAACAGCCCTACCCTGACAACCTGCTGGTAAAAGCCGGGCGTCGGACCTTGCGCCTGCCTGGCCGGCGCCTGACGTTCCTGCAACTGATCATCACCGCACTGGACGTTGCCGCTGCCGCTACCGTCCTTTATATGCTGCTGCCGGAAGCACCGCCTTTCGGCCCGTTCCTGCTGGTGTATCTGCTGGCGCTGGCCGCGGGTGTGCTCAGCCATGTACCAGGCGGTGTCGGGGTATTCGAGGCAATCCTGCTCGCGGCCTTCGCCGACAAGCTCGGTGCAGCGCCACTGGCGGCCGCCCTGCTGCTGTATCGCATGATCTACGTTGTATTACCGCTGCTGATCGCCTGCGTGTTCCTGCTGGTCAACGAAGCGCAGCGCCTGTTCCAGACCCAACAGAGTCTGCGGGTGGCTTCCGGCCTGGCGGCCCCGGTGCTGGCCGTACTGGTTTTTTTGTCCGGCGTGGTCCTGCTGTTTTCCGGCGCCACGCCGGAGATCGACTCACGCCTGGAAAACATCGGCTTCCTGATTCCCCACCGCCTGATTGACGCCTCGCACTTCGGTGCCAGCCTGATCGGCGTGCTGTGCCTGTTGCTGGCCCAGGGTCTGCGTCGACGCTTGTCGGCTGCGTGGATGCTGACCATGGTGCTGCTGCTGGTGGGCGCCCTGCTCTCGCTGCTCAAGGGGTTCGACTGGGAAGAAGCCAGCCTGATGACCATGACGGCGATACTGCTGGCGATCTTCCGCCGCTCGTTCTATCGCGCCAGCCGCCTGACCGAGCTGCCTTTTTCACCGCTGTACCTGGTAGCCAGTGTCTGTGTGCTGGGTGCTTCTATCTGGCTGCTGCTGTTCGCGTATCAAGATGTACCGTACAGCCATCAACTGTGGTGGCAGTTCACCCTCGATGCCAACGCCCCGCGCGGCCTGCGCTCGCTGCTGGGCGCCGCCGTGCTGCTGGTCATCGTTTCGCTGACCTGGCTGCTGCGCACCGCACGCCCGGTGATCCACCTGCCGACACCCGATGAGCTGGAACGCGCCACCAAGATCCTGATGGCATCGTCGCAACCCGACGGCGGCCTGGCGCTGACCGGCGACAAGGCGCTGCTGTTCCACCCCAACGATGAAGCCTTCCTGATGTACGCCCGTCGCGGGCGCAGCCTGGTGGCCTTGTATGACCCGATCGGCCCGACTCAACCCCGTGCCGAAATGATCTGGCAGTTCCGTGACCTGTGCGACATCCATCATGCGCGCCCGGTGTTCTATCAGGTACGCGCCGAGAACTTGCCCTATTACATGGACATCGGTCTCACCGCGATCAAGCTGGGGGAAGAGGCCCGCGTCGACCTGAAACGCTTTGACCTGGAAGCCAAGGGCAAAGAGATGAAGGACCTGCGCTACACCTGGAACCGTGGCACCCGGGACGGCCTGTCCCTGGAGATTTTTGAACCCGGCACGGCGCCGATGGATGAATTAAAAGTCATCTCGGATGCCTGGCTTACCGGTAAGAATGTGCGGGAAAAGGGCTTTTCCCTCGGACGCTTCAGCGACGACTACCTCAAGCACTTTCGCATCGCGATCATTCGCTTCGAAGGTCGCCCGGTGGCCTTCGCCAACCTGCTCGAGACCTACAACCATGACCTGGCCAGTCTCGACCTGATGCGCGCCCACCCGGATGCGCCCAAGTTGACCATGGAATTCATGATGGTCGGCCTGATTCAACACTATAAGAGTCACGGCTATGCTCGCTTCAGCCTCGGCATGGTGCCGTTGTCGGGCCTGCAACCGCGACGCGGCGCGCCACTGACCCAGCGCCTGGGCTCGATGGTGTTCCGTCGCGGCGAGCAACTGTATAACTTCCAAGGCTTGCGCCGCTTCAAAGACAAGTTCCAGCCTGACTGGGAACCCCGTTACATGGCTGTGCCCGCGGGACTTGACCCGCTGGTGGCACTGGCCGATACCGCCGCCCTGATCGCGGGCGGCTTGACTGGATTGGTGAAACGCTGATGATTCGACGCTCCTGGCGGTATGTATTGGCCTTTGTAGTGCTGCTGGCCCTGATCCTGGGTGGCGGCTTTTGGTTCTGGAACCGCCCTGCCCCGCAGCCGACCCTGGAGCAACTGCCCCAGGCCGACGGCTCGGTGATGACCCGTGTGACCCCGGCAGGCACCCCGAAAGCCCGCGTCGCGGTGGCGGTGATGGCTGGCGAAACCCTGACGGATAGCCAACTGATTACCCTGAGCCAAGGCGGCAAGGCGCAGATCGTCCAGGTGATCCTGCCAAAGGATGACTGCAAGCTGCAGGAACAAGCGCTGCAAAGCGCCCTGGGCCAGCTCAAAGGGCCCGCGACCCTGGTCAGCGGCATCGGCCCTGGCGCCGCCCTCGCCTGGCGCTGGCTGGCCACACAGAACGACGACAAGGCCAACGCCATCTCCGTCGGCTTCGCGTTGGTACAGGAAGGTTGCAAGGACCCACTGCCGAAAACCGCCGCACACGGTAATTGGCTGGTGGCCTGGAACGATAACCCTGACGATGAAAGCGCCAGTTTCGTACGTGACACCCCGCGTGCCACCACCAGTATCAGCGACTACGACATTCACTATCCGCAAGTGCTGAACAACGAACTGCGCAAGCAACTGGTGGGTTCGGACAACGGCGGCCTGGCGATTCCCGTCGTGGAAGTGCCGGCTGGCCAGGCCAAGGACACCGTGACCCTGTTCCTCTCCGGTGATGGCGGCTGGCGTGACCTCGACCGCGATGTGGCCGGCGAGATGGCCAAGATCGGTTACCCGGTGGTCGGCATCGACACCCTGCGCTATTACTGGCAGCACAAGACCCCGGAACAAAGCGCCAAGGACCTTACCGAGCTGATGCAGCACTACCGGCAGAAGTGGGGCACCAAGCGCTTCGTACTGACCGGCTACTCGTTCGGTGCCGACGTACTGCCGGCGATCTACAACCGCCTGCCGGAAAACGAACAGCAGCGTGTGGACGTCATCATCCTGCTGGCATTCGCCCGTACCGGCAGCTTTGAAATCGAAGTGGAAGGTTGGCTGGGCAACGCCGGCAAAGAAGCCGCGACCGGCCCGGAAATGGCCAAGCTGCCGGCTGACAAGGTGGTGTGCATCTACGGTGCCGAAGAAGTCGACGAGAGTGGCTGCACCGACAAGACTGCCGTGGGCGAGACTGTGAAGCTGCCGGGCGGGCATCACTTCGATGAGAACTACCCGGCGCTGGCCAAGCGGTTGGTGGATATCATCGTGAAGCACCAGGCCAAAACCGAATAAACCCGAGCCTTATACAAATCAAACTGTGGGAGGGTGCTTGCTCCCGATAGCTGAGTGTCAGTCAACAATGCTGTGACTGACCCAATGCTATCGGGGGCAAGCACCCTCCCACAGTTTTTTGCGGCGTCGGTAAGATCTAGCGCGGTTCGATGTGGGCAATCATCAGTTGCACGGTTTCATTCCCACGAAACTCGTTCACGTCCAGCTTGTAAGCCAACTCCACCCAACGTACGGACGGGTTCGGCCAGACTTCCCGGTCGACGCCAAAGGCAATGCCATCGAGCTTCACCGACCCGCACTCGCTCTTGAGCACCACTTTCAGGTGCCGCTCCCCCACCACTCGCTGCTCTACCAGCTGGAACACACCATGGAACAGCGGCTCTGGAAAGTGTTGCCCCCACGGCCCGGCATGCCGCAATGCGCGCGCCAGTTCCAGGTGAAACTCTTCCACCGCGAGGGTGCCATCGGACAGCAGACGCCCGGTGAGGTCTTCTTCGCGCAGTTGCCGACGCACTTCGGCGTCAAAGGCTTCGGCAAACAGTGGGAAATTTTCCTCGGGCAAGGTCAGCCCCGCCGCCATGGCGTGGCCGCCGTATTTGGTGATCAGGTTGGGATGCTGGCTCGCGACCACCGCCAGCGCATCGCGGATGTGAAAGCCCTGCACAGAGCGTCCAGAGCCCTTCAGCAGCCCATCGCCGGCATCGGCGAAGGCGATGGTCGGGCGGAAGTACCGCTCCTTCATGCGCGACGCAAGAATGCCGATCACACCTTGGTGCCAGTCCGGATCAAACAGGCACAAGCCGTAGGGCATCGATTCCACCGGCAAGTCCTTGAGCTGGGCCAGGGCCTCGCGCTGCATGCCTTGTTCGATGGATTTGCGGTCCTGGTTCATGCCGTCCAGTTGCGCGGCCATTTCCCGTGCCGCGGCGAAATCCGTGGTGAGCAGGCATTCGATGCCCAGGCTCATATCGTCCAGGCGCCCAGCGGCGTTCAAGCGTGGCCCGAGGATAAAGCCGAGGTCGGTGGACGTGATGCGCGCCGCATCGCGCTTGGCCACTTCGAGAATCGCCTTGATCCCCGGCCGTGCGCGACCGGCGCGAATACGCTCCAGGCCCTGATGCACGAGGATGCGGTTATTGGCGTCCAGGGGCACCACGTCGGCGACGCTGCCAAGGGCCACCAGGTCGAGCAGTTCGCCGATATTCGGTTGAGGCGTGTTCTCGTACCAGCCCAGACTGCGCAAACGCGCGCGCAGGGCCATCAGCACGTAGAAGATCACGCCAACGCCGGCCAGGGCCTTGCTCGGGAACTCACAGCCCGGCTGGTTCGGGTTGACGATGGCATCCGCCGCCGGCAACTCGTCGCCAGGCAAGTGGTGATCGGTCACCAACACCTGCAACCCCGCCGCTTTCGCCGCCGCCACGCCTTCGACACTGGAGATGCCGTTGTCCACGGTAATCAGCAACTGCGGCTCGCGCTGCAGCGCCACGGCGACGATCTCCGGGGTCAGGCCGTAGCCGTACTCGAAGCGATTGGGCACCAGGTAATCGACATGCGCCGCACCGAGCAGACGCAGGCCCAGGGTGCCCACGGTGCTGGCGGTAGCGCCATCGGCATCGAAGTCACCGACGATGAGGATGCGCTGGCGCTGTTCCAGTGCCGTCACCAGCAAGTCCACTGCCGCGTCGATGCCCTTGAGCTGCTGATAGGGAATCAACCGCGCCAGGCTCTTGTCCAGCTCAGCCTCGGACTGCACACCACGAGCGGCGTAAAGACGGGTCAACAGCGGCGGCAATTCACCAAGGAAGGGCAGGACGGCGGGCAGTGGGCGGGGATCGATACGCATGGGTGACGGGAGCTTCTCTTGAATACAAAGGTTAAACGACAACTCTGAAGGCAACACAGATCAAATGTGGGAGGGGGCTTGCCCCCTCCCACATTTTCAACCGCGTTCGCCGACCAGCCATTGCAGTTGTACTTCGTGCTGGCCACGGTCGTCAGTGACGAAGATCGTGCCTTCGCTGATCATCACGTCCCACTTGATCACGCGGGGCATGTCCTTGGCCAGAACCTCCAGAATCTCCTGGGGCACCGCCGCGATGTGCACATTCTTCAGGTTATTGGCCACCGGCACGACCTTGCCCTCCCACACGCGCAGGCTGCCGTAGGCCAGCAGACTGGTGCGCTCGGTGCGGCGCGAGCACCAGGTCAGGCGGTCGGCATCCGGCTGGCCGACTTCGATCCAGTGCAGGACCCGATCGTCCAGGCTTTTTTCCCACAGGGCTGGCTCGTCTACATCTGACAGGCCACGACCGAACGCCAACTGTTCGTTGTAAAAAAGGGCGTAGGCCAGCAGACGCACGGTCATGCGTTCTTCGGTTTCCGACGGGTGACGGGCGATGGTCTGCTTGACGCTCTCGTACACCGAGCGATCAAGGTCGGTGAGGTTGAGTTCGAATTTATAGGTCGTGGACGGCTGGGCCATGAACGGGCTTCTAGAGACAGGGAAAGGCGGCCAGTCTAACCGATGGCGAGGTCATTCACCGAATCCTGCGCTGCATCATCCTTATCCCTGGGCTACTCGCCTATGTTAAAAGGCTTCACATCATCGTTCTGCGCAGACAAGGATCCCCATGTCGTTTAATGCCAAACCACTTGCAGGCCTGAAAGTCATCGAACTCGGCACCCTGATCGCCGGGCCGTTCGCTTCACGTATCTGCGCCGAATTCGGCGCGGAGGTGGTCAAGGTCGAATCCCCGGACGGCGGCGACCCGCTGCGCAAATGGCGCAAGCTGTATGAAGGCACCTCGCTGTGGTGGTTTGTGCAGGCGCGCAACAAGAAGTCGCTGACGCTGAACCTCAAGCATCCGGACGGCCTGGCGATTCTCAAGCAACTGCTGGCCGACGCCGACATCCTTATCGAAAACTTCCGTCCAGGCGTGCTGGAAAAGCTTGGCCTGAGCTGGGAAACCCTGCACGCACTGAACCCGAAACTGGTCATGGTGCGCCTCTCGGGTTTCGGCCAGACCGGGCCGATGAAAGACCAACCCGGGTTTGGCGCAGTGGGCGAGTCCATGGGCGGGCTGCGCTATATCACCGGTTTCGAAGATCGCCCGCCGGTACGCACCGGGATCTCCATTGGCGACTCCATCGCCGCGCTGTGGGCGGTCATCGGCGCCTTGATGGCGCTGCGTCATCGCGAGGTCAACGGAGGTGTGGGCCAGGTGGTGGATGTGGCGCTGTATGAAGCCATCTTCGCCATGATGGAAAGCATGATCCCCGAATTCGACGTATTCGGGTTTATTCGCGAACGCACCGGCAACATCATGCCCGGCATCACGCCGTCATCGATCCACACCAGCGCGGACGGTAAGCACGTTCAGATCGGCGCCAACGGTGATGCCATCTTCAAACGTTTCATGAGTGCCATCGGCCGGGAAGACCTGGCGAACGATCCACAACTGGCCAGTAATGACGGGCGCGATAGCCGTCGTGATGAACTCTATGGCGTGATTGATCGCTGGGTTAACTCGCTGCCGCTGGAGCAGGTGGTGGAGCAACTCAACAAGGCCGAAGTGCCCGCCAGCCGTATCTACAGCGCCGACGACATGCTGGGCGACCCGCAATTCCTCGCGCGCGAGATGTTCCTCAAGGCCCGGCTTCCCGGCGGCAAGGACTTCAAGATGCCGGGCATCGTGCCCAAGCTGTCGGATACACCGGGCAGTTGCGAATGGGTGGGGCCGCAACTGGGTGAACACAACGGCGTGGTGTTGGGCGAGCTGGGATACGACGCCGCCGCCATTGTCCGCCTGCGTGAGAAAGGCGCAATCTGATGCCCCACGGCTGCAAACACTGGCTCATTGCGCTGTACCTGGCCGTCATGCTGGCCGGCAGCTGGCCCGTACCGGCGAGTGCCGAGGGCACGTTGATCTGGTTGTTGCGCGACTTGCCGCCGCTGACCATCTTCGAAGGGCCAAGCAAAGGCCTGGGGGCACTCGACCAGTTGCTGCCGATACTGATCGGACACTTGCCGGAGTATCGCCACCAGGTAATGCACGTCAATCGCGCGCGCGGCATGCAGATGCTGCGCGAGCCCACGCTCACCTGCGATCCATCATTGCTGTGGACGGCCGAGCGGGCCAGGTACATCGTATTTTCCAGGCAGGCGTTTGTGGTCGTCAGTAATGGCATCACGATTCGACAGAGCCAGCAGGACGCCTTGGCGGCGTTTATCGTAGACGGCCAGTTTGACCTGCAGGCCTTCTTCGCCGCCCCTAAGGCAAGGGTCGGCGCGATTGCGGAACGCAGCTACGGCCCCGTTATCGATGAGCGGCTGAAACAGGCCGACACACACAAACTGGCACTGCACTACGGCAACGATGCCCTTGGCAGCTTGCTGCAGATGCAGCGCCTGGGCCGGCTGGAGGCGGTGCTGGGCTATTGGCCGGAAATCCGCTACCACGCGATGCAACAGGGGATCGCAACCGAAGACCTAAGCTTCTACCCCATCAAGGGCACAGCACCTTACCAGCGCACGTATATCGGCTGCTCGGATACGCCTCAGGGGCGCGAGGCCATGGAACGAATCAACCAGGTTCTGCTCAGCCTCCCGCTGGCACAAGTACAACAGTCCTATGCCGCCTGGCTAGACCCTGCCATGCGTGAACATTACCTGCGAGACAACCCGAGTTTTTTCCAGGATTCACCAGAACCCTGACAAATCCCAGGCAAAAAGAAACCCCGAAGAGTGGGGAGACACTTCGGGGTTAAACGTGGCCTACAAAGACCAGTACAACAAGGCACAAACACCGGAGCACAATGTTTGCTCTTGCTGTTACGAAATCTGACCGGCCATGACGTGGGAAGTTTCCATGGGTAAACAATTCTTCATGCAACGGCAGCCCCACGGGTCTGGGCAGCGCTGCGCAAGGCCGCGATGACCGAGGGCTCCAGGCGTCCTTCAGCGATCTTGAGGTCACGCAGCAGGCAATCCACCACATCCACCAATAGGCGCTTATCGAGCAATTGCGCCCGGTCGACTTCACGCTCGACCATGATCGCGCCGGCGGGGTTCTTCACGGTTACCAGGCACTCTTCCTGCACACCTGCGGTGGTCAACGTCACCTGATAAGGGCTCAGTGCTTCTTCGAGCAATAGGCTGATACTTTCCATCTCGATCACCACTCAATAGTTCGCAAACATTCTTGTAAACGGGAGCTGCATCTATCCTAAGTGACTGGTTGTGACGTAGGAAAGTTCGCTTTTTCGTTTATGCGGGGTTGTCGGGGGATGACGTTTCCAGCATGCGCTTGCAACATGACAGGCAAAAAACGGCAGCACATAAATGCTTACGCAATGGGCTGCTGTTTTTGGGGTTTGCCAGGCGCTGAAGCCGGGAGTGAATCCTATACTCGGTGAGCGCTGGTTACGCTGCGATGCAGATGAAAGCGCATGTCATCAGGCCCTTATTGCGAAGGATAAATAGCGATGGCAGAACAAAATGAGCAACAAACGTCGACAGACAGAATGCACGCCGAGGTATCACGTATTTTTGCTGAAATAGCACGTATGAACACAGAGCAAAACAAACTCAACAAAGAATCCCTGAAGATAACCTGTGAGACTTTCTGGTACCCGGTGGGTATCGCGACAGGCTTCTATGCCGCCGTGGGCACGGTCATAGTGGTCGCGCAGAAACTATTCTCGTAACGCGAGACCGGGCCTGCCAGAAACAAAAAACGCCGCTGACCCAAGGAAGGGAAAGCGGCGTTTTTGTCTTCGTGATTTGCCTTACAAAGGCTTACCACGGTTGCCATGCTGGCTGACAAACGCCTGCATCGCCTTCAAGTCATTCGGCAGCACCGTGCAACGCTCTTCACGCTCTAACAGGTCTGTCAGGTGCACCGGCAGTTCCAGCGCCTTGCCGACACCCGCCTTCTCCACCGCTTCCGGGAATTTCACTGGATGGGCGGTGCCGAGGATCACCATCGGGATATCCAGGCTTCGACGGCATTCGCGGGCGGCCTTCACCCCAATGGCGGTGTGCGGGTCGAGCAGCTCGCCGGTCTGGGCGTAGACCTCGGCGATGGTTTCACAGGTCTGCGCGTCATCCACGGCCAGGGAGTCGAACAGCTTGCGGGTTTCGGTCCAGCGCTCTTCATCAACGCTGAAACCGCCGCCGCTCTTGAAGGTGTCCATCAAGCCGGCAATGGCTGCGCCGTTGCGACCGTGCATGTCGAACAGCAGACGCTCGAAGTTCGACGACACCATGATGTCCATGGACGGCGACAGGGTGGCGTGCAGGGTTTCCTTGACGTACTGGTTGCCGCTCATGAAGCGGTGCAGGATGTCGTTGCGGTTGGTGGCAACGATCAACTGGTTGATCGGCAGGCCCATGTTACGGGCCAGGTAGCCGGCGAAGATGTCGCCGAAATTGCCGGTCGGCACCGAGAACGACACCGAGCGCGCCGGGCCGCCCAACTGCAGCGAGGCGTGGAAGTAGTAGACGATCTGGGCCATGATCCGCGCCCAGTTGATCGAGTTCACCGCCACCAGTCGCGTGCCTTTGAGGAAGCCCTGGTCAGCGAAGCTGTTCTTGACCATTTCCTGGCAGTCATCGAAGTTGCCTTCGATGGCGATGTTGTGGATGTTCTCACCGAAGATGGTGGTCATCTGGCGACGCTGCACTTCCGACACACGCTTGTGCGGGTGCAGGATGAAGATGTCGACGTTTTCGCAGTGCTTGCAGCCTTCGATGGCGGCCGAACCGGTATCACCCGAGGTCGCGCCGATGATCACCACGCGCTCGCCGCGCTTCTCCAGCACGTAGTCCAGCAGACGACCCAGCAGTTGCAGGGCGAAGTCCTTGAACGCCAGGGTCGGGCCATGGAACAGCTCGAGCACCCATTCGTTGCCGTTGAGCTGGCGCAAAGGGGCGATGGCGCTGTGGGAAAACACGCCGTACGTCTCTTCCAGAATCTTTTTGAAGTCCGCATCGGGGATGCTGCCGGTGACGAACGGGCGCATCACCCGGAACGCCAGCTCGTGGTACGGCAGGCCGGCCCACGAAGCGATTTCTTCCTGGGTAAAGCGTGGCAGGTTTTCCGGCACGTACAGGCCGCCGTCGGTGGCAAGGCCTGCCAGCAAGACGTCTTCGAAATTCAGGGCCGGTGCCTGGCCGCGGGTGCTGATGTAACGCATGACTGGCTCCTCTAAAACATTCTCGAACAGAGGCCGCCGCACACGCGGGGCCTCTGGAACAGATCGGTTAGTTCAGGTGTTCGACGCGAATCCGCACCACCGGGCCCACGACGCCTTGCAAGGCCTCCAGAGCAGTGATGGCATCGTTGATGTGCTGCTCGAGCACGCGGTGGGTCAGCAGGATCATCGGCACCTGGCCGTTCTGCTCCTCGACTTCCTTCTGCATGATCGACTCGATGTTGATACCGCGCTCCGACAGGATGCTGGCCACCTGGGCCAATACGCCTGGGTGATCCTTGGCCTGGATGCGCAGGTAGTAGGCGCTTTCGCAGGCCTCAATCGGCAGGATCGGGTGCGCCGACAGCGAATCCGGCTGGAAGGCCAGGTGCGGCACGCGGTTTTCCGGGTCGCTGGTCATAGCGCGAACCACGTCCACCAGATCGGCGATCACCGACGAAGCGGTCGGCTCCATGCCGGCACCGGCGCCGTAGAACAGGGTGGAACCGGCGGCATCACCGTTGACCATCACGGCGTTCATCACGCCATTGACGTTGGCGATCAGGCGGTCGGCCGGGATCAGCGTCGGATGCACACGCAACTCGATACCCGCCGGAGTGCTACGCGCGACACCGAGGTGCTTGATGCGGTAGCCCAGGGCTTCGGCGTAGTTCACGTCGGCAGTGGTCAGCTTGGTGATGCCTTCGGTGTAGGCCTTGTCGAACTGCAACGGGATACCAAAGGCGATGGACGCCAGGATGGTCAGCTTGTGCGCCGCGTCGATGCCTTCCACGTCGAATGTCGGGTCGGCTTCGGCGTAACCCAGCGCCTGGGCTTCGGCCAGCACGTCTTCGAAGGTACGGCCCTTCTCGCGCATTTCGGTGAGGATGAAGTTACCGGTGCCGTTGATGATACCGGCTACCCAATTGATGCGGTTGGCGGACAGGCCTTCACGGATCGCCTTGATCACCGGGATACCACCGGCAACCGCAGCTTCGAACGCGACGATCACGCCCTTCTCGCGGGCCTTGGCGAAGATCTCGTTGCCGTGCACGGCAATCAGCGCCTTGTTGGCGGTGACCACGTGCTTGCCGTTTTCAATAGCCTTGAGCACCAGCTCGCGGGCCACGGTGTAACCGCCCACCAGCTCGATGACGATATCGATTTCAGGGTTGGTGGCCACGGCGAAGACATCGTTGGTAATTGCAATACCGGTCGTTTGGAACTGAGGCTTTGGCGAACGCGTGGCAATTTGCGCCACTTCAATCCCACGCCCTGCACGGCGGGAAATTTCTTCAGCATTACGCTGAAGTACGTTGAAGGTGCCGCCACCGACGGTCCCTAACCCACAGATGCCTACTTTGACCGGTTTCACTGAAGAACTCCCCATGAAACGGCCGACGCTAGGTCGGCCGTGGAAAACAGCCGCACAACTGCGGCTTTCAATTAATAGCCCGTCGACTTATCCGCGGGCCATGATCGTCAAAGGTTCGACGATGCTGGTTTATTTGGCACTCAGCGCCAGTTTGGCAACTTGTGGTGCCGGCTGGTAGCCCGGAATCACCTGGCCGTCAGCCAAAACGATGGCCGGTGTACCGTTGACGCCGATGGACTGGCCCAGGGCAAACTGCTTCGACACCGGGTTGGCGCACTTGGCGGCCTTGATTTCCTTGCCATCGACCATCTTGTCCATGGCCGCTTTCTTGTCGGCCGAGCACCATACGGCCTGCAGCTGCTCGTCGCCCGGCGAACCCAGACCCTGGCGCGGGAACGCTACGTAGCGTACTTCAACACCCAGCTTGTTCAGCGCAGGCACTTCGGCATGCAGCTTATGGCAGTACGGGCAGGTGGTGTCGGTGAACACGGTGATATGGGTCTTCGTTTCGCCGATAGCTGGGTAAACCACGGTTTCCGCCACCGGGATGCCGTTGATCAGCTTGGATACACCCAGGCGCTCGGCTTTCTCGGTCAGGTTGACCGGCTTGCCGTCCTTGAGCTGGAACAGGTAGCCCTGAACGATGTACTGACCGTCTGCACTGGCGTACAGCACACGGCTGCCCTTGAGCTTGACTTCATACAGGCCGGCCATCGGGCTGGCGCTGATGCTTTCGATCGGGGTGTCGAGCTGCAGGTTGGCCAGGCTCTTGCGGATGGTCTGCTCGGCAGCGTCATCGGCGACGGCAAAGGTGGAAACCAACGCAATGGCTGCGGCGGCAATAATCTGGGTCAAGCGCATGGAAACTCCTGAAGGCAGATGCAGGGACGGGCGCAGGCACGCCTATACGCAAACACGGGTGCGGGCCGTCCCTTTGCTAACCGGCAAAGCCTACCACAGTTGGGCCGCAGGGCAGCCCGTGGCGGGATAAATTGGCGGTTTTCAGCCTCGTGGGTGGTGCTTGGCATGCATTTCCTGCAAGCGCGCACGCGCCACGTGGGTATAGATCTGGGTGGTGGATAAGTCGCTGTGCCCGAGCAGCATTTGCACCACGCGCAAATCCGCGCCGTGGTTGAGCAAATGGGTGGCGAATGCATGGCGCAAGGTGTGGGGCGACAGGCTCTTGCCGATCCCCGCCACCTTGGCCTGGTGCTTGATGCGATGCCAGAACGTCTGGCGGGTCATCTGCTCGCCACGCTGGCTGGGAAACAGCACATCGCTTGGCCGCCCGCCAAGCAGCTCGCTACGGGCATCGCGCATATAGCGCTCGACCCACACAATTGCTTCCTCCCCCATTGGCACCAGCCGCTCCTTGCTGCCCTTGCCCATTACCCGCAGCACCCCCTGGCGCAGATTGACTTGCTCGAGTGTCAGGCTGATCAGCTCCGTGACCCGCAGGCCGCAGGCATACAACACTTCCAGCATCGCGCGGTCACGCTGGCCGATGGCTTCGCTGAGGTCGGGCGCAGCAAGCAAGGCATCGACGTCGGCTTCCGACAGGGATTTGGGTAAAGGCCTACCCAGTTGCGGCATATCGATTTGCAGGGTTGGATCGAGGGCGATCAGTTTCTCCCTCAGCAAATAGCGATAAAAACCACGCACGCCAGAGAGAAACCGCGCAGTGGAACGGGGTTTGTAGTTCTGCTCCAAACGCCAGGCCAGGTGATCGAGGATCAGCTCGCGGCCGGCATTGATCAGTTCCAGGTGTTTCTCCTGCAACCAGCCGTTGAACAGCGCCAGGTCGCTGCGGTAGGCCTGGCGGGTGTTGTCTGACAGGCCTTTTTCCAGCCAGAGGGCGTCGAGGAAGCGGTCGATCAGGGGGTGGTCAATGGCAGGCATGAGGGCTCAGCTAAGGAAAGTGCGGGTATCGGGTAGATCCTATCGCAGCCCAGCCATGTACACACGCTTGAAGGTATGAACCGTCGCAGCAGGCCGCATTTTCCGCCAAAGGCAGCTCAAATCGCGGGCACAAAAAAGCAGCCCGTAGGCTGCTTTTTTCTGCATCGGGAAGCTGGACTTAAGCCAGTTTTTCCTTGATGCGAGCTGCTTTACCGGACAGGTCACGCAGGTAGTACAGCTTGGCTTTACGTACGTCACCGCGACGCTTAACGGCCATGCTGTCGATTTGCGGGCTGTAGGTCTGGAAAGTACGCTCTACGCCAACACCGTTGGAGATTTTACGAACAGTGAAAGCACTGTTCACACCACGGTTACGCTTGGCGATTACCACGCCTTCGAACGCTTGCAGACGCGAACGGTCGCCTTCCTTCACTTTCACCTGGACGACAATGGTGTCGCCTGGGGCAAAGGTAGGGATCTCTTTGGTCATCTGCTCTGCTTCGAGTGCAAGGATGATTTTGTTAGTCATGCTGTGCTCCTAAGGTAAGTCAATGGACCTACCATCGATACGTTGTTAACTATCGTCCCGCGCGAGGATGTATTCCTCGAGCAGCTTCTTCTCTTCTCCAGAAAGCGAGCGGCTTTCCAGAAGATCGGCGCGTCGTTCATAGGTCCGGCCAAGGGACTGCTGTAAACGCCAACGCCGGATGTGTGCGTGATTGCCACTTAGCAATACGTCGGGAACACGCTGATCCGCATACACCTCCGGTCGGGTGTAGTGCGGGCAATCCAGCAAACCGTCCGTGAAGGAATCTTCCTCCGCGGAGTCCGCATGCCCTAAAGCTCCAGGCAGCAGTCGTGTAACCGCATCTATCAGGACCATCGCCGGCAGCTCGCCGCCAGACAGGACATAGTCCCCAATCGACCACTCTTCATCGACATGAGCATCAATAAAACGCTCGTCAATGCCTTCATAGCGACCGGCAATCAGGATCAGTGCTTCCTCATTCGCCAGTTCGCGGACCCCAGCCTGTTTCAGCTGGCGGCCTTGAGGGGACAGGTAAATAACCTTCGCCTTCTCCCCGGCAGCGACCCTGGCCTGAGCCAACGCGTCTTCCAGGGGCTTGATCTTCATCACCATGCCCGGGCCACCGCCAAATGGGCGATCGTCCACAGTGTGATGTCGATCCGTCGTGTAGTCTCGCGGGTTCCAACAGGTAAGCTGCAACAGCCCCTGTTTCACCGCCCGACTGGTGATGCCGTACTCGCTGATGGCGGAAAACATCTCGGGAAACAAACTGATCACTTCAATGCGCAAATTAGCCACGCTTAGAAGTCCGCGTCCCATTCCACCTTCATCTCGCCCACTGCCAGGTCGACAGCCAACACGCATTGCTCGGTATAGGGCAACAGGCGTTCGCGATCATCCAGGCTGCCAGCGCAAGGCTTGACCACCATTACATCATTGGCGCCGGTTTCCAGAAGATGATCGATTTTCCCGAACAATTGCCCGAGTTGATCAATAACCTTCAGACCTTCCAGCTGGTACCAGTAGTACTCGCCATCGGTCAATTCAGGGAACAGGTTGCGCGGCACGCAGATCTCATAACCGGCCAGAAGACGAGCTTCTTCACGATCATCAAGACCCTTGAGCTTTGCGACCAGGAACTTATCGCTCCCGCGTCCACTGACCAGCTCGACCTGTTTCACACTACCTTCGCGCTTAAGCGTCCAGGTTTTGTACTGCAACAGGTTTTCAGTCGGATCAGTAAAGGAATACACCTTCACTTCGCCGCGAACGCCATGAACAGAATAAATCTTGCCAATAACGATCAGATCATCAGCAACAGTTGGCGTCGCGTTCATATTGCTCAGGCTGCGGCCTTAGCCGAGTCCTTCAACAACTTGGCAACACGCTCAGAAGGTTGTGCACCAACGCTCAGCCAGTAGGCTACGCGCTCTTGGTTCACGGACAGGCGGACTTCTTGACCACGAGCGATCGGGTTGAAGAAACCTACTTGTTCCTTGTGAGAGCCGTCACGTGGGTTGCGGCTGTCAGTTACGGTCAAGTGGTAAAACGGGCGCTTTTTGGAGCCGCCAAGGGCAAGACGGATTGTTAGCATGTGAACATCGTTCCTGTAGTCGGTGCTGCAAATCTAAATGCACAGCGGGCATAGGTGCCCGAAAGGCCGCATATTCTAAGGAATATCCGGACTTTTGCAAATGTCTTTTTCTGGCGCCTATCAGCGTGCCATTCAGATCTGCTAGAGAGCCGTCGGTTAAAACGGCAGGTCAGCCCCCGCCAACGGCGGGTTTGCTGGAGATCCCACATCCCTGTGGGTCGGAGCAGGAGTGAACTCCCGCTCGAATTCTTTACATTTTCGGCATGCCGCCGCCGGGCAACATACCGCCCATGCCGCGCATCATCTTGGCCATTCCGCCCTTGGCGGAGAATTTCTTCATCATTTTCTGCATCTGCTTGTGCTGCTTGATCAAGCGACCGATATCCTGCACCTGGGTGCCGGAACCCATGGCGATCCGACGCTTGCGCGAACCACTGATCAGCTCAGGGTCGCGGCGCTCGGCCGGGGTCATGGAATTGATGATGGCTTCCATCTGCTTGAACTGCTTCTCCGCCGCGCCCTGGGCATTGCCCATTTGCGCCAGGTTCACACCGCCGATGTTCGGCAGCTTGTCCATCAGGCCGCCGAGGCCGCCCATGTTCTTCATTTGTTGCAGCTGGTCGCGGAAGTCTTCAAGGTCGAAGCCCTTGCCCTTCTTCAGCTTCTTGGCCAGTTTATCGGCCTTGTCCTTGTCGAGGGTGGCTTCGGCCTGTTCGATCAGGCTGAGCACGTCACCCATGCCGAGGATACGCGAGGCGATACGCTCAGGGTGGAACGGTTCGAGCGCGTCGCTCTTCTCGCCCATACCGATGAACTTGATCGGCTTGCCGGTGATGGCACGCACCGACAGCGCGGCACCGCCACGGGCGTCGCCGTCGACCTTGGTGAGGATCACGCCGGTCAGCGGCAGCGCGTCGCCGAAGGCCTTGGCGGTGTTGGCCGCATCCTGGCCAGTCATGGCGTCGACCACGAACAGCGTCTCGACCGGATTGATCGCGGCATGCAGCGCCTTGATCTCGCCCATCATCTCTTCATCGATGTGCAGGCGACCGGCGGTATCGACGATGACCACGTCGATGAATTTCAGTTTTGCTTCTTTAATAGCGGCGTTGGCGATGTCGACCGGCTTCTGGCTCAGGTCGGACGGGAAGAAGGTCACACCCACTTCGCCCGCGAGCATTTCCAACTGCTTGATGGCCGCCGGACGGTACACGTCGGCCGACACCACCATCACGGACTTCTTCTTGCGCTCTTTAAGGAAGCGCGCCAGCTTGCCGGCGGTGGTGGTCTTACCCGCACCTTGCAGGCCGGCCATCAATACGACGGCCGGTGGCACGGCGCTGAGGTTCAGGTCTTCGTTGGCCGCGCCCATCAGGCTTTCGAGTTCGGCCTGGACGATCTTCACAAAGGCCTGGCCCGGAGTCAGGCTGCGGGACACTTCAGTGCCGACCGCACGTTCCTTGACCGAGTTGACGAAGTCCTTGACCACAGGCAAGGCGACATCGGCTTCCAGCAACGCCATGCGCACTTCACGCAGGGTGTCTTTAATATTGTCCTCGGTCAGCTTGGCCTTGCCGGTTACGTGGCGCAGCGTCTGCGAGAGACGGTCAGTCAGGTTTTCAAACATGCGCGATCCTTTCAGGCCCTATTCATCGAAATGCATTGGTAGACCGAGGTAATGGCGGCCCAGGCTGTGGTAAATCGCTATTAAAAACAGCGCTCGGCGAGCCTGCGGCGTGGGCAGGTCGCGGATTATAGCGAAGACTGCGCCCATGCACACCCGCTGTCTGGCCCTGGAGTCTTTCGTGGAACGCAGGTGTATGCCAAACTCAGCGCCTTTCGGGCTTGCCTCTCAGGATTTATGCTCCCCTTGTCACCCAGTTTGCTACCCAGCCTCGCCGCCGCCATCGTGTATGCCGCTGCGACCCTTTATCAGGGCACTCGTCTGGCCAAAGGCGCCAAGGCGGACAAACGCCTGCTGGTCGGCCTGGGCGTCCTCGCCCTGCTGGCCCATGCTGCGAGCCTGTTCACCCACCTGATGACGCCGGTTGGCCTTGGCCTGGACTTCTTCAGCGCCGCCAGCCTGATCGCGGCGGCGGTCATTGCGCTGACGCTGATGGCCTGTTATCGGATTCCTGTCGAGAACCTGCTGGTCCTGCTCTTCCCATTGGGCGTGCTGACGGTGCTGCTCGCGCAGTTCGCCCCCACCGGCACGGTGCAGGTGATCGATGAGGAGCCAGGCATCCTCGCCCATATCCTGCTGTCGATCCTGGCCTACGGCATGTTCACCATCGCGGTGTTCCAGGCCTTGCTCCTGCTGCTGCAGGACCACCAGCTCAAGCACAAGCACCCTTCCGGGCTGATCAAGAACTTCCCGCCCCTGCAAACCATGGAAAGCCTGTTGTTCGGTTTCCTGTGGGCCGGCTGGACGCTGCTGTCGCTGTCGCTGATTTCCGGTTGGCTGTTCGTCGAAAACCTGTTTGCCCAGCACCTGGTGCACAAGACCCTGCTGGCGTGCCTGGCCTGGGTGGTGTTCAGCGTATTGCTGTGGGGCCGCAACCGCCTTGGCTGGCGCGGACACAAAGCGATTCGCTGGACCCTGGCCGGTTTCTGCCTGCTGATGTTGGCCTATTTCGGCAGCAAGCTGGTTCGCGAATACATCCTGCATATCTGACGGGCAGCAAAAATGGACAACTTGCCCCTGGGGCCGATGCTCGCGGTAATCGCCTTGCTGGTGTTATGGGCGGCGCTGTTTACCGCCATCGAAGCCGCACAACAACACCTGCTGGCCCTGCGCCCCGGTACACGCCAGGGCGACAAGGCTGCCGCCCGCCTGAGTTTCCCGCGCCACAGCCTGATCCTCTGCAACAGCCTGTGCCGTGCGGCCGTGGTAATCCTCTGCACCCTGCTGGCGATTTATGCCTGGGCACAGAGCGGCCCGTGGCTCGGCTGGCTGATCTCCTGCGCCGTTCTGCTGATCCTGGCCGACTACCTGCCACGCGCCCTGGCAACCCGTCATCCACAAGCGGTGCTGGGCTTCGGCAACACGTTGCTGGGCGTGCCATTGAAAATCCTCTATCCCGCCGCCTGGCTGCTCAATGGCATCAGCCTGTTGCTGCTGCGCCCGTTTGCCCGAAAGCCCGGCGTGGTGAAAAACAGCGATGAGCCACAGCCCGGCCACGACGATGAACCGCAGCCCGAGGCCGACGACGGCCGCACCCCTGGCATGCCGGGTATCCACGCCCTGGACAACATCACCGTCAATGACATCCTGGTGCCCCGCAGTGAAGTGGACGGTATCAACCTGGATGACTCGATCGAAGAAATCATCGAGCAATTGCGCACCTCCTCGCGCACTCGCCTGCCGGTGTTCCACAGTGACATCAACCAGGTTGAAGCCGTACTGAACACCCGGCTGATCCAGCACCTGCTGCCGGACGCCAGCCTGACCAAGGAAGCCCTGCTGGACGCTTCCTACGAACCCTACTTCGTCCCCGAAAGCACGCCCCTGCAACTGCAACTGCTGAACTTCCACAAACAGCAGCGACGCCTGGGCATGGTGGTGGATGAATACGGCGAAGTACTGGGTATCGTCACCCTGGAAGATATTCTCGAAGAAATCGTCGGCGAATTCGAAAACGAGCAAAGTGCGGACAACCCGCATATCGAAGCGCAGCCGGATGGCCGCTATATCATCGACGGCGCCGCTTCGATCCGCGAATTGAACAAGAGCCTGGGCTGGCACCTGCCCAGCGACGGCCCCAAGACCCTCAACGGCCTGGTAACCGAAGCACTGGAGACCATTCCGGATTGTGCGGTGTGCCTGAAGATCGGCCGCTACCGCCTGGAAATCCTTGAGACCGAGGACAACCGCGTCAGCAAGGTGCTGATCTGGCATACCAGCCACGTGCCAGTAGCCTCATAACTTCCTGATAAACCACAATCCAGTGTAGGAGGGGGCAAGCCTCCTCCCACATTTTGATTTGCGGCGCTCCAGTCACTTGTTGTAATTCCAAACCCCTTCCTATAATCCCTGCGGCTTACCCAAGCCCCCGCCCGACCGCGTGCTACCCGCACTCAGCGCGTCCAGGCACCGCTTTACCATGTCCGACCGGTGTCCGCTCCCATCCCGAGCCGCCCCGAGCACTACCCTGATCCAAGGGTGTTCGACCCAATAATAATCCGCGTCCAAACGCGCAACGACCGTCAGGGATACCTCCATGAGCACCACCTATAACGAGGCCGCGACCGCCGCCCCGACCAACTCGACCGCACGTGTCGCCACCGCGAGCATCGTCGGCACCGCCATCGAGTTCTACGACTTCTATATCTACGCCACGGCTGCCGCGCTGGTGATCGGGCCGGTGTTCTTTCCGCAGACCTCCGGTACCGCGCAGATGCTGGCGTCGTTCCTGACCTTCGGCATCGCCTTTATCGCCCGCCCACTGGGCTCAGCGCTGTTCGGCCACTTTGGCGATCGCATCGGCCGCAAGTCGACCCTGGTGGCCTCGCTGCTGCTGATGGGCGTGTGCACCACGCTGATCGGCTTGCTGCCCGGCTATGACAGCATTGGTGCCTGGGCGCCGATCCTGTTGTGCGTGCTGCGTTTCGGCCAGGGCCTGGGCCTTGGCGGCGAGTGGGGTGGCGCGGCACTGCTGGCCACCGAGAACGCGCCGAAAGGCAAGCGCGCCTGGTTCGGCATGTTCCCGCAACTGGGCCCCTCGATCGGGTTCCTGGCAGCCAACGGTTTGTTCCTGATCCTGGCGATGAGCCTGAATGACGAGCAGTTCCGCAGTTGGGGCTGGCGTATCCCGTTCATCCTCAGCGCAGCCTTGGTGATGGTCGGCCTGTATGCGCGCCTGAAGCTGCATGAAACCCCGGTGTTCGCCAATGCCGTGGCGAAGGAAGCCCCGGTGAAAGTGCCGCTGGTGGAGCTGTTCAGCCAGCATTGGCTGCCGGTCCTGCTGGGCGCCGCGTCGATGGTGGTGTGCTATGCGCTGTTCTACATCACCACGGCCTTTTCCCTGAGCTACGGCGTTTCGACGCTGGGCTACAGCCGCGAGACGTTCCTTGGGTTGCTGTGCTTTGCAGTGCTGTTCATGGGTCTGGCCACACCGCTGGCGGCGCTGGCCAGTGATCGCTATGGGCGCAAGCCGGTGCTGATCGTCGGCGCGGTCCTGGCGATTCTGTCGGGCTTCACCATGGAGCCACTGCTGACCCACGGTTCGACCTGGGCCGTAGCACTGTTTTTGGCCCTGGAGCTGTTCCTGATGGGCGTGACCTTCGCGCCGATGGGTGCGCTGTTGCCGGAATTGTTCCCGACTCGCGTGCGTTATACCGGGGCTTCGGCGGCGTATAACTTGGGTGGGATTGTCGGCGCTTCGGCCGCACCGTTCTTCGCGACCAAGCTGGTGGCGATGGGTGGGCTGAGTTATGTCGGCGGGTATGTGTCGGCGGCAGCGTTGCTCAGCTTGATTGCGGTGCTGTGCCTGAAAGAGACGCGGGATAACGATTTGAACAGGGTTGCCTGATAAACAGCTATTGGGGGCAAGCCCCTCTCACATTTTGACCGCATTCCTACAGATTAAACGCGGTCAGTGTGGGAGGGGGCTTGTCCCCGATGCTTTTAGAGCTCTACAACAACCGCTTGGGAAGCACGGGTCGCCTTGGCTCGAGCCGCTTCAATCGACTCATCCCGCGCCAACGCCACGCCCATGCGGCGCTGGCCATTCACTTCTGGCTTACCAAACAGACGCAACGCCGTGTCCGGCTCGCTCAAGGCGGCGCCGAGGTTGGCGAATGCGGTCTGGGTCGACTGCCCTTCCACCAGAATCACCGCCGAAGCCGAAGGCCCGAACTGACGGATCAACGGGATTGGCAGGCCCAGGATGGCGCGCGCATGCAGGGCAAACTGCGACAGGTCCTGGGAAATCAGGGTCACCAGGCCGGTGTCATGGGGGCGCGGCGACACTTCGCTGAACCACACCTGATCGCCTTTGATGAACAGCTCCACGCCAAACAGGCCACGACCGCCCAACGCCTCGGTCACTGCCTTGGCCACACGCTCGGACTCGGCCAGGGCAATCGGGCTCATGGCTTGCGGCTGCCAGGATTCCTGATAGTCGCCCTTCTCCTGACGATGACCCACCGGCGCGCAGAAGGTGGTGCCGCCGATGTGACGCACGGTCAGCAGGGTGATTTCATAGTCGAAATCGATAAAGCCTTCGATGATCACCCGGCCTTTACCGGCACGCCCGCCTTCCTGGGCGTAGTCCCAGGCTTTCTGCACATCGTCGGCGCTGCGCAGCAGGCTCTGGCCCTTGCCCGACGAACTCATCACCGGCTTGACCACGCAAGGGAAGCCCAGGTCCTGGACAGCCTTGCTGTAGTCCTCGAAGGTGTCGGCGAAGTGGTACGGCGAGGTCGGCAGGTCCAGCTCTTCGGCGGCCAGGCGACGGATACCTTCGCGGTTCATGGTCAGCGACGCGGCGCGGGCGGTCGGGATCACGGTGAAGCCTTCGGCCTCCAGCTCCACCAGGGTCGCGGTGGCGATGGCTTCGATTTCCGGCACGATGAAATGCGGCTTTTCCGCTTCGATCACCGCACGCAGGGCGGCGCCGTCGAGCATATTGATCACATGGCTGCGATGGGCAACCTGCATGGCCGGTGCATTGGCATAGCGATCCACGGCAATCACTTCAACGCCCAGGCGTTGCAGTTCGATCACCACTTCCTTGCCCAGCTCACCGCAGCCACACAGCAAAACGCGGGTCGCGGTTGGCGACAATGGAGTTCCGATTCGGGTCATCTCAGGTCCTCAGGGGAGCGGATCATGGGGAGAAAGGCCGGCATTTTACATGAACTGTAAAAATTGGCCTCAGTTGGCGACGGCCCGCTTGCGGATACGCCAGGCCATGATCAGCCACACCACCGTGACCCCGGCGAACTTCGACGCCAGGGCCGTGCCCACCACGGCAGGAGTGAGTGCGCCGATCAGGCCGAAAAAGATAAAGGTGTCGAGAGGAATGCTCAGTGCCGAACTTATCCACAGGCGGTCGTGGAGCGGGCGCTTGGTGATGCTGAACACCAGCCAGTCGATGCATTCCGATACCGCGAATGCCGTGGCGCTGGCCAGGGCAATGGACGGGTCGGAGGTGATATACGACAACGCCAGCGCCGCCAGCATGGCGATGATCGCACCGTGGCCGAAGCGGGTTTGCACCATGTCACGCAGGATAAACACCAGGCCACCCCAGGCCGACCAGATGACGTCCAGGTGCGGGGCGGTGGAGAAGGCGAAGTTGATCAGCACGACGCTGCTGATGTAGGCGATCAGGAAGAGCATGGGGCGAGGGACCTGTGAACAAGGGGCACAGGGTACTTCACATTTGGAAATATGTCGTCTTGGCGGGCCTCATCGGGGGCAAGCCCCCTCCCACACTTAACCGCGTTTAAACTGTAAGAATGAGGTCAAAATGTGGGAGGGGGCTTGCTCCCGATGGCGATCTATCAGGCGCCGGATTTACCAGAAGCCATAAACACCAACCCTCCCGCCACCGCCCGCTCATGACACAAGCCCAGCACCACCCGGCGTTCGGCGTTGTCCATGCGGCTCCAGCGCGTGATTTCATCCACGGTGCGCTGGCAGCCGGTGCAAATATCGTCGTCATCCAGCGCGCAAATGCTCACGCACGGCGAGGCGACAGGGCGTTCAACTGCACTCATTCTTCCTGCTCGACCAGGTCACGCGCATACCGCTGGGCGTTATGCACATAGTGTGCGGCGCTGGCTTCGAGCATGCGTTTTTGCGCGTCAGTCAATTCACGTACCACTTTTCCTGGCGAGCCCATCACCAGGGAACCGTCAGGGATTTCCTTGCCTTCGCCGATCAACGAATTGGCGCCGATAATGCAGTGCCTGCCGATCTTGGCGCCGTTGAGGATCACCGCGTTGATACCGATCAGGCTGTAATCGTCGACCGTGCAGCCGTGCAGCATAGCGTTATGGCCGATGGTCACGCCGGTGCCCAGGGTCAGCGGGTAGCCCATGTCGGTATGCATCACGCTGCCGTCCTGCACGTTGCTGTTCTTGCCGATCAGGATCAGTTCGTTGTCGCCGCGCAGCACCGCGTTGAACCAGACGTTGGCGCCCTCCTCCAGCTTGACCTTGCCCACCAGCGTGGCATTCGGCGCCACCCAGCTGTGTGGATGGGTCTCGACGCGGGCATCGCCCAGGCGGTATTTCATGGTGTTCCCTCACGGCTGGCCGTTCAAACGACGGCTTAGGTATTGATGAAGCTCTTGGGCGGCTGGTGCAGGCTGATCTTGGCGTCGTCATAAAGGAGGTTGATCAACTCGACGATCATGATTGCCGTCAGGCCCCAGATCTTGTATTCGCCGAAGCGATAACTGGGCACGTACCAACTGCGGCCCTGGTAATCGATTCGGTGGGTATGTTCGCGCGGGTCCTGTCGGAAAAAATCCAAGGGCACGCTGAAGACGGCGGCAATCTCGGCATCGTTGGCCAGGTATTCGACGTAATCGGGGATCACCCCCACATAGGGCGTGACCCGGATGCCGTGCAGGGAGATCAGCGGGCTGAGCGGGCCGATGACTTCCACCAGGCCGGGGGGCAGGCCGATTTCTTCTTCAGCTTCACGCAGGGCGGTGAAGATCAGGTCCGGGTCTTCGGGGTCGCGGCGCCCGCCGGGAAAGGCCACTTCGCCACCATGGGTCGACAGGCCGCTGGCGCGCAGGGTCAGGATCAGCTCGGGTTCGTCACTGCGGGTAATCGGCACCAGTACCGCGGCCTCGGGGAAACGCCCGTCGGTTTCCAGCGTGTGGGGGGTGTGGTTGCTTACCCGGCGAAGTAGCTCGTCCAGCATGAGTCATCTCGGTCTGTTGGCTACCTTGCATCATGCACCAAAGCCGCCGGGTGCCCAACCCCAAAACCTGGGGCATGTCGCTAAACGACAACTTGCAGGGCCCTGCCGGCCAAGCCAAGATAGACGCACTTTCCAGGAACCCCAGCATGAATTTCTGCAGCCAGTGCGGTAAACCGGTTACCCAACGCATTCCCGACGGCGACGCCCGTCTGCGTTTTGTGTGTGATCACTGCTCGACCATTCACTATCAAAACCCCAATATCGTCGCCGGTACCGTGCCGGTGTGGGGCGATAAGGTGCTGCTGTGCCGCCGCGCCATCGAGCCGCGCCTGGGTTACTGGACCCTGCCCGCAGGTTTTATGGAAAACGGCGAGACCGTGGAACAGGCCGCCATGCGCGAGACCCTGGAAGAAGCCTGCGCCCACGTACGCAACCTGAGCATCTATACCCTGATTGATGTGCCGCACATCAGCCAGGTGCATATTTTCTACCGTGCCGAACTGGTCGACCTGGACTTCGCCGCAGGCCCCGAAAGCCTCGAAGTGCAGCTGTTCGACGAGGCTGACATCCCTTGGTCCGAGCTGGCTTTCCGCACGGTCGGGCGTACCCTAGAATACTTTTTCGCCGACCGCCGCCAGCAGTCGTTCCCGGTGCGCAGCGAAGCCGTGCCACCTCTTTCCAAGCCCGCCCAATAACCATTCGGCCGCTCGTCGCCACAGGGATACCGTTTTAATGCGTTGGTTGCTTGCTCTGATCTGCCTGTCGTTCGCCACGCTGTCGTCAGCCTCTACCGTGGAAACCCTGGGTGGCAAGACGGTCGAAAAAGTCCTGGTGCTCAAGTCCGCCCACCAATTGCAGTTGATCAACGACGGCAAGCCCTTCAAGACCTACCGTATTTCCCTGGGCAAAAACCCCAAGGGCCACAAGCTGATCGAAGGTGACCGCCGCACACCGGAAGGCCTGTACTGGATCGACTGGCGCAAGACCAGCGACCGCTACTATCTGTCCATGCACATCTCCTACCCCAATATCAGCGATGCCGCCCGCGCCCGACGCGAAGGGGTGAAGCCCGGCAGCATGATCATGATCCACGGCACGCCCGACACCGAAGAGTACCCGGAGCAGTGGTTTCACACCCTGGACTGGACGGACGGCTGCATCGGCATGCGCAACGTCGACATGCGCGAAGTCTGGAACCTGGTCAAGGACGGCACGCTGATCGAGATTCGGCCCTGACGTTGGACCGCTCGTAAAATAAATCAAAAAAGATTCCTGCCCTCGGCAGCCCCTGCCAGTGAATACCAATTCACTGCGCGGGCTGCGCACCTCTGCGCGCTATAAAGACCTCTCTAATACCACTTGATACCAGGCACCGTTAAGGTGCCCTTAAACCGCTACATGCACCGTTTTGGAAGCATTGACATGGTATTTAAGTGGTATTAGCTTCCGGCCAATACCGGGCGACAACACTCCAATAACCGCATCGGAAACCCCATAGATGAACCCCATCCTGACGCTGCGTCCCGACGACAAGCAATCCACACCGCTGTACCTGCAATTGGCCCGCAACCTGGAAGCGGCGATCCATGCCGGCCAGTGGAAATCCGAACAGGCCCTGCCCTCGGAACGTGCCCTCAGCGAGCAGCTAAGCATTTCGCGGGTCACCGCCCGTAAAGCGTTGGAAGTGTTGTTTGCCCAAGGCCTGATCCGCCGCAGCCAGGGCTCCGGCACCTTTATCACGCCACGCCTGGAGCAACCACTGTCGCGCCTGTCGGGGTTCAGCGAGATGTTGCGCCTCAAGGGCTTTGTGCCCAGTTCCCAATGGCTGGAACGTGACATCACCCCGCCGACCCATGAAGAACTGATCCGACTGTGCCTGTCGCCGAACGACAAGGTCGCGCGCCTCAAACGCCTGCGTAAGGCCGATGACACCGTGATGGCGATCGAGATGACCGCCATGCCCGCCTCGGTACTGCCGCAGCCGCAAGCCATCGGCAATTCGCTGTACGAATACCTGGAAGGCATCGGCAAACCCATCGTTCGCGCCCTGCAACACATCCAGGCGATCAACGCCTCGGATGAATTCGCCAAGCTGGTGGGCATCGCCCCCGGCACCGCCATGCTGCTGATGACCCGGGTCGGCTACACCGCCGACAACACACCGATAGAAATCACCGACACCTACTGCCGCAACGACTACTACGACTTTGTCGCAGAGCTTCGCCGTTATGACTTTGCCGCCGAGTTGCGGCCTTAGAGAACTGCCCATGTCCGAAGACAATATCCTCACGCCCCACGGCTGGATGCGCGGCCGCCTGGTGCACCAGCACGGCAAGGTCATCGCCATTGAAGGCGAGCCTTGCGATCCGGCTGAAAACGACTTGCCGTACCTGCTGCCGGGTTTTATCGACCTGCACGTCCACGGTGGCGGCGGTAAAGACATCATGGAAGGCGCCGACGCCTTCGAGACCATCACCCGCACCCACGTGCGCTTCGGCACCACGTCGCTGCTGGCCACCACCATGACTGCCCCGGTGGAGGAAATCTCCAGCGTGCTGGGCCAACTCGGCCGCTTCTGCGAACAGCGTCCTGCAGGCAGCGCCCGGGTACTCGGCGTGCACCTGGAAGGCCCCTACATCAATCCGGGAAAACTCGGCGCGCAACCCAACTTCGCTCATACCGCATTGATGGCCGAAGTCGAAGCCTACCTGCGCCTGGCGCCGATCCGGGTGATCACCATCGCCCCGGAAATCGCCGGCCACGACGCCCTGATCCGCGCCCTCAGCGAGCGCGGCGTGCGTATGCAGATCGGCCACACCCTGGGCAGCTATGAAGAAGGCGTCGCCGCCCTCGCCGCCGGCGCCACCAGCTTTACCCATTTGTACAACGCCATGAGCCCGCTGCATCACCGCGAACCCGGCATCGTCGGCGCCGCGCTGGCCCACGCCCAGTACGCCGAGTTGATCCCGGATTTGCTCCACGTGCACCCCGGCGCCATGCGCGTGGCCCTGCGCGCGATCCCGTGCCTGTACTGCGTCACCGACTCCACCGCCGCCGCCGGCATGCCCGACGGCGAGTACAAGCTGGGCAGCCACACCGTGACCAAATGCCTGGGCGGCGTGCGCCTGGCCGACGGCACCCTGGCCGGCAGCACCCTGACCATGGATCAGGCGCTGCGCAACCTGGTGAAAATCGGCCTGCCCATCAGCGAAGCCTCACAACGCCTGTCGCAATTTCCGGCGGACTACCTGGGCCTGGAACAACGCGGTCGCCTGCAACCCGGCAGCTTCGCCGACTGCGTGCGCCTGGACCGCTCCCTGCACCTCACCGACGTCATGGTCGAAGGAGAAACCATTGTCTTCAAAGATGCTTGAAGAGGCCTTGGCCTCCTGTGACGCCGTCGCGGCGCAACTGCAACGCCTGGAACCGTTGCTGGAAGAAGTCGCCGGCCGCCTGCGCCGCCAGCCGCCACAAGTGGCGATGACCATTGCGCGGGGCAGCTCGGACCACGCCGCCAGCTACTTCGCCTACCTGGCCATGCAGCATGTCGGCATCCCGGTGGCGTCGTTACCGATGTCGGTGGTGACCTTGTTGCAAGCACCAATGAAAGTCAGCGGCCAGGTAGCGTTCGGTTTCTCCCAGTCGGGGCAAAGCCCGGACCTGGTCAACAGCCTGCGCCTGCTGCGCAAGCGTGGCGCCTTGAGCATCTCGCTGGTCAACGTCGAAGACTCACCGCTGGAAGCCGCCTGTGAATTCCATGTGCCCCTGTGCGCCGGGCCGGAACTCAGCGTCGCCGCGACCAAGAGCTTTATCGCCACCCTCAGCGCCAGCGCGCTGCTGATCGGCCACTGGAACCAGGAGCCCGACTTGCTGCAAGCCTGCCATGCCCTGCCCGCTGGCCTGCGTGAGGCCGCCGGGCAGGACTGGACGCACGCCATCGAGGCGCTGCGTGGCTGCCAGCAACTGATGGTGATCGGCCGTGGCGCCGGTTTTGCCATCGCCCAGGAAGCGGCGCTCAAGCTCAAGGAAACCTCGGCGATCCAGGCCGAAGCCTTCAGCAGCGCCGAGGTGCGCCACGGGCCGATGGCCTTGATCGGCGCGGACTACCCGCTGCTGGTCTTCGCACCACGGGGTGCCGAGCAAGCCGGCTTGTTGAGCCTGGCCGCCGATATGCGCCAGCGCGGCGCCCGCGTGCTGCTCGCCGCGCCGGACGATATCGCCGAACGCGACTTGACCCTGAGCCGCGCCGAACACCCGAGCCTGGATCCGATCCTGGCGATCCAGAGTTTCTACGTCATGGCGGCCGGCCTGGCGGTCGCTCGGGGCATGGACCCGGACCAGCCGCGCCACCTGAGCAAAGTTACCCGCACTCACTGAGTCGCGCTTTCCTGATGAGTACCGTGCCCATGTCCAACAACAATAATGAATTAACCCTCAACGCGCCCCTAAGCGGGCCGTTACTGGCCCTGGGCACCGTGCCTGATGACGTGTTCGCCAGCGGCGCCATGGGCGACGGCATCGCTATCGACCCGCTCAACGATTGCCTGCATGCGCCGTGTGATGGCGTAATCATCCATGTCGCCCGCACCGGCCACGCCTTGACGATTCGTTCCGACAATGGCGCCGAAGTGTTGCTGCACATCGGCATCGACACGGTCGAATTGAATGGCGAAGGGTTTGCCCTGCTGGTCAAGGAAGGCGCCCGGGTCCGCAATGGGCAGGCGCTGGTACGCTTTGACCTGGACCTTATCGCCCGCCAGTGCAAAAGCCTGATCAGCCTGATCATCCTCACCAATGGCGAACACTTTGAACTGCGCCCGCTTGCCGCGAAAACCGTCAAGCTGGGCGAACCGCTGTTGCAGGTCGTGCCACGCGCAACCGCGCCGCTGCAAACGGCTGTGGATAACGTCGTCGCCGAAGCCAGCGCCAGCGTGCGCGTGACTCACCGTGGCGGCCTGCACGCACGACCGGCGGCGCTGATCCGCAAGACCGCCCAGGGTTTCAGCAGCCAGGCAAAGGTGCACTTCGGCGCCAAGTCGGCCGCTTGCGACAGCCTGATCGGCCTGATGGGGCTGGGCATTGGCGAAGGCGACGAGGTGCGCGTGACCTGTCGCGGTAAGGACGCCGAGGCCGCGCTGCAGGCGCTGGTCGCGGCCTTGTCCGTCGCGGTTAAGCAAGAACACCACGCACCGGTCGTCGCCATGCCACGCCGGGCAACTACTGAGGCAGATGTGTTGCAGGGCGTGTGTGCGGCGCCGGGCCTGGTCTGCGGGCCGTTGTTCCGGCTGGCGGGTATCGAGTTGCCGTCAGACCCCGGCAATCACGGCACCGACGAACAACTGCAACGCCTGGACGCGGCCCTGGAGCAGGTGCGCGGTGAGGTCCGCAGCACCCTGGACCAGGCTCGCCAACGCAAGGCCGTCGAAGAAGAAGAGATCTTCGCCGCCCACCTCGCCCTGCTCGAAGACCCGGCCCTGCTGGAGGCCGCCACCGACGCCATCGAACACGGCAGCGCCGCCACCCACGCCTGGCGCGATGCGATCCAGGCGCAGTGCGCGGTATTGCTGGCCCTGGGCAAGCCGCTGTTCGCCGAACGCGCCAACGACCTGCGCGATCTGCAACAACGGGTGCTGCGCGCACTGTTGGGCGAAGCCTGGCATTTCGAGTTGCCTGCGGGGGCGATTGTCAGTGCCCATGAACTGACCCCTTCGGATTTGCTGCAACTGAGCGCGCAACAGACTGCCGGGATCTGCATGGCCGAAGGCGGCGCCACCTCCCATGTGGCGATCCTGGCCCGGGGCAAGGGCTTGCCTTGCGTGGTCGCCCTGGGTGCTGAAGTGCTCGCTGTACCGCAAGGCCAGCGCGTGGTGCTCGACGCCGTCAACGGCCGCCTGGAGCTGGCCCCCAGCGAGGCGCGCCATGCCGAAGTACACCAGATGCGTGACGCACAAAAACTGCGCCGCCAGCAACAACAGGCCCAGGCCCAATCGCCGGCCCTGACCCGCGATGGCGTGAGCATCGAAGTGGCTGCCAATGTTGCGTCGAGTGCCGAGGCGCACATAGCGTTTGAGAACGGCGCCGATGGCGTCGGCCTGCTGCGCACCGAATTCCTCTTCGTCGACCGCCGCACCGCGCCGGATGAGCAGGAACAATGCCACGCCTATCAAGCCGTGCTGGACGCCATGGGCGACAAATCCGTGATCATCCGCACCATCGACGTCGGTGGCGACAAGCAGCTCGATTACCTGCCGCTGCCCGCCGAAGCCAACCCGGTGCTGGGCCTGCGCGGCATCCGCATGGCCCAGGTACGTCCGGAACTGCTCGACCAGCAACTGCGCGCGCTGCTGCGAGTTTCGCCGTTGGCGCGCTGCCGCATCCTGCTGCCGATGGTCAGCGAAGTCGACGAACTGCTGCAGATTCGCCAGCGCCTGGATGAGTTGTGTGCAGAGCTGGAACTGACCCAACGCCCCGAGCTGGGGGTGATGATCGAAGTGCCCGCCGCGGCGCTGATGGCCGAGCAGTTGGCCGAGCACGCGGACTTCCTGTCCATCGGCACCAACGATCTGTCCCAGTACACCCTGGCCATGGACCGCGACCACGCCGGCCTCGCCGCACGTGTCGATGCGCTGCACCCGGCGCTGTTGCGGCTGATCGCCCAGACCTGTACCGGCGCGGCGAAACACGGGCGCTGGGTCGGCGTGTGCGGCGCCCTGGCGTCCGATCCGCTGGCCACGCCGGTGCTGGTCGGCCTGGGTGTCAGCGAACTGTCGGTGAGCCCGCCGCAGATCGCAGAAATCAAGGACCGCGTCCGTCACCTGGACGCGGCGCAATGCCGGCAACTCAGCCAGGGCCTGCTTGACCTGAGCAGCGCCAAGGCAGTTCGCCAAGCCTGTCAACACCACTGGCCGCTGAGCTGACAACAACAAGAAAAAGGAGACCCGCCATGCACCAATTATTTATCGAAGGGCTGCAACGCCTGGGCCGCGCGCTGATGCTGCCCATCGCCATCTTGCCGATTGCCGGCCTGCTGCTGCGATTGGGTGACACCGACCTGTTGAACATCGCGGTGATGCACGATGCCGGCCAGGCCATCTTCGCCAACCTGGCACTGATCTTCGCCATCGGCATCGCCGTGGGCTTTGCCCGCGACAACAACGGTACGGCCGGGCTGGCCGGTGCGATTGGTTACCTGGTGATGGTCTCCACCCTCAAGGTGATGGACAGCAGCATCAACATGGGCATGCTCGCCGGTATCGCCAGCGGCCTGATGGCCGGTGCGCTGTATAACCGCTTCAAGGACATCAAGCTGCCGGAATACCTGGCGTTCTTCGGCGGGCGGCGGTTTGTGCCGATTGTCACCGGGTTCTCGGCCGTTGCGCTGGGGGTGATCTTTGGCCTGATCTGGCCGCCGATCCAGCACGGCATCAATAGCTTCGGCGTGTTGCTGATGGAAAGTGGCAGCTTCGGCGCGTTCGTGTTTGGCGTGTTCAACCGCCTGCTGATCGTCACCGGTTTGCACCATATCCTCAACAATATGGCGTGGTTCGTGTTCGGTACCTTCACCGACCCGGTCACCGGCGCCGTCGTCACCGGCGACCTGACCCGCTACTTTGCCGGCGACCCGAAAGGCGGCCAGTTCATGACCGGCATGTTCCCGGTGATGCTGTTCGGCCTGCCCGCCGCGTGCCTGGCGATGTACCGCAACACCCTGCCGGAGCGGCGCAAGGTGATGGGCGGGATCTTCCTGTCGATGGCGCTGACGTCGTTCCTGACCGGGGTGACCGAGCCGATTGAATTCGCGTTCATGTTCCTCGCACCGTTCCTGTACCTGATCCACGCGCTGCTCACCGGCCTGTCGATGGCGGTGACCAATATGTTGAATATCCACCTGGGCTTTACCTTCTCCGGTGGGTTTATCGACATGGTGCTGGGCTGGGGCAAGTCCACCAATGGCTGGCTGGTGATCCCGGTGGGCCTGGCGTATGCCGCGATCTACTACAGCGTCTTCAGTTACTGCATCCGCCGTTTCAACCTGAAAACCCCGGGCCGTGAGGATATCCAGGTGGCGAAGGCCGAAGCGATGAGTGATAACCAGCGCGCCACGGCTTACATCCGGGCCTTGGGCGGTGCGGCCAACTTGCTCAGTGTGGGCGCCTGCACCACGCGCCTGCGGTTGGACATGGTCGACCGCAACAAAGCCGTGGATGCCGAATTGAAAGCCCTGGGTGCGATGGCCGTGGTGCGGCCTGGCAATGGGGGGAGTTTGCAGGTGGTGGTCGGGCCGCTGGCGGACAGCATTGCCGATGAAATTCGGTTGGCGATGCCATCGTTTGTAGCCTCTGCCCCCGTAACGGCTGCGCCTGTGGATAAGTCGGCTGCGGTGAATGCGCAGGAGGCCGAACAATGGCTGGCCGCACTGGGCGGTCGAGGCAATGTGCGCCAGCTGGAAGCGGTGGCGATGACCCGGCTGCGGGTGGAGTTGGGCGATGATTCGGTGGTGTCCGAAGCTCAACTGACGGCGTTGGGTTGCCAGGGTGTGCGCCAACTGGACAGCGGGGTCTGGCACCTGGTGATGGGTGACAAGGCGTCGGGGTTGGGGGACGCACTGGAGCGCTTGGTCAGTGGCCGTGACGTAGGCGCCAGGGTATAGAGCTGCGGTGACCGTACTGACCAATCGCGGGCAAGCCCACTCCCACATTTTGATCGGTGCCCGACTTGGCAATACGGTCAAATGTGGGAGCGGGCTTGCTCGCGAATGGGCCTCATCGGTGCCGAATTACTACTGCGCAGGCACCTCGGATAAATCCAGTACTCGATCCACCATCAACTGGATCCCCTCCACCATCCGGTGAATGCCCAGCACCGCATCACGCTGCGAGCCGTCGATGTCAAACGCCAGATGGGCCGCCAGCGCCTGCACGGATGCCAGATCCTGGGATGCGTTGGCAAGCAAGGTTTCGCTGTTCAGATGGGGCAGTACGGTGAAGAGTTGGTCGGTGGGTTGAGAGGCGGATGGGGGGTTTGGACTGTCTTTGATCATGGTAAACCTCTGGTGTGAAGTAAGAGCTACCAGCGTCACTTGCAGTTGATGGGTGGCAGCTGTGTGCAGGCCTGCAAGACCGAGAATCACCAGTAAATCTCGGTAGACCCGAAGGTCTCCCGCACACAGCCGCCATAAATGACGACCATGAAAAAGCGCCGCAATTATAAAGGCGCTTGTGACTAACTGGTGAGGTTTCGGCGGGCTTGCAGTCCCGGTCGCTGAATAAGCAGCGACTGGCGAAGGTTAGTGAGGTGAGTTCCGAGGGACAACCTGAACAGATTGTGGGAAATCTCCGAGAGCTGAAGATATCGCAGACAATAAAAAACCGGCCTGAACCGGGTCCTCTGATCGCGACCAACGCTTAGGTAGATGCTGCCGCACGTTGTTGCGCCTCGTAGTGGCGGGTCTGAAAAGGTATCAATGCCTGAGCCTTCAAACCCAGCCCTTCACTCAACCCCCAAGACACTGCCAACTCATCACGACGACGGCGAAGCGCAACAGTACCTTGTGGTTTTACGTCTTGCCTGGAAGCAGAAAACAACTCAAGCGCCTTCAACGCCTCCATTACCCGACTGTCTGTCGCACACGAAAAACGCGTGAATCGCTCAAGCAAGTAGCCTGCGCGACGAAGTTCCACCTCACTGGAGTGTTCCTCCAGAAAAGCTCTCACCTCGCCCACAAGGTTCGCTTCCGAGTACCAAACCGCTTTCGCTGCACTGACAAGAGCAGTGTCATCAGCCTGATTCAAAGGTTCTTTGACCAGAGTCCCCAAGGCGCAAGAGAGGACTGGACCATCAAAAGGCTTCGTCAACTTCAGTGTCCAGATAATCGTGCAAAATATTGGTCAGAATGGATCTAGGTGGCTCTTTGTTACCAACATACATATCAATCGCCTGCAACGCCAGCCGGCGGAACTCAGTGGTCACAATGAAGCCGGCCCTAAGCAACGCCATGATATCGCCAATGTCCTGATCAGTCGCTCTACCCAGTTTGGAAATTGCAATATCGATAGGCGCAGCTATACGCAGATGCAATGCAGACTCATCAGGAAACTCTTCGAGGGGAAGACTGCGTTCCCAGTAATCTTCGTGAAGCGGGCCAAAACCCGTGTTGTACTGAAGATCGTAATTCAGTTCCATTACACGGCCAGACTGCTGGTCGAAAAACTGCTCTGGAAACTCGGCCAGCAATGTCCGCAGACGCAGCTTGTCCTGAATATTCGCGCAATAAATCTCTGCATCCACGTCAGTGGAAACACGGTGGTGCGTATATAAATGAACAGCGCAACCACCGAATACAATGACCTTGACCGCGCCTGACGCGGCGCCCTCAAGCATTAACTCCACCTCGATGGACTTGAACATCGAAACCAATGCTTGCCCCAGTGCAGTACTCGTATTGAGTCTAGGAACGACGACGTCTGGTAACTCCATTATTGAATCTCAAGCCGGTGCAACGTTACTGAACGGGTCTTGAGTTCAAACCCCGATCACTGAATTGTCAGCGACCGGCGAAGGTTATTGAGGCGGGTTCCTAGGGACAACCTGAAAGGGTTGTAGGAAACATGCAGATTGTCGTCGGGTAGATTCATTCCCACAAATCAAAAAACTTACTTATCTACCTCTCTGCCGATGGCCCGCCTGCGCATGCTCAAGGTTCTTATCCCCGCATGGAGAGCGTACCTGTGAGCACACCCCCCCAGACCTTTGAAGGTATCAAAGGTCACCTCAATCAGATCGGGCACCACCTGCTCCAGATCGAAAAGCCGCTAGTGCCCGAACACACACCGTCTACCGAACTGGCCTACCTGGAAAAAGCCAACGGCATCCTGGCGCGTTACCGCCAGCAGTTCCTGGCCAAGAGCCGCGCCCTCTATCAGGACATCACCCAGAGCAATTTGCTCGCCCGAGTCGAAGCACTCAAGACCACCTTGAATACGTATCTGCTGGCACTTGATCGCAACGAGCAAATCGATGGCAAGCCCCGCAAATCCTTCATGACCTTTGAAGCCGGCTACACGGCCCTGGCCAACGAAACGGCGGTCAGTGCCCAGGACCGCCTGCTGCATCCGCAACAACAGGCCATGCTTGAGCGCGTACCGCTGGGCGCTACGTTGCGTCCAGGCCTGTATGCACTGACCTTTCGTTATCAGGAGCAGACGGTTGAACTGGCCGGTGCCTTTGTCCTGACCGAAAATTCCAGCCCTGTGGTCGCTGATCTAAGCGCTGCGCCGACGGTAGGTGAAGTGATGCTGTTCACGCCCTCACACGGGATCGAGTCCTTCGGCTCGCTGGCGCAACTCAATACGCACGTGCTGCAAGGCATGGAGGATGCCGAGCGGCGACGCGACTTCATGGCGTTGTTGCCCGTGCGTTATCGCGCTGTGACGCCTGCCGCCATGTGGCCGCTGGAACTGACGCCCATCCAGGACAAGCCGCTGTTTGAGCACACCTACAACGCCTTGGTCGACAAGCGCACCCAGGACATCGAGCGCGCCTTGAGCCTGGTGGACAACCCCGCCCACGCGGCGGCTCAGTTGATCGACGCCCTGGACCGTGCCATAGCAGCGGCGTTGCCGGATTTCAGCGCACGCCTGCAATGGCGCAGCCGACGTCTATTGGAGCGGCACCTGCGCCACAGCGCTCCGGACTGGTATCGCAGCGCCACCGAAGCTCGCCGCGCCGCACTCGCCGCTCACCTGGCGAGCTATAACGAGGCCCGCCAGCAGCTTCTCGACGTGCTCGGCCCGGTCACCAGCCCTGAAGCCCTGGCCCATTATCGACTGCTGCAACACCTCAGCGATGAATTGGACATCCACGACCTGGCGCCGGAACACCTGGTGATCAACACGCGCCGCTACGTGGACCCCATCGGCGAATACGAACACGACCGCAACCTGGTTGAGCTGGCCCTGCGCGGGCTGCACGCCGGTGATGACGCGCCGGGTTCGGACTTCCTGACCAAAACCACGCTGACCTACCAGGAGGCACCGCTGCCCGAGGCCTACCAGGACCTGACTCCCGCCTGGCTGGCGCAGGTACTGACCACCTTGCAGCCGCGTATCGAGTTCGGTGAGTTGCAGCAACAGATACATGCCAAACCTGTGGTCAGCCGTGCGATCGAAGCAATGCTCGACCAGCGGATCAACGCACTGGCCTACACCGCGATGCTCCAGGGTCATCTCAGTGAAGAGGACTTTCAGTTGGTCCAGGACGTACGCCTGGGCACCAACACTCGCCTGAGCGCCGCCACCCTGTCATTGCACGAAGCCCAGTTGCAGGACATATGGGTACTGCGCCAACGCGACGCCAGCGGCGCGATCATCCGCCTGTTGCTGTGCACGCCCGAAGCGCCACGGGAACAGCAGTTCCAGGCTTTCGACAGTGAGGTCGCGTGCCAGAATCACATCCTCGGCTGGAGCCTGGACAACGGCGAAAAAAACCCGCAGGGCACCCTCACCGACTACCTGATCAAGCGGGTCGCCCTGCGTTTTCGCAGGGCCATGAAGCGCGTCCTGAGCGGCTTGAGCTTCAAGGTTCAGGACCGCGAGTACACAGCGATCAGCTTTGGCAATGTCGGCAGCCACGCCGACTGCCTCAAGGCCATGTCCGCCCATGTGCTGGCGACCCGCCTCGACGACTACGCGTTCAGCACCCCGACCTGGTACCGCGCGGCCCACCCCGACACCCGCCGCAAGTTGTTGAAACTGGCCGAGGACAGCGAAGGTGCGCTGCTCACCTACCAGGACTTTCCGCTGTCTGACGCGCAGTTTCCCAGCTTCGCTGACTACCTGCATGAACAGGCCAAAAAACGCCTTAACCTGCTGTTGGCACGCCCTCAGAACGATGTCGACCCCGACACCGTCTGGGCCTTCTCACCACCGGCGCTGCTCGGCTCATTAACCCCCGCGCCCATGACCTACACCCAGCTGTACCGCGACGGCTACGCCAACGGTGTGGGGTTTATCGACGAGAAGTTCTCGCGCGCCGCCCGGTTCAAAGGCCCCAAAGGGGTGGACCTGAGTGCGCTGACGGCAGAAAAAGTCGCCCGCTCGATCACCGGCACCTGGGTCGGCCAGCGTTACATCAACGAGGTCAGGCGCCGCCTGCTCAACGTTGGCAACGCGGACTATGACCTGCGGCGCAATGCGACGCTGAGCATCACCCAGCGCCAGATGCAGAGCGCCGCCCTGGAGTGCCGGCTTGAAGGCTACATCGCTGGTGTCGACTGGACCTGGTTGGAGCTCGCCATAGCCAGCATGGGTGACACCGCCACCGACACACGCAACACCTACGCCATTCATCGCCTGCTCATCGATGGCGAATGGGTGATGGGCAATTTCCTCTTCAGCCACGCCACTTTCCCGACGCTGCTCTACACCCCCAATGCCCCGGACGGCATCAGCTTTCGCGAGGCCAGGCAGTTCAACTACCTGCTGAAAAAGGTGCCCGGCATGGTCGGCTATTTCACCCTGCGGGTTGGCGCCCACTCCCAGGCCAAAGTGCGTACCTTTCTCGAAAATGCCAAGGCACAGCTGCCCGAGGACCTGAACAAAACCGACACCAGCCCGGCACGCTACGACACAATCCGTGCACAACCACCGCTGACGGATCTGCGTCGAGCACTGTACGACATGAAGCTGCAGCGCAAGATCGATGACGTTGAAGGCACCACGGCCAATCGCACCCAGATGATCACGGGCATCCTCTGGACCTGCGTGGAATGGGTCACTGCCATTGCTACCGCGCCGTTTCCCACCGTCAGCCTGAGCCTGGGCATGCTGCTGGCGTTCAAGGACGGCATGCTCGCCCTGAACGCGTATGAGCAAGGCGACACCGGAGCTGCCGTGGAACACTTGATCGGTTACGTGCTCAACAGCGCCGGCGCGGCTTTTACCGATCTGCGCCCGGCATTGGTTTCCCTTAGGCAACTGGCAAGACCGGCGCCGCGCGAGGCAGCCAAGAGCGCCGCCGCTGCCAGCGAGGCCGTGAAGCTGGTGCAACCCCTGCAAGCCCAGGCTCTTGCACCGGCAGACATGCAGGCGGTGCTGTTCGATGGCGAGTTGCTTTGGGCGAAGAACACCCCCGACCCGATCGGACGTTATTTGCTGTACCGACTCGATCCGCCTACCGGCAAATTGATCTCCACGACTCGCGTGGCTGCGCCTGATGCACAAGGTGTGTGGCGCCGCACCGGGGTCACGGGCGGCGCGCCCAAGTATGAAAAATTGCCGGACACACCGGAGCCGCTCAAGCCTTACGAGGTACCGGGGAAATACGCCGGCAAGCTGGAGTTGGCCCTTAACCCGCAGGTGCGAGCCGAAATCCTGTCACGTTCCGAATGGGAGTTCGGTACCGCAGACGTCGGTCGGGGAAGTGGCATCAGCGACCTGCGATCCCTGCGCACGGCTTACCTGCAACAGGCCAAACGCTTGGCGACTGACGCCGAGGACTTTTTCAAGCACCTCGACCCGTTGCCGCCCCGTACCGCGCCCCCGGCCCTGGAGGCCAACACATCGTTTGCACAGCTGATTGCCAGCGATGCCTTCAGCGGCAACAAGAACCTGGTCATTGGCGCACTACCGGGCTCCATCGCCAGCAAACAACTGTTGATCACCCAGATAGACGCCTTGATTGAGCGCGGCTTCAAACATGTGTACATCGAGTACCTGCCCACCGATGTATTCCGCCTAAAACTGGAAAAACTCAACAGCGGCAAATCCTGGCAGCATATCGAACGGCACCTCAGGGCCGTCGATAAAACCCTCGGTTTTGCCGAGGATGCCGAGTACTCCTACGTAGCATTGGTGCGCAAAGCCCAGGAAAAGGGCATGAAGGTCAAAGCCCTGGACGCCTCCACGTCCTACCTGCTGGACGATGTGCTGCAAATGGGCGATACCCCACCGACCACGCCACGGGGTAACAGCGTCAGGAACTTCTACTCCCATAAAGTCATTGAGGCCGATGCCCTCAGCGAACAGGATGAACGTTGGATTGCCCTGGTGGATCACTCCCGCCTGCGTACCTTCGAGAAAACGCCTGGCCTGGCGGACCTGCAGGATGCGGTTGCGCTGCGCGTGGTGGATGTGGGCGCGGACCAACCGGTGGGCGTGTGGGTCGACGCCCCCGGCGCCCTGGCGGGTGACGCGCTGGCCAGGGGCGATTACCAGTTGGCCCTGCGAACCTCGTACAAAGCGCCCGAGCCGATAGCATCGTCCAGCACAGTCACGGCGGCGGTGGCACATTACGACGAATACGACATTGCCCGCCCTCTCAGGGAAAGCATCGTCCGTCAGACCGATACCCGGCACGGGCTGGACACTCGCTACTTCCCACAGAACCCTGACCATACCGAGGCCTTCCTGGCGTTTCAAAACGCCAGGGCACGTCTGGTCACCGATGCAGATACCTACCTGGCCAGCCACGTACCACCCGCCAGGCCCGATCCCTCCGTCCTCGCCTCACCGAAAAGCCCGGAGGCGCTGCTGGAGAACGTCCGTCAAAGCGAGTTCTCGGGGCTGGTAATCGGTGAAGGACACAGCGCGCAGTCCAGCAAACGCTGGTTGCGCGACTACATGAAAAAACTCAAGGACCTGGAATTCAAGACCCTGTACATGGAGCACCTGCTGACCGATATCCACCAGGAAGAGCTGGATATTTTTCTGCGCACACAGCGGCTGCCGGACAACCTCAAGCGCTACCTCACCCAGTTGGATCGCGGCCATATGCCGGGCTACAAAGGTAACGATACCTACACTGAGGTGATCCAGGCGGCGGCCAAACAGGGCCTGCGCATCCGGGCCCTGGACTGCACCGCCAGTTATCACGTCAAGGGCCTGGGGGATGCGGACGTCTCGCGCAACCAGCTGTTCAGTTACTTCGCCAACCAGGTAATCACGGCCGACCAGGCGGCACAGGGATCTCACAAGTGGCTTGCCTTCATTGGCAGCACCCACACCAATACGCACCTGGGCGTGCAAGGCCTGGCGGAACTGCAAGGTGCGGTCAGCCTGCATGTCCGGGGCACCGCCCCCGCGCTGGCCCGGAATATTCGTCCGGGTGCCTGGGAGTCGTTTGCCGAAGGGATGAGTCCGTACAGGAAAGCCTTGCGCAGCGACTTCATCCTGGACGCCGGTGTTGCCGGTATCAACGCCCCCGCCCCGTTCGTTGCGGTGGACAGGGCACGACTGAACCGGCCCGGCCTGTTCCTGATCGAACGCCCGTCGCCGTCGCAGAACAACGTGCTGCATCGCTCGCGCAGCGGGGAGATCGTGTCGACGCCAATCAAGGTCGACAACAACGGCCTGTTTTATGTCGAACGCTGGGAGCCGATGCAGGGCAAGCGTTTCAGCTACGAAAACATCTTGATCGATGCGTTGAAGGCGGAAGTGGGGTTGGTTCCGGCCCCCTGAGCCACTGAGGCTTTGACCCGGGGTTCGTGACCGTCAACAAAAAACCCGCTGGCCAAACTGGCCCAGCGGGTTTCTTGTCTTTACCGTCGGCGGATCAGAAGTCCGCCAACTGCCACACGTCATAAGCCGGTGTTTCATAGGGGTGGCTGAGCTTCAACGCGGCGACCACCGTGCTGATCAACTCATCGGCCACTACCAGCTCAACCTTCCATTCTTCCACCACTTCAACCTGGCCAACCTGCCCGATAAACGGCTGGCTGCCGTCCAACGCGCGAAACTGGCCCTGGCCCAGCACTTGCCAGGCGCAGCTGTCGTAGTCGCCGATGCGCCCGCCGCCAACCGCGAAGACGGCGGTTTTCACCGCCTCCACATGGCTGTCGGGCACAAAGAAGGCAAGCTTGTACACGGCCTTAGTTCACCCACACGCGGGCGTTGCGGAACATGCGCATCCACGCACCGTCTTCGTTCCACTCTTCCGGGCGCCACGAGTTCTGCACGGCGCGGAATACACGCTCCGGGTGCGGCATCATGATGGTGACGCGACCGTCGCGGCTGGTGAGGCCGGTGATCCCGCGCGGCGAGCCGTTCGGGTTGGCCGGGTAGCTTTCGGTGACCTTGCCGTGGTTGTCGACGAAACGCATGGCCACGCAACCGGACAGGTCGGCTTCGAGCAAGGCTTCTTCGCTTTCGAACTCGGCATGACCTTCACCATGGGCGATGGCGATCGGCATGCGCGAACCGGCCATGCCTTGCAGGAAGATCGAGTTGGATTCCTGCACCTGCACCATGGCGACACGGGCTTCGAACTGCTCGGAACGGTTACGCACGAAGTGCGGCCAGAACTCGCTGCCCGGGATCAGTTCGTGGAGGTTGGACATCATCTGGCAACCGTTGCACACACCCAGGGTGAAGCTGTCGTTGCGTTCGAAGAAGCCCTGGAACGCATCGCGGGCACGGCTGTTGAACAGGGCCGATTTGGCCCAGCCTTCGCCGGCACCGAGCACGTCGCCGTAGGAGAAACCACCGCAGGCCACCAGGCCTTTGAACGCGTCGAGGTCAACGCGACCGGCGAGGATGTCGCTCATGTGCACGTCAATCGCATTGAAGCCGGCGCGGTCGAACGCGGCCGCCATTTCCACCTGGCCGTTGACGCCCTGCTCACGCAGTACGGCAACTTGTGGGCGGATGCCTTTCTTGATGTACGGCGCGGCGATGTCCTGGTTGACGTCGAAGCTGAGCTTGGTGCTCAGGCCCGGGTTGTCTTCTTCCAGGATCACGTCGAATTCCTGCTCGGCGCAGTCGGCGTTGTCACGCAGGCGTTGGATCTGGTAGCTGGTCTCGGACCACTGGCGTTGCAGCAAGCGGCGCTGGCCGGCAAACACGGTGTCGCCGTTGAACGAGATGTTGATCTCGCCGTTGTTGATCGGCTGGCCGATCACCGCGACGCAGTCGTCCAGGCCAGCGGCGCTGAACTGTGCGAGGACGTCCGGAGTAGCGTCCTGGCGAACCTGGATCACGGCGCCCAACTCTTCGTTGAAGAGGATGCCGTTGATTTCCGAGGCATCCTCGGCAACGCTGTCGAGCACGATGTTCAGGCCGCAGTGACCGGCAAACGCCATCTCGACCACGCTGGTCAGCAAACCACCGTCGGAACGGTCGTGGTAAGCCAGCAGGTGGCCGTCGGCGTTGAGGCCCTGGATCACGGCGAAGAAGGCTTTCAGGTCTTCGGCGTCATCCACGTCCGGCGCGTGTTTGCCGAGCTTGCCGTGGGTTTGCGCGAGGATCGAGGCGCCCATGCGGTTCTGGCCACGGCCCAGGTCGATCAGGATCAGGTCGGTGGTGCCCTTGTCCATGCGCAGTTGCGGGGTCAGGGTCTGGCGGATGTCGGTGACCGGCGCAAAGCCGGTGACGATCAGCGACAGCGGCGAGGTGACGCTCTTGTCCACGCCTTCATCGTTCCAGCGGGTGGCCATGGACATGGAGTCCTTGCCCACCGGAATGGTGATGCCCAGCTCCGGGCACAGCTCCATGCCGACCGCTTTTACCGTGTCGTACAGACGCGCATCTTCACCTGGGTGACCGGCGGCGGACATCCAGTTGGCCGACAGCTTGATGTCGGACAATTTACCGATACGCGACGCGGCGATGTTGGTGAGGGTTTCACCAATGGCCATGCGGCCCGACGCCGGGGCGTCCAGCAGGGCCAGCGGCGTACGCTCGCCCATGGCCATGGCTTCACCGGTGTAGACGTCGAAGCTGGTGGCGGTGACGGCAACGTCGGCCACCGGTACCTGCCATGGGCCGACCATTTGGTCACGGGCCACCAGGCCGGTGATGGTGCGGTCGCCGATGGTGATCAGGAAGCTTTTGCTCGCCACGGCCGGGTGGTGCAACACACGTTCGATGCTGTCGGCCAGGTCCAGGGCGCTTGGGTCGAAATCATCGCCCAATTCGGCTTCACGTACCGCCGAACGGTGCATGCGCGGGGCCTTGCCCAGCAGCACTTCGAGGGGCATGTCCACGGGGCTGTTGCCGAAGTGGCTGTCGGTGACCGTCAGTTGCGGCTCGGCAGTGGCTTCGCCGACCACGGCAAACGGGCAACGCTCGCGTTCGCAGATGGCCTGGAAGCGCGCGAAGTCTTCAGGGCCGACCGCCAGTACGTAACGTTCCTGGGATTCGTTGCTCCAGATTTCGTGCGGGGCCATGCCCGGCTCGTCGTTCGGAATGTTGCGCAGTTCGAAGCGGCCACCGCGGTCGCCATCGTTGACCAGCTCCGGGAAGGCGTTGGACAAACCGCCGGCGCCGACGTCGTGGATGAAGCTGATCGGGTTCTTGTCACCCAACTGCCAGCAACGGTCGATGACTTCCTGGCAGCGGCGTTCCATCTCAGGGTTTTCGCGCTGTACGGAAGCGAAGTCGAGGTCTGCCGAGCTGGTGCCGGTGGCCATGGAGGAAGCCGCGCCGCCGCCCAGGCCGATCAACATCGCCGGGCCGCCGAGGACGATCAGCTTGGAGCCGACCAGAATCTCGCCTTTCTTGACGTGTTCTTCACGGATGTTGCCCATGCCGCCAGCCAACATGATTGGCTTGTGGTAGCCGCGCACTTCATCGCCACGCGGGGTGGTGATGGACTGTTCGAAAGTACGGAAATAACCGGTCAGCGCCGGACGGCCGAACTCGTTGTTGAACGCGGCGCCGCCCAGCGGGCCTTCGATCATGATGTCCAGCGCAGTTACGATGCGCTCAGGCTTGCCGTACGGCACTTCCCATGGCTGTTCGAAGCCCGGGATCTGCAGGTTGGACACGGTGAAACCGGTCAGGCCGGCCTTTGGCTTGGCGCCACGGCCGGTGGCACCTTCGTCGCGGATCTCGCCGCCGGAACCGGTGGCTGCGCCCGGGAACGGGGCAATCGCGGTCGGGTGGTTGTGGGTCTCGACCTTCATCAGGATGTGCACCGGTTCCTGCACCGCGCCGTATTGGCGGGTTTCAGGGTCCGGGAAGAAACGGCCGGCAACCGAGCCGACGATCACCGAGGCGTTGTCCTTATAAGCCGACAGAACGCCTTCGCTGTGCATCACGTAGGTGTTCTTGATCATGCCGAACAGGCTTTTTTCCTGGCTCTCGCCGTCGATGTCCCAACTGGCGTTGAAGATCTTGTGACGGCAATGCTCGGAGTTGGCCTGGGCGAACATCATCAGTTCGATGTCGTGGGGGTTGCGCTTGAGACCGGTGAAGGCGTTGACCAGGTAGTCGATTTCGTCTTCGGCCAGGGCCAGGCCCAGTTCGGTGTTGGCCTTCTCGAGGGCGGCGCTGCCACCGCCAAGCACGTCAATCGCGGTCAGCGGCTTGGGCTCGGCGTGGCTGAACAGACCGGCAGCCTGTTCCAGCTGGCTGACGATGATCTGGGTCATGCGGTCGTGCAGGCTGCTGGCGATCAGCTCGGCCTCGGCATCGCTGAACTGGCCGGCAACGTAGAAGGCGATACCGCGCTCCAGACGCTGGATTTTTTCCAGGCCGCAGTTGCGGGCGATATCGCTGGCCTTGCTCGACCAGGGCGAGATGGTGCCGAACCGTGGCAGAACCAGGAACAAGCGGCCAGTCGGCTCTTGAACGGGAACGCTGGGGCCGTACTTCAGAAGGCGTGCGAGCACTTGCTGTTCGTCGGCGGTCAAGACGCCGGTAACGTCGGCGAAGTGAGCAAATTCAGCATACAGGCCTGTAACCGCTGGAACCTTCTGGCTCAGTTGCTCAAGGAGTTTGCTGTGGCGAAAGGCAGAAAGGGCAGGAGCGCCGCGCAGGATCAACATCTTCGGGACAGCCTCGGGAAGGGGTGTGCTTTGAGGCCGTGCATTCTAGCGTAAACCTGCGCCAACGGCACCCGAAACGGCACCGCTGGCTGCTGCCGAACGTCAGTTGGCACGGTTTGCACGCTATCGGGGCGTTATCTAAGGCATTCCGCGCAGTTATTTTAACCGTCACAATCGGGCGCCAAGCCACGTTTCTGCGGGCTGCAGCACAGTTTTGGCGGCGCTAGCAGACAAGTCCGCCGCTGTCGAGATATGGCGCCGTGGGCCGTTTGCGTATACTGCGCAGATGTTCTCCCCAACTGCTTTGCGCCCGCGATGCGCCAGATGGCTCATCGCAACCGGACTCTTCCTGATGCTCAGCGCCTGTGTTGATAAACCCAGCACGCTCGAGCGAATCAAGGAGGATGGCGTATTGCGGGTGATAACCCGAAACAGCCCGGCGACTTACTTCCAGGACCGCAACGGTGAAACCGGTTTCGAATACGAACTGGTCAAGCGTTTTGCCGATGACCTGGGCGTGAAGCTGGAGATCGAGACCGCCGACAACCTCGACGACCTGTTCGGCCAGTTGGGCAAACCCAACGGCCCGGTGCTCGCCGCCGCCGGCCTGGTCAGCAGCGAGCAGCGCCAGCAACAGGTGCGGTTCTCCCACCCTTATCTTGAAGTCACCCCGCAGATCATCTACCGCAACGGCCAGTCACGGCCGACGAACGCGGCAGACCTGGTGGGCAAGAAGATCATGGTGCTCAAGGGCAGCACCCACGCCGAACAACTGGCGGCGCTTAAAAAGCAGAACCCGGCCATCGAATACGAAGAATCCGACGCCGTTGAGGTGGTCGACCTGCTGCGCATGGTGGACGAGGGCCAAATCGACCTGACCCTGGTGGACTCCAACGAAGTGGCGATGAACCAGGTGTACTTCCCCAACGTACGGGTGGCGTTCGACCTCGGCAATGCCAGCAACCAGAGCTGGGCCGTGGCGGCCGGCGACGACAACAGCCTGCTCAACGAGATCAACAGCTACCTGGACAAGGTGGAAAAGAACGGCACCCTGCAACGCCTTAAAGACCGCTATTACGGGCATGTCGATGTCCTCGGCTATGTCGGCGCCTACACCTTCGCCCAGCATTTGCAGCAGCGACTGCCCAAATACGAGAAGCACTTTCGCGCCTACGCCAAGGAAGAAAAAGTCGACTGGCGCCTGCTCGCGGCGATCGGCTATCAGGAATCGCTGTGGCAACCGACGGTCACGTCAAAGACCGGCGTGCGCGGCCTGATGATGCTGACCCAGAACACCGCCCAGGCCATGGGCGTGTCCAATCGCCTGGATGCCAGGCAAAGCATCATGGGCGGCGCCAAGTACCTGGCCAAGATCAAGGACGAGCTGGACGACAAGATCGCCGAGCCCGACCGCACCTGGTTCGCCCTCGCCGCTTATAACGTCGGCACCGGCCATCTGGACGACGCGCGCATTCTGGCGAAGAAGGAAGGCCTGAACCCGAACAAGTGGCTGGACGTGAAGAAGATGCTGCCGCGCCTGTCGCAGAAGCAGTGGTACAGCAAGACCCGCTACGGCTACGCCCGAGGCGGCGAGCCGGTGCACTTTGTGGCGAACATCCGGCGTTATTACGACATCCTGACCTGGGTGACCCAGCCGCAGCTGGAAGGCAACCAGGTGGTGGAGGGCAACCTGCATGTGCCGGGTGTGGACAAGACCAAGCCGCCGGAAGACACCCCGCAGCTGTAAAACTGATCCTCCCAACACCGCCCCTCCCACATTTTGATCTCTACTTGGGTTAGAGGCCGGTGATCAGGTGGACCACTCCTCCCGCCAACACCATCACACCCGGCACACCCGCCGCTTTCAACGCCGCCTCATCCAGCCGGCCCGCATCCTGCAATTGCACCCTCACCCGCGTCAGCGCCACACGCTGTTGCGACTTGAGGTTATCCGCACCTCCCAACGCACTCAGCACCTCGGCCGACAACAGCCCCTGCGTCGGAGTCACCACCGTCTCGGCAATCAAATCCGGGGTCAGGGCTTTCCAGAACGCCCGCTGCAATTTCTCGAACATGCTCAGTGCTCCACGACAGGTGAGGTTTCAACGGTGGCCGCGTGATACAGGCGCAAGGCCTCGCGCACCTGGGCGGCTTCTTCCAGGCCCAGTACCTGACGGGCGATGGTCTGGCAGTCGACCAGGTCCAGCTCGCGCACGGTGGCCTTGATGGTGGGAATCAGCGGCACACTGACAGACAGCTCATCCACGCCCAGCCCGATCAACACCGGCACCGCCAGCGCTTCGGAGGCCAGTGCACCGCATACGCCCACCCACTTGCCATGGGCGTGGGCGGCCGTGACGGTGGTGGCGATCAGGCGCAGCACCGCCGGGTGAAAGCTGTCGGCCTGGCTGGCCAGGCGCGGGTGATCGCGGTCCATGGCCAGGGTGTACTGGGTCAGGTCGTTGGTGCCGATGGAGAAGAAATCCACATGGGGCGCAAACACATCCGCCATCAAGGCTGCCGACGGCACCTCGATCATGATGCCCAGTTTGGGCAACTCGCTGAGCCCGAGGGATTGCGCTTCTTCTTCCAGAATCTTGCGCGCCAGATGCAGCTCCGACAGCAGGCTGACCATCGGCAACATGATATGCAGGCGTGCCAGCCCGGCACTCGCAAGGATCGCGCGCAACTGTTCACGCAACAGCTCCGGGCGCTCCAGGCACAGGCGTATACCGCGCAGGCCCAGGAACGGGTTGGTTTCGCTGTCCATCGGCACATACGCCAGCGGTTTATCGCCGCCGACATCCAGGGTGCGCACCACCAGATTGCGCTCGGTGCCCAGGGCACGGGCGATGGCGCTGTAGGTTGCGGCCTGCTCATCCACGCTTGGGGCGCGATTGCGATCCAGGTACAGGAACTCCGAGCGCAGCAGGCCGACGCCTTCACCCCCGAGGGCCAGGGATTGCTCCACCTCCTGCAACGACGCGACGTTGGCGGTCACCTCGACGTGATGGCCGTCGCGGGTGATCGCAGGCACGGAGGCCTGCGCCACGTCACGCTGGCGTCGCAGTATTTGCTGTTGGCGCGCAGCCTCCAATTGTTCGATCTCGGCCAGGTTGGGGTCCAGGTGCAACTCGCCCTTGTCGGCGTCGAGCAGGACCTGTTTGCCGTTGGCCAGCGCCCGCACTTCAGGCCCGACCCCACACATGGCAGGCAGGCCCAGGGCACGCGCCAGGATCGCGACATGGCTGGTTGCCCCGCCGCCGACGGTGACAAACCCCAGCACCTTTTGGGTATCGAGGCTGGCGGTTTGCGAAGGCGTCAGTTGTTCGGCGATCAGGATCGCGCGGTCGGGCAGGTCCCAGGCGCGGTCTTGAATACCGAGGATCAGTTTCAGCACGCGTTGACCGACATCCGCCAGGTCCGCCGCACGTTCGGCCAACAGGGCATTGCCCAGGCCCTGGAACAGTTGGGCGGTGGCGACCGTGGCGCTGTTCCAGGCAAACGCGGCGCTCTTGCCTTCGGCCAGCAAGCCGTGGGCTTGTTCCAGCAGCGTCGGGTCTTCGAGCAATTCCTGATGGGCACGGAAAATCTCCGCCTGGGCACTGCCTGCCGCCTGGGTTTGCAAGGCTTGCAGCGCTTCGTTTGCAGCCAACAGGCCACGCGCCAACGCAGCGCGTTCGAAGGTTTCTCCCGCCCCCTGTTCAGTCACCTTTAACTCGGGCTCAGCGACCTGAACCACTTGGCCAAACGCCGACCCCGGCGATGCGCAAACGCCTCGCAGCAGCGTCGTCGACGATACCGGCACGCGCGCTTCGAGCTGTGCAGCCGGCGCCGCAATGGCCTCGCCGCAGCCTTCAGCCAACAGCGCAACCAGCACATTGATTGCTGCCTCGGCATCCTCCCCGGCTGCGCTGACTTGCAAGGTATCGCCCTGTACGGTTTGCAGCGCCATGATCGCCACCAGCGACTTGGCGTTGACACTCTGGGTTTGCTTGTGCAGGTAAATGCTCGCGTTAAAACCTTTCGCCGCCTGGGCAAATACCGCTGCCGGGCGCGCGTGCAAGCCATTGGCGTTGGGCAAGGTCAACGGCTTGGAGAAGCGTGCATCGCCCTCCTCCTCATCGGCCTCCTCTACCCGGTTGCCGGGCGATACCTGCAACACCGGTTGGCCCCGTTCCACCAGGCCGCTTGCCAACGGCGTGAACGGCTCGCCGCTGACCACCAGCATCAAGGTCAGCAAACTGCGCGCGTTGAGCGCCACGTAGTCGGCATCGAATTCGATCAGTGCTTGCCCGGCTTCCACCCGCTGGCCTTCCTCGACCAGGCGGGTGAAGCCCTTGCCCGCCAGGCTCACGGTGTCCAGGCCGATATGCATCAGCACCTGCACGCCGTTGTCGTCGGTGACGCTGACCGCATGCCCACTGTCCTGGATATTACTGATCACTCCGGCCAGCGGCGCACACAGGGTCTGCGAAGTGGGATCGATGCACAGGCCGTCGCCAATCATGCGGCTGGCGAACACCGGGTCAGGCACCTGGTCCAGTGCCAGCAGCACGCCGGATAAAGGCGCGAGCAATTCCAGGGGTTGAGTTGCGGTCATGACGTCACCTGCTGTTTTGTTCTGTAAAAATCCTTGGGTGGATGCCTATCCCACGGATGACTTATTTCCACCAGTATTCAACCTGCACGCCAACGTTCGACCCATGCCGCGCGGTGCCATAGGCGCCGGTGTCGGACAACGCCGAGCCCGCCGCCAGTTCATTCGCTGCACGCTTGGCCGCTTCGTTCCAGGTCGCATAGGTGTAGTACAACCGCACTTCCGGCCGCGCCCAGAAATCCGGCCCCTTGGGCGACCAGGTCGGGGCGAAGGTAAATTTGCTCAGTTTGCGCGTGCCGCCTGTGGCATCGACCTGATCGTGCCCGAGTTCGGTGACCAGTTTGAATTGTTCGCTGATCGCATACGCAGGGCGAACACCGATGGACATCCAGGTCTGGTCCTGGCTGCCGGGGCGAATATCCTTCTGGTACACCGCTTCGATCTGCCCACCAAAGCGCGGGGTCACTTGCCAGTCGAAGAACTCCACGGCGCGATAACTTTTGCTGCTGTTATCCAGGAAGGTATTGCCGGTGTAGCCCAGGCCGGTGCCGGGACCTTCGCCGTACTGCAGGGCGAATTTGTTCTTGCCGCCCAGAAAGGGTTTTTGCACATGCTGCGCGGTGAGCGCCCAACCGCTGTTGGTGTCGCGCCCGCCGGCCTTTTCGATATAGCTCAAGCCCAGCTCCAGCTCGCCGCCGGGGTTGGTCTTGAAGCCCGCCACGTTGAAGTCGTGACGGGTGGCGTATTCCTTCTGGTACAGGTTGTCCTTGCGCGAGAGCGCGTAGCTGTATTTCAGGTCGCCGATCAGCACGTCCTCAATACCGCCACCGGTGGCGCTCTGGTTCCAGTAGTAGAAGTCGGAAATATGGATGTCATTGCGTTTGTAGTAGCGCCGACCGGCCCACAGCGAACCGCCATTGAGGGCCGGCAGGTTCGACCACTGCGCATACATCTGCGGCATGCGCGCCGAACCGTTGTCTTCGCCCTGGAATTTAAGGGCGCGGTCGTATTTGTTGTAGAGGGATGCCATGGCGTCGACGCTGAGCACTGAGCCATCGTCGAGGGTCAGCAGGTCCTGACGCAGTTCCAGTTCGGCGTACTGCTCGCATTCGTTGCCCAATCGGTATTTGGTTTGCGCCCCCGGCAGTTGGAAACATTGCTGCTTGCCACTGCCCGTTGAAGTCCCCGCACCGCTGCGCAAGTAACCTGCAAATTCCAGGGCCTGCGCACCGAATGGCAGGCTCAGGCAGGAGGCAACGAGGCCCAGCTTTATTGTTGTTTTCATGAAGCACTCCGATATTTTTATTATGTTTTTTTTGAAGCACCCTGCGCCCGGGGTTTAGTCCTTCAGATACAGCACGAACGATTCGTAGGGACGCAAGACGACCGTGGCCGTGCGTTGCGGGCAGTCGGGGTAATTGCTGATCAGCAGGCGTTGCTCGGTCGCCGCGCCGATCACGTCGTCAGGCAGTTGGATCTCACAGGGCTGGCGGTAGAAATTATTCAGCACCAGCAAGCGCTCGCCGTGGCCTTCACGCAGGTACGCCCAGACCTGCAGATGGTCTTGCAGCAGTTGGCGGTAAACACCCGCTTGAATCAGCGGTTCATGACGACGCAAGGCGATCAGCGCACGGTAGTGATGCAGCACGGAGTCGGGATCATCGAGTTGGTGTTCAACGTTGATCTGCGCGGCATTCGCCGGGATGCCGATCCACGGCTCACCGGTGCTGAAGCCCGCATTGGGTTGCGCGCTCCACTGCATCGGCGTGCGGCCGTTGTCGCGCGACTTCTGCATGATCGCCGCCATGCTCGCCGCTTCGGATTCACCGGCATCGCGCTTGAGGCGGAAGATGTTCAGGGTCTCCACATCGCGGTACTGATCGATGCTGGCGAAGCCCGGATTGGTCATGCCCAGCTCTTCGCCCTGATACACAAACGGCGTGCCCTGGAGGAAGTGCAATGCGGTGGCGAGCATCTTGGCCGAGACCACGCGGTACTCACCGTCGTCACCAAACCGCGAGACCACCCGGGGCTGATCGTGGTTACACCAGAACAGCGCATTCCAGCCGCCACCGGCTTGCATACCCAGTTGCCAGTCGGAAAAAATCTGCTTGAGTTGCAGGAAGTCGAAGTCGGCCTTCACCCACTTTTGCAGGTTCGGGTAATCAACTTTCAGGTGATGAAAGTTGAAGGTCATCGACAGCTCTTTCGACTCCGGTCGCGAGTAGCGAATGCAATGCTCCAGGCTGGTGGACGACATCTCGCCGACGTTGATCAGGTCATGGCCTTCAAAGACTTCGCGGTGCATCTCCTGCAGGTATTCATGCACGTTCGGGCCGTCGGTGTAGAAGCGGCGGCCGTCACTGTTGTCTTCGGGGAAATCGGCGGGCTTGGAGATCAGGTTGATCACATCCAGACGGAAACCGCCCACGCCCTTGTCACGCCAGAAGCGCATCAACTTGAACACTTCGGCACGCACCTGGGGGTTGTCCCAATTGAGGTCAGCCTGGGTGTGGTCGAACAAGTGCAGGAAGTACTGGCCGGTTTGCGCCTCGTATTCCCAGGCCGAACCGCCGAACTTGGATTCCCAGTTGTTGGGCTGGTCGCGCCAGATGTAGAAGTCGCGGTAGGGGTTGTCGAGGCTGCTGCGCGCCTGCTGGAACCACTCATGCTCAATGGACGTGTGGTTGACCACAATGTCGAGCATCAGCTTGATGCCGCGCTTGGCCGCTTCGCTGATCAGCAGGTCGCAGTCGGCCATGGTTCCGTAGCTGGGGTCGATGGCGTAGTAGTCGCTGATGTCGTAGCCGTTGTCCCGTTGCGGCGAACGCAGGAACGGCGTGATCCACAGGCAATCCACGCCCAGCCACTTGAGGTAGTCGAGTTTGTCCACGATACCCAGCAGGTCACCGGTGGCGTTACCCGCGTGGCTGTGGAAGCTTTTGGGGTAGATCTGGTAGATCACCGAGTGTTGCCAGTCTTGCATGGTGGGTTCCTTCAATTAATGGTGCAACGGTTCAACTTGCCCCGATAGCGGTAGATCAGGCAACGCGATAACCGGGCCGAACAATCTTCATGCTCAACGCACAGGTCAGTACGAACGGCACGACAATCGCGATGACCATCCCGATCACAAACATCGAGATGGATTGCGGCACGATCGAGATAAACCCAGGCAAGCCCCCCACCCCAATGGCCGAGGCCTGCACCTTGTTCAGCGACAGGAAAATGCTGCCCAGCGCCGAGCCCACCAGGGCCGCATAAAACGGAAACTTGAAGCGCAGGTTCACCCCGAACATCGCCGGTTCAGTGATGCCGAAGTAAGCGGAAATCGCTGAGGTCGAGGCCATGCTTTTATCCCGCGCATTGCGGGTGGTGTAGAACACCGCGAGCGCGGCGCTGCCCTGGGCCAGGTTGGACATGACGATCATCGGCCAGATAAACGTGCCGCCTTGGGTGGAGATCAGTTGCAGGTCGACGGCGAGGAACATGTGGTGCATGCCGGTGATCACCAGCGGTGCGTACAGCAGGCCGAAAATCGCTCCGCCAACCATCGGCGCCAGGTCAAACAGGGTGACCACGCCTTCGGTGATCAGGATGCCGAGGTGACGGGTCACCGGGCCGATGATCGCCAACGCCAGCACGCCGGTGACGACGATGGTAGTGATCGGCACGACCAGCAGTTGAATGGCATTGGGCACGCGAGCGCGCAGCCATTTCTCGATGACGCTCATCACATACGCCGCCATCAGGATCGGCAGGATCTGCCCCTGGTAGCCGACTTTCTCGATCTTGAACCAGCCGAAAATATCGAAGTACGGCAGGCTCTGGCCGTCGAGCCCGGCAACCGCCTTGCCGTAGTTCCAGGCATTGAGCAGATCGGGATGCACCAGCATCAGGCCGAGCACAATGCCGAGGATTTCACTGCCGCCAAAACGCTTGGCCGCCGACCAGCCCACCAACGCCGGCAGGAACACAAATGAGGTATTGGCCATCAGGTTGATCAGGCTCCACAGGCCATCCAAGTTCGGATACGCCTCCAGCAGCGTCTGGCCCTCGATGAACATGCCCTTGGCGCCCATCAGGTTGTTGATGCCCATCAGCAGGCCAGCAATGATCAGCGCGGGCAGGATCGGCATGAACACATCGGAGAACACCCGCACCAGGCGCTGCATGGCATTGGTCTTGTCGGCGCCCTTCTTCTTGACGTCGGCGATGGTGGCGGCGGCGAGGCCGGTCTGTTCGCGCAGGGCGGCGTAGACCTTTTCCACTTCGCCGGGGCCGATCACCACCTGGAACAAACCGCCGGTGAAGAATGAGCCCTTGACCAGATCGACCTGGTTCAACGCGCTGTTGTTGACCAGGCTCGGATCCTTGAGCGCCAGGCGCAGGCGGGTCACGCAGTGGGCAGCTTGCTCAAGGTTGTCGCTGCCCCCGAGGTGCTCGAGGATCTCGCGGGCAATGTTCGAATAGTCGTGGCTCATGCTTGGTTTCCACTTTGATTTTTTTTATTGGGGGGCAGTCATTGGCAGCACGCCGAAGCCAAAAGTACTCGTACAGACGAGTTAAAGCAACAACTCGTCTGTACGAGTTTGGATTTGTTTATTCCGTGCAGTACATCCCGTCGCTGCAAGCCGCACAAATCCAAGGGTCTAATGGACAAAGCCCCTCTCTGCCTCTAAGGTTCCTGCCTTGAACGCCAACGCGGCACAGAGCCCTATCCATGAGCAAATACAACCAGATCTATACCGATCTGCTTGCCAGCATCACCACCGAACGCCTGCAACGCGGCACGCGCCTGCCCTCCGAAACCGAATTGATGGACAGCTACCAGGCCAGCCGAGGCACCGTGCGTCGGGCCATCGAGCAGTTGCAGGAACGTGGGTTTGCGCAAAAGATCCACGGCAAGGGCACCTTCGTGCTCTCGCCCAACCCGATTGAGTTCCAACTCGGCGGCATCGTCAGCTTCCACGAAACCCACGCCGACCTGGGCGATGACGTACGCACCGAAGTGGTCGAATTCACTCAACTCCCACTGGAAGGCCCGCTGTTGCAACACATCGAGGCCGAACCCGGCAGCCTCATCACACGCATCAAACGGGTACGGCGCATCGGCGGCAAACGGGTGATCCTCGACATCAACCACTTCGTCGCCGACCTGATCCCCGGCCTGGACCAGGCGATTGCCGAACAGTCGATCTACGCCTTCATCGAACAGACGCTGCAACTGCAGATCAGCTACGCCCAGCGCACCATCGAAGCCCTGCCCCGCAGCAAGGATGACCAGACCCACCTCGACCTTGATGGCCAAAGCCATGTGATCGTGGTGAGCAACCAGACGTTTCTGCAGGATGGGCGGCAGTTCGAGTACACCGAGTCACGGCATACGTTGGATAAGTTTTACTTCTCCGATATCGCCAGGCGCTAACTATCTACCCACCGCCCCTCTAAACGGCTTGGCATGCTCGGCTTTTCCCCCTTAAGGAGAGCAGCATGCCGCTGACCGACACATCCCCCGCAGCCCAGCAAAAACTTCGCGCCCTGGCCCCGGTGGTGCTGGATGCCTGCCCGAATATGCAGACGATGGCCATTGAGGCCGCCCGTGAAATTCTCGCCAGGCACGGCCTGGAGGGCCTGGATCCCGATCAGGTGTACTGGCACCGCTTCAACGGTGGTGTCGGTGACCCGGCAACCTTTACGGGCTGGAGCCACAATGAAAAACCCCAGGAGTCGATGACGCTGACGCAGTTGGTCATTCACCGCTTCGAGGTGCACGACCAGGACAATGCCGACCTGCTCGACGGTGATGGTGGTTTTTATCGCGAGGGTGCCGAGGCGCGGTTGTTCGATCAGCATAACCAAGTGCAGTTGTCCGCCAGCGCGGTGCTCAAGGACTTCTGGGCGATCAATTTCAGCGACCGCTACACCACACACATGGAGACATTCTGGAGCGTTCACTTCGACGACTTCCGCACCCTGGCCAAGGTCAACTGCCTGGCCCAGGCCCTGCAAGCGCGACAGGCCGGGCATCTCACCGAGTCGCAGTTGCACACAGTGCTTCAGGCCCTAGCCAGCAATCTGTCCTGGCCCCCAACCCTGTCCAACCTGCAAGCCGAGGTCACTTCAGCCAGCGGGCTGCGCGTGGCGGCGCTGGATATCGGCGGACATATCGCCACGGATATCCTGCGCATCGTCGACGGCGATGGACGGCAAATCCTTTATGTACCGGGCGAGTCTCAGGCCTTCCACTGCTTCGAGACCCCGGCCGACCTGCATTTCTGGCTGCTGAACCAGACCAGCCACCCGGATAACCGCGCCCGCTTCATGGCTCACTTTCCGCTGTCAGCGCAGATCCAGCAGGACGATACCGACGCCGTAACCTGGAAGCAGATGCTGCTCACCCCCGTGCTGATCTATCGCACCGCCCAGGCCCTGGCGGGTACCCTGCCGCCGGACTGGGTGGACAAGGGCCTGGGCCACCAACTCGACCAGCTGTTTATCGACTGGGGCACCTGGGATCACCACCTGATCAATCAAACCGACCAAACCATCGAACACGACGCCTTTACGTGGCTGGCACAATCGAGCCAGGCACGCATGCACAACGATGCAGACTTCTCCCTGCGCAGCAATGGCGACCTGCGCAAGAAACTCTGGATCGGCTACCTGAACGCCTTTGGCAAAACCTTCGGCCCGATGGCGGTGGCGGGCTGGCCGGTGGCCTTGGTGGTAGGCGCCAGCGTGGCCAATCTGGGCCTGAATATCGACCAGGCGATCAACGGCAAAACCCTGGCCGAACGCCGTGCCGGGGAGCTGGATGCGATTCTGAGTGCCATCGACACACTGTTTAACCTCGCACTGTTGAAAGCCGACGGGGTCGTGCACGATATCGCCGAAGCGGCCGACACCGTCGCGGTGGAGCCCATTGGGTCAATGCCGGCCACAGAGCCCACCAGCGCAGCGCCGATGCCTGCGCCGGCGGTACCCGCCGCCTACCAGACCAACCTGATACTGGAAGGAGAACACCTGGATACCGCCCCCGGAAAGTTCCAGCAGGTCTATAGCCTGCGGACTTCCGACGGCATGCCACAGCAAGCCATCCTGATGAATGATCAAGCCTATTACGTGCGCTACGAAGCCAACCCCAACGGCCGTGGTTATTGGACGATTGTCGACCCGAACAACCCCCATGGCTTTTCCGGCGCGCTGCCGGTGCGCCTGAACGAGTTCAACGAATGGGAGCGTGTGACCGACAGCAACGGCTTGAAAGGCGGCGGGGGAACTCCAGCAAAAGCGCCCGCATGCCGGCACCCTCGCGAGTCCCACCACCGCCGCAAGCGATGGCCACGCCATCTCACGCACTGCGCAGGGTGACCACCCCCTTCGATACCCCGCCATCAACCCGCCCGGAAGTGAAACGCTGGGCAATGGGCCTCACTGAAACCCATGTTCACAGCCGCTTCGGCCGCATTGACCGCTTCACCTACTACTTCGGCGAAACGCACCGCAAACTGCTGCAATCGGCGCAAGACTTCTACAAGGAACTGTCCTGGACCCGCCTGCCTCCTCGTCCGGACATTCCCGCGTTTGAACCGACAACGGCCTTCGAAGACGTCCTCGAACGCCTGCCCGAAGACCTACCGGGCTACGTCATCGGCGAAACCCTGGACCGCATCACCAGCACCCGCCTGGTGATCCACAACATGCCGCTCTTTGCGCGCAAGGGCGTGAAAACCCTGTATATGCGTCGCCTGCTCAACGACTTCGCACAGGATGATCTGAACCACTATTTCCAGACCGGCGAAATGTCCGACGACCTGGAAAGCTACCTTGGCAAGCTGGGCACCGATCCATCCGGGCAACTCAACGAACTGGAACTGGTCAAGACCGCCAGGGCCAACGGCATACGCGTGCAGGCTATCGACTGCGCAGCCCATTACAAATACCCCAACCCCATCGCCGATCTTACCGAGCAAGTGACGAGCAATTACCTCGCGCACACCCTTATCCAAGCCGATAGAACCTTGAACAGCGGCGGTAAATGGCTGGTCCTGACCAACGCGAGAAACATCAACACCTTCAATGGCTTCGCGGGTGTCAGTGAACTGGAAGGTGGCATCGGGCTGCGTATCGAAGAGGTGCTTCCCGGGCAAGGTAACGACGTGCGCCTTGACCCCGGCATCGACATTGATCGCGACAATGCCCCCTCCCCTGAAAGCGTCGGGGATAGCTTCGACACCTTGCATGCCGACCTGCGAGTACAAGTGGAAGCGCCGCCGGTGCTCAGGACGCTGGAGCAACAGCAGCGACTGCTGTTTCGCAAAGGCATGTACTTGATCGACGAGAACCAGGGCAACTACACCTTGCGGCATCACAGCAGAGACAAGGGCATCGTTGCGACACCCATCCATCGGCTGGCCGATGGCAGCTTTTACATCGACCGACCGGCCTGGGCAGGCGTGCATGACATAGGGTTCCCCACGCTGGAAAAGCTGTCCAGCGCCCTTACCAATATGGGCATGAGTCTGCAAAGCCGGCTTCCAGCTTGATAAGTCTGGCGAAGCAGCTTGTTACCGTTGAGCTACGCAGCGACCTGACAAACAGATTCAACCTTACGTAGAATGCCCCCCGTGGCTATGGAACACCTTCCTTCTAACCTCTGATGACCTAGGGGTTTCGCTCTCCACACCGCGCCTGCTTCTTGCAGGCGTTTTTACATCAGTTGTAGAACAATGCAGCAGCTCGTCCAAGACAGCGGCCCAGGGAGAAAATCAAGCATGAATCAGGCGCTGTTCCTGCGTCGCCGTAGCAAAGTTCACGTCCCGATGGGCACTGGCGGTGCCACGCGCGCTCAGGTCGCGTCGGCTGTTCGTGAAGTCACGGCGTTCCGATGCGTACTGTCAGAGCCTTTGATTGAACAAATCGGCCTGTTGTCAGCGACAGAGCTCAAGTACTGGCTGCGCGAAATTGTCGGAGTCCTTCGGCGGGAAACTGGCGCTCATGTACACCACAGGCCGTTTTATCCTGACTTTCCAGAACAGGTTCTGACGGCATCAGAAGCGGAGTTGTACCTTAACGCCGTCAGGCACTACCTCACGCTTCGGCGTTTACCACCGACTGATCACCCTCGACCTGCGATGCTTGAAGGCAACTTCATATCCCGCGTTATCGAACCGGGAAGCATCTCTGAGTTCGAGTCACTGCTCGAACCGCTGGTTTCATCGCGCACCTCGCTCTCTGAGGAGGAAACTGCCGACGTCGTCTGGTTTATCCGAAACTACAAAAGCGATGTGTTCCGTCTGCTGCCTGAGACCGTCCCGTTCCGGGAGATCCGTGCACAGGTTGGCGGCGCACTTATCCTGCATGTAGCCGGCGATGCTCGGGTGGACGCATTCCTGGAGCGAAACGTCGAAACGGCGACTGACGTGCTGCGACTCGCGGTCGCGCTGACGGGGGGAGACGTGTCACTGACGACAGCGTCGACACGTTTCACCGCGATGAAGCGCTCAATGCGCCGCCTGTTGTTGCGCCTGCTCGACCACATACCCAACGCTGCAGAAGACGTGATGCGGCATGCTGAGCGATGGAAACGCCTGGCTGAAGTACTTCATCCGGGCGACTACGCCGATAAGTACCCACGAGCGCTGGCCGCCATCACGGCAGCACGTCGCAACGAAGCGCCTGACTCATTTGGATCACGTGTCGAAACATTACTTGCCCAGCGTCACATCGCCACGCTTACGCCCATACTGCAGGGCCATCCTGGTGAATTCGCACGACGGCTGGACGCGACGCTGCGGCGCGCTACTGAACCAGAATCGGTTCTTGACGCGTTCGAGGCGGTAGCGACACAGGTGTCGTCACCCGTCCTGCTGCAGCTGCTGGCCCAGGTACGTGCGCCGCGCCCCCTCCCCCTGCGAGCCTTCACACCGAAAGGTGCATTCGCCAAAATCTATGGCATCAAGGATCGACGCGAACCTCTCGCTCACGACGTACTGACTCGTGCAGCCAGAATCTGCGAGGGCGCACTCGTAACGCGTTTTGCGTCGCTACCACCACTAGGCCGCTGTTTCATCGATCCAGCATTACGCGAATACAGAGTGCCGCTGGCACAGCGTGCCTCATCGAAGTCGCTACGTACGCTGGTGCGGGGCAGTCGCTTGCCGATGCCTGACACACGTTTCATTCGCCTGTTCCTGTGGTGGAAGAACGGCCGTGAACGCACGGACATCGACTTGTCCGCAGCATTTTTCGACGCCAACTTCGTGTTCAAACAAACGGTCGCGTACTACAACTTGAAGGGTTTCGGCGGCTACCACAGTGGCGACATCGTAGACGCGCCCGAAGGGGCTTCGGAGTTCATCGACCTAGACCTCGATGTCCTTGTCGAGAAGGGTGTGCGCTATATCGTCACCTCTATCAACTCATTCACCCAGCAACCGTACTGTGATCTTCCAGAATGCTTCGCCGGCTGGATGGCCCGCGTCGACGTGGCGTCGGGTGAAGTATTCGAGCCGCGCTCCGTATTCGACCGTATCGATATCGCATCCAACACAGGGATCTGCCTGCCATTCGTGATGGACTTGCAGGAACGACGCATGATTTGGGCCGATCTGGGGCTCACTTCAGTTCCTCGGTGGAACAACGTCCAGAACAACCTCAGTGGCGTATCGTTGATGCTGCGAGCTTTGGTACATACACCAAGGCCGGATCTGGAGACTCTGTTCGATTTACATGTTCGAGCACGGGGAGAACGAGTGACCTCACCGCAGCAGGCACAGGCGGTGTTTGCGCCTGATCAAGGGATAACACCGTTCGATACGGATTTGATTCGATCACAGTTTCTCTAATACCTATGCCAGCCTTTGCCGTTCATTGAAAACGACAGCTCTTGCTTCGAAACTTTCTACCCAAAAACAATTTGCCAGTCAGCATACTGATAAACAACCTACCGACGCCTCCATTGCCAAGCTGTGTTATGACACATGATGAGTAGACACTTTCCCTGTCGTCGGATATTGGCCGGCTTCTATAAGGCCTGCATGGTGATGATCAGTGCGCTTCTCATCGCCTGCCAATCGCCACGCGAAGCACTGCAACAACTGGCTGAAGAGCACGGCCGACAATTGGTGGTCCTGCCGGGACACGCCTTCCCCCTCGTCATACTTGCGCCGCGCACTGCAGACAAGATGACTCGACTGCGTGTCTACCTGGAAGGCGATGGCCATTCCTGGGCGACGGCCACTCAACCCAGCCTGGATCCGAGCCCGCACAATCTGTTAGTGCCACGGCTGGCGGTCGATGATCCGACACCGAATGCGTACCTGGCACGCCCCTGCCAGTTCATCATGACCGCAGCCTGTCAATCAGCACTCTGGACCAATCGACGATTCTCTCAGGAAGTGGTCACCCGCCTCGGCCAGGCGCTGGACCAATTAAAACAGCGATATGGCAATAGTGAGTTCGAACTGGTGGGGTATTCGGGAGGAGCCGCTCTCGCATTATTGTTAGCGGCGCAGCGCAATGATGTTACCCAGGTGCAAACCCTTGCTGGCAATCTCAGTCCACGTCTGTGGGCGAAGATGAAAGGACTGTCGCCACTCGACGGTTCACTGGATCCGCTGGACTATCGTAATCGACTCGCCTTATTACCCCAGCGTCATCTCATCGGAGAAGCAGACCTGATTATTCCAGGTGGATTAGCTGATAGGTACCAACAGGCACTTGGCTCGCCTCTCTCTCGATGTGTCCATGTACCAGGAGTGAGCCATGATAGGGGGTGGGAAGCGATATGGAGCCGATGGGTTAAAACACCGTTGGCACATTAGAATCCTGAAATTCAGGGCGGGCAGGTCCGTTTAAAAACACCCAAATACTATCCCCCCCTAGTGACTGATCCGGGCGCGACCGCAACGACCCCCCTAAAGTTCCGCTTATTGCTGAATAATCGAAAAAATCATCAAAAAACGTCTGTAACGTCGCATTTTTTAGCTTTTTTTTCGTCATTGGTTCTTTTTATGATGAATTGTCCTACAAGCATCGTGTAGATTTGCACGCGCTTGAATCAGCACTTCACTGACAAGCTGGCAGGGATGCCTAAAACAGACGCTGACGCGTGGGTTACTCCCTGTCAGTTTCTGCCTTGTAAGGATACTGCCTTGAACATTTCCCACCTGCGCCGCTCGTTGTTGGCGCTGTCCGTCGCGGCTACCACTGCCACGGTCCATGCTGCACCCGCACCCGACCTGAATCACGACCTGAGCACAGGGGCATACAGCAGCTCCGGTGATGTTTTCAATAACGCCACCTTCACCGGGACGTCGCAAAACGCAGGTGTAGATCTGATGAATGTGACCCTGGCGGGCAACCTGATCAACCAGGGCAACATCAACCTGACGGCTGCGACCCCCACCGACTTCCCGTCCGGTATCGCCATGACCCTCAGTTCCAACGTCGGTGGCGACTTGGTAAATAATGGCGACATTACGGTGAGCGGCAACGCCGTCCTCGGGCTGGACCTGTATCTGGCAAATATCGCAGGTGAAGTGAACAACAACGGCAACATCACTGTGACTGGCGCAAATTCCGAAGGCATGCTGATCACCTCAACCCAGGCGCGCATCAATAACTCGGGCACTATCACCGCGCGTGGCATCGACTCTGTGGGTATCGACATCGAGAAGGCACGCTTTACGGGTCAGATGACAGGCGCTCCATTCAAGAGTGATATCAACAACAGCGGGACTATCTCCGCTGACGGGGTCGGTATCCGCTTTCGTAGCCTCGATACCTCCGGCGGTTTCGACACCCTCTCCATCAGGCAAACAGGTGGCCTGATCGAAGGCGGCACCGCAGCCATTCTGGCGGACGACAATGCCTCCCCTTCGTATTTCTACTGGCAGGGTGGTCAGGTCAAGGGTGACCTGCTGGGCCTGAGTGGTGTGCTGGTGCAAGGGGACGCGATGTTCGATGGCTCGACCATCCGCGCCGGTTACGTCGATATCGACGGTGGCCGCCTGACTCTGCTTCGCCCGCAGACCACGATCTTGGGCGACCTCGACATGGACAGCGACACTGCGCGCCTGCGCCTGCTGCTGGATAACAACACGCAGCCCAACACGCCGATCCTGAAAGTCACCGGCAATACCTTCTTCTCTCCAGGCAGCCAGATCGAACTGCAGGCTCGCTCCGACGACTTCCGCACGTCGACCCAGGGCACCCGCTACACCCTCATTAACTCTGGCACGTGGGAAGACCCGCAGAACCTGTCCGTGGTTTCCTCCTCGGCGCTGCTTGAGGTAAGGAACTTCGGCATCGAAGGCCAGGACGTGAAAGCCCTGGTTGCCACCCGCAGTGATGAGGTGATCACGCAAGACCTGCTGGGTGCCCGCGGTTCGCGCAACGCGGTGAACGCCATCACGCCGCTCAAGAACACAGTCCTGGGCCAGATGGACGAAAGCGACCCGGTATTCCAGCGTTTCGCCAACGCCGCCACCAGTGAAGAGCTGGCCAAGCTTGCCGAAACCCTGACCCCGGACGTCAGCCGTGGGGCAATCAACGCCGCCACCAACAGCCAAAACCTGGTCGCAAGTGCCATCAACCGCCGTGCCAGCAAAGCGCGTAGCGGTCTGTCCTCCGGTGACGTCCTGGCAGAACAAGGCGTATGGCTGCAAGCGCTGTCCAGCGATGCCAACCAAGACAGCCGCCACGGTATCGACGGCTACGACGCCAACACCAATGGCATCGCCGTGGGTGCCGACGGCAAACTCAACACCGATACCACCGTGGGCCTGGCTTACAGCTACCTGACGAGCGACGTCAAATCCGACCTGGGCAACAAAACCGACGTCAGCGGCCATGCACTGACCCTGTACGGCAACTGGGCCCGTGACAACTTCTTTGTCGACACCTCGCTGATGTATGGCTGGAACGACAACGAGTCCAAACGCTATATCGCCGGCACCCGCGCCAAGGCCGACTACGACAGTGAGATCTTCGGCGTCAACGCACTGGCAGGCTACACGTTCCAGCTCGACAAGCAGTGGTTGCTGGAACCACAGGTCGGTGCGCGCTATGCCAACGTATCGATTGATTCGTACCGTGAAAAAGGCAGCTCAGCCGCCCTCAACGTCGGCAGCCAGCGTTATGAAATCGGCGAAATGGGCCTGGGCGCTCGCCTGGCGGCCGCTTTTGACGTAGGTGCGGGCAGCCTGGAACCGGAAGCCAAGCTGATGGCCTGGCACGATTTCATCGGCGACAAGGCCGGTACCACCTCCACCTTCGTGCTCGGCGGTACCCCGTTCACCACCACCGGCGCGACACCGGCGCGCGACAGCTACGAGCTGGGACTGGGCGCGAACTACCGCGTGGGCGCGTGGAGCGTGGGAGGGATGTACAACTACCTGACCAGCAGTGGTTTCGAAGCCGACACCTTCACCGCGAATGTGCGTTACGACTTCTGATCAACGTGTTCGTCTGAAACAACAAAGCCCGCTAATGCGGGCTTTGTTGTTTGAGGCTGATGGTAAAACCAATAAGCGTCTGGCGATGTCACCTGACTAACTGAATATCGGCAATACCATTGATGACGTGGAAAAGTCGCAAACACTCTGATTTTTTTAAAACAGATAGTTGCGGACCAATCCTACTCCCACTCAATCGTCGCCGGCGGCTTGCTCGACACGTCATAAGTAACGCGCGAAATACCTTCGATTTCATTGATGATACGGCCGCTGACGGTTTCCAGCAGTTCGTACGGCAGGTGCGCCCAACGGGCGGTCATGAAGTCGATGGTTTCCACGGCACGCAGGGCCACGACCCAGGCGTAACGACGGCCATCGCCGACCACGCCAACCGATTTCACCGGCTGGAACACCACGAAGGCCTGGCTGACCTTGTGGTACCAGTCGGCCTTGCGCAGTTCTTCGATGAAGATGTGGTCGGCACGACGCAGCAGGTCGGCGTATTCCTTCTTCACTTCACCGAGGATGCGCACGCCCAGGCCCGGGCCTGGGAATGGGTGGCGGTAGACCATGTCGTACGGCAGGCCGAGTTCCAGGCCAAGGCGGCGGACTTCGTCCTTGAACAGTTCGCGCAGTGGTTCTACCAGCTTGAGGTTCATTTCCTCAGGCAGGCCACCCACGTTGTGGTGGGACTTGATCACGTGGGCCTTGCCGCTCTTGGCGCCGGCCGACTCGATCACGTCGGGGTAGATGGTGCCTTGGGCGAGGTACTTGATGTTGTCCAGTTTGTTGGACTGGGCATCGAATACGTCGATGAAAGTGCGACCGATGATCTTGCGCTTCTTCTCCGGGTCGGACTCGCCGGCCAGGTTGTTCAGGAACTGCTCTTCGGCGTTGGCGCGGATCACCTTGACGCCCATGTTCTCGGCGAACATGGCCATCACTTGCTCGCCTTCGTGCAGGCGCAGCAGGCCGTTGTCGACGAAAACGCAGGTCAGTTGGTCGCCGATGGCCTTGTGCAGCAGTGCCGCGACCACGGAGGAGTCAACGCCGCCGGACAGGCCGAGCAGCACGTTGTCGGTGCCGACCTGGGCGCGCACGTTGGCGATGGCGTCTTCAGCGATTTTCGATGGGGTCCACAGGGCTTCACACTCGCAGATGTCGAGAATGAAGCGCGACAGAATGCGCCCGCCTTGCTTGGTGTGGGTCACTTCCGGGTGGAACTGCACGCCGTAGTAGCCGCGCTCATCGTTGAACATGCCGGCGATCGGGCAGCTTGGGGTGCTGGCCAGGATGTGGAAGTCTTCCGGCATCTTGGTGACCTTGTCACCGTGGCTCATCCATACATCGAGGCCGAACAGGCCGTCGGCGTCGATGTGGTCTTCGATGCCGTCCAGCAGACGGCTCTTGCCAACCACGTCGACACGGGCATAACCGAATTCACGCAGCTCGGAACCTTCAACCTTGCCGCCCAGTTGCTCGGCCATGGTCTGCATGCCGTAGCAGATACCGAAGACCGGCACGCCCAGATCGAACACGGCTTGCGGGCAACGCGGGCTGTTGGCTTCGTGCACGGACTCGGGGCCACCGGCGAGGATGACGCCTTTCGGTGCGAATTCGCGGATCGCTTCGTCATCCATGTCGAACGGGTGCAGTTCGCAGTACACGCCGATTTCACGCACGCGGCGGGCGATCAGCTGGGTGTACTGGGAACCGAAGTCGAGGATCAGGATGCGGTGGGCGTGAATGTCGAGGGCCATGAAGTCAGTCTCGTCTAATGAATCAGAAACAACTCGGGGCTGAAAGAACAGCCCCGGTTACTTAACGTTTTGCTGGAAGCCTCAACCTACGCGGTAGTTTGGCGCTTCCTTGGTGATCTGCACGTCGTGGACATGGGACTCAGCCATGCCGGCGCCGGTGATCCGTACGAACTCTGGCTTGGTGCGCATTTCTTCGATGTCGGCGCTGCCGGTGTAGCCCATCGAGGAACGCAGGCCGCCCATCAGTTGATGGATGATGGCGCTCAGGGTGCCCTTGTACGGCACACGGCCTTCGATGCCTTCCGGTACGAGCTTCTCGGCGCCTGCCGAGGAGTCCTGGAAGTAACGGTCGGAGGAGCCTTGTGCCTGGGACATGGCGCCCAGCGAACCCATGCCGCGGTAAGCCTTGTAGGAACGGCCCTGGAACAGTTCGATCTCGCCCGGCGCTTCTTCAGTACCGGCGAACATCGAGCCCATCATCACGCAGGAAGCACCGGCAACGATGGCCTTGGACAGGTCACCGGAGAAACGGATGCCGCCGTCGGCGATCAACGGCACGCCGGTGCCTTCAAGGGCTGCGGCGACGTTGGCGATGGCGCTGATTTGCGGCACGCCCACACCAGCAACGATACGCGTGGTGCAGATCGAGCCAGGGCCGATACCGACCTTGACCGCATCAGCGCCGGCTTCGGCCAGGGCCTTGGCGGCAGCGCCGGTAGCAATGTTGCCGCCGATCACCTGCACGTCAGGGAAGTTCTGCTTGACCCAGCGAACGCGGTCGATCACGCCTTTGGAGTGACCGTGGGCGGTGTCGACCACCACCACGTCAACACCGGCCGCAACCAGGGCAGCTACACGGTCACCGGTGTCTTTACCGGTACCGACCGCAGCGCCGACGCGCAGACGACCTTGATCGTCCTTACTGGCCAGCGGGTAAGCTTTGGCTTTTTCGATGTCGTTGACGGTCATCATGCCCTTGAGGGCGAATTTGTCGTCGACGATCAGCACGCGCTCGATGCGGTGCTTGTGCAGCAGTTCGCGCACATCGTTCTTGTCGGCGCCTTCCATGACAGTCACGAGGCGCTCTTTAGGCGTCATCACTTCGCGGACAGTGACTTCAAGACGGTTCTCGAAACGCACGTCACGGGAAGTGACAATGCCGACCAGGTCGCCATCGTGCAGTACCGGAACGCCGGAGATGTTGTGCAGGCGGGTCAGGTCGAACAGATCACGCACGGTAGCGTCGGCTTCGATGGTGATCGGATCTTTCACCACACCGGCTTCGTAACGCTTGACCTTGCGCACTTCGGCAGCTTGCTGCTCGATGGTCATGTTCTTGTGGATGATGCCGATGCCGCCTTCCTGAGCCATGGCGATTGCCAAACGGGCTTCAGTGACGGTGTCCATGGCAGCGGAAACCAGGGGAATATTCAGCTCGATGCCACGGGTTAGGCGGGTCTTGAGACTGACTTCGTTAGGAAGCACCTCGGAATAACCGGGCACTAGGAGAATGTCGTCGAATGTCAGAGCTTCTTGGCTGATACGCAGCATCGCGGGGGCTCCCGAGCGGGAAAATGGAAGCGCGCCATTATACTCAGACACCCCCCAGGTCTCAATGTAAAACTCTGACATATTTGGGAATAGTGATAGAAGGACTACAGCTCGACTTTGACCCAACTGATCTTCTGGTCCAGCCAATCGGCGAATTCGTCGATAAAGCTCTGCTTGAACCCCGCCTCCGCCCAGTTGTTGAAGATGAACCCCAGGTTGGAAAACCCGCACGCCTGCAGAAACAGGAAACCGTTGATGTCATCTTCATGCCCACACAGCGGGCAGGTGAAGTTGTCGGTGTGGCCGGGCATCCAGTCTTCCAGGCTTTCGAACAGCGCCTCGCCGACTTCCTTGAGGCATTCCGGGCACCCGGCTTCTTCGAGAAAACCCTTGGCCGGGGTGTAGATGCAGCGCTTGTAGATGATCTCCAAGCCGTTGACCGGCTCGTTGAACGGCAGCGCTTCGGGGTGCAGCACCACGGCGCGGGCGCCGTCGGCCAGGGCGTAGGCCATGCGGTTGCCGGTACGGCCACAGGTGGTCAGTTCTTCCTTGATGATGTTCTTGCGCACCAGCCAGCGCACGATGGCCCGGGCGCGGGGCTCGTGGACGGGCAAGGTGGAGATTTTCGGGACAAGGATGCTTTGGGAATTCATGGGAGTCCTGCGGTGTGGCTTCTGGCGTCATCGCGGGCAAGCCCGGCTCCCACATTGGAATGCACTCAACTGTGGGAGCCGGGCTCGCCCGCGATGACGCCCGGGAGGACGGCAGCTTAATCCCTGAAGAAATCAGGTCAAGTGCTCAAGTACCGCCCAATCAATGCAACGCCACTGGCCAATACCAGCCAGGTCACCAACCGGACGAAGGCCTCACGGGACATGCGCATCGTCAGCCTGCGCCCACACCACAGCCCCAGGGCCATCGCGGGCAGCAGGCACAGTGCCAACATCAGCAGCGGCCAATCAGCATACACCCCGGCGATCAGGAACAGGCTCAGGCGCACCACCGTGCTGCAACTGATCAACGCGCTTTGGGTGGCGCGTGCCGCGTCCTTGGGCAAACGGCTGTTCAGATAGATTGCATATAAAAAGCCACCACTGCCGAACAACGCCCCAAACAGCCCGCCCACGGTGCCCATCGGGATCGACCACCCCGCCGCCAATTGCGTGGGCCGGGTTTTCACCGCCAGGCTGTAAATCGCATAGGCGCTGATAAACAGCCCCATCAACAGCAGCAATAGATCCGAATGCAAATTGAGCAGAAACACCACACCCAGGGTGCAGCCAATCGCCATGCACGGCAGCAATCGCAGCAGCTCCGGCTTGTTCACGTCCCGTCGCGTTTGCAGCAGGCCGCCGAAGGCCGCGACAAAATCCAGCAGCACCAGCAACGGGATGATCTTCGACAGTGGCATAAACACAAGCAGGACCGGCCCCGCCACCAGCGCCGTGCCGAATCCCGCGATGCCAAACACGATATAGGCCACGACGATGCCCAGGCCGATCACCAGCCAATCGAAACCACTAAACGACCACTGATTCATCAGCTCAACCGGGCTCATGGGGTATTCCTTGTAGGAGATAGCCATCACTTTAGCCAGCGGCGAGGGTTGCGACTAATATCTTCAAAGTCCTCCACCCATCTCGAAAAGGCATGACGCGTGATTTCCACCCGCCAACTGCGTTACTTCGTCGAAATCGCCGACAGCGGCAGCTTCAGTGCTGCCGCCGAACGTTTGTTTGTCGCGCAATCGGCCCTGAGCCGGCAGATCAAGGAACTGGAAACCCAACTGCAAACCCCGCTGTTTGAACGCACCGCGCGCCAGCCCCGGCTGACCGCTGCCGGCGAAGCCTTTTATCCTCGGGCGCGCAACCTGCTGGGTGAGCTGCACAAGGCCAGTGAAATGGCGACACAGGTCGGCAATGGCCAACTCGGCACCCTGCGCCTGAGCCATTCGAGCACTGTGCCGATGAGCGGCGTGTTGCTGCAAGGCATCAGCACCTGGCTGGACCGCTGCCCCGGCGTGTCGATGGATATCGTCAAACTGTCGTCCGAAGCGCAACTGGAAGACATCGCCGACGGTCGCTTGGACGTCGGGGTGCTGCGTTTGCCCGTGTTGCGCCAGCGCGAAGGTGTGCGGGTCATGCCTTTATACAGCGAGCAATTGCTGCTGGCCGTGCCTGCGAACCATAAGCTGTCGCGCAGCCAGGCCCCCATCGAACTGGAGCAATTGAAGGATGAAGCGTTTATCTCTATCCCCCATCCCCAGCGTGGCGGCTTGAGTTATCTGTCAGCCGAGTTGTGCATGCGTGCGGGATTTTTCCCCAAGGCTGCGCGGGTGATGTCACGCAAGACCACCCAGTTGCAGTTGATTCAGGCCGGCTTCGGTATTGCCTTGTTACCAAAATCCATGCAGGACATCGCACCCGCCAACGTGCACTTTTTGCCCCTGGCCGACCCGGACTGCCTGAGCACCGTGGCCCTGGCCAGCCAGCAGTCACCGAGCGCGTTGGTGGAGCAATTCTGTCAAACGTTGCACGAATGCCTATAAACTGCCGCCCATGATTAAAGATCCTTTTGCCCGCTTGGGCCTGGACCGCGAAGTCCTGACCGTCAGCCAACTCAACGGCCGCGCGCGGGTGTTGCTGGAAGACGTGTTCACCAATATCTGGGTCGAAGGCGAGATCTCCAACCTCGCCCGCCCGGCCTCCGGCCATGTGTACTTCACCCTCAAGGACAGCGGCGCCCAGGTGCGTTGCGCGCTGTTTCGCAATAACGCCGCGCGGGTCCGCCAGGCGTTGAAGGATGGCCTGGCGGTCAAGGTACGCGGCAAGGTCTCGCTGTTCGAGGGCCGTGGCGACTACCAGTTGATCCTCGATACCGTCGAGCCCGCCGGTGATGGCGCACTGCGCCTGGCCTTCGATGCCCTGAAGGAAAAACTCAGCGCCGAAGGCCTGTTCAGTGCCGAACGCAAGGTGCCGCTGCCGGCACACCCTAGGCGCATTGGCATTATCAGCTCGCCTACCGGTGCGGTGATACGCGACATCATCAGTGTGTTCCGCCGTCGCGCGCCGAACGTCGAACTGACCTTGATCCCGACGGCCGTGCAAGGCCGCGAAGCCATCCCGCAGATTGTACGTGCGTTGAAACTCGCCGATGCCCGCGGCTTTGACGCGCTGATCCTGGCCCGTGGCGGCGGTTCGCTGGAAGACCTGTGGTGCTTCAACGAAGAGGCCGTGGCTCGCGCGGTTGACGCTTGTATCACGCCTATCGTCAGCGCCGTCGGCCATGAGACCGATGTGTCCATCAGCGACTTTGTTGCCGACGTGCGCGCGCCCACACCGTCCGCTGCCGCTGAACTGCTGGCACCGGACGCCAGCCATCTGGTGCGCCAGGTGGAAAACCTGCATCGCCGCCTGGTGATGCTGATGCGCAATCGCCTGACCCACGACCGCCTGCGCCTGGAAGGCATGGCCCGGCGCCTGCGGCACCCCGGCGAACGCCTGCGCCAGCAGGCCCAGCGCCTGGATGACCTGGATATGCGCCTGCGCCGCGCCTTCGAGCGCAGCCTCAATACCCGTCGCGAACGCCTGATCCGCCTGGAAACCCGCCTCGCCGGCCAGCATCCGGGCCGACAGTTGGCCCTGCTGCGCCAGCGCCTGGACAGCCTCGCCGAACGCCTGCCGCGTGCCATGCGCGAAGGCCTCAAGGCGCGTCGCCTGCAACTGCAAAGCCAGGTGCAGACGCTGCACGTGGTCAGCCCGCTGGCGACGCTGGGTCGTGGCTACAGCATCTTGCTCGACGAGCGCGGCCAGGCCATCCGCAACGCCGCGCAAACCCAAACCGGCCAACGCCTCACCGCGCGCCTCGGTGAAGGTCAATTGCAAGTGCGGGTGGAAGATAACCACCTGACACCCGTCACCCTTTCGTTATTGGATTGATTGATGCCTCGTCTCTTTAGTGTGTTGTTGCTGCTATGCCTCACCGTTAACGCCCATGCCGACAGCTATATCAGCCGTACCCTGAACAAGCCGGTGCCGGGCGGCGTTGCGGTGGTTGAGCTGGGCCCTTCGGCTGCCGCGCCGAAAGCCACGTACCAAGGCAAACCGGTGTTGGTGGTGAAGGAGCAGGACAACTGGCTGGCGATTGTCGGCATCCCGCTGACGGTCAAGCCGGGCAACGAGCGCATCAGCAGCGGCGGGCGCAACCTGCCGTTTATCGTTGGCTACAAGAAGTACCCCGAACAACGCATCACCTTGAAGAACAAAAGCCAGGTCAATCCCGACCCGGCGCAACTCAAGCGCATCGAGGGCGAGTTGGCCGTACAGCTCAAGGCCTATCGCAGTTTCAGCCCGAACCTGCCGAGCAACCTGGTGCTGGACAAACCGGTAAACGGGCCGCTGTCGAGCAAGTTTGGCGTGCGCCGCTTCTTCAACGGTGAAGAGCGCAATCCCCATTCGGGCCTGGACTTCGCGGTGCCGGCCGGTACGCCGATCAAGACGCCGGCAAACGGTAAGGTAATTCTGGTAGGCAACTATTTCTTCAACGGCAACACCGTGTTCGTCGACCACGGCCAGGGCTTTATCAGCATGTTCTGCCACATGTCGAAGATCGACGTGAAGGTCGGCCAGCAACTGGTGCGCGGCGCAGTAGTGGGCAAAGTCGGTTCGACCGGCCGCGCGACCGGGCCCCATATGCATTGGAATGTCAGCCTGAACGATGCGCGAGTCGACCCGGCGATTTTCATCGGGGCGTTCCAACCGTGAATGAAGCGATTGCGCGCCCGATAACGGTCGCGCAATTTAATCTAGCCTCGGCGTCATTCCCAACCATAAAATCCCGTTTCATACGCAGATAAAAGAACTTCTCTCAATTTTTAGCGACTGCTTGCCATCTTTCACCCCGACGGTTAGGGTTGAGCTTATGAAAACCTCTCACACCCTCATTCAGCTCCGCCAGCACCGCAGCCTGTGCCTCGTCAGCGCACGACTGCCAGGCTGAATCGATCTGCCTCGTCTTTAAAGCTGTATCCCAAATAACAGTTCTACGGCAGGCCGCCTTTTCTCGGCCCCTACAACAAAGGATTTCCCGATGAGCATGCTCAAAGACCCGTCTTCGAAGTACCGCGCGTTTCCGACCATCGATATTCCGGATCGCACCTGGCCTTCCAAAACCATCACCACCGCGCCGATCTGGTGCAGCTCCGACCTGCGTGATGGCAACCAGTCCCTGATCGAGCCAATGGACGCGGTGAAAAAGCTGCGCTTCTGGAAGACCCTGGTCGCCGTCGGCGTGAAGGAAATCGAGGCTTCGTTCCCTGCCGCGTCGCAAACCGACTTCGACTTCGTACGTACCCTGATCGAAGACAACCACATCCCCGAGGACACCACCATCCAGGTGCTGACCCAGGGCCGTGAAGACTTGATCGCACGCACCTTCGAATCCCTGCGCGGCGCCAAAAAGGCCATCGTTCACCTGTACAACGCCACGTCGCCGTCGTTCCGCCGCATCGTGTTCAACCAGGACAAGGACGGTATCAAGGCCATCGCGGTCAACGCGGCCAAGCTGTTCGTCAAATACGCCGCCCAGCAGCCGGAAACCCAGTGGACCTTTGAATACTCGCCGGAGACCTTCAGTGCCACTGAACTGGAGTTCGCCAAGGAAGTCTGTGACGCGGTGATCGAGGTCTGGAACCCGACGCCTGAGCACAAGATGATCCTCAACCTGCCGGCCACCGTCGAATGCGCCACGCCGAACATCTATGCCGACCAGATCGAGTGGTTCGGTCGCCATATCAACCGTCGCGACAGTGTGATCATCAGCCTGCACACTCACAACGACCGCGGCACCGGCGTAGCTGCCACCGAGCTGGGCCTGATGGCCGGCGCGGACCGCGTCGAAGGCTGCCTGTTCGGTAACGGCGAGCGTACCGGTAACGTCGACCTCGTCACCGTGGCGTTGAACATGTACACCCAGGGCCTCGATCCGCAGCTGGACTTCTCCGACATCGACGGCGTGCGTAAAGTAGTCGAGGAGTGCAACCAGATCCAGGTACACCCACGTCATCCGTACGTCGGCGATCTGGTGCATACCGCCTTCTCCGGTTCTCACCAGGACGCGATCCGTAAGGGCTTTACCCAGCAGAAAGATGATGCGCTGTGGGAAGTGCCGTACTTGCCGATCGACCCGGCCGATATCGGTCGCAGCTATGAGGCGGTGATCCGCGTGAACAGCCAGTCGGGCAAAGGCGGTATCGCCTACCTGCTGGAACAGGAATACGACATCAGCTTGCCACGCCGCATGCAGATCGAATTCAGCCAGGTGGTCCAGGCCGAAACCGACCGCGTGGGCCTGGAGATGACCGCACCGCAGATCTACGCCTTGCTGCAGCGTGAATACCTGCAAGCCAACACCCCGTACGCGCTGGTCAGCCATCGCCTGCAGGAAGAGAACGGCAACAGCTTTGTCGAAGTGGAAGTCTCGGGCAAGGGCCAGGGCGAAACCAACCTGCACTGGAAGGGCAAGGGCAACGGCGCACTGGAAGCCCTGGTGGCTGGTTTGCCGATTGGCGTGGAGATCATGGACTACAACGAACATGCGATCGGCGCGGGCACCAACGCCAAGGCAGCGGCCTATATCGAACTGCGTGTGAACGGTGAACGTCCGGTGCATGGCGTGGGCATTGATGAAAACATCACCACGGCGAGCTTCAAGGCGCTGTTCAGTGCGCTGAACCGGTCGCTGAGCCAGCAGGAAGCGAAAGCGGCGTAATCTTTATCGCCGCAATACAGAAGGCCCCCGGGTGAGAACCCAGGGGCCTTTTTATTGAGTTTCAGATTTGGGTTGCCTGTCAGGGACTCTTCGGGGCAGCCCCCCGATAGCGGTCCTTCAGACAAACTGAAAGCTATCGGCATCCAGGTTCGCCGGAAAACGCGTGCGATACGCCGCCAGTTCAGCCCCATCCAGGCACACTTGGAACACCCCGTCCGCCTCCCCCGCACTCAGCAGGCTCTCGCCCTGGAAATCCAGCACCTGGCTATCGCCGGTGTAGGCAAAGCCCTTGCCGTCGGTGCCTACTCGATTCACTGCAGCCACGTAGCACAGATTCTCGATAGCCCGCGCCGGCAATAACCGGTTCCAATGCTGGCGCCGCGCCCCCGGCCAATTGGCGGTGTACAGCAGCAAGTCAGTGTCCTGGGCATCCCGACTCCACACCGGAAAGCGCAGGTCGTAGCAAATCAGCGGCCGAACACGCCAGCCTTTCAACTCGAACTGCACCTGGCGCTCGCCGGGGGTGTAGTGATTGTGTTCACCGGCCATACGAAAAAGATGACGCTTGTCGTAGTGCAACACCTCGCCATCCGGCCGCGCCCACAACAGGCGGTTGCGGTGGCTGCCGTCGGCGGCCTGGATGATCACGCTGCCGGTGATCACCGCGTTGTACTTCGCAGCCTGGGCCTGGAGCCAATGATGGGTCGGGCCGTTTTCCGGCTCGGCGAGGGTTTGCGAGTCCATGGAGAAACCGGTGGTGAACATCTCCGGGAGCACGATCAGGTCGGCGCCGCGGGCCTGCTCCAGCAGCCCCTCGAAATGCTCGAGGTTGGCCTGGCGGTCGTGCCAGGCCAGGGTGGTCTGGACCAGGGCGATATTCAAGTCAGGCAATGCAGTCAGATCACGCATAGTTTTTCAGCCGCTTGTCGCAGCGTCTCCTCGCGCTTGGCAAAACACAGGCGCACCAGGCGCTGGCCTTGCGGTGGGCTCTGGTAGAACACCGAGACAGGGATGGTCGCCACCCCGTGTTCGCGGGTCATCCACAGGGACATGGCGACGTCATCCAGGTCCGGGCGTATTTGTGAGTAATCCACCAACTGGAAGTAGGTTCCGGCCACCCGGGTAGAGCTGAAGCGCGACGGCGCAAGCAGGTCGCAGAACAGATCGCGCTTGGCCTGGTAGAACGCCGGCAGTTCGTCGACGTGCTCCGGGTGTTCGGCCATGAAATCGGCCAAGGCGAACTGCAACGGGGTTACGCCACAGAAGTTGACGTATTGATGCACCTTGCGCAATTCAGCCGTCAGGGCCGGTGGCGCGACCACGTAGCCGGTTTTCCAGCCGGTGACGTGGTAGGTCTTGCCAAAGGAGCTGACCACGAACGCACGCGGGTAGAGCTCTTCATGGGCCAGCACGCTGACGTGGGGCACGCCGTCGAATACCAGGTGTTCGTAGACCTCGTCGCTGACCAGGTAGATATCGCGGTCGCGGATCAGTTCGGCCAACTGGTCCAGCTCGGCACGGCTGATCAGCGCGCCGGTGGGGTTGTGCGGGGTGTTAAGGATGATCATGCGCGTGCGTGGCGACAGCGCGGCCTTGATCTTCTCGAAGTCCAATGCAAAGCCTTGCAGGCTCAATTGCACATGCACGCAGCGGCCACCGGCCAACTCGACCGAGGGCTCATAGCTGTCGTAGCAGGGGTCAAACACAATGACTTCATCACCATTGCGAATCACTGCCTGGATCGCGCAGAAGATCGCCTCTGTGGCACCAGGAGTGATGGTCACTTCGCTGTCGGCATTCACCGTGGCGCCATAACTGCGAGCGATCTTAGCCGCCACTTGCTGACGCAGCACGGGCAGGCCGGTCATCGGCGCATATTGGTTATGACCGAGGGCGATATGTTTGCCCACCCCATCGAGCAAGCCCTGAGGCCCATTGAAGTCGGGAAACCCCTGGGACAGGTTAATCGCGCCGGTTTCGGCAGCGAGTTGCGACATGGTGGTGAAAATGGTCGTGCCGACATTTGGCAGCTTGCTGGTGATCATGGGAGCCCCCTTCGGGTGAGCTGCAAGTTTTAAGCTGCAAGCTGCAAGCAGGTCAAGCGACAAACCGCCAGGCACAAAAAAGGGCTCCAAAGGAGCCCTCTCTTGCAGCCTGTAGCTTACAACGTGAAGCGGCGGCTATTTCTTGTCGCGGCGCTTCTTGTCGGCCTTCTTGTGGTGAGTCATCAAACGACGCTTCTTGTTCACCTGACGGTCAGTCAGTGTGTTCTTGTTGCCTTCGTATGGGTTCTCGCCACCCTTGAACTCGATACGGATCGGCGTACCGACCAGTTTCAAGACACGGCGGTAGGTGTTTTCCAGGTAACGCACGTAGGACTTGGGCACCTTCTCGATCTGGTTACCGTGGATCACGATAATCGGCGGGTTGGCACCACCCAAGTGGGCGTAACGCAGTTTGATCCGGCGGTTGTTGACCATCGGCGGTGCGTGCTCGCCGACTGCGTCTTCGAGGATCTGGGTCAGACGGTTGGTCGGCCAGCGGGTGACCGCGGACTTGAACGAGTTCTGTACGGAAGCGTAGAGGTTACCCACACCCGTGCCGTGCAGGGCCGAGATGAAGTGAATATCGGCGAACTCGACGAAGAACAGGCGGCGCTGCAGCTCGATCTTGACGAAATCGCGCTCGCTCGGCGTCATGCCGTCCCACTTGTTGATCGCGATGACCAAGGCCCGACCGGCTTCAAGGGCAAAGCCCAGCAGGTTGAGGTCGTGGTCTACCACGCCTTCGCGGGCGTCCATCACGAAGATCACCACGTTGGCGTCTTTGATTGCCTGCAGGGTTTTCACCACGGAGAACTTTTCAACTTCCTCGTGGATCTTGCCGCGCTTACGCACACCGGCGGTGTCGATCAGCGTGTACTTCTCGTCGTTACGCTCGAACGGGATGTAGATACTGTCGCGGGTGGTGCCGGGCTGGTCGTAGACGATTACCCGGTCTTCACCGAGCATGCGGTTGACCAGGGTCGACTTGCCCACGTTCGGGCGACCGATGATCGCAATCTTGATACCGTCTTTTTCGCTTGGGCCAGGAATGCGCTTGGCTTCCTCGCCTTCGGCAACGATCTCTTCTTCGCCTTCTTCTTCCTCGGCGTCATCCTTGGGGAAGTCGCGCAGGGCGATTTCCAGCATCTGGGTGATACCACGACCGTGGGCACCGGCGACCGGGATCGCGTCGCCAAGGCCCATCGGACTGAATTCGGCACGGGCCGCCTCAGGATCGATGTTATCGATCTTGTTGGCGACCAGATAGGAACGCTTATTGCGCTTGCGCAGGTGCTCGCCAATCATCTGATCGGCAGCGGTGTAGCCCGCGCGGGCGTCCACCAGGAACAACACGACATCGGCTTCTTCAATGGCCAGCAGCGACTGCTCGGCCATCTTTTCGTCCATGCCATGCTCATCACCGGAGATACCACCGGTGTCGACAATAATGTAGGAGCGCCCTTGCCACTTTGCCTCACCGTATTGGCGATCACGGGTCAGACCGGACAAGTCGCCGACGATGGCGTCACGAGTCCTGGTCAGGCGGTTGAACAAGGTGGACTTGCCGACGTTAGGTCGGCCCACCAGGGCGATTACGGGAACCATGCGGCTCTCCACTTCGTTATTTCAGAAAATACAAAAGCCGCTGCAAGGCAGCGGCTGGTGCTCGGGGCAGCATATTCAAATGCCGCATGCCCCGCCGAAGCGGGGCCGCCTGGGTTTTACCCCAAGCATAGTCAAACCTTTACTTGATGGTCAGGGCTTCCAGCTTGCCGCTGTTACCAAACACATAAAGCATGTTGCCCACGACCAGCGGACGGGCACGCAGGCCATCGCTGTCGATACGCTCACGACCTACAAAACGACCATCCACCTGGCTCAGCAGGTGCAGGTAGCCTTCGAAGTCGCCGACCGCTACGTAGCTGGAGAACACTTCCGGGGCCGACAGTTGACGACGGGCCAGGGAGTCATTGCTCCACAGTGCAGTGGTGGAACGCTCGTCGACACTTTCAACGGTGCCGGACGACAGGCTTACGTAGACGCTGCCAAACCCCTGGGCGACACCGGCGTAGCTGGAAGCATCACGCTGCCAGTTAACACGGCCGCTCTGCAGGTCCAGCGCGGCAACGCGGCCCTGGTAAGTGGCAACGTAGAGGGTTTCACCCGACAGCAGCAAGCCACCGTCGATGTCCACTACGCGATCCAGCTCGGAACGACCTTGGGGGATGGCCACACGGGTTTCCCAGGCCGGCACTCCGTTCCTGGTGTCCAGGGCGACTACTTTACCGGTCGACAGGCCTGCAACGGCCAGATTGTTGGTCACAACCGGACCACTGGTACCGCGAAGGGTCAACACCGCCGGGGTGCTGTCGTACAGCCAACGCTGCTCGCCGGTGCTGGCGTCCAGGCCGATCACACGGTCGTCCTGGGTTTGCACCACGACGATATCGCCGTTGGTGGCAGGCGGTGCGAGGACTTCACTGGTCACGCGAGCGCGCCATTTCTCTTCACCGGTGCTGGAGTCCAGCGCCACGACTTCGCCCTTGAGCGTGCCGAGCATGACCATGCCGTAACCCACGCCTACGGCGCCGGACACGGGCAATTCGAGGTCTTTCTTCCACTTCACGTCGCCGTTCATGCGATCCATGGAGATCACCACGCCGGTCACGTCAGCGGCCACAATGTTGTCACCGTCGATTGCCGGCACCAGCATGTTGTAGGTCTCGCCCTGGCCGTCACCGATGGAGCGGCTCCATTGCTTTTGCAGGACGACTTCTTCCTTGAAGCTGGTCAGCTCGGCCGGAGGCAGTTCTTTTTTACTGTTGCTGCTGCAACCCGCGGCCAGAACGGCCAGAGCCAGCAATGCTGCATGTTTCCAACGGATCACGTCACGCATCCCCTTTGGCCAAGTCGTCCAGCTTGATTTGTAAGCCACCGACCGCCGCTTCATCAGACAGCGCCGCCTTGGCTTTCTTGTACGCAGCATTGGCTTCGTCGGTACGACCCAATTGGACCAACAGGTCGCCCTTGAGCTCTTCGCGAGTGGCTACAAATGCCTTGTCCGCATCGCCGTCGAGCAGTTTGAGTGCTTCGTCAGCCTTGTTCTGTGCCGCCAATACCTGGGCCAGGCGCTGACGTGCGATTTCACCCAGGGTCGGGTTGGTCGGCTTGTCGGCGATGGCCTTGAGTTCTGCGGCGGCGTCATCCAGCTTGCCGGTGTCGACCGCGACTTTCGCGACGAACAGGCTGCCGTATTGGGCGTAGGTGCTACCGCCGAATTCGCTCTTCAGCTTGCCGGCCAGGTCCGCCACTTGCGCTGGGTCGGGCTTGCCGTCCGGCGTCAGGGTGGTTTCCAGCAATTGCTGATAGAGGATCGAGGCGCCCTGGGATTGGTTGGCCTGATACTTTGTCCAGGCTTGCCAGCCGAACACCACCACTAAAGCCAGCAGACCGCCAGTAACCAGGGGCTTGCCGTTACGCTGCCACCAGTCCTTGAACTCGGCCAACTGCTCATCATCAGTACTCGACACCCCAATACTCCTTAATCGCTAAATTCGGCTGTTCGACAGCTTCAACCCTGCACGACGCAGGTGGCCAAGTGCGCGGCGAGCGCATCAAAGGCAATGTTCTGTTGCTCGCCCTGGCCACGCAGGGGTTTGAAACCTATCACTTGCTGGGCCAACTCGTCATCGCCAAGGATCAGTGCGTACAGTGCACCGCTCTTGTCGGCCTTCTTGAACTGGCTCTTGAAGCTGCCGGCGCCGGCATTGATCTGCAGGCGCAGGTTCGGCAACTGGTCACGTACTTTTTCGCTCAAGGCCAGGGCGGCCAGTTCGGCGGCCTCGCCAAAGGCGCACAGGTACACGTCCACCTGTCGGGATATTTCTTCCGGAACCTGTTCCAGGGTTTCCAGCAGCAGGATCAGCCGCTCGATGCCCATGGCAAAACCTACGCCGGTGGTCGGCTTGCCGCCCATCTGCTCGACCAGGCCGTCATAACGGCCGCCCGCACACACGGTGCCCTGGGCGCCGAGCTTGTCGGTGACCCACTCGAACACGGTCTTGCTGTAGTAATCGAGGCCACGCACCAGCTTCGGGTTGATCACGTAGGGAATACCGGCCGCATCCAGACGAGCCTTGAGGCCCTCGAAGTGCGTGCGGGACTCGTCGTCCAGGTAGTCGGCCATTTTCGGCGCGTCGACCAGTACGGCTTGCGTGTCGGCGTTCTTGGTGTCCAACACACGCAACGGGTTGGTTTTCAGACGGCGCTGGCTGTCTTCGTCCAACTTGTCCAGGTGGGCGGACAGGAATTCCACCAGGGCTTCGCGGTAGCGGCCCCGGGATTCGCTGGTGCCCAGGCTGTTGAGCTCAAGCTTGACCGCATCGCGGATACCCAGCATGCCCCACAGGCGCCAGGTCAGCACGATCAGCTCGGCATCGATGTCCGGGCCGTCGAGATTGAAGACTTCCAGGCCGATCTGGTGGAACTGGCGATAACGGCCTTTCTGTGGGCGCTCGTGGCGGAACATCGGACCGATGTACCACAGCTTCTGCGGCTGGCCGCCACCGGTGAGGCCATGTTCGAGCACGGCGCGCACGCACGCGGCGGTACCTTCCGGACGCAAAGTCAGGGAGTCGCCGTTACGGTCTTCAAAGGTGTACATCTCTTTTTCGACGATGTCGGTCACTTCACCGATGGAGCGCTTGAACAGCTCGGTGAACTCAACGATCGGCATGCGGATCTGCTTGTAACCGTAGTTATCCAGCAGGCGCGCGACAGTGCTCTCGAAGTAGCGCCACAGCGGCGTTTGCTCCGGCAGGATGTCGTTCATGCCACGAATGGCTTGCAGAGACTTGCTCACATCAAATCCTTAAATTCGTTCTTAGCCGCGTGCGATCAGCGCTGCGTCAGCGGCGACCTTTTCGGCCGCTTTCTCGCGGATCAACTTTTCCAGCTGATCCACCAGATTGTCATTCGTTAACTTCTGCGACGGCTTGCCGTCGATGTAAATCAGGTTCGGTGTGCCGCCGGTCAAGCCCACATGGGCTTCCTTGGCTTCACCCGGGCCGTTGACCACACAACCGATCACTGCAACATCCAGCGGGACCAGCAGGTCTTCGAGGCGCAACTCCAGGTCGTTCATGGTTTTCACCACGTCGAAGTTCTGCCGCGAGCAGCTCGGGCAGGCAATGAAGTTGATGCCGCGGGAACGCAAACGCAGGGATTTGAGAATGTCGTAGCCGACTTTCACTTCCTCTACCGGGTCTGCCGCCAACGAGATGCGGATAGTATCGCCAATCCCTTCGGCGAGCAGCATACCGAGACCCACCGCAGATTTCACTGTGCCTGAGCGCAAACCGCCGGCTTCGGTGATGCCCAGGTGCAACGGTTGCACGATTTCCTTGGCCAGCAGGCGATAGGCTTCGACCGCCATGAACACGTCGGAGGCCTTTACGCTGACCTTGAAGTCCTGGAAGTTCAGGCGTTCCAGGTGTTCAACGTGGCGCAGCGCCGACTCAACCAGCGCTGCCGGAGTGGGTTCGCCGTACTTCTTTTGCAGGTCTTTTTCCAGGGAACCGGCGTTGACGCCGATACGGATCGGGATCCCGCGATCACGGGCCGCATCCACCACGGCGCGCACACGGTCTTCACGACCGATGTTGCCCGGGTTGATGCGCAGGCAATCGACGCCCAACTCAGCCACGCGCAGGGCGATCTTGTAGTCAAAGTGAATGTCGGCAACCAGCGGCACCTTGACCAGTTGCTTGATGCGACCGAACGCCTCGGCAGCATCCATGTCCGGGACGGATACCCGCACGATGTCTACCCCGGCCGCTTCCAGACGGTTGATCTGGGCAACGGTGGCGGCAACATCATTGGTGTCGCTGTTGGTCATGCTCTGTACCGCGATGGGGGCATCGCCACCCACTGGCACCGAGCCAACCCAGATCTTGCGCGATACGCGACGTTTGATTGGAGATTCGCCGTGCATGACTATTGTCCCAACTTCAGGCGAGCGGTCTCGCCAGTGGTGAACGGCGCTACGTCTACAGGCTGGCCGTTGTAGGCCACTTGCGCGCCACGGGCAAAGCCCAGACGCAGCGTCAAAGGAGGCTTGCCGCCAAGGTCGAGCGTATCTCCCTTACGCTTGAGACCACTGGCCAGCACTTTGCCATTGCCGTCGGTGACTTGCGTCCAGCAGTCAGCAACGAAGGTAATTTGTACACGCCCGTCACCGGCGATCAACGCTGGGGTGGTGGGTGGTGAAATCGCCGGGGCTGCCGGAGCGGCTGGCGCCGTAGTCGCTGGCGCCTGGGCTGGAGCGGCCGGTGTATGGGCCTGGGCAACCGGGGCTGCTGGCGTGTGAGCTGGCTCGGCCGGTGTGACTGGGGTCGGTACGGCAACTGTCGGGGCCTGGGCAGTTTCCGGTTCGGACTGCTCGACGGTGGCCGGGGTTTCAGGGGCAGCCTGGCCTTGGGCAACGGCCTGGTCTTCCGGCTCATCCAGCGGATGAATCTGGGTGGTGCCGTCGGCGCTCTCGACTTCGACGTGCTCCATGGCGTTGCTGGTCATGTCTTTGCTGCGCTGGGACGCCTGGTCTTGCCACCAGACAAAACCGCCGCCGATCACGGCGATCAGCAACAACAGGCTGACAATTCGCAAAATCGTGTGGGAAACCCGCACCGGCTCTTCGATGCGACCCAAGCCATGCACATTGCTGCCCTGGGAGTCGGTACCGGTGAATTGATCGAATTGCTGGACCAATACGGCCTGGTCAATGCCCAACAGCTTGGCATAGGCGCGGATATAGCCGCGGGCGAAGGTATGCCCAGGCAGCTTGTCGAATGCGCCGGCCTCAAGGTTCCCCAGGGAGGTGGTGGTCAAATTGAGCTTGAGGGCCACTTCCGCCAGCGACCAACCATTGCTTTCGCGGGCCTGACGCAAAGTGTCGCCTGGGTTTACGCGATTAGCTGCTACAACTTCCGGGTGCGCCGCTTTCATCATTGCTCCGACAGGTATTGCTGATATTCCGGCGTACCGGGATAGAGTCGTTCGAGTTGCTGGCCAAAACGTGCGGCCGTGTCGCGTTCTTCATGAACCGTCGCCAGGCGCACACCGAGCAATAGACTACGTGCATTTTGCCCGCTGAGCAGGCTAAAACGCTCGTAATAGTCACGTGCCGGCACATAATGCCTGTCTTCGTAAGACAACTCAGCCATTTCGAGCAGCGCTCGTGGCTGATGGCCGTTCAAGTGCAGGGCTTTTTTCAACTGCTGGCGTGCGCTGTCGCGCTGGCCGAGGCGCATTGAGGTCACCCCAAGGTTCTCGAACACCCGCGAGCGCTCAGGATAGAGGGTATCAGTACTGGCTTGCTGGAAATAAAGGGCTGCCTGGTCATACCGCTTTTGCTCGAACAGGAAGCTGCCGTAATTGTTCAGCAGCCGCGGGTCGGCAGGCCTTGCGGCCAGGGCTTTGTTGAAATACCGGTCAGCCAGTTCAGGCTCGGCCTGGGCCTGGAACACCAGGGCCAGTGCGGCATTGGCATCGGCATCGTCGCTGTCCAGCTCAAGGGCCTTTTTCAACGGCACCTTGGCCTGTTCGCTCATGCCTTGTCTCAGATAACCCAACCCCAGTTGCACATAGGCAACTCGCGCCTCGTCACGGCCCTTGCCGGTTTGCAACGGGCTGTCATGGCCCGATGAAACACAACCGGCCACGAGGCCGGTAACAAGCAGAAGCAGCGCAAGGCGCAAGGGCATAGAGATCCTCTCTCAGGTTCGATTCACAGCGCTTTGCGGCATATCGTCGGCAGCGCTCAGTTCGCGCACCGCAATATAACGTTCGCTGCGACGGGTGCGGTCCAGCACCTGTCCTACCAATTGGCCACAGGCGGCGTCGATGTCTTCACCACGGGTGGTGCGAACGGTCACGTTGTAGCCAGCCTGGTGCAGTTGATCCTGGAAACGGCGGATGGCGTTGTTGCTCGGCCGCTCGTAACCAGAATGTGGAAACGGGTTGAACGGAATCAGGTTGATCTTGCACGGGGTGTTCTTGAGCAGTTCGATCATCTCGACCGCGTGCTCGACCTTGTCGTTGATGTCCTTGAGCATGGTGTACTCAATGGTCAGAACGCGCTTCTCGCCCAAGGTCGCCATATAACGCTGGCAAGATTCGAGCAGCATCTTAAGCGGATACTTCTTGTTGATCGGCACCAATTGGTTACGCAATGCGTCATTGGGTGCGTGCAGCGACAACGCCAGGGAGACGTCGATGTGCTTGGCCAGCTCATCGATCATCGGTACCACGCCGGAGGTCGACAGGGTCACGCGGCGCTTGGAGATGCCGTAGCCCAGGTCGTCCATCATCAGGTGCATGGCCGAAATGACGTTGTCGAAGTTCAGCAGCGGCTCACCCATGCCCATCATCACCACGTTGGTGATGGCACGGTCGACGGTCGCCGGGACGCTGCCAAAGGATTTGTTGGCAATCCACACCTGGCCGATCACTTCGGCGGCGGTGAGGTTGCTATTGAAGCCTTGCTTGCCGGTGGAGCAGAAACTGCAATCCAGGGCACAGCCTGCCTGGGACGAAACGCACAAGGTGCCGCGCTTGCCCTGGGGAATGTACACGGTCTCGACGCAGCTGCCGGACGCCACGCGCACCACCCATTTACGGGTGCCGTCGCTGGAGATGTCCTCGCTGACCACTTCGGGGCCACGCACTTCAGCAATGGTCTTGAGCTTGTCGCGCAAGGCCTTGCTGACGTTCGTCATGGCGTCGAAATCGTCGACGCCAAAGTGGTGAATCCATTTCATTACCTGACCGGCACGGAAACGCTTCTCCCCGATTGAGTCGAAGAATTTTTCCATTTCCTGTTGAGTCAGCCCCAGCAGGTTGGTTTTTACAGTCGATGTCGTCATGGATTCACCCTCACTCTTTAAGCCGTTGCTTAGCGAGTGGTTACTTCAGTAGCTGCGAAGAAGTACGAGATTTCGCGAGCAGCAGCGGCTTCGGAGTCCGAACCGTGTACAGCGTTGGCGTCGATGGAGTCAGCGAAATCAGCACGGATGGTGCCGGCAGCTGCTTCTTTAGGGTTGGTAGCGCCCATCAGCTCACGGTTCAGAGCGATGGCGTTTTCGCCTTCCAGAACCTGAACAACAACAGGACCGGAGATCATGAAGGCAACCAGGTCACCGAAGAAACCACGAGCGCTGTGCTCAGCGTAGAAGCCTTCAGCTTCTGCCTTGGACAGTTGCTTGAGTTTCGAAGCTACAACCTTCAGGCCGGCTTTTTCGAAACGAGTGGTGATCTCGCCGATGACGTTTTTTGCAACAGCGTCAGGCTTGATGATGGAGAAAGTACGTTGAACAGCCATGGTGTAACTCCAGAAACGGTAATTTACGAAAAATTAAACCCGCGAATTATACGCGGGTTCTTAGGCATTGCCTAACTGCGTAAGGGAGGCGTCAGTCCTGTTCTTCTTTCCAGGCCGTCTGGATAGCTTCCAGAACCTTTTCGCCACCGCGATCGCGCTCATCATCAAAGCCTGGCAAGGCCATGACCATGTCACGCAAAGCAACAAAATTCAGGGAATAGGGATCCATATCCGGGTTGCCGTCGGCCAACAGGATAGCGATCTCTTGTACATCAACCCATTTAAGACTCATGACACTTCCTTGAATCAGTGCGGCGCTTCGGCAGCATGATTGAGCGAATATTTCGGAATTTCGACGGTGATGTCTTCAGTCCCAACCTTAGCCTGACAGCTTAGGCGAGAAGTGGCTTCCAGGCCCCAGGCGCGATCAAGAAAGTCCTCTTCCAGCTCATCGGCCTCTTCCAGGCTATTGAAGCCTTCGCGAATGATGCAGTGGCAGGTGGTGCAGGCGCACACACCACCACAGGCACTTTCGATCTCGATGTGGTTGTCATGAGCTACTTCGAGGATGGACTTGCCGGTCTCAGCCTCAACAACCATACCGTCCGGGCAATGCTCGGCGTGTGGCAGAAAAATGACCTGCGGCATTAATTATTCCTCGATTTCATTCAGGTTGCGCCCGGCCAGTGCGGCTTTCACCGTCTGATCCATGCGGCGGGCGGCAAAGGCGTCAGTGACCTGCGACAAGCGCTTGGTCTGTTGCTCGATGGCGTAACCATCGTTGCCTTTCATCAGTTCGGCCAGTTCCTGCATCTGCAGGTCGATGACCATGCGCTCTTCGGCATCCAGCAGGCGCTCACCGTCGGCGTCAAGGGCGCCCTGCACTGCTTCGAGCAGGCGTTGGGCATCCACTTGTTGCTCACGCAGTACGCGCGCGACCTTGTCGTCACCGGCGTATTGGAACGAGTCCTTGAGCATCTTGGCGATTTCGCCGTCAGTCAGGCCGTAGGACGGCTTTACCTGGATGCTCGCTTCAACGCCCGAACCCAACTCACGCGCGGCTACGCTGAGCAGGCCGTCGGCATCGACCTGGAAGGTCACGCGAATCTTCGCCGCACCCGCAACCATGGCCGGGATGCCGCGCAATTCAAAGCGTGCCAGGGAGCGGCAGTCGCTGATCAGTTCGCGCTCGCCTTGCAGCACATGAATCATCATGGCCGTCTGGCCATCTTTGTAGGTGGTGAAGTCCTGGGCACGGGCGACGGGGATGGTGGTGTTCCGTGGAATCACCTTCTCCATCAGCCCGCCCATGGTTTCCAGCCCCAGGGACAGCGGGATCACGTCAAGCAGCAGCAGTTCGCCGCCATCGCGCTTATTGCCGGCCAGGGTATCGGCCTGGATGGCGGCACCAATGGCAACCACCTGGTCCGGGTCGATCTCTGTCAGCGGCTGGCGGCCAAAGGCTTCGGCAACGGCTTCGCGAACCCTTGGCACACGGGTGGAACCGCCGACCATGACCACGGCACCGACATCTTCCAGCTCGATACCGGAGTCACGCACGGCGCGACGGCAGGCTTTCAAGCTACGAGCGACCATCGGTTCGATCAACGAATCGAAGGCTTCGCGAGTCAGCTTGGCGCACCAACTGCCGTAGGAAACGTCAACAGAAGCAGCATCAGTCAGCGCCTCTTTAGCGGCACAGGCAGTTTGCAGCAAGTTTCGCTGCTCGCCCGGATCCAGGTCAGCGGACAAGCCGGCGCTACTGATGATCCAACCCGCGATGGCGTGGTCGAAGTCATCGCCACCCAGTGCTGTATCGCCACCGGTTGCCAGTACTTCGAACACACCGCCAGTCAGGCGCAGAATCGAAATATCAAAAGTGCCACCACCCAGGTCGTAAATAGCGACCAGGCCTTCAGCGTGCTGGTCCAGGCCATAGGCCACGGCCGCAGCAGTCGGCTCGTTGAGCAGGCGCAATACATTCAGGCCAGCGAGCTTCGCCGCGTCCTTGGTGGCTTGGCGCTGCGCATCGTCGAAATAGGCCGGAACCGTAATCACCGCACCGACCAGCTCGCCGCCTAACGTGGTTTCCGCGCGCTGGCGCAACACCTTGAGGATATCCGCCGACACTTCCACCGGGCTTTTCAGACCCTGGACGGTGTCGATGAACGGCATATGGGATTCGCCACCGACAAAGCGGTACGGCAGTTGGTCGCCCAATTGCTTGACGTCGGACAGACCACGACCCATCAAGCGCTTGACTGACAGCACGGTGTTCAAAGGGTCGGTAGACGCCGCCAGCTTGGCCGATTCGCCCACTTCGGTGCGATCAGCGTGATAGCGCACGGCGGACGGCAGGATCACCTGGCCATCAGCGTCGGGCAGCGGCTCGGACAGGCCGCTGCGCAAGGCAGCAACCAGGGAATTGGTGGTGCCCAAGTCAATCCCCACCGCCAGGCGACGCTGGTGCGGTTGAGGGCTTAGACCGGGTTCGGCGATTTGCAGTAGGGCCATGGTAATCAGGTCTTATCTGTCTATCAGGCGTGCATCACGGACAGCACTGGGTTAATCGTCGAGGCGCTCTTCTAGCTGGCGCACTTCGTAGGTGAGCTTGTCGAGGAACTGCATGCGCCGCATCAGGCGTTCGGCCTGTTCACGTTGCGCTGCATCATCCCAACAGGCTGCGAAGCTTTCGTTGAGCTCATCCTGGGCAACTTTCAGACGACGCTTGAAGACCGCAACACCCGCCACATCGGCTTCGTCCTGCAAGTCTTCTAGCTCTTCACGCCACTGCATCTGCTGCATCAGGAAGTCCGGGTCGTGCACGGTCACTTCCAGCGGCAACTCGCCACCATTCATCGCGAGCAAGTAACGCGCGCGTTTAGGAGGACTCTTGAGCGTCTGATAGGCTTCGTTGAGGCTGGCCGATTGCTCCAGCGCCAGGCGTTGCTCACGCTCGGAAGCGTCAGCGAAGCGGTCCGGATGCACCCCACGCGCCAATTCTCGATAGCGCGTGGCAAGCTGCTCGAGGTCCAGCCGAAAGCTCGGCTGCAGCTCGAATAAAGCGAAATGACAAGGAGTGCCCACAAATAGCCTCAGATGTTGAAGCTTTCGCCGCAGCCACATTCACCGCGTACGTTGGGGTTGTTGAACTTGAAGCCTTCGTTCAACCCTTCCTTGACGAAATCAAGCTCGGTGCCGTCCAGGTAGGTCAGGCTTTTAGGGTCGATGATCACTTTCTCGCCGTGACTTTCGAACACCTGGTCTTCCTCAACCACCTCGTCGACGAACTCCAGCACATAGGCAAGGCCGGAACAGCCCGTGGTGCGAACACCCAGACGAATCCCCTCACCTTTACCGCGCCCATCCAGGGAGCGTCGCACGTGCCGCGCAGCCGCTTCTGTCATGCTGATAGCCATCGTTGACTCCTTACTCGTCGCCAAATGCTTAGATCAAGCCTTTCTTCTGCTTGTAGTCGCGAACGGCCGCCTTGATGGCGTCTTCAGCAAGCACGGAGCAGTGGATTTTCACTGGCGGCAGGGCCAGTTCTTCGGCCAGTTGGGTGTTGCTGATAGTCACAGCCTCATCCAGGGTCTTGCCTTTCATCCATTCGGTCGCCAGGGAGCTGGAGGCGATGGCCGAACCGCAGCCGTAAGTCTTGAACTTGGCGTCTTCGATAACGCCAGCGTCGTTGACCTTGATCTGCAGGCGCATCACATCGCCGCACGCCGGAGCGCCAACCATGCCGGTGCCGACATCAGGGTCTTCCGCGTCCATCTTGCCGACGTTGCGCGGGTTTTCGTAGTGGTCGATGACCTTTTCGCTGTAAGCCATGGTACTGAATCCTCACTCATCAGGGCCGCTCTGGAACCCTGTAGAAACGCCTGCGTTTTCCGCCACGTTCCTACAGAGCTTGGGTGGCGGCTTCTATAGTTAGTGTGCCGCCCACTCGATCTTGGAAATATCGACACCGTCTTTGTACATGTCCCACAGCGGCGACAGGACGCGCAGCTTGTTGACGGCTTCGCAGACTTTCTGCGCGGCGTAGTCGACTTGCTCTTCGGTGGTGAAGCGGCCGAACGTAAAGCGGATCGAGCTGTGCGCCAGTTCGTCGTTGCGGCCCAGGGCGCGCAGTACATACGAAGGCTCAAGGGATGCCGAGGTGCAGGCCGAACCGGACGAAACCGCCAGGTCCTTGAGCGCCATGATCAGCGACTCGCCTTCGACGTAGTTGAAGCTCAAATTCAGGTTGTGCGGTACACGGGCGGTCATGCTGCCGTTGATGTACAGCTCTTCAAGGTTCTCGACCTGCTTGTAGAAGCGATCGCTCAGGGCCTTGATACGTACGTTTTCGGCAGCCATGTCTTCCTTGGCTACGCGGAAGGCTTCGCCCATGCCGACGATCTGATGAGTCGCCAGGGTGCCCGAACGCATGCCGCGCTCGTGACCGCCGCCGTGCATGGTCGCTTCGATGCGCACACGTGGCTTGCGGCTCACGTACAGGGCGCCGATGCCTTTAGGGCCGTAGGTCTTGTGGGCCGAGAACGACATCAGGTCGACTTTCAGTTTCGACAGGTCGATATCAACCTTGCCGGTGGACTGAGCAGCGTCGACGTGCAGCAGGATACCCTTGGAGCGAGTCAGCTCGCCGATGGCCGCGATGTCGTTGATGGTGCCGATTTCGTTGTTCACGTGGATCACGGAAACCAGGATGGTGTCTTCACGCAGCGCGGCTTCGATCATGGCCGGGGTGACGATACCGTCGGTGGTTGGCTCGAGGTAAGTGACCTCGAAACCTTCACGCTCCAGTTGGCGCATGGTGTCGAGGACAGCCTTGTGCTCAATCTTGGTGGTGATCAGGTGCTTGCCTTTGGTCGCGTAGAAATGCGCCGCGCCCTTGATAGCCAGGTTGTCGGATTCGGTAGCACCGGAAGTCCAGACGATTTCACGCGGGTCAGCGCCAACCAAGTCAGCGACCTGGCGACGAGCGTTCTCGACCGCTTCCTCGGCTTTCCAGCCGAACACATGGGAACGGGAGGCCGGGTTGCCGAAGTTTCCGTCGACCAACAGGCATTCGCTCATCTTTTGCGCGACACGCGGATCAACCGGGGTGGTCGCTGAGTAATCAAGGTAAATCGGCAATTTCATGGACTTTCTCCTAAATCAGGCTGGCTGGCGTGCCGTTAGCTCTTCGGCTGTCACTCGACGGCGGACGCTTCGATCTTGTCCAGACGCGGCGCCTTGGTATTGCAACGGCGCTGGTCCTGACGCTGGGCTACTTCTTGCACCTCACGGCGAGTCACAAGATCAGCCAAGCTGATACCACTCAAAAACTCATGGATCTGCAGGCTCAAGTCACACCACAAGTGGTGCGTCAGGCAGGTGTCGCCAGCGTGGCAATCACCCAGGCCCTGGCATTTGGTCGCATCGACGGACTCGTTGACCGCGTCGATCACCTGGGCTACCTGGATGCCCTGCATGTCGCGGGACAGCTGATAGCCGCCGCCCGGCCCACGTACGCTGGAGACCAGATTGCTGCGGCGCAATTTGGCGAACAACTGCTCAAGGTAGGACAGGGAAATGCCTTGGCGCTCGGAGATATCGGCCAGGGACACCGGCCCAGTTTGCGCGTGCAAGGCCAGGTCAAGCATGGCGGTCACCGCGTATCGGCCTTTTGTAGTCAGTCTCATGGACAAGTACCAAGGTGTTTCAGAATGGGAGCAAGTATGCGATTCCCGAGTATTTAAGTCAACTATAAGACCTAGTACTTTAGTCAGGATTACCCGCAAAAAGGGCGCGCGAATCATAGCAGGATGGGGTGGGGACGAACAGCGGGAACAAGGCCGAGCAGGAATTCCGAGACCAATGGAGATCAAAATGTGGGAGGGGGCTTGCCCCCGATAGCGGTGGATCAGTCAATATATTGGGTGACTGACAGATGGCCATCGGGGGGGGGCAACCCCCCTTCCACATGGGCTTTGCAGCGAATGTAAGATCTCAGCCAGCTTTGGTGGCGGGCTCACTCTTGATCTCGGCAAAGTCCTCTTCGCGCAGCTCAGGCAAATCTTTCGCACAGTAGCTGCTGCCCAGCTCCTTCAGCGCGCCGCACATACCGTCCAACTTGCCATCCACCGCCTGCAGGTGGTCAAGCAACTGGCCGATGGCGCGCGCCACAGGGTCGGGCATGTCTTCGCTGACACCGTAGGCATCGAAGCCGATTTTCTCGGCCATGGCCTTGCGCTTGGCTTCCTGCTCATCGCCCACTTCCGGCTTGACGATGATCCGCCCCGGAATACCCACCACGGTGGCGCCGGCCGGCACGGCCTTGGTCACCACGGCGTTGGAGCCGACTTTGGCGCCAGCGCCTACCGTGAACGGACCAAGCACCTTGGCACCCGCGCCCACCACCACGCCATTCTCCAGCGTCGGGTGGCGCTTCCCCTTGTTCCAGCTGGTACCACCCAGGGTCACACCCTGGTACAGGGTCACGTCATCACCAATTTCGGCAGTCTCGCCAATGACGATGCCCATGCCGTGATCGATAAAGAAGCGACGCCCCACCTTGGCACCCGGATGAATCTCGATCCCGGTCAACCAGCGACCGAAGTTCGACACCAGCCGCGCCAGCCATTTCCAGCCCATATTCCACAAGGCACCAGACAGGCGATGGATCCAGATCGCATGCATGCCCGGGTAGCAGGTCAGCACTTCAAAGGCGTTGCGCGCCGCCGGGTCACGATGGAAAACACTCTGGATATCTTCTCGCAAACGCTCGAACATTTTTAATCCTTCCGCTTAAGAAGCTCGCCACGGGCCGCTTTCTGGGTTTCCGTGAGGATGCCACGCAATATATTCATTTCCGCCCGGCTGACCGAGCTGCGCCCGTACAGGCGGCGCAGGCGCGCCATCAAGTGCCGCGGTTTTTCCGGATCGAGGAATTCGATGGCCACCAGGGTTTGCTCCAGGTGCTCATAGAACCGCTCCAGCTCGTCCATGGTGGCCAACTCACCACTTTTGGTCGACGCCACTTCATCCTTCTCTACCTTGCTCGGCTGACCTTCAGCGGCCAGCCAGGCCATGCGTACTTCGTAACTCAACACCTGCACCGCTGCCCCGAGGTTCAGCGAGCTGAACTCAGGGTCTGATGGAATGTGCACGTGGTAATGACATCGCTGCAGCTCTTCGTTCGTCAGGCCGGAATCTTCACGGCCAAACACCAAGGCGATTTCAGCGCCTCCTGCCGCCTCCTCCACTACTTTGGTACCGCACTCTCGCGGATCCAGCAGCGGCCAGGGGATGCGGCGGTCACGGGCGCTGGTGCCGAGCACCAGGTTGCAGCCGACCAAGGCGTCCTCCAGAGTGGCGACGACCTGGGCTTTTTCGAGGATGTCATTGGCACCGGACGCCCGGGCATCGGCCTCGTGGTGCGGGAACACGCGCGGCTCGACCAGCACCAGGCGCGTCAGCCCCATGTTTTTCATGGCTCGCGCCACCCCGCCGATATTGCCGGGATGACTGGTATTGACCAAGACGACACGAATGTTTTGCAGCAAGGGAGGCGCTCTCGGACATGGGAAAAGGGAGCAAATCTTACAGAACAGCCTAAGGTTATGCCATGAAAGCTAACGTCGTCCTTCACCTGAAGAAAGTTTCTGCTAGAATGCTCGGCTTTCTTTAACAACCTTAGGTGACACATCCATGCAGCCCATGCTGAATATCGCGCTGCGCGCCGCCCGCAGCGCCAGTGAATTGATCTTCCGCTCCATCGAGCGCCTGGATACCATCAAGGTCGACGAAAAAGACGCCAAGGATTATGTATCCGAGGTGGATCGCGCCGCCGAACAGAAAATCATCGACGCGCTGCGCAAGGCCTACCCTACCCACGGCATCCTCGGAGAAGAAACCGGCCTGCACAAAGGCAGCGGCGAAGGCGAAGACTACCTGTGGATCATCGACCCACTGGACGGCACCACCAACTTCCTGCGTGGCATCCCACACTTTGCTGTCAGCATTGCCTGCAAATACCGTGGCCGCCTGGAACACGCCGTTGTACTGGACCCGGTTCGCCAGGAAGAATTCACCGCCAGCCGTGGCCGTGGCGCCCAACTGAACGGTCGTCGCCTGCGCGTCAGCGGTCGCACCAGCCTGGACGGCGCCCTGCTGGGTACCGGCTTCCCGTTCCGTGACGACCAGATGGACAACCTGGAAAACTACCTGGGCATGTTCCGCGCCCTGGTTGGCCAGACCGCCGGCATTCGTCGCGCTGGCGCAGCAAGCCTGGACCTGGCTTACGTAGCTGCCGGTCGTTTTGATGCGTTCTGGGAGTCGGGCCTGTCCGAGTGGGACATGGCTGCGGGCGCCCTGTTGATCCAGGAAGCAGGCGGCCTGGTGAGCGACTTCACCGGCGGTCATGATTTCCTGGAAAAAGGCCACGTAGTTGCCGGCAACACCAAATGCTTCAAGGCAGTACTGACGGCGATCCAGCCGCACCTGCCGGCTTCGCTGAAGCGTTAAGCGAGCGAGCAAAAAAAAGCACCCTTAGGGGTGCTTTTTTATGCCTGGGATTTCATGCGGGCTTAAATACCAGTAAGCCCCCTCCCACACTTTGAATTGAACTAGGCCTTGGAATTACGGCTGGTTCTGGCCCAGAACGAGACGCCCTTCCTTGTCGACTGGAATCTGGCCGCCCGGATCACGATCCATGCGCACCGAACCTTCCTTGCCATCCAAGGTGTAACGCACGTCGTAGCCGACTACCTTGTCGCTGATGTCGTTGACGGTGTTACAGCGAGTCTGGGTGGTGGTGTAGGTATCACGGTTCTGCATACCTTCCTGAACCTTGTTACCGGCGTAACCACCACCGACCGCACCGGCTACGGTGGCCAACTTCTTGCCGTTACCGCCACCGACCTGGTTACCCAACAGGCCACCAGCAAGTGCACCAACCACGGTACCAACGATCTGATGCTGATCCTGCACCGGCTTCTGCCGGGTTACAGCGACGTCCTTGCAGACCTCGCGAGGCGTTTTAATCTGGGTTTTCACCGGCTGCACCGCCAGCACTTGCGCATACTCAGGGCCGCTTTTTACCAGGCTGTAGGTGGCAACAGCACCCCCGGCAGTCACACCGACAGCACCCAATACCGCACCAACCAGTAACGACTTGTTCACGTTGAACCTCCTGACCATCACAAACGGACCGAAAGATCCGCGCTATACCCAGCCTTGGAGCAAAAAAAAAGGCACGAGTTCAATACTCGTGCCTTCTTTGTAACAGCAGATCAACAAGCGTCCATCAAGGGCGGTCGTCGACCTCCTTGCCGGTAGCAGCAGGAGGGATCAAGTCTTCGCTGTTGAGGTTCAGCCAGATCAGCACCACGTTGGCGATGTAGATCGACGAGTAGGTACCCGCCAGGACGCCGATGAACAGTGCCAGGGAGAAGCCCCACAGGTTGTCACCACCGAAGATCATCAGTGCCGCGATCGCCAGCAAGGTGGAGATCGACGTCGCCATGGTCCGCAGCAGGGTCTGGGTGGTGGAGATGTTGATGTTCTCGATCAGCGACGCCTTGCGCAGCACGCGGAAGTTCTCACGAACCCGGTCGAATACCACAATGGTGTCGTTGAGGGAGTAACCAATGATCGCCAGCACGGCCGCCAGTACGGTCAGGTCGAAGGTGATCTGGAAGAACGCCAGGATACCCACGGTCACGATCACGTCGTGGATCAGCGACACAATGGCGCCGACACCGAACTTCCACTGAAAGCGGAAAGCCAGGTAGATCATGATGCCGACCAGCGCCATCAGCATGCCGAGGCCGCCCTGGTCGCGCAGCTCTTCACCCACTTGCGGGCCCACGAACTCGACGCGCTTAACTGACGCCGGGTTGTCGCCCCCCACCTTCTGCAAGGCTTCAGCTACCTGGTGACCCAGTTGCGGGTCTTCGCCAGGCATGCGCACCAGCAGGTCGGTGGTCGCACCGAAGCTCTGCACGATGGCTTCGTGATAGCCAGCCTTGACCAGCTCTGTGCGCACCAGGGTGACGTCGGCCGGCTTCTCGTAGGTCAGCTCAATGAGCGTACCGCCGGTGAAGTCCAGACCGTAGTTCAGGCCCTTATGGAACCAGCTGAACAACGCCAGAACGGTAAGGAGCACGGTGACGCCGAACGCAATGTTGCGAACGCCCATGAAGTTGATTGTACGTAACATGGCAGCCCCTTAAATCCACAACTTCTTGAAGTCACGCCCGCCAAAGATCAGGTTGACCATTGCGCGGGTCACCATGATGGCCGTGAACATCGAGGTAAAGATACCGAGGGACATGGTTACCGCAAAACCTTTGACAGGGCCGGTGCCCATGGCAAAGAGAATCCCGCCGACCAGCAATGTGGTCAGGTTGGAGTCGAGAATCGCGGTAAATGCCCGGCCGAAGCCTTCGTTGATTGCACGCTGCACGGTCATGCCGGCTGCGATCTCTTCACGAATCCGCGAGAAGATCAGCACGTTGGCGTCTACCGCCATACCCATGGTGAGTACGATACCGGCGATACCTGGCAGGGTCAGCGTAGCGCCCAGCAGCGACATCAGGGCCAGCAGCATCACCATGTTGCCCGCCAGGGCCACGGTGGCAATGATGCCGAAGAAGCGGTAGATGGCGATGATGAACAGCGACACGAACAGCATGCCCCACAAGGCCGCGTCGATACCCTTGGTGATGTTGTCGGCACCCAGGCTCGGGCCGATGGTACGTTCTTCAGCGAAGTACATCGGCGCGGCCAGGCCACCGGCACGCAGCAACAGAGCCAGCTCCGAGGATTCGCCCTGGCCGTTCAGGCCGGTGATGCGGAATTGAGCACCCAGCGGCGACTGGATGGTCGCCAGGCTGATGATCTTCTTCTCTTCCTTGAAGGTCTGCACCGGTACGTCTTTCTCAACGCCGTTGACCATTTGCTTGGTGTAGGTGGTCACCGGGCGCTGCTCGATGAAGATTACCGCCATGCTGCGACCAACGTTGCTGCGCGTGGCGCGGCTCATCAGTTCGCCACCATGACCATCCAGGCGGATGTTCACTTCAGGGCTACCGTGCTGCGAGTCGAAACCAGCCTTGGCGTCAGTTACCTGGTCACCGGTGATGATCAAGCCACGCTCGATCAGCGCTGGAGGACGGTTGCCTTCACGGAACTCAAACTCTTCGGAAGTCGCACGGGAAGCACCCGGCTCAGCCGCGAGACGGAATTCCAGGTTGGCGGTTTTACCCAGGATACGCTTGGCTTCAGCGGTGTCCTGCACGCCCGGCAGCTCAACCACGATGCGGTTGGCGCCCTGACGCTGAACGATCGGCTCGGCCACACCCAACTCGTTGACGCGGTTACGTACCGTGGTCAAGTTCTGCTTGATGGAATATTCGCGAATTTCTGCGATTTTGGCCGGGCTCATCGCCAGACGCAGTACAGCCTGACCATTCAGGTCGGCCGGTACGATGTCGAAATCGTTGAAGTTCTTGCGGATCAGCGCACGGGCCTGTTCGCGGGTGGCTTCGTCAGAGAAGCCAAGCTGGATGGCACCGTTGAGCTGCGGCAGACTGCGGTAGCGCAGCTTCTCTTTACGCAGCAAGCTCTTCACGTCGCCTTCGTAGACTTTCAGGCGAGCATCGAGAGCTTTGTCCATGTCGACTTCCAGCAGGAAGTGCACACCGCCGGACAAGTCCAGACCCAGCTTCATCGGATGCGCGCCAATGTTGCGCAACCACTGTGGGGTGGTCTGCGCCAGGTTCAGCGCAACGACATAGTCGTCACCCATGGCCTTGCGTACGACATCTTTTGCCGGCAATTGGTCTTCTTGCTTGGTCAGGCGCAACAACCCGCCCTTCGCACCAGCTGCCAATGTTGCCGCTTTAACCTGGATACCCGCGTCGGTCAGTGCCTTGCTCGCGCGTTCCAGATCAGCCTGGTTGACCTGCAGGGAAGTGCTGGCGCCAGTGATCTGGATCGCCGGGTCATCAGGGTAAAGATTGGGAGCGGAATAAATAAAACCGATCGCCAGCACCGCCAGGATCAGTAGGTATTTCCACAGAGGGTATTTGTTCAGCATCACGCCGCCCGCTTATAACGCGGGGCGCCTTGCGCGCCCCGTCGATTGGTAAAGGTTGGAACTTAGATCGCTTTGAGCGTGCCTTTTGGCAGCGTGGCGGCGATGGCGCCCTTCTGGAACTTCATTTCCACGGTGTCGGAGACTTCCAGAACCACGAAAGCATCGGAAACCTTGGTGATCTTGCCCGCGATACCGCCGGTGGTCACAACTTCGTCACCTTTCTGCAGGCTGCCCAGCAGGTTCTTCTGCTCTTTGGCACGCTTGGCCTGTGGACGCCAGATCATCAGGTAGAAGATGACCAGGAAGCCGACCAGGAAAATCCACTCGAAACCACCGCCCATAGGGCCGGCAGCAGCAGGCGCAGCGGCGTCAGCCATGGCGTTAGAGATAAAAAAGCTCATTTAGCACTCCAGTTGCAAATAGTGAATCTTAGGGTCGGAAAACTTAGTCCAAGGGCGGCACAGGGAGCCCGCGCTTGGCATAGAAGGCATCGACGAAGGCGGCCAATGTACCCTGTTGAATAGCCTCGCGCAAACCAGCCATCAGGACTTGGTAGTGACGCAAATTGTGGATGGTATTCAACATGCTACCCAGCATTTCCCCGCATTTGTCCAGATGGTGCAGATAAGCACGGGAGAAGTTCTGGCAGGTGTAGCAATCACAGGTGGGATCCAGCGGCGAATCATCATGGCGATGGAACGCGTTACGGATCTTGAGCACGCCTGTATCGATGAACAGATGCCCATTGCGGGCATTACGGGTTGGCATCACGCAATCGAACATGTCCACACCGCGGCGCACACCCTCTACGAGATCTTCGGGTTTGCCAACGCCCATAAGGTAACGAGGTTTGTCAGCGGGCATCAGGCCTGGCAGGTAGTCCAGTACCTTGATCATCTCGTGCTTGGGTTCGCCCACCGACAAACCGCCGATGGCCAGGCCGTCAAAGCCGATTTTGTCGAGGCCTTCCAGCGAGCGTTTGCGCAGGTTTTCATGCATGCCGCCCTGCACGATACCGAACAGCGCAGCGGTGTTATCACCGTGTGCGTTCTTCGAGCGCTGGGCCCAACGCAGCGACAGCTCCATGGAAATCCGCGCAACGTCCTCATCAGCAGGGTACGGTGTGCACTCGTCGAAAATCATCACGATGTCAGAACCCAGGTCGCGTTGCACCTGCATCGACTCTTCCGGGCCCATGAACACTTTGGAACCGTCCACGGGTGAGGCGAAGGTCACGCCCTCCTCCTTGATCTTGCGCATGGCACCCAGGCTGAACACCTGGAAACCACCCGAGTCCGTAAGGATCGGGCCTTGCCACTTCATGAAGTCATGCAGGTCGCCATGCTTCTTGATCACCTCTGTGCCCGGGCGCAGCCACAGGTGAAAGGTGTTGCCGAGGATGATCTCGGCACCGGTGGCGACGATGTCACGCGGCAGCATGCCTTTGACGGTGCCGTAGGTGCCCACCGGCATGAATGCCGGGGTCTCTACCGTACCGCGCGGAAACGTCAGGCGGCCGCGACGGGCTTTGCCGTCGGTGGCGAGCAATTCAAACGACATACGACTCATAGTTGTTCCTCTGGGCCGCGCGGCGCCGGATTACGGGTGATAAACATCGCATCACCGTAGCTGAAAAAACGGTATCCATTGTCGATGGCTGCTTTATACGCCGCCATTGTTTCGGGATAACCCGCGAAGGCCGACACCAGCATCAAGAGCGTGGATTCGGGCAAATGGAAGTTGGTGACCAGGCAATCGACCACATGGAACGGCCGGCCTGGATAAATAAAGATATCGGTGTCGCCACTGAACGGTTTGAGCACGCCATCACGCGCCGCGCTCTCAAGGGAGCGCACGCTGGTGGTGCCCACCGCAACCACCCGCCCGCCGCGCGCCTTGCAGGCGTTAACCGCGTCCACGACGTCCTGGCTGACTTCCAGCCATTCGCTGTGCATATGGTGGTCTTCGATGTTATCCACACGCACCGGCTGAAACGTGCCGGCCCCCACGTGCAGGGTCACATAGGCTGTCTCGACGCCTTTGGCAGTGATCGCATCCAGCAGCAACTGGTCAAAATGCAGCCCGGCAGTCGGCGCGGCAACCGCACCGAGGCGCTGGGAGTAGACCGTTTGATAGCGTTCACGGTCCGAGTCTTCGTCCGGGCGGTCGATATAAGGAGGCAACGGCATATGGCCGACGCGCTCCAGCAACGGCAAAACCTCTTCGGCGAACCGGAGTTCGAACAGCGCATCATGACGCGCCACCATCTCGGCTTCACCGCCACCCTCGATAAGGATGCTCGAACCCGGTTTCGGCGACTTGCTGGAGCGTACGTGGGCCAGCACACGATGGCTGTCCAACACTCGCTCCACCAGAATTTCCAACTTGCCACCGGATGCTTTCTGGCCAAACAGGCGCGCCGGGATTACCCGGGTATTGTTGAACACCATCAGATCGCCCGGACGCAAATGCTCAAGCAAATCAGTGAATTGACGGTGTGCGAGGGTACCGCTGGCCCCGTCCAGGGTCAGCAGTCGACTGGCGCGACGCTCGGCCAAAGGGTGGCGAGCAATCAGCGAATCAGGGAGTTCAAAAGTAAAGTCAGCAACGCGCATGATGGGGTTCGTCTAGCAGGGCCGGGAAGTCTAGCGGAAATAGTGAAAATAGACCATGAAACGTGATTGACCAACGGTAATCTCATCTCTATACTTCGCCGCCATTGAGCCCTGATGGCGGAATTGGTAGACGCGGCGGATTCAAAATCCGTTTTCGAAAGGAGTGGGAGTTCGAGTCTCCCTCGGGGCACCATCTTAAAGAAAGACCTTGAATTTCAAGGTCTTTTTTTTCGCCTGTAGAAAAGCGCCCTGAGGCCGCAACGGCGCCCAGAGAGCGAGTTAGCACCATCCGCCTCCCCACCCACTATAAAGTCCAGCGAGCCCACTCAGAGGCCTTGCAAGGCCGCTACAACCACCCCTTCTGATTATCAAAGAGCCCACCCAAGGCACCGCTCGAGCTTCGAGCGGGATACTGCTTCACGTGATGGACGAATGCGCCCGCGCCAGAACTCTTCAGGATTCAGAAGCGTGTCAGCGCATTTATTGATGCGATGCAGGCCCTGGAGAAACCGACGTCTTACGAGTAGGAAAAATGAGGCGGCTGCAGCAAATTTATCGCTGAGAACATTCATGAAATCACCCAGAAATTTTAGGGCACTTTTCGACCGCGCAAAACAAAACCCCATCTGCTTTCGCAAATGGGGTTTCGGAATTTAATCTTGACGATGACCTACTCTCACATGGGGAAACCCCACACTACCATCG
>NZ_VIUN01000018.1:0-110661 GCF_007828335.1 Pseudomonas sp. SJZ103
GCCATGGTTTCAACAATCAGCTGTCACCGGTAGAGTTTGAAAAGCGTTACGCAATGAGCTTGCAAGGTGTCTACAGAATCCGGGGCGATTCAGTTATCACATCATGGCCACCAGAAATGGCCGCTGATAATCCATCACGACCGTTCGCCGTCCATAGAACTTCGAATCCATGGGAGGTCAGCGTGTTAACAATAGCCTTGGCTGTAACCTCATCGTCCTCTATCACCAGCGCGCGATTCATTTTTACTCCACACAACGATTGCAAACCTAAAGCTCAAGCGAGCTCCAAGCGCCGTAGGCTTTAAAGATCAGTGCAGCCTAGGTAGGGTGCATCGGACGGTAAACTAAATATTTCTTAACCATCCTTAATTTCGTCTTTGCTTGAAAGGTGCCTATTTTTTCGCGCCCCCACTGCTAAATCTCATCTCTACGCTCGATTCAGGATATCCCGTCATGACGAAGACCTTATTGAGGCTCGCATTGGCTTGCTTGTTTCTATTTGCAGATGGCATTGAGGCACAGGATGCCACTCCCACCAAAACGCTTACCCTCTTTACGACAGGAGGCTTCATCGCGGCGATTCAATCCATAGCCCCCCTTTATGAAAAAACGACAGGAATCAGCCTGGTAACTAAAGAATCCCCGCCCACAGGCAATACGCCAACGGCAATCGAAAATCTGTTGGAGAGTGGTCAAAAAGCAGATGTTGTAATCATGGAGGACTGGGAGCTACGAAAGCTTATAGATCAAGGCCATTTGCAAAAAGCGAGTCGAATTGACCTTGCCAAGTCGTTCATTGCCATGGCCGTCCGCAAAGGCGCTAAAAAGCCCGATATAAGCACCATGAAGAACTTCAAAAAGACGTTGCTCAACGCAAAGTCTCTGGCTCTATCGGATACGCCCAGCGGAACATACCTGTCACGTATTCTCTTCCCTCAAATGCACATCTCAGAAAGGTTGAGGGTTAAGACCAGAACGATTTCTGCGAAGCCTGTCGCAGAAGCAGTAGCCCGTGGCGAAGCGGAGATAGGCTTCCAACAATTGAGTGAGCTGATGCACATGGAAGGCATCGATGTGATTGGGCTTATCCCCGATCAGGTTCAGAAAATGACAATGTACTCAGCGGCCATCACCACGGGCAGCGTGCAGCAAGAGGAGGCTGCCACGCTATTAAAGTTCCTCCGCTCAGAAGCCGCTAGGAGTGCCATGAAGCTAGGCGGATTAACACCTGTTCGATGAGCCCTGCTAGGAGCTGTGTGCTCGCTATTGGGCCACTGCCAGGATTGTAGTTGCTTTATGGTCGGTTATTTGAGGGGGCGATTTCGTTTGCTGACTCAAGCTTAAGCCATCAAGTTCTTGAGGGCTCAACGAGGCACCGCTGCCAGACAGAATCAAGGCGAGAACTAGAATGGTAAAGCCTACTAACATTGGGAATGAGCCTAACCAGAATTGGATGCGTCGGCGGCGCTGGTATGCGTCCATCTTTACTAGCCCCTGTCGGCGTTGGCGAGTATTTCTCGCTTACTTATACTTCTGTTGCTCAATGTAATTTCTACCGCCGATGATTGCTAGCCCTCGAAAAATGGAGTGGTGCCAATATCAAATTTTGGTGTGCCCGCAAAATCGTAAGGCTGAACACTGGATATGCGGTCATTTAAGCCGGAAAAACGGATTTCCTCCAACAGTCCTTGGTTGTTGGCTGGACAAACACGATTACTAACGCGGCGTCACCGCCGAGCGAATGTTAGTACTTCCAAAAAACCGGCGTAATGAGCACCAGTACAGTGAGTATCTCCAATCGCCCCAGCAGCATGCCAATGGTGAGTAGCCATTTTGCTGCATCAGGCAACGATGAGAAATTGCCCGCAGGCCCAATGACTTCGCCGAGCCCTGGCCCCACGTTGCAGACAGCAGTAGCCGCGCCGCTTAACGCAGTAACCCAATCTAGTCCGATTAAGGCGAGCCCTAAGGCGATCATTGCGATGGTAATGGTGAAGAAAAATGAGAAGGTCAAAAGCGAGCGTAAGATCTCTTCGTCAACTGGATGGCCGTTGTACTTTTTCCGAATCACCGCGCGAGGGTGGATCAACTGCTTCAGGCTACTCACTAATAGAGCACCTGCAACCTGGAAGCGGAAAATTTTAAGGCCTCCAGCCGTCGAGCCTGAACACCCGCCAACAAAGGTCAGATAGAAAAAAAGCAAGACCGCGAAGCTGCCCCACAAGGTGTAATCGCCTACAGCAACGCCTGTGGTTGTGACGACCGACGTCACATTGACGGCCACGATACGAAACGCATCCCACCATCCGTAGTCGCTGTGAAAACACAGCCACGTACCCACCGTCAGCCAGGTGACGACCAAGAACCCCACGAATCCGCGCACTTGGTGATCCTTGATCAGCGCACGGCGATTACCGCGCAACGTCGCGACGTACAAGGTAAAGGGCAAGCTCCCCAGAATCATTATGACTACTGCTACCCAGTGAATCGCCGGCTGCGTCCAGTGGCCAAGTGACGCGTCTGACGTTGAGAATCCCCCAGTAGAGATCAACGACATTGCGTGGTTGACCGCCTCAAAAGGCGTCATTCCTGCTACCCAGAGTGCAAGAGCCCCGACTCCAGTAAGTCCCAGATAGAGAAAGAGGATGTACTTAGCGGCCACATGGGAGCGAGGTGTAACTTTCTCCGACCAGTCTGAGGACTCAGTCTGGAAGAGACGCATGCCACCTACCCGCAGCAATGGAAGTATTGCCACAGCCATGCCGATGAAGCCGATACCACCCAGCCAGTGCAGCATCGAACGCCATATCAACAATCCTGGAGACGCGGTATCCAAACCACTTAAAACGGTTGAGCCAGTAGTTGTGATACCAGACATAGTTTCAAAGAAAGCGTCGGTGTAGCTGATGCCACTGATGAACACCATCGGCAACGCTGCGAAGGTGCATACCACCACCCAACTGCCAGTCGTCAGCAGGTACATATCCCTAGGGCGAAGGTGGACAGCGTCTGGCCGCCCCCGCACGATCAACAGTAGGCCGCAGATAAACGTAATAAAGCTCGACCAGAGGAAGGCAGACAGATCGTCGCTACGCTCATAGGCCACAAGCGTAATCATGGGTATAACCATGCTCACAGCGAGAGTAACTAGAAAAATGCCTAAGATGAAGCCGATAAGCCGCATTGTTGCGAGGGACATAAAATAGCCTGCCAAATTAGCGCCGGGCAGTATCGGACGACCAACCGTTTAGCCCCGTAAATTTTCCGTAAAATTTTTTAGTCCATCAGGAAGCCAAGGCACGGCCATACCAGAATTACAGAAACAAAAAAACCGGCGCAAGGCCGGGCACTTTGTGTTTCGGATGGGGCTGATCCCTCAGCAAATTCAGTGTAGTTCAGGTAGCCCTATCTTGCAGCTAACGCGTTCCCTGAGTGTCGGTTTCAGATATGATTTACATGGAAGCGACTTCCCCCTCTGTGCTGCTGCGGCGCAGCACCAGAACACCAGCAATCGCGGCCAGAATCGAGCCGATCAACACGCCGACTTTGACCTCATCAATCAAGTGAGCTGATCCGGCGAACGCCAGGTTGCCAATGAATAGGCTCATGGTGAAGCCAATGCCGCACAGCAGCGCTACGCCGTAAAGCTGAGTCCAGCTACTTCCTTCCGGCAGTTTGGCCAAGCCCATACGAATAGCCAGAGCAGCCAATAGGAAGATGCCAATCTGCTTGCCCACCAACAAGCCGATCGCAGCACCCAGGTCGTCAATGATCGCCAAGGCGGCGAGGAGAACCTTCAGCGAAGTCGGGACTCGCTTACCCAGCAAAGACAAGACGCCCAGGGCGAACGCGATGTCGGTAGCGGCTGGGATAGCCCAGCCCTTCAAGGTCTCGGAATTACCCCAGTTGATTGCGATGTAGATCAGCGCAGGAACAAAAATCGCCTCCCTCAGTGCCTGGGATACCTCTCTTGCGGAGAGCTCAGCCGCAGTGTTTTCGCTAACGCTACCTACCTGGGATGAACTAGCTGCCGCTCTGGCAGCTTTCAGCCTTTGCTCAGCGTACACATGGCCGGATCATCACCTGGCAGCGGATAGCCTGCGGCTGAGAGAGCTTCGGCGCGCTCTTCAATGAGCAGGCGCTCAGGATAACGAGCGACTTGATAGGCTCTGCCCGGCACGCGCCAAATGGCATCCATTCGTGGCTCCTTAGGGGCTGACCGGCTTACTTTCCAACCGGCTTCGTCGGGATCTTTCGAAAGCAGGCACTCACCACAATGGGCACGTGGTTCGCGATTGGTCAAGTGACACGGGGCGCCCCTCCACATAAATCGTGTCCGCCTGAACGCCATATACAGCTAGTGACCCATCACCCCCTCCGGTGCAATCAAGTGCAAGAACGTTCCCTAGCCGAATAGGCTCTGGAATCCAGGTGTGTCCCGTGCACACACGCCAGATTCCTTTGACACCTTCTCGATGGTGCTTTTTGATCCGCTCGCGCCCCCATAGCGCGATCTCTTCGACAGCAGGGATTGATATGTCTCGAGTGAACTCGACCCATGACATCCCAGCAGGAATGTCCGCGTGAACAACTCCAACCAAGCCGAGAGGCGACTCGATTTCAATGACGGATGGAAGGCTCTCAAGCTTTCCAATTATCATCTCCTTCGATTCGTCGGCTATGGTCGACCACCAGCCTGCACCATGAGCTACGTAACGAGCGCTGGGATTTTCCCTGTAAGCATTGATAAGCATCTGCTCATGGTTACCTTGAACAGTGAAGAACCACGGCTCACCAAGAAGCTTCAGCCCGTCGAGGACTCCCGGCCCGCGATCTATGAGGTCACCCACCCCGATGACTCGGTCGATTGCCTTGTCGAAACCTAGCTTCAACAATCCTTTATGGAGGTCAATCGTCTTGAAGTGGATGTCACCGACGACGAAGTCGCGACCTACCTCGTTCCGGGGAAGCCTCAGAACTTTCTGACTCATGCGCGGGTTCCTTCCTCAATGGCCAGCCACCAGGTGACCAAACCCGTATTGTCCCCCCAGTGACCGCACCTTCCAACAGAAAGATGGACAGACAGGATGACTACACTCCAGTGCGCAGGGCTGAGGCATCCCGAGTTTCTTCCGTCGATTGAAATGACCAGAGCAAGCGGAGCGCGCAGGCCAGTAAGGCCGGAGGCGCGATGATGGAAGCCCAAGGAGCCATGACTTGGCGTCAGCCATGGCATGGTTTACGACAGCCGACCCGAGAGGGCGCGCCATAAACATCGATTTGCGTAAATTGCAGGATTGCTGATGTTATGCAGGCTTATGTATTCCAATACTTCTGAACTGTAGTCCGCGCAATTCCAAGCTTTTCCATAGGCTGGAGATATCTACGGTGCCGGGGGCAGTCCACTGTTCCTCGCGCAAAAAACCAACCCAGTGCCGCGAACTATGTGAACCCGTCCGCATTAACCCCTACGCACAAGGAACGATGTTAATTAGCCATGTTCCAACCTGCTGTGCCAAGCCTGCCCAATGGGGGCACGGCTCAATCGGCTCTGCGTAAACCGCGGCGCGCGCTACCCATTACAAGGACGTAAGCTTTATGCAGTCATCCCCCTCCCAAGCGCCTTCCGCCACCGGCGAACTGATCGCCAGTTTCCGTCACGGCAAGGGTTTTCTGATTTTCAGTTTGATATTTGGCGTTGTGTTGTTAGGTCTCGCCGGGTTTGTGTTGTATCTGGGCACGATCCTGCCACCGGGCAATGAGGGGCCGGTCAGTCTCCAAACGTCCCGTGGCATGGCCTTCAGTTTCAGTGACCCACATACCTTGATCTACGCCACCAGCGCTTTGCTGGCCGTTCTCGGGCTTGGTGTATTTGCCGCTTACGCCTGGCACAGGAAACTGCGTGCGCCGCGCTACGCAGTGTATGAGCACGGCATCGAGCGCATCATCAACGATCAGCGGGAATACACCGCCTTTGCCGAGATTGACGACCTGTATCTATTTGGCTCCGGGCAAACCGTGCTGACCGGCATGATCACCAACCTGGCCTACCGTCGTAATGCCAGCGAGCCGTTTCATCGAGTGATCGAGAGCCTCAAGGGCTTTCACGACTTCCAGGAGTTGGTTCGTGAGTTGCACGTACGCGCACGTCTGCGGGAGGTGATGGCGACGCTGGAGTCGGGCGGGGCGGTCAGGTTCAATTGCATCAGCTCCGGGCAGGTCTGGGGCAAGCGCGTCAGCGGCAACTTTCTCAAAATCACCACGACGCCGATTGTGGTGAGCCAGGATTTCCTCGAATACCAGGGGCGCAAGGTGCCAATGTCGTCGTTGTGTACCGTCGACCTCAATGCCTGGACTGAAAAGGTGGTGATCAAGGACGAGAGCGGCAAACCCGTGTTGTCGACCATCGCCACCGGCATTCTGAGCCACGACCTCTTCCTCAATACACTCGATGCAGTGCTTGCGACTGAAGAGCAAGCACGCGAGCCGGTTTGAGCCATCGTGTCATTTATGAGGATTAAACGATGATCTATCGCGGCGCAGGCTGGCCGGCGCTGGCGATCATGCTTGTCTGCACGGTGATTGCCCTGCTCAAGTAAGGCTACCGACCGCTCGGCAGGGCCTGCGAAGTGCGTGTGCCATTTAGCGACATCATCTACGTCTGCCCCTACGTGCTCGCCCGGTTTGATCGCGATGGGCATTTCCGTGTCGTGTGTCAGGGACCGAAGGACAAGGTGTTCGACTATCAATTGGGTGAGGGTATCTGCCTGGACGAAATGGCGTTTCATGCCGAGTGGTTGCGGGGACTGATAGGGGGGCGGATGCACGAACTATTGAACCTGGACAAATGACACACGCATGCGAATAGAGTCCCTACAGCCAAGCCATTACGCCTGCGTGGTGTGAGTCTGTGCCCGTCTGTGACGGCACCTCTCACGCCACGACCACCAACTGCTCCTTGAACTTGGTGTACAACGTCAGCGTGTGATTCAGGTAGATTTTCGATCCGCTTGCTCGTTTTTCCGGCGAGCCACTGCTCCACACGCCAAATACGATGACTTCTGTGCCTTTGACCAGCGTCTGCAGCCACTCGCCGTCTTTATCTCCAACACTGACCTTGAAGACGCTTGTCACATTTTCCGCGTCGGGCCGTTCGTATTTAGCCGTGAGATTCAGATAGCTCATGACCCGGCCGCTGCCTTCATCTGGCACGTAAACCCGGTCGACCGTGCCCACCACGGCGAAGGGGTGGCACTCGCTCCCCAGGCGTTCCAGCATTCGCCATGCATCTTCGTAGCGGTTTTTTTCAAAGAAAAAGTCTGACCAGCGAATTTTCTTAGTACCAAAGCGCAGTACCAGGTGTTGAGCCAGTTCATCATCCGCTTCGCACCGCTCACGCAGCTTAAGCAGATCAGCCGTAGTGCGCAGGTAGCTGGCAAGTTTTTTGCCGCTTGGCTGATATAGCTTGGGCTGTCTCTGCGTGGCAGAGCCCTCCGTTGCTGAAGTCGTAAACTGAGCACCAGAGAGTGATTTGCCACCCAGGTTATTGTGCAGCAGTAACAGGCGCAGTTCGGAAGCGCCGGCGTTGAGCGCTCCGATAAAGTCGGGATCGGACTCGGCCGCGACGATAATTTTCAACTGGCCGATGGCGTCGTATTTGCACCCGGGTTTGTGGTCGGAGTCACGGCCGGCAGTCAGCCCGATGTAGGCGGCGCGGTCGTATGGTTCCTTTCCCGCCCGGTTGACGAGTCCGCGCGGCACAAAGCGCACCGGTGCACGGCAGTTGCCGCCGTCACACACCAGCGATGGAATAGTGCGGTTACGATCGCTGAGCGTTTGAAGTGCCTCGATAGTGTGCGGATGGCCCAGCGCATCCAATGCCGACGACATTTTTATTCCTTTACCCACGCATGACTCCTGATTGAAACGGCAGTTGAGTGGGGCTCATCCTATCAGCGTAATCCCCGTCTGCGACCCGGGCGCGGCAGGTGTGATTTGAGTTGATGGCCCCCAAATAAAGCGCGCGACCCATCCGGCCGCAATCGCAGCTGATTTCAACGGCAGTGACGCAAGGCTCAGCAGAACAGCTGAGCCACCGAAAGCAGGCAAATCACTTGCACAAAAATCTGAGCTCGAATGGGATGTTTCATCTACGCTACCCTCCTGTACGGTTGCGGATGAGCGTGCCGCATGCGATGTAAGTCCTCCCTGGAGCGTCGACAACACTCGCAACTATTGAGTATAGGTCCTGAAACGAATCTTTCACGACTTTGCCGACCCATGGCCCGCCAGGCACTGTTTACAACTATCTGCCCAGCCCATCGCACTTTTTTTCATTTCTCCAATCTATCTTTGTCCCAGCCCTGCCGATTTCCCGCGCGGGCGAAAGAACCAGATCGGGTGCCGATGGCTCGCACGTTACTTTTATTCAAGACTCGACGAGTGCGTCGGCCACTGTGGCTGGCCGTAGTGTTAATGCTCTGCGCCAGTGGCTGCACCCAACAGCAGGGTCGGGACATAGCCAAGCAGTTCAGCAACGGCAAACCTGATGAGTTCTTCCAGACCAGTGTCGATCGCATGGCGACTCTGGGCATGCGCGACAACTTGCAAAGCCTGTATTTGCTCATGAACAAGCTCTATCTGCGCAACCCCAACCAGTGGCGCCAGTCGGGTTATCCGGATGCGGTGAGCGCTGCGCGGGAAATTCGCCAGGCCATCGAGCAACGTCGGTCCCTGCCTGCCCTGGGGGACCGTCGCGACCTGGCCGCGTTGAGCTATTCGTTAAGCCCCGAGTTCAAGGGCGACCGGGTCGGTGCCTTTATCTATGCCATCGGCAGCATGATAGTGACCGCCCACGGTGGGCGTACCGAGTTCTACATTACCGACTCGATCAACCCGCAGTTCGTCAGCAACGCCGCGCGCAACATCGAGAAGGCCACCTGGTTGCTCAGCAAGCGCCAGGATGCAAATGGCGTCCTGCTCCTGTTTTCCAACGAGATCTCGGAGGAGGGCAGCAACCTGAGTTTCGCCGTCGAGTTCGGCAAGATTGTTGCGCGCCTTGACCTGTTGACCCAGATGCTCGACGAACGCTACCGCCGTATTGGGCTTAACTATGCACAAAGCCTGTTGTTGATGAATTTCCTGCCGGTGCAGTAATTGGGTTGTTCGGTATGCTGTTTCTCCTTTGGATGTAGGAATCTGCCTATCTTGCATCCCGATGCTTGAAACACCTGTCTGTGCACAATAGCCTCGGATTTTTCTGAAAAAACGAGGCCCTACCTTGGGTAAGCGAAAAACAGCTTGGCCGACGGACCGCGAAATACGCCTGCGCTTTATCCTCTTCGCTGTGATCGACGCCGCGAGCGTTCAGGGCGTTCCCTCCGAGTTGTTGCTGCCCGCGCATAAACTGCTGCGAGACTCGCCGACAGAGGCGCAGTTGCTCACCGCTCTGGGTGAAATTCTTGCCGCTGATGAAATGCATGGGTTCAGGTTGCCACCGGGGTCGGAGGCCGATGAATTGATGCAGTCTCTGGAGAAGCCCAACGCCTAGTCATCCGTTAGATCGTTTATTTCCTTAAGATTGGACGAGATTCCTCAATCGAATACCCATGACGTCTATTAACGTCATGTAGCGGATATAAGTGGCGCAATAGCGTCAGATTGATCGTCATCACGCCTGGTACAGCTGTTTTGTTCGACTAAGCATCCCTGGGAACCTCCATTCCTGCTGCTCTGCCGGCGTCTTGCGCAGCCCTCCGGCCTCTCTGGAATCGGCGCCAGAACCTAGCCATTTCCTGTCGATTACGGAGTTTCGAACATGATGAATGCAATGCAGATGCCGATGAACACCTCCATGCCAATGATGCCGATGATGTGCTGCACCTGCTGACAGGTCCCGCGCCATAAAAAACGCCCCGATAAGTCGGGGGCGTTTTTTTGCGTGATTAATCCAGCCGCTCTGGGTAGGTGATCACCAGGAACGCCACGGCTTCGCTGTCCGCCGGATTTGCGGTAGCGGTGGAGCTGGTCGGCGTAGAACAGGATTGAATCGCCGGTGGACAGCAGGTAGCGTTCATCATTGACGCTGACTTCCAGCACACCTTGGGCCACCACCAGGTTTTCCTGGATGCCACGGCCCGTGGCCTTTGGACACTTCCTCCCCAAGCGCCCGCAGGCGAATCGCATAGAACTCGGACTGGCGCGCCGTATCGTAGGGAAACAGCGCCTGGCTGATAAACGCGCCATCGGCACTCACCAGGCGTTTGCTCTGCTGCGCCGGCAACACTTCAACCCCTTCGAACGCGCGATCTTCCAGGAACGCCGCCACCGACACCTTCAGACCCTTGGCAATTTTGCACAACACCTTGATCGACGGCACGCTGCGCCCGGATTCGACCTGTGCCAGCATCGCCCGGCTCACGCCGCAGGCGCGTGCCAGGGCATCCAGTGACAAGTGCCGTTTGCGATGGAGGGTAAAGTCGATGACGGTGGAGGATGCAGGCATGGGAGGCGATCTCATAGGTGACTCGATGACCCGAAGTAATACGTACTGGTTATTTCCTTAAATACTGAGCTTGCATGTATTAATTCGATTTTGGACTTAAAAAATAAATCCGGTCTGATGCTGTTGTGGGAAGGGGCTGGTCCGTTATTAAGGCGTGACTTGGCGAGCATCGTTGCCTTCCCATCACTGTTCGCGTGATGGCCCAGCCGTTCACGCCCCCGAATTCCAAGGATCCGCCCATGCTGCTGCGCCCACCTCCGTTCCTATTTGCCGCCTTGACGTTAAGCTCGCAGGTGCACGCCGAAGACCTGCAATTGGCGCCGGTCGAAGTCACCACGCCGGAGGCCAGCGCCGGCGAAGTGGCTCAGGCGCAGCTCAAGAGCGTGCCCGGCGCCACCAATTACATCGACATGAGCAGCGTGCAGCAGGGGCGGGTGAGCACCAACGAAGACGTGTTCAAGTACCAGCCGGGGGTGTACGCCAAGGCGGCGAATAATGAAGGGGTGAAGCTGTCCATTCGCGGTTCTGGCCTGAACCGCAGCCCGGGTGCCCATGCTTCAGGGCTGTACGAAATGTTCGATGGCTTGCCGCTGACCGGCCCCGGCGGCACCCCTTACGAACTCAAGGACCCGTTGTGGCAAAGCCGCGTCGAGGTGCTGCGCGGTGCCAATGGCTTCGATCGGGGCGCATTGGCGCTGGGCGGCGCGGTCAACTACGTGACTCATACCGGCTACGACGCGCCCACGTTGCAAGTGCGCTACGAAGCCGGCAGCCGTGGCTATGCCCAGCGCGAGATCAGTTCGGGCCAGGTGCTGGGGGATGCCGACTACTACATCAGCCTCACCGACTCGGAATCCGACGGCTACCAGCGCCAGAGCGCCGCCACCGGCAAAGGCATGGCCGCCAACTTCGGCTACCGCTTCAACCCGGACCTGGAAACCCGCTTCTATTTCCGTTACCGCGAAACCACCAACGACACCCCCGGCAAACTCACCCGCGCCCAGATCAGTCACGACCCGCGCGCCGCCAACAGCCTCAACGCCGCCCGTGATTCCAAGCGCCTGCAACCGGGCTCCACCTGGATCGCCAACAAGACCACCTTGCAGCTGGATGACAGCTCGCGCCTGGAAGTCGGGCTGGCGTACCACGATTACCCGATGGACCTGCGCGAAGGCACCAACCGCCTCAAGGTGGCCTACACCGATATCAGCAGCACCCTGAATTACATCCGCCAGGACACGTTTTTCGGCCACGACAGCAAAACCACCCTCGGCCTGCGCACCACCCAGGCGATGCCCAATAACGGCGCATCGGAATACGTGCGCACGCCAGCCGGCAACACCGCAACCTACGCCCCCGGCACCAAGACCCGCGACTACAGCTACCTGGGCTCCGACACCGTGCTGCATATCGGTAACGACCTGGAGCTGGTCCAAGACCTGTGGCTGACCACCGGCCTGGCCGCGATCTACACCCGCCGTGAAACCCAGGTCACCTATCCCGAAGGCCAGGCGCCGCTTAGCCAGCATGACTGGGACTACGCACCGCGCATCGGCCTGCGCTATGACTTCAACCCGCGGTTGCAGGTGTACGGCAACCTGAGCCGTTCGGTCGAGCCACCGCACGCATGGTCGATGATCTGGGGTTCCAACAAATACTTTGCCAGTGGTGCAGCCAAAGGCCTGGCCCGCGAAGGCGTCAGCCTGAAAAACCAGACAGCCACCACCCTGGAAATCGGTGGCCGTGGCGAAGCATGGCTCGGCCAGTGGGACCTGGCGCTGTACCGCTCCGAAGTGCGTCACGAACTGCTCACCGTGGAAACCCAGGCCCAGACCTCGACCAGCAATGCCATCGTCGCCGAGTCCAACGCCAGCCCCACCGTGCACCAGGGCGTGGAACTGGGCCTGCTCAGCCCGCTGTGGGACGGTGGTCGCAGCGGTAAGCTCGATGTGCGCCAGGCCTATACCTTCAGCGATTTCCACTACCGCGACGACGACCGTTTCGGTGGCAACCGCTTGCCGGGCATCCCCAAGCACTACTATCAGGCGCAACTGCGCTACAGCCACCCGACCGGTTTCTACACCAGCCTCAACACCGAGTATTCCTCACGGGTGGCGGTGGACTACGCCAATTCCTATTACGCCGCGTCCTACACCCTCCTGGGCGCCACCTTTGGCTACGACGCACCCAAGCAGGACTGGCAAGCCTGGGTCGACCTGCGCAACCTCACCAACCGCCGCTACGCCAACACCGTCACGCCGGGCTACGACGACAAGGGTCTGGATGTCGCACGCTCCACACCGGCCGATGGACGCGGGATCTACACCGGAGTGTCGTGGAGCTGGCGCTAAGAGGACACCCAGGTACCTGCTGCATGGAGATCAAACGGTGGGAGGGGGCTTGCCCCCGATAGCGGTGTATCAGCTACAGATAAGCTGACTGCCCCACCCTCTACCGGGAGCAAGCTCCCTCCCGCATTTGATTCGTGGTGCTTTCGGCGCATGTGAGCCCCTTGCCCCAGTATCGTTTGAGGGTTCGCAATGATGGCTACGGGATGCGCAAGAAACGGCTACGCGATAGAGGACGGCTACAGGCGTTCAGTCATTGCCTTGGCGCAGGCGCTTGTACAGGGTGTTGCGGCTCACGCCCAGCTCCCGCGCCAGGTGGGAAATGTTCCCACCGGCCGCCTTCAAGCGCTGGGTCAGGTCGATGCTGTCATCCAGGTACTCATTGGCGGGCAGCGGCGCCGTCACTTTCAAGTCGACAAAAAAATCATCCGGCAGATGCTCCGGGCGGATCGGCTGTTCCTCGGCCATCGCCAGCGCCACCTGCAACACGCTGCTCACCTGACGCAGGTTGCCCGGCCACGGGTGCTGCTCGAACAACGCCAGCACCTCGGCGCTGAGCCCGGCCCATTGGGTGGGCTCACGGTGCTGCTGCCACAGCTGCTGGAACAGCGCCCGCTTGTCGCTGCGTTCGCGTAATGGCGGCAGTTCAAGGGTCAGGCCGCCGATGCGGTAGTACAAATCCTCGCGAAAACGCCCGGCCTGGACCCGCTCGCGCAAGGCCCGGTTAGTGGCCGAGATGATGCGCAAATCCACCGGGAACAACTCGCTGCTGCCGACCGGCTGCACGCAACGCTCCTGCAATACCCGCAACAGGCGCGCTTGCGTCGGCAGCGGCATATCGCCGATTTCATCGAGGAACAGCGTGCCTTTGTCGGCTTTGCGGATCAGGCCGATGCTGCCTTTCTGGTTGGCGCCGGTGAACGCGCCTTTTTCGTAGCCGAACAGTTCCGATTCCACCAACTCAGCGGGAATCGCCGCACAGTTCACCGCGATAAACGCCTGCTGGCTGCGGGAACTGGCCTGGTGCAGGGCCTTGACGAAAACTTCCTTGCCCACGCCGGTTTCACCGTGGATCAGCAGCGGGATGTCCTTCTCCAGCAAACGCTCGGCCTGGCGCACGGCTTTTTCCACGCGCGCATCGCCAAAGTGCAGGGTCTTCAAACCAATCGCGGCGGGCTTTGGCGCAACGGGCTCGCTGAACACCCGCGCCTGCACCGGCATCTGCTTCGGTCGTTTCAGCAGGCACTGGAAGCGATTGCGTCCCGCCGCCTGCAGCGAAAAGGGCAGGCCCTCCGGCTGATTGAGCAACTCCAGTAGCGACACCTTGAACAAACTGTCGATCATCACCCGCGACAGACTGATACCCAGCAAGTTGTCGGCACGACGGTTGGCCGAGAGCACCTGGCCGCTCTCGTCAAAGATCAGCAGGCCGGCCCATTGGCTGTCGAGGTTGCTCAGGCCGGTGTTGAACGTCAGTTGGAAGTGCTCACCGCGAAACAGGTTGAGGATCAGCCGGTTTTCCACGGTCTGGCTCATCATCTTGACCATGCCCAAGGTGTGAGAGGGCGGCAGGTAGCTGTCGCTGGACACATCCAGCACCGCGATGATTTCGCGCTGGGCATCGAAGATCGGCGCCGCTGAGCCGGTCATGAAGCGGTTGGCCTTGAGGAAGTGTTCGTCGTGTTCGATATGCACCGCCTGGGCGCAGGCCAGCGCGGTGCCGATGGCATTGGTGCCGCTGGAGCGTTCCATCCAGCTGGCCCCGGCGCTGAATCCCCGGGCCAGCTTGGGCTCGATAAAGCGCTGGGTGCCCCAACTGGTCAGCACCTGGCCCTGGTTGTCAGCCAGCATGATCAGACAGTTGGAGTTGCTCAGGATGTTTTCGTAGTAGGGCAGGACTTCCTGATGCGTGGTCTGCACCAGGGAATGTTGGCTTTCCAGCAGTTGGCTGATGCCCTCGGCGGGCAGTTGATCGAAGCTCGGCGTGCTCTGGTGGTCCAGGCCGAAGGCGCGGCAACGGCGCCAGGATTCCTGGATAAGGGTGTCGTGAGCCAGGGGTTCGGCCATGGGGCGACCTTCTTTTTATTGTTTTGGGGGCTTGCACAATCCAACGGGTGTAACCAAGTCAATCGGGTTCAAAGAGTGTTGTTCATAACTGTTCATTGTCAACCTCCGGATTGTTCAATTGGTCAGCCTGATCTGTTCATTTCTGTTCGCTCCTGAACATCACGTTTCACCCATTTCCTTGTGGATCAAGCACCTGCCGTTTTTGGCACGAAACTCGCTCTGACGAATGGCCAGATTCATTCCAATAATAAAAAGGTCGTGTCATGTCATTGACCCTGGAACATGTCTCCCGTGTCGTCGAAGGTCAAACCTGGATCGACGACGCCAACCTGCGCTTCGAAGCCGGTTCCTTCAACGTCTTGCTTGGCCGCACCCTGTCCGGCAAGACCAGCCTGATGCGCCTGATGGCGGGCCTGGATAAGCCCGACAGCGGCCGCATCCTGATGAACGGCGTGGACGTCACCCAAAAGCCGGTGCGTCTGCGCAACGTGTCGATGGTGTATCAGCAGTTCATTAACTACCCGACCATGACCGTGTTCGAAAACATCGCCTCGCCGTTGCGCCAGGCCGGTGTGTCCAACGAGCTGATCCAGAGCAAAGTGCTGGAAACCGCAAAGATGCTGCGCATCGAGAAATTCCTGCAGCGCCACCCGTTGGAGTTGTCCGGTGGCCAGCAGCAACGCACGGCCATGGCCCGCGCGTTGGTGAAGGATGCCGAGCTGATCCTGTTCGACGAGCCGCTGGTGAACCTGGACTACAAACTGCGCGAAGAGCTGCGTCAGGAAATGCGCGAGTTGTTCAAGGCGCGGCATACCATTGCCATCTACGCCACCACCGAGCCCAACGAGGCCCTGGCCCTGGGCGGCACCACCACCATTCTTCACGAAGGCCGGGTGATCCAGAGTGGCAAGGCCGCCGAGGTCTATCACCAGCCACAGACCGTGTTGGCCGCCGAGCTGTTTTCCGAGCCGCCGATCAACCTGATGCCGGGGCGTATCAGCGGTAACGAGGTGAGCTTCGCCAATTTCGTGCACTTCCCGCTGAACGTCGACCTGCGCCCCATCGGCGAAGGCGAATTCCGCTTCGGCGTGCGCCCCAGCCATATCAGCCTGGTGCCGAGCAACGACGACGACTTGGAGCTGGCGGTGACCGTGGAAGTCGCCGAGATCAGCGGCTCGGAAACCTTCCTGCACGTGCGCAGCGAGCATTTCCTGCTGGTGCTGCACCTGCCGGGGGTGCATGAGTACGACGTCGACGCGCCGATCCGCGTGTATATCCCCACCCATAAACTGTTTGTGTTCGATGGCCAGGGCCGTTTGGTCCAGGCCCCCGGGCGCCGCGTTGCGAGGGTTGCCTGATGGCCGAGATCCATTTGCAGAACCTGGCGCACAGCTACAGTCCTACGCCGAGCGGTCCTGAGGACTACGCCATTCGGGAAATGAACCACGTGTGGGAGCAGGGCGGTGCCTACGCCTTGCTAGGGCCGTCGGGCTGCGGCAAGTCGACTTTGCTCAATATCATCTCCGGCCTGCTCAGCCCGTCCGAAGGGCAGGTGCTGTTCGATAGCAAAGTGGTGAATGACCTCTCCCCGGAAAAACGCAACATCGCCCAGGTGTTCCAGTTCCCGGTGGTGTACGACACCATGACCGTGTTCGATAACCTGGCCTTTCCCCTGCGGAACCAGGGCATGGCCGAGGCGAAAATTCACAGCAAGGTGCAGGAGATTGCCGAAGTCCTCGACCTGCAAACCCTGCTGAGCAAAAAAGCCCGCAACCTCACGGCCGATGAAAAACAGAAAGTCTCCATGGGCCGTGGCCTGGTGCGTGACGACGTGTCGGCCATCCTCTTCGACGAACCGCTGACGGTGATCGACCCGCACCTGAAATGGAAGCTGCGGCGCAAGCTCAAGCAGATTCACGAGCAGTTCAATATCACCATGGTCTACGTCACCCATGACCAGCTTGAGGCCTCGACCTTCGCCGACAAGATCGCGGTGATGTACGGCGGGCAGATCGTGCAGTTCGGCACCCCCCGTGAGTTGTTCGAGCGGCCGAGCCACACCTTTGTCGGCTATTTCATCGGCAGCCCGGGGATGAATCTGATCGAGGTGCAGGCCGAGGCCGGTGGTGTGCGGTTTGCCGGTACTCACCTGCCGTTGTCCGAGACTATGCAACAACGCATTGCCAGCACCGACTACACGAAGCTGCAGGTGGGCATTCGCCCGGAATTTATCCACGTCTGGGACGAGTACAACGCTGACGCCCTGCAAGCCGATGTCACTCACCTCGAAGACCTCGGCACCTACAAGATCATGACCCTCAACCTCGACGGCGCCCCGCTGAAGATACGCCTGGCCGAAGACAAACCGGTGCCGGAGGGCAAGGCCTGTATCAGCTTCCCCGCGCAGTGGCTGATGGTGTATGCCGACGACTACCTGCTGGAGGTGCTGCCATGAACAAGGTGCAGAACAACAAGGCCTGGTGGCTGGTGTTGCCGGTGTTCCTGCTGGTGGCGTTCAGTGCGGTGATCCCGATGATGACCGTGGTCAACTATTCGGTGCAGGACATCTTCGATCAGTCCAGCCGCTACTTTGTCGGCACCGACTGGTACAAACAGGTGCTGCTCGACCCGCGCCTGCATGACTCGCTGCTGCGCCAGTTCATCTATTCGGCCTGCGTGCTGCTGATCGAAATCCCCCTGGGCATCGCCATCGCCCTGACCATGCCGACCAAGGGCCGCTGGTCGTCGCTGGTGCTGATCATCCTGGCCATTCCGCTGCTGATTCCGTGGAACGTGGTGGGCACTATCTGGCAGATCTTCGGCCGCGCCGATATCGGCCTGCTGGGCTACAGCCTCAACGCCCTGGGGATCAGCTACAACTACGCGGCCAACACCATGGACGCCTGGGTCACGGTGCTGGTGATGGACGTATGGCACTGGACCTCACTGGTGGCGCTGCTGTGCTACTCCGGGCTGCGGGCCATCCCGGATGTGTACTACCAGGCGGCGCGTATCGATCGGGCCTCGGCGTGGGCGGTGTTCCGACATATCCAGTTGCCGAAGATGAAAAGCGTGCTGCTGATCGCGGTGATGCTGCGCTTCATGGACAGTTTCATGATCTACACCGAGCCCTTCGTCCTCACGGGCGGCGGGCCTGGTAACGCCACGACGTTCCTCAGTCAGACGCTGACCCAGATGGCCGTAGGCCAATTCGACCTGGGCCCGGCGGCAGCGTTTTCCCTGGTGTATTTCCTGATCATCCTGTTGGTGTCCTGGCTGTTCTACACCGCCATGACCCACTCCGACGCCAACCGCTGAGGCCGCCAACATGAGCAAGCGCAAGGTTATTCCGCTGCTGATCTACATCCTGTTCCTGCTGGTGCCGATCTACTGGCTGCTGAACATGTCCTTCAAGAGCAACACCGAAATCCTCGGCGGGCTGACCCTGTTTCCGCAGGATTTCACCCTGGCCAACTACAAGGTGATCTTCACCGACCCGAGCTGGTACACCGGTTACCTCAACTCGCTGTACTACGTGAGCTTGAACACGGTGATTTCCCTGAGCGTGGCGTTGCCGGCAGCCTATGCCTTCTCGCGCTATCGTTTCCTGGGCGACAAGCACCTGTTCTTCTGGCTGCTGACCAACCGCATGGCGCCCCCAGCGGTGTTCCTGCTGCCGTTTTTCCAGCTGTATTCGTCCATCGGCCTGTTCGACACGCACATCGCTGTGGCCTTGGCCCACTGCCTGTTCAACGTGCCACTGGCGGTGTGGATCCTGGAGGGCTTCATGTCCGGAGTGCCCAAGGAAATTGACGAAACTGCCTACATCGACGGCTATAGTTTTCCCAAGTTCTTCGTGAAGATTTTTATCCCGTTGATCGGCTCCGGTATCGGTGTGACCGCGTTTTTCTGCTTCATGTTTTCCTGGGTCGAGCTGCTGCTGGCGCGCACCCTGACCTCGGTTAACGCCAAGCCCATCGCGGCGGTGATGACGCGCACGGTGTCGGCGTCGGGTATCGATTGGGGCGTGCTGGCAGCGGCGGGGGTGTTGACCATCCTGCCCGGCATGCTGGTGATCTGGTTTGTTCGCAACCACGTGGCCAAGGGCTTTGCCCTGGGCCGGGTCTGAGGAGTCGATGATGGAATGGATGGCCTGGACCACCCCCACTGCACTGTTCTTTGGCGGCATTGCCCTGATTCTGGCGGGCATGACCACCTGGGAGCTGCGCTCGCCGAGCATCCCGCGGCGCGGCGTCCTGCCGATCAGCACCACCCGTGGTGATCGCTTGTTTATCGGTCTTCTCGGCAGCGCCTACCTGCATTTGCTGGTGATCGGCGTTACCGACTGGAGCATCTGGGTAGCGTCCGCGCTCTCCCTGGTATGGCTGTTGAGTGTGATGCGTTGGGGCTAGTTCCCTTATGAATAAACAACCAGGAGGTCTCTATGTTGAATAAGAACAATAAGCTGCGACATAGCATTTCATTGGCCGCCGTACTGGCCCTCAGCGGTTTGAGCGCCACGGCCTGGGCCGATGCGTACGAAGATGCCGCGAAAAAATGGATCGGCAGCGAATTCAAGCCGTCGACCCTCACGGCCGACCAGCAGCTTGAGGAGTTGAAGTGGTTTATCAAGGCTTCGGAACCGTTTCGTGGGATGAAGATCAATGTGGTGTCGGAAACCCTCACCACCCACGAGTACGAATCCAAGGTGCTGGCCAAGGCCTTCAGTGAAATCACCGGCATCAAGCTGACCCACGACCTGCTGCAGGAAGGCGACGTGGTGGAGAAGCTGCAAACCCAGATGCAGTCCGACAAGAATATCTATGACGGCTGGGTCAACGATTCCGACTTGATCGGTACGCACTTTCGCTATGGCAAGACCGAATCCATCACCGACCTGATGGCCAACGAAGGCAAGGCCTTCACCTCGCCAACCCTGGATATCAAGGACTTCATCGGTATCTCCTTCACTACCGCGCCGGACGGCAAGATCTACCAACTGCCCGACCAGCAATTTGCCAACCTCTACTGGTTCCGCGCCGACTGGTTCGAGCGTCCGGAGCTGAAAGCCAAGTTCAAGGAAAAATACGGCTATGAGCTCGGCGTACCGGTGAACTGGTCGGCCTATGAAGACATCGCCAAATTCTTCAGTGAAGACGTCAAGGAAATCGACGGCAAGCGCGTCTACGGGCACATGGACTACGGCAAGAAAGACCCATCCCTGGGCTGGCGCTTTACCGATGCCTGGTTCTCCATGGCCGGTGGCGGCGACAAAGGCCTGCCCAACGGCTTGCCGGTGGACGAGTGGGGCATCCGCGTGGAGGACTGCCACCCGGTGGGCTCCAGCGTCACCCGTGGCGGCGACACCAACGGCCCGGCCGCTGTGTTCGCCACGCAGAAATACGTGGACTGGATGAAAGCCTACGCGCCACCGGAAGCGGCGGGCATGACCTTCTCCGAATCCGGCCCGGTGCCGTCCCAGGGCAACATCGCCCAGCAGATCTTCTGGTACACCGCGTTTACCGCTGACATGGTCAAGCCGGGCCTGCCGGTGGTGAATGCCGACGGTACGCCGAAATGGCGCATGGCACCGTCGCCCGTCGGGCCTTATTGGGAAAAGGGCATGAAGAAGGGGTATCAGGACGTGGGTTCCTGGACCTTCCTCAAGTCGACGCCGGAGAAGCAGAAACTCGCCGCTTGGTTGTACGCGCAGTTCGTGACCTCGAAAACCGTGTCGCTGAAGAAAACCATCGTCGGCCTGACGCCGATTCGTGAGTCCGATATCAACTCACAGGCCATGACCGACATGGCGCCGAAACTCGGTGGCCTGGTGGAGTTCTACCGCAGCCCGGCCCGGACCGAGTGGTCGCCGACCGGTACCAACGTGCCGGACTACCCACGTCTGGCGCAACTGTGGTGGAGCAACATCGCCGCCGCCGCCAGCGGCGAGAAAACCCCGCAACAGGCCCTCGACAACCTGGCCAAGGAGCAGGACGCGATCATGACGCGCCTGGAACGCTCCAAAGTGCAGCCGGTATGTGGCCCGAAAATGAACCCCGAGCGTGACGCGCAATACTGGTTTGACCAGCCGGGCGCGCCGAAACCGAAACTGGCCAACGAGAAACCGAAAGGCGAAACCGTGGCCTACGGCGACCTGCTCAAGCAGTGGGAGGCAGCGCGTAAGTAAACGTGCCCGGGCATGAAACACAAAACGGCACCCAGGTGCCGTTTTGTTTTGGCGCAAACATGAAGGCGCAGTTCTGTGACCGATGACGCGGGTTGTTCAGGCAATCCTGGGTATGGGTATCTACACAATTTTCAGTGGTCTGTGGCGAGGGAGCTTGCTTCCGTGGCGGCCTTCGGGCCGACCCTGTATTTGGGTTTGACCGAGTACATATCCGTTGCTGCGGTAACGGCTGCTTAGGGTTCCGCTCTTACAGCGGGTCACTTTTGGAAGAGCGCCAAAAGTAACCAAAAGGCCATCGCCCCAACACTCGGTGCCTCGCCTAGGCTCGGCATAGAGCCGACCAGAGTTGGGTCTGGTGTACTCGGTAAATGTGGGAGGGGGCTTGCCCCCGATGAGGGAGTGTCAGTCACTTATTTTTTAACTGACCCGGCGCTATCGGGGGCAAGCCCCCTCCCACATTTGGATCTCCATATATCAGATGGACCTCGGTCTGCTTTTGCTCTGGCTTTTAATCTTGATCTCAGGCGGCCCGTTAACCACGCTGGCCGAACGCAGGCTGGGCGAGGTACCGAGTGGTGGGGCAAGAGCCCTTTGGTTACTTTGGGGCTTTTCCAAAGTGACCCGCCGTAAGGGCGGAACCCATAGCCGCCGTGACCGCAGCAACGGATATGTACTCGGTCAAACCCAACGACATGGTAGGCCCAGAGGCCGCCACGGAACCAAGCTCCCTCACCACAAAGAGATTTTTCAGCCTGAAAGACAGACTCGCTAGCCAGCGCTGCGACAACCCCCTGTTCGGTAAACCACCGCTGATCCTTCAGGAACAAGGACCCAGAACTGACCGATCTGTCACCTACGGTTCATAAACCAGACGGAAGGCACCTAAGTCGCCTCAAGTTGCGAGTTACAGCGCAGATAACAACTATGTCACTTACATCCGCAACAACGTTCAAGGATCGAACTCATGCCCCAGCGCCATTCCAGCAGCATGCCTCTTCCCGTTTATCCACGTTTTCGCTGGTTCGCTTTGATCCCGGTCGTGCCTGCCGTTTTGTGGATACTCGTGCAATCAACTTCGCCGGCCAATCTGTTGGCCTGCGCGGTACTGGTGCTGATCGGCCTCGGTGCCTGTGCCTGGAGCGCGGCTTCGCAGCGCAACGCCATGCTGCGGGCGATTGCGCGGGCGCAGGCGGATCAGTCAGATGCAGACGCGGCGCACAACGGCATGGCCTCTCGTGCACAGCTCGATGAGGTGTTGCTCGGCGCCATGCCCATCTGGGCCAAGCAGGTGGAAAGCTCGCGCCATCAGACCGAAGAAGCGATTGTGAGCCTGGCCAACCGTTTCACCGGGATCGCCACGCGATTGCAGGAAACGGTACAAGCCTCGCAGCACGCAGCCGGCGAACTGGATGGGCAGGCCGCCGACGGCGCACTTGAGGTGCTGGCACGCAGTGACAGCGAGTTGAGCCAGGTAATCAACTCGCTCAAGGCCACTCAAACCAGCCGTGACCAAACCCTGGCCCAGGTCCGCAGCCTTACCGCCTACACCGGCGAACTGCGCACCATGGCCGCTGATGTGGCGGCGATTGCCGCACAAACCAACCTGCTGGCGCTCAACGCAGCCATCGAGGCGGCGCGTGCCGGTGAGGCCGGTCGCGGCTTTGCAGTGGTGGCCGACGCGGTGCGCAGCCTGTCGAGCAAATCCAGTGAAACCGGCCAGCAGATGTCGGCCAAGGTCGACATCATCAATAACGCCATTACGCAATTGGTCCAGGCCGCGTCCAGCAGTGCCGACCAGGACAGCCATTCGGTGGCCGAGTCCGAAAACAGTATTCAAGTGGTGCTCGCACGCTTCCAGAACATTACCGGGCGCCTGGCCGAATCCGCCGACCTGCTCAAGCAGGAAAGCTACGGGATCCGGGATGAGATGACCGAGGTGCTGGTCAACCTGCAATTCCAGGACCGGGTCAGCCAGATCCTCAGCCACGTGCGAGACAACATGCACGCCCTGCATGAGCACCTCCTGCAGGCCAGCCAGGCCCCGGACCAGCCGGTGGCCGTCGACGCCCGCCAATGGCTGGCGCGCATGGAAGCCACCTACGCCACCGACGAGCAGCGGCGCCTCCATCATGGAGAGGCGGCCGTACAGCAGAATTCTCAAGACATCACCTTCTTTTAGGAGCACATCATGGCGAAGAATGTATTAGTGGTCGACGACTCCAGCAGCGTGCGGCAAGTGGTCGGCATAGCCTTGAAAAGCGCCGGTTACGACGTCATCGAGGCCAGCGACGGCAAGGATGCCCTGGGCAAGCTGACCGGGCAGAAAGTGCACCTGATCATCAGCGACGTGAACATGCCCAACATGGACGGCATCACCTTCGTCAAGGAGGTCAAGAAGCTGGCCAACTACAAGTTCACCCCGATCATCATGCTGACCACCGAGTCCCAGGAGTCGAAGAAGGCCGAGGGCCAGGCCGCCGGCGCCAAGGCCTGGGTGGTCAAGCCGTTCCAGCCTGCGCAGATGTTGGCAGCCGTGTCTAAACTGATCCTGCCCTGATCCCCGGCGCCAGGGAGGCTCCCATGCCGATAACCACTGAAACAGTCGACGACACTGCGCGCGTGCGCATTGACGGCGAGCTTACGATCTACACCGTAGCGGAACTGGCGGCTGCGCTGCTGCCGCAGATGGGCGCGGCGCCACGCCTGGAGCTGGACCTGTCAGAGGTCACGGAAATGGATGGCGCCGGCCTGCAGTTGCTCGCGGTCATCCGGCGTGAAGCCGGCATCGCCGGTACCGCCTTGAGCGTGACCGGCCAGAGCCAGGTAGTCATGCAGGCGCTCCAACTGTGTCGCAGCGCGGCCTCATAGTCAGCGTCCCCACGTTTTTTGATCGACAAGGAAAGTCACGGTGAGCATCAATCTCGATCAGGCACAGCAGACATTCATCGTAGAGGCTCGCGAGCTGTTGCAGGCCATGGAGCAATCCCTGCTGCAATTGGAAAGCGAGCCCGGCGACCAGGATGCCATCGGCGCGATTTTCCGTGCCGCGCACACCATCAAGGGTTCGGCGGGCCTTTTCGGTCTGGCGTCGATCGTGGGGTTCACGCATATCGTCGAAGACGTGCTTGACCGCCTGCGCGAAGGCAATGTGGCGGTGGACGCCGCATTGATCGCGCTGCTGCTCAAGTGCGGCGACCACATGCTCGAACTGGTCGAAGTAGTCGCCAACCGCGGTGAGGTGCCGACGCCTGCCGCTTTGGAGCGCGGTGAGGCATTGCGCGAGGCGCTGAGTGCCTATCAGCCGATGCGAACCGCCACTGCCAGCGTCGAAACCGCTGAGGTGGCCGACGACGCGGCGGTCGAAGTGCTCTGGCACATCTCCCTGCGCTTCGGCGTGGATGTGTTCCGTAATGGCATGGACCCGCTGTCATTTCTGCGCTACCTCGAGACCTTGGGGCAGATGATGCAGGTCACCACACTGACCGACAGCATCCCGCCCATGGACCGCTGGGACCCGGAAAGCTGCTACCTGGGTTTTGAGATCGACCTGCGCTCGACGGCCAGCCACGCCACCCTCAACGAAGTGTTCGACTTTGTGCGTGACGACTGTGAAGTGCACATCAGTGCCGTCGACGAAGCGCCCGCCAGCACGGCGGCCGTCTCTGGCGACCCGGTCACGCAGGCCGAGCCAGGCATTGTGACGGCCGCACCGCAGCGGCCGGCAGCCGGTGAGGCGAAAACCCGCGACGGCAATTACGTGCGCGTCAACGCCGACAAGCTCGACGAGTTGATCAATCTGGTTGGCGAGCTGGTCATCGCCAGCGCCGGCGCGAGCCTGTTGGCCCGATCCTGTAACAACGACCCCTTGCAAGAGGCCTCCTCGACGGTGTCGGGGCTGGTGGAAGAGATCCTCGATGGCGCCCTGCATTTGCGCATGATCCCCATCGGCGACACGTTCAACCGCTTCCGCCGCGTGGTGCGCGATATCAGCCAGGAGCTGGGCAAGGACATCGAACTGATCATCAGCGGCGCGGAAACCGAACTGGACAAGACCGTGGTCGAGAAGATCGGCGACCCGCTGATGCACCTGTTGCGCAACGCCATGGACCACGGTATCGAAAGCGCCGATGCGCGGCGTGCGGCCGGCAAGTCGGCCAAGGGCCACCTGAGCCTCAATGCCTACCACGACTCGGGGAGCATCGTCATCGAGATCGCCGACGACGGCGCCGGGCTCAACCGCGAACGCATCCTGCAAAAGGCCCAGGAACGCGGGCTGGTGGCCAGCGGTGCGGTGCTCACCGACCAGGAGATCTACAACCTGATCTTCGAAGCGGGTTTCTCCACCGCCGAGGCGGTGACCAACCTGTCCGGGCGCGGCGTCGGCATGGACGTGGTCAAGCGCAATATCACTCTGTTGCGCGGCACCGTCGACCTCGACAGCCGCCCCGGCCAGGGCACCGTGGTGCGCATTCGCTTGCCGCTGACCCTGGCGATCATCAATGGGTTCCTGGTCGGCATCGACCAATCCACCTACGTGATTCCGCTGGACATGGTCCAGGAATGTATCGAGCTGGATGAACACCAGCGCCAGTCCAGCCGCGACACGGGCTATCTGGACCTGCGTGGCGAGGTGTTGCCGCTGGTGCACCTGCGTGACCACTTCAGCCATGAAGGCCCCGTTGCCCGACGCCAGAATGTGGTGGTGGTGCGCTACGCCGAGCATAAGGCCGGGCTGGTGGTGGATGACCTGCTCGGTGAGTTTCAGACCGTGATCAAACCCTTGGGCAAGTTGTTCGGCGCACTGCGCGGCATCAGCGGCTCGACCATATTGGGCAGCGGCGCGGTGGCCCTGATCCTGGATGTACCGGCACTGCTCAACCAAATCGTACAACTGGAAGCCCGCACGACCCAGGCGCCTCAGTCGCTACCGGTCGTCGCCCGCTGACGTATCTGCAATTCCATGGAGGTTCCCCGATGAAATGGTTCTACGATCTTAAAATTTCCACCAAGTTGATCAGCTCGTTCCTGGTGGTCCTGGCGCTCACCGGGGCCATGGGCGGCTTCGCCATCCTTCAGCTCGGTGCCGTCAACCAGGCCGCCCAGGACATCAAGGGCAACTGGATGCCCTCCATGCGCGCGGCGGCAGGCATGCGTTTTTTTGCCGCCAACTACCGCTTGAAAGAAAACAACCACATCGGTACCGAGATTGCCGAGGAGAAGGCCCAGGCCGAACGCGAAGCCAGCGATGCGCGCCAACAGTTCGAAACCCGCATGGGCACCTACGAGCAATTGCTCTCGAACGATGAAGATCGGCAGCTCCTGGCCAGCGTGAAAAGCGCTTGGGACGCCTACCTGGCATCCAGCAAGCAGTTGCTCGAGTTGTCCCGGCAGAACCAGGAAGCCCAGGCGCGCGGTTTGCTCAGGGGAGAGTCCAGGAGCCATTTTGATGAGGTGACCACTCGCCTGCAGAAAATGGTCGAGATCAATGATGCTGGCGCCACTGCCGCCGGTGACAAGGGCTCGGCGCTGTACGAAAGCTCACGCGTGTCGATCATTGCAGTACTGGGCGCGGCCCTGTTGATCGGCCTGGGCCTGGCGGTATTCATTGCGCGGATCATTTCCCGCCCGCTGCGCCAAGCCGCGAGCGCCGCCGAGCAATTGGCCGAAGGCAACCTCAACGCGCACATCGAGCCCGGTGGGAAAGATGAAACCGGCATGGTGCTCAACGCCATGCGCAACATGGTCGGCAAGCTGGCGCATATCATCGGCGAAGTGCGTAACGCCGCCGATAACCTGGCCAGCGCCTCCGAGGAGGTCAGCGCCACCGCGCAATCGATGAGCCAGGCCACCAGTGAACAGGCCGCCAGCGTCGAGGAAACCAGTGCGTCGGTCGAGCAGATGAGCGCCAGCATCAACCAGAACACCGAAAACGCCAAGGTCACCGATGGCATGGCCAGCAAGGCCGCCAAGGAAGCCACCGAGGGCGGCGAATCGGTCCAGCAGACGGTGGTGGCGATGAAGAAAATCGCCCAGCGCATCAGCATCATCGATGACATTGCCTACCAGACCAATCTGCTCGCACTCAATGCCGCTATCGAGGCCGCTCGGGCCGGCGAGCACGGCAAGGGGTTCGCCGTGGTAGCCGCCGAAGTGCGCAAGCTGGCTGAACGCAGCCAGGTAGCCGCCCAGGAAATCGGTGAACTGTCCTCCAGCAGCGTGGACATGGCCGAGAAAGCCGGCAAGTTGCTCGACGAAATGGTGCCTTCCATCAACAAGACGTCCGACCTTGTGCAGGAAATCAGCGCCGCGTCCGAGGAACAGGCCGCCGGTGTCGCGCAGATCAACACCGCGATGACCCAGCTCAACCAGGTCACCCAGCAAAATGCCTCGAGCAGCGAGGAATTGGCGGCCACGGCCGAAGAAATGAGCAGCCAGGCCGAGCAACTGCAACAGGCCATGAGCTTCTTCGTGCTGGATTCAGCGCCCAGGGTCGCGGTTCAAAGCAGCGGCGTGGACAGCCCGGGCAGCAAGCCCAACCGTCAGGCGCCACGCCCAAAAACACCGGCGCAGCGCAAGGCGTTCGCCTACACCATGGCCAGTGCCCCGGACGAAGCGGATTTCACTCGCTTCTGATCCCACGATCAATACGGGCCTACTAGGGAGAGTGACATGGGCGCAGTAATGACGACTCGGCAGACCGCGGTGGCGGTAGATGAGGATGCGCAGTACCTGACCTTCATGCTCGGCGGCGAAATGTTCGCCATCGGCATTCTGGGGATCAAGGAAATTATTGAATACGGCAGCCTGACCGTGGTGCCGATGATGCCGGCTTTCGTGCGCGGGGTGATCAACCTGCGCGGCGCGGTGGTGCCGGTGGTCGACCTGTCGGCGCGCTTTGGGCGGGCCAACTCGGCGATCACGCGGCGCTCCTGCGTGATCATCATCGAGGCGAGTACCGAGGATGGGCAGCCCCAGGACATCGGGCTGCTGGTTGATACGGTGTCTGCCGTGCGGGAGATCCCGGCCACGCAGATCGAACCGCCACCCAACTTCGGCGCGCGAATTCGCGCTGATTTCATCAGCGGCATGGCCAAGGTCGACGGCAAGTTCGTGATCGTGCTGGAGGTGGACAAGGTGCTGTCCATCGATGAGATGTCCAGTCTCGCCGAGGCCGGCCAGGCGCCGGCCCTCGACTTCGACCCGCGTTGAGACCCGACCATGCCAGACACCGTCTCCATCGACGACCGTGAATTCGGTCAGTTCCAGACCTGGCTGTACCGCGCGGCCGGCATCAACCTGTCGCCGGCCAAGAAAGCCCTGGTGGCCGGACGCCTGTTCAAGCGCCTCAAGCACTATGAGCTGCACAGCTATGGTGAGTATTTCAAGTTGATCATGAATGGTGAGCGCAAGGGCGAACTGCAGGTTGCGCTGGATTTGCTGACCACCAACGAAACCTATTTTTTTCGCGAGCCTAAGCACTTCGACTTCCTGCGTCAGCAGGTGCTGCCCCATGCCGCGCCGGGCAAGGTGTTTCGCGTGTGGAGCGCGGCCAGTTCCTCGGGCGAAGAGCCCTACAGCCTGGCGATGACCCTGGCCGAGAGCCTTGGCAGCACGCCCTGGGAAGTGGTCGGCTCGGACATCAGTTCCCAAGTGCTGGCTAAGGCGCGCACTGGCCATTACTCCATGGAGCGCACCGAGACATTGCCCCAGCCGCTGCTGGCCAAGTACTGCCTCAAGGGCATTGGTCGCCAGGAGGGCACCTTGCTGATCGACAAGGCCTTGCGTAGCCGCGTCAATTTTGTCCAGGTCAACCTTAACGAAGCGCTGCCGGCCCTGGGTGAGTTCGAGGTGATCTTCCTGCGCAACGTGATGATTTATTTCGACCAGCAGACCAAGAGCCAGGTAATCGCGCGCCTGCTGCCGCTGCTCAAACCCGGCGGCTACTTGATCATCAGTCACTCGGAAAGCCTCCACGGCGTCAATGACACCCTGAAGCTGGTGGCACCGTCGATTTACCGCAAGCCATGAAAAAGCCTGCCGGTACGGCCGAAGTGGTATTAGCCCCTGGGCAGGTCAGCTTTGCGACGCAGTCGACGCGCCTGCGCACCTTGCTCGGTTCCTGCGTGGCGATCACCTTCTGGCACCCGCAACGGCTGATCGGCGGCATGTGTCACTTCATGCTGCCGGGGCGCCTGCGCGACCATCAGCCCCTGGATGGCAGGTATGCCGACGAAGCCCTGGAACTGTTGCTGCTCCACGCCAAGGTCAATGGCACGTATGCACAGGATTACCAGGTCAAGTTGTTCGGCGGCGGCAAGATGTTTCCCGAGCAGCAGCGCCGCCTGCCAACGCAGGACGTGGCCAGCCTGAATATTCGCGCAGCGCTGGCCCTGGCCGAGCACTATCACTTGCACCTGACAGCCCAGGACATGGGCAGTACCGGTTACCGCACGATCATGTTCGACCTGTGGAACGGCAACGTCTGGGTCCGGCACCAACCAATGGGAATAATTCAACAAGATGCCTACCAAAAAAATCAGTGTACTGCTGGTCGATGACTCGGCCGTGGTTCGCCAGGTACTGCTGGCGATCCTCAGCGATACGCCGGATATTCACGTCATGGGCGCCGCCTCCGACCCGATTTTCGCCATGGATAAACTCGCCCGGGAATGGCCGGATGTGATCGTGCTGGACGTGGAAATGCCGCGCATGGACGGCATCACCTTTCTCAAGAAAATCATGAGCGAGCGGCCGACACCGGTGGTGATCTGTTCCTCGCTGACCCAGAAAGGCGCCGAAACCTCCCTGCAGGCGCTGTCGGCGGGTGCTGTGGAAATCATCACCAAGCCCAGCACCGGGTTGAAGAGTTTCCTGATCGAGTCGGCGGCCGAGCTGGTGGCAGCGATCCGCGCCGCAGCGAATTCCAACGTCAGGAACCTGGGCAAGCGCAGCGCCAGCCCGGCACTGGTCCCGGCCAGCAAGCTCAGTGCGGATGCGATCCTGCCTGCCGCCAATGGCCATGCCATGGCACAGACCACCGAACGTATCATCGCCATCGGCACGTCTACCGGCGGCACCCAAGCGTTGGAGGCGGTACTGACGGCATTGCCGAGGGTGTGCCCAGGCATGGTGATCGTGCAGCACATGCCAGAAAAATTCACCGCTTCGTTTGCCGAACGCCTCAATAGCTTATGCGAGGTCGAGGTGCGCGAAGCGCGCAACAACGACCGCATCCTGCCTGGCCTGGCCCTGATCGCCCCTGGCGGCAAGCACCTGATGGTCACCCGCAGCGGCGCCTATTATCACGCTCAGGTCATTGATGGACCGTTGGTCAACCGGCACCGGCCATCAGTGGATGTGCTGTTTCGCTCGGTGGCCAAGTTCGCCGGCAAGAACGCCACCGGCATCATCATGACCGGCATGGGCGACGACGGCGCGCGCGGGCTCAAGGAGATGCTCGAGGCCGGAGCCGCCACGGTGGCCCAGGACGAGGCCAGTTGCGTGGTGTTCGGCATGCCCAAGGAAGCTATCAAGCTCAACGCTGCCCAACGCATCATGGCGCTGGAGGATATCCACCAGGCGATCTTGTATAAGTGAAATCGAGCGCTGGCCTGTGTTCACTGTCCTTTGCTCTGCGCCAGAATCCGCGCCGTATCCCGCGCCGGCGGCAGCCCGAAGACGCGCGCATAGTCGCGGCTGAACTGGGTCGCGCTTTCATACCCCACTTCGAACGCGGCCTTGGTCACGCTGCTCGCACTGGCCAACATCAACGTGCGCGCGTTTAACAGGCGCACGCGTTTCTGGTACTGCAACGGGCTCAAGTTGGTCACCGCCTTGAAGTGCCGGTGAAACGCCGAAACACTCATCGCTGCCTTCTGTGCCAAGGCCTCCACCCGGATCGGGGCGGCGTAGTCCCGGCGTATCCACTGGATCGCCTGGCTGACCCGCGCCATGGCGGTATCCGGCGCGGCGATTTCCCGCAGCATCCAACCATGGGGGCCTTGCAGCACGTGGTAGAGGATTTCCCGCTCATACACCGGCGCCAAGGCCGCGATGGCCACCGGGTCGCCCATCAGGCGCAGCATGCGCACCCAGGCGTCCATCAACGCAGGCGTCACCGCCGCCACTGAAAACCCCGCGTCCTGTTCGCCGCGACCGCTGGGCGCGGGCAGGTCATTGAGCAAGGTGGTGAGCACCGCCGGGTCCAGGGTCAGGCTGACCGCCAGGTACGGTTCGCCCGTACTCGTCGGGTTGACCACGCCCACGGCGGGCAACTCGATGGACATCACAAAATACGTCGCCGGGTCGTAGTGCAACGTGCGATCGCCCACGGTCAGGGATTTGCTGCCCTGCAGGATCAGGTTGATCATCGGGTCATACACCGCCGCGAGCATATGCTCGGGAATCGCGCCCTGGACCATCGCCACCCGCGGGATACCGGTCTCGGTGCGGCGGTTTTCGGCCTTGGCGGCCAGGGCTCGCAGTTCGATCAATTGAATATTCATGCTGGCCATGCTGTGCCTTCCTGCAGACCTTGCGCAAGCAAAAAGCAGAAACAGGCAGGATTGGAGTAGGAACGGCTGCGTCACGGGGTAGGGCGATGGCTATTGTGGTCACTCAACTTTTCGACAGTGGAGCAAGCCATGAGCGTTATCGTGATTACCGGAGGCAGCCGTGGCATCGGCGCCAGTACCGCCGAACTGTGTGGGCGCCAAGGTCACGGCGTGATCCTCACTTACAACCGCAACCCCGAGGCGGCACTCGCGGTGGTCCAGCGCATCGAATCGGCCGGCGGCAAAGCGGCGGCGCTGCAGCTGGACGTCAGCGCTACCGGTACATTCGCAGCCTTCCGTGACGCCGTGGTGCAGACCCTGCGTACCACTTGGGGTGCAAACACTTTGGGCGGGCTGGTCAACAATGCCGGCTATGGTCTGTTCAACCCGCTTGAAAGCGTGACCGAAGCGCAATTCGACGGCCTGTTCAACGTCCATCTCAAGGGCCCGTTCTTCCTCACCCAGACCCTGCTGCCGCTGCTGGAAGAACACGCCAGCATCGTCAACCTCACCAGCGCCACCACCCGCGTTGCTACCGCCGGTGTGGCGCCATATGCCGCCTTCAAGGGCGGCCTCGACGTACTCACCCGCTACATGGCCAAGGAATTCGGCGAGCGCCGTATCCGCGCCAACGCGGTGTCACCCGGCGCCATCCGCACCGAACTGGGCGGTGGCTTGAACGATGAGTTCGAAGCGCTGCTGGCCGGGCAAACCGCCCTGGGCCGTGTAGGCGAACCGGAAGACGTGGCACGGGTTATCGCAATGCTGCTGTCGGAAGAAGGCCGTTGGATCAATGCCCAGACAATTGAGGTCGCGGGCGGCTACATCATTTGAATCGCGAGGCTACCGCATGCTTGATCATCTCTTTCTTTCAGTCAGTGACATCCCGCGTTCCGTGGGTTTCTACACCGCCGCGCTGACGCCCCTGGGCATCACCGCTCGCCATGACTTCGATGGCAAGGACGGGCCTGCCGGTCACCCGGATCTCAAAGGTTTCGGTGCCCATGGCCGCATGTTTTTCTGGCTGCGCGCAGGTGTGGTCGATGGCCGCGCCGTGCATGTGGGGTTCGTCGCCAACAGCCGTGCCGAGGTGGAGGCCGCCTACGCCGCCGCTTTGGCCCATGGCGCCCGCGATAACGGCGCACCCGGAGCACGCTTGCACTACGACCCCAATTACTACGCCGCCAAGGTACTGGACCCGGACGGGTACAGCCTCGAATTCGTCTACAAGAACTGGCAGCACACCCTATGAAGACCTTGATGATCTACGGCGCCACCGGCTACACCGGACGCATGGCCGCCGAACACGCCAAGAAACTGGGCCTGGCCCTGGTGATCGCCGGGCGCAATGCCGAACGGCTGGCGTCACTCGCCGCTCAACTCGAGGTGCAATACCGTGTCTTCTCTGCGCAGGCGCCCAGCGCTGACGCCTTGGACGGTATAGATGTGCTGCTCAATTTCGCCGGGCCCTTCGCGCACACGGCGGGCACCTTGATGCAGGCCTGTATCAAGGCTGGGGTCGACTACCTGGATATCACCGCCGAGATCAACGTCTATCGCTTGGCCGAGCAACTCGGCAGCGACGCCGCCGCAGCCGGCGTCATGTTGCTGCCCGGTGTCGGCTGGGACGTCGTGCCCACCGACTGTCTGGCCATGCATGTCGCCCAGCGCGTGCGGCAGCCCCAATCGTTGCGCATCGCCCTGCAAGTGCCGGGCTCGATGTCCCGAGGCTCGGCGCTGAGCGTGGGCGAAATCATCGGCGCGGGCGTTATGGCAAGGGTCGACGGCCAACTGATCGCGACCCCGGACGCACAGCCACAGTTACTCGACTTCGGCGATGGCCCGGTGCTGTGCGCGCCGCTGTCCTTCGGCGACCTGGTGACCGCCTGGCATTCCACCGCGATCGCGGATATCGCGATGTTCGTGCACATCAGTGGCGACGCCTTCCCCGAAGGTGACCTGTCACAACTGCCCGACGGCCCCACACAGGTCGAGCGTGACGCCCATCGCGCCCGCGCCATCGCCGAAGTGACCGGCGCGGATGGCAGCGTGGCGCGCTCGGTCATCGAGACCGTCAATGGCTACAGCTACACGCCCCTCGCCGCAGTAGAAGCCGCGCGGCGGGTGCTTGGCGGTGAGCGCCGCAGCGGTTTTGAAAGCCCTGCACACCTGTTTGGCGTGGGCTTTGCCCAGACGATTGCAGGCACGCGCATCAGCGATTTTTAATTTCCAGGCAGTACCGGTGGGGGGCTAGACCTTGAACCTCGCCGCGTCCTTGATCGGTGGCAGGCCAAACAGTCGTGCGTATTCGCGGCTGAACTGCGAGGCGCTTTCATAGCCCACCTGGAACGCGATAGACGCTGCATCCAGGCTGTCGAACAGCAGCAACCAGCGCGCCCGCAACAGGCGCAAGCGCTTCTGGTACTGAATCGGCGTCATCGCGGTCGCGGCCTTGAAGTGCCGATAGAACGCCGCGACGCTCATGTCGGTCATGGCCGCCAGCGGTTCCACGCGAAAGGGTTCGGTGTAGTGCTCGCGAATCCACGCGGTGGCTCGCCGGATCTGCGCCAGGCGCCCTTCGGGGCGGGCCATTTGCACCAGGGTTGAGCGCAACGGGCCCTGCAATACGCGAAACACAATCTCCCGTTCGATCAGGGGGGCCAGCACAGCCGCTTCGCTGGGCCGATCCATCAGGCGCAGCATGCGCAGCCAGGCATCCAGCAATTCGTCGGTGGCCTGCACCGCCGCGAACCGGTGCGCGCCCAGGCTTTCGTCGGGGGGGACTTCATCCGCCAGCACGGCCGCGATCACCGCAGGCTCCAGGGTCAGGCTGAGTGCCAGGTAGGACAGGCCGGGTGCACCGGCGTGGACCTGGCCAGTGGCGGGTACCTCCACCGGCACCACAAAATAGCTGGACGGCCCGCACGTCGAGATCTGATCGCCAATCGAGAGGGTTTTCGAGCCTTGCAGCACCAGGTGCACCATCGGCGGGTACAACTGATCTGCGCAGGCTTCGGCCTGGACCATGGCGACGCGGGGCAGGCCGGTGTCGGTCCAGGTGTTTTCTGCGCGCATCACCAGACGGCGCAGTTCATTCAGGTTGTCGTTCATGGCGCTGACCATGAGCCGTGCCGGAGCGCAAAGCAAGCCACGTGCGAAGAATAGGCAAGCATGGGAGAGAAACCGGCAACCGCCGTTTCAGGCCTTGCCCGAATACTGGGGGTCAGCACTATCACTCAACCTGGGAAAACAGCTATGACACTCAATGGAAAAATCGCAGTCGTGACTGGCGCCTCCAAAGGCATTGGTGCCGGTATCGCCAAGGCCCTGGCAGCAACAGGGGCGACGGTGGTGGTCAATTACGCCAACAGCAAATCTGACGCCGATGCGGTGGTCGCCCATATTCGCGCCCACGGTGGCACTGCGTTCGGCGTGCGAGCCGACATGAGCCAGGCTGCCGATGTGACACGCCTGTTCGACACGGTGCGCAGCGAATACGGCAGGCTCGACATCCTGGTCAACAACGCGGGCGTGGCGGTGTTCCAGATGATTGAAGACCTGACTGAAGAGGCCTTTCACAAGCAGTTCAACCTCAATGTACTGGGCTACCTGCTGGCGGTACGTGAGGCGGTCAAGTTGCTGGGGCAGGGCGGCAGTATCATCAATATCAGCTCGATCCTCAGCACCGACCCGTACCTCGCCTCCAGCGTCTATTCGGCCACCAAGGGGGCGGTGGATACCCTGACGTTTGCCCTGGCCCGTGAGTTGGGACCGCGCGGTATTCGCGTCAATTCGATCCTGCCTGGCCATACCCATACGCCTGCCACCGAAGGCAACTTCGCTGGCGAATTTGGTCAGTCGCTGATTGCCGGCACGCCGCTGGGGCGTTTCGGCGAGCCCGAGGACATTGCACCGCTGGCCGTATTCTTGGCCTCCGAGGCGGCGCATTGGGTCACAGGTGAGTCGATCCGTGCCTCGGGCGGCGTACGTGGCGTGGGCTACTGACGACCACTGATCCGCACCCGCATAACCCCGATTGAATTTTTCGCATGCCCCCAGGCTCTGCACTTTTAGACGCGTGTGGTGTTGAGCGCGCTTGCGGGGCCTCCTTGTCGGGAGGCCTGGTTGTATCGGACTTTGCGGAAACTGCCATCATGACGCTTCTTACAGCGCTGTCGGGCCAGCCGGCCTCCATCACCCAACCGGGTCAGTACCAGCGGTTGTACCAACACCTGTATGGCGACCCCCCTGGCGCAGAAGAGGTTGCGCGGGAATTTCTACGGACGCAATTGGCGCAGGTGCGCGCCGCACCCAGTGAACTGCCCCCGATACCCGAACAACTGCCCGCCTGGATCGAACAGCGCTGCGCCGACGTCGGCCAGGCCTATGCCGATTACCTTGAGCAACGCCAGCAGGGCCAGCCGCGTCGTTACTTCCAGAACAAGGCCCATGCGTTGTATTTCCTGCAGCGCGTGGCGCCGACCAAGCTGGTCGACGGTGCGTGGCTCAACGGGTTGCTGCGCTACTGGCAGGACCCGCGCTTCGACGGCCTGCTCACCACCTACCTCGAGGAGTTGGGTGACGGGGAAGCGGCGCAAAATCATGTGGTGATCTACCGCAAATTACTCAGCGAGCATGATGCCGACAGCGATGCCGGCCTTGAGGATGACCACTACCTGCAAGGCGCCCTGCAACTGGCGCTGGGCCTGTGTGCCGAAGACTTCCTGCCGGAGATCATCGGCTTCAACCTCGGCTATGAGCAGTTGCCGTTGCACCTGCTGATCACGGCGTATGAGTTGAGCGAACTGGGCATCGACCCGTATTACTTCACCCTCCACGTCACCATCGACAATGCGAGCAGCGGACATGCCTGCAAGGCGGCGCAGTCGGTGTTGAACCTGTTGCCATTGGGCGAGGGCAGGGAGGACTTCTACCGTCGCGTGGCCGAGGGGTATCGCCTGAATGACCTCGGCCCAGGAACCACCGCCGTTATCCACGACTTCAACCTGAATAACGAAGTGGTCGGCATGCTTGAGCGCAAGCGCACTTTCGGCCAGCACATGCATTCGGATTACTGCCGCTTCGAAGGCAAGACTGTCAACCAATGGCTGGCTCGGCAGGGGCAGATCGGCGCCTTTCTCCAGGCCCTGGAAGACAAGGGCTGGATCAAGCGCAACCAGGATCCGGCCGAGAGTCGCTTCTGGCAATTGATCGAAGGCGCCGGTGCGGCGATGTTCGGCGTGTTCAGCGGCTATGAGAAACAGGTGCTGCACGACTGGATCGCGGGCGATTGGATCAGCGATCAACGCGTGGCCCCGGTACGGCCCGGACGCGGCAGCCGTTCCGCGCGCGCGCAGCATCGCCCGTCCGATCCGGACACCCAGGCGCTGGTGGATTCGCTGTGGAACCTGCCCGATGAGCAGCAGCTCAATGCGCTGATCCCGTGGCTGTCGGCGCGACGTCACTGCATGCCTGCCGGGTTGTATGCCACTCGCCGTTTTATCCAACTGGGTGCGCGCCTGCGCTGAGGAGTTTGTCCATGTCTGCACAACAACTCGCCGACCGCGCCCTGCTGAACCTGGGGCGGGGGTTGAAGGAAAATGGCTACCGGTTCATCACACCAACGCCCTTGACCCATGAACGGTTTTTTCAGCGTATGGGGACGTCGCTGGCGAGGGACCTGCGCGATGTATTCGGATGGTCGCTGCCGTTTGACCGCGCGCTATTGCCCGATGCGTTTCGTGAGGAGCTGCAGCAGGCCGATGTGGTCGAAAAACACGATGCGCTGTGGCGCAGTGCGATGCGTTGGTCGAGCCTGGACGACCTGCTGTTTGCCCACTCGGCGTACCCCACCACGCAAGCGGACGCGGTGTTTTTCGGGCCTGACAGCTATCGGTTTGCGCACTTGATCGAAGCCCATTTGCAACAGCGCTTCGAGCCGATCAAACGCGCCGTCGACATCGGCTGCGGCGCCGGTGTGGGCGCGCTGGTGGTCGCCCGTGCGCGGCCTGACGCCGAGGTGCTGGCCGTGGACATCAACCCACGCGCCTTGCGCCTGACGGCCGTGAATGCCGAGCTGGCCGGGTTGGCGAACGTCACCGCGTACCACAGCGATGTGCTGGGCAGCGTTGAAGGAACATTCGACCTGATCGTCGCCAACCCGCCCTATATGAATGACGACCGCCAGCGAGCCTATCGGCATGGCGGCGGCGCACTGGGCGAGCAACTGTCGGTGCGCATCGCCGCCGAATCCCTGGGGCGCCTGGCCCTGGGCGGCAGCCTGGTGCTCTATACCGGCGTGGCGATTGTCGCCGGGGAAGACCCGTTCCTGGCCGCCGTCATGCCGTTGCTGGGCAGCGATGCCTTTGGTTGGACCTACCGCGAACTCGACCCTGATGTGTTCGGCGAAGAACTGGCCAAGCCCGGCTATGAGCGTGTGGAGCGGATCGCCGTGGTGGCACTCACCGTCACCCGTTTGCGCTGACGGTGATGTTCAGGCCGTGGCTTGTGGCTGCAGGTGCAACTCGCCGTCCACATCCTTGACCAACCCACTGGCCAGAAACAGCGGCGCCAGGCGCTTGTGCAATTGCGGCTCGACAAACTCCTTCACCGTCTCCAGCGCCAGTGCGCCACTCGAAGGCAGCTCGGCCTTGGTGTACGACAACCAGGCCTTTTTCAGTGCCATCAACACATCACTGCCCGCCGTGGAGGCAAAGCGGCGCTGGCTCGGTTTGCCGTCGAAGCTGAACGTGTGCTGGAACGCGTAGCCACTCTCATCGCCGCCGCTGGCGGTGCAACGTATGCAGGTGCATGCGCCATCGCCGAAGGCGCTGCGCAGGTAGCTGTTGAAGTCCACCACGGGTTTGAGTGACAGGCGCTTATCCACCTCGAACAGGTCCCCGGTCATTTTTTCGTCAGTGTTCAACGTGCATGTCCTCGCAGTGTGCGGCTGTTTTTTCAAAGCGCGGCACAATAACAGCCACGCGTCGTTTTGGGGGCATTTGCATAACAATAGGCCCCGATATTCTTTTGCTGTCTAAAAAACCGCCGCTACAGACCTACCAGGCGTTCTACGCCGCGCTGGCCGAAGCCGAGCAGATCATCAAGGCCGACAAAACCGCAGTGGCCAAGGCGTATATCCGCGTAGAGCAGTCGAAGCTGCCGTTGGACCTGGTGGAAAAAATCGTCCAGGACCCGGAAATCGACTTCACCATCGTGCCGCAGCGTACCTCTATCTATGCCGATAAATTGCAGGAATTGGGCGTACTGAAAAACAAGGCGGCGAGCTGGAAGGACCACTTCTTTGAAGAGGCCCATGGCGGTGACGGCAGCTGAACGTCGATCCCCATTGGAAATACGGTCAACATTGTGGGAGGGGGCTTGCCCTAATACCGGTCAGTTAAGGAGGAACACTGTAACTGTGGCGAGCGGGCTTGCCCCGCGTTGGGCTGCGAAGCAGCCCCAAAACCAGCCTCCACCGAGTGTCTGATACACCGCGTTCTTCCTTACTGGGGCTGCTACGCAGCCCAACGCGGGACAAGCCCGCTCGCCACAGTTGCCCTATCTGCCGGGCGTTCAGCGTTTGAAGTGTCAGCGGAAGAACTCACCCGGTGTGGCATCGAACTGCTGCCGAAACGCGTTGATAAACGCCGAGGTGGACTCATAGCCACAGTTCAACGCCACATCCGTCACCCGCTCGCCTTGCTCCAGGGCGGGCAGGGCGCTCAATAGCCTTAAACGCTGGCGCCAGGCCCGAAACGTCAGGCCCGTGTCACGCAAGAACAACCGGCTCAGGGTCTTCTCGCTGACCCCCAGCTTCTGGCTCCAGTGCCCGAGGGTGGTCTGCTGTTCCGGGTGCAGGTTCAGGCTGCGGTAGATTTGCCGCAGGCGCGGGTCCAGCGGCAAGGGCAGCATCAGGTCCACCTGGGGCGCTGCCGCTAACTGGTCCAGCACCACCTGGGCCAAGCGCCCATCCGGGCCATCCTCGGCATATTCCACCGGCAACTCGCTGAAACTGCGGATCAACTCGCGCAGCAGGCTGCTCACTTCCAGCACCTGGCAGCGCTCGGCGGCCCACGCAGTGACGCTGCAATCAAGGTACAGGCTGCGCATCTCCGTATGGGGCGAGCTGTACACCCGATGCGGCATGCCCGCCGGGATCCACACCGCCCGCTGGGGGGGAGCGACGAAGCGGCCGGCGCTGGTCTGGATCTCCAGCACCCCGGAAATCGCGTAGGACAATTGCACCCACGGGTGGCTGTGCCGACGGGTCAGCGCGCGGTTGGGCAGCGATTCAGTGCGCCCATACACCGGCCGTGGCAGGCTGGCGAGCCCAGGCACACTGCGGCGCACGGTATTGGCATGTCCTTTAGGCGGCATTTACTGGCTCATTGGCGTTAGTCGGTAACAAGCCGTTACGTTAGAGTCGCGATGACGCTCTTGGCAACCCCCGGAAGATTCGCTTATGACTCGCCCCCGTTTTCTGCCCGACAACTTCACCCTGACCCTGATCGCCACGGTGATCCTCGCTTCCCTGCTGCCCGCCAGTGGCCAGACCGCCGTGGCCTTCGGCTGGGTCACCAACCTGGCCATCGCGCTGCTGTTTTTCCTGCACGGCGCCAAGCTGTCGCGCCAGGCCATCGTCGCCGGCGCTGGTCACTGGCGCCTGCACCTGCTGGTGTTCAGCCTGACCTTTGTGCTGTTCCCGCTGTTGGGCCTGGCGCTCAAACCGGTGTTGTCGCCGCTGATCGGCAAAGACCTGTACATGGGCATGCTATACCTCTGCGCCTTGCCGGCCACGGTGCAGTCGGCGATTGCCTTCACTTCGCTGGCGCGGGGCAACATCCCGGCGGCGATTTGCAGCGCGGCGGCCTCCAGCCTGTTCGGCATCTTCCTCACACCGTTGCTGGTGACGCTGTTGCTCAATGTGCACGGCGAAGGCAGCTCTACCGTCGATGCGATCCTGAAAATCAGCGTGCAGTTGCTGCTGCCGTTTATCGCCGGGCAGATTGCCCGCCGCTGGATCGGCGCGTGGGTGGGGCGCAATAAAGCCTGGCTGAAGTTCGTCGACCAGGGCTCGATCCTGCTGGTGGTGTACGGCGCATTCAGCGAAGCGGTCAATGAGGGCATCTGGCACCAGATCCCGCTGTGGGAACTGGGCGGTCTGGTGGTGGCCTGCTGCGTGTTGCTGGCGTTGGTGCTGGTGGCATCCACGCTGTTGGGCAAGGCCTTTGGCTTTAACCAGGAAGACCGCATCACCATCCTGTTCTGCGGCTCGAAGAAAAGCCTGGCCACCGGGGTGCCAATGGCCCAGGTGCTGTTCGCCGGGGCGAGCATGGGCGTGCTGATTTTGCCGTTGATGCTCTTTCACCAGATCCAGTTGATGGTCTGTGCGGCCTTGGCGCAGCGTTATGCCAACCGGCCGGAAAGCATTCCGGCGCTGATGGGGCAGGTGGATCCGTGATCTATCACCCAGGGGCAGCATCGTCGAGCCAGGTTGTGCGACAAATGCGCGCAGTGGCCCGGAGCAGCGCTATGTGCGGGTGGATGGCGCTGGCCAGCCGATTCTGGCAGGGAACCACTTGGCGACTGTGACCCTACCGTGACAAAACTGAGGGTATTTTGAGGGGGATGAGCGTCAACAGGCGACCGAGAAACCTATAGAATGCCAGGCGGCGGCGCTTGTCCTGGGTGGCCGCTTGATCATCGCCAGAGTACCTCGCCCTTCAATGAGCCATTCAGCCGCAACCCCCCAAGCCAACTGGCAACCGGTCATCGCCCTGGCGTTGGCCGCCTTTGTGTTCAACACCACCGAATTCGTCCCCGTCGGCCTGCTCAGCGCCATTGGCGCCAGCTTCGACATGCCCGTGTCCAGCGTCGGCCTGATGCTCACCATCTATGCCTGGATCGTGTCCCTGACCTCGCTGCCGGTGATGCTGCTGACGCGTAACGTCGAGCGGCGCAAGTTGCTGATCGTGCTGTTCTGCATGTTTATCGCCAGCCATATTCTCTCCAGCGTGGCCACCAGTTTCGGCCTGTTGATGGTCAGTCGCGTCGGTATTGCCTTGTCCCATGCGCTGTTCTGGTCGATCACCGCCTCCCTGGCGGTACGCCTGGCGCCGGAAGGCAAGCAGGTGCAAGCCCTCGGCCTGCTCGCCACCGGCACGTCCCTGGCGATGGTGCTGGGCATCCCCTTGGGCCGTCTGCTCGGCGAAGCCATGGGCTGGCGCACCACGTTCCTGGTGATCGGCGCGTTCGCCGCCGCGCTGGTGTTCTGGCTGGCGCGCACCTTGCCCCTGCTGCCGAGCCAGAACTCCGGCTCCCTGCGCAGCCTGCCATTGCTGTTCAAGCGTCCGGCGCTGGTGGCGCTGTACGTGCTCACCGCCATGACCGTGACCGCGCAATTCACTGCCTACAGCTACATCGAACCCTTCGTCGAAGGCGTGGCCGGCATGAGCGGCAGCGCGGTGACCCTGATCCTGCTGGTGTTCGGCGGCGCGGGCATCATCGGCTCGCTGCTGTTCAGCCTGGTGCACCGCTTCAATCCCCACCTGTTCGTGGTCGGCGCGGTGTTTATCCTGGCTGCGTGCCTGGCGCTGATGCTGCCGTTGAGCGGCGCCGAGTCGTACCTGGTGATCCTCAGCGTGTTCTGGGGCATGGCGATCATGGGCTTTGGCCTCGCCATGCAGTCCAAGGTGCTGGTGCTGGCCCCGGACGCCACCGACGTGGCCATGGCGATGTTCTCCGGCATCTACAACATCGGCATCGGCGGCGGCGCCCTGATGGGCAGCTGGGTCGGCAGCCAGTTTGGCTTCGCCTGGGTCGGCGCGGCGGGCGGGTTGCTGGCGGCGCTGGCGTTGGTGGGGTATTGCCTGGCGATTCGGAAGTTTGGGACGGGTGTCGCGAAAAGCTGATGCGGGAGCGAGCAAGCTCGCTCCTGCACGGTACCCGCGTTACAGCGCTGCCAACACCGCCTCCAACTTCTCCTGATCCCGAGCAAACTGCCGAATCCCTTCCGCGAGTTTCTCGGTGGCCATCGCATCTTCATTCGAGGCCCAGCGGAACTGCGCTTCGTTCATTGGTTGACGCGCTTCGCCTTCGGTCACCGGGACCAATTTGCGCGCCAGCTTGCCCTGGTCTTCGTCGAGCTTCTGCAGCAGCTCAGGGCTGATGGTCAGGCGATCGCAACCCGCCAGCTGTTCGATCTGGCTGAGGGTGCGGAAGCTTGCGCCCATGACCACGGTGTTGATCTGGTTGGCCTTGTAGTAGTTGTAGATGCGCGTCACCGATTGCACGCCTGGGTCATCAGAACCGGTGTAGTCCAGGCCGGTGTTCTTGCGGTACCAGTCGTAGATGCGGCCCACGAATGGCGAGATCAGGAACACCCCGGCATCGGCGCAGGCCTGGGCTTGCGCGAAGGAGAACAGCAGGGTGAGGTTGGTCTGGATGCCGGCTTTTTCCAGGCGCTCGGCAGTGCGTATGCCTTCCCAGGTGGAGGCCAGTTTGATCAGCACGCGGTCGCGGCTGATACCGGCCTGGTCGTACAGGGCGATCAGTTGGTTGGCCTTGGCCCACAGCGCGTCTTCATCGAAGGACAGGCGCGCGTCGACTTCGGTGGAAATACGCCCGGGAATCACCTTCAAAATGCCGGCACCGACTGATACCGCGAAGTGGTCGCAGGCCAGGCCGACGTCGCCTTTGGCTATGTTGACGGCATTGCGCAGCAGCTCGGCGTATTCCGGGATGGCGGCGGCCTTGAGCAGCAGCGACGGGTTGGTGGTGGCGTCCACCGGCCGCAGGCGGCTGATGGCCTCGAGGTCGCCGGTGTCGCAGACCACGGTGGTGAATTGCTTGAGTTGTTCGAGCTTGGACGTCATGAGCGGCATTCTCCAAAAAAGGTTATTGGTTGAGGGCCTGTGCGGTGTCCAGGTCGGTGATCAGGATATCCAGGTAGCCGCCCTTGAGCGCGCCACGAATGGCCTGGACCTTGTTCAGCCCGCCGGCCAGGCCGAGCACGCGGTGGATACTGCGCAACTTGGGCAGCGCCACCGAGACCACGAATTCTTCATCTTCTTCCAGCACCGGCTTGCCCTGGGCATCGAAGTAACGCAGGCAGATATCGCCGACGGCACCGCGCTCGGCCAGCAGGCGCAGCATGTCCTCGGTGTAGTAGTTGCCGCTGTTGCGCAGCAGTTGCGAGGGTTCCAGGTCGCCGATGCCGACGATCGCCAGGGTGATGCTGTCAAAGCGTTGCAGCACCTCCTTGACCTCTTCCATCTGCACGATGCGTTGCTTGCTTTCCACCGATTGCTCGATGCTTTGCGACGGCAGCAAAAACGCCGGGCAGTTGAGCAGGGTGGCCAGGCGTTGAGTGAGCAGGGTAGCTTCAAACGCGCCTTTGTTGCCGACGCCGCCCAACAGTTGTACCACTTCCTGGGCGCCTTGTTTGCCCGGCTGGGCATGCAAGTGGCCGACCATGGCGCGAATGGTGCTGCTCCACGACGAAATACCGATATGGTCCTGGGGCGACAGGCTGGTCTCCAGGTAATGCGCAGCCGCCGAGCCGATGGCTTGCTTGATGCTTTCATCGTTGCCGGGCTCGGTGGCTTCCACCACGATCACCTGGCGCACGTCGTAGCGGCGTTGCAATTGGGTTTCCAGCTCCAGGTGCAGGCCTTGCAGGCGCATCACGCTGATCTTCACCACGCCTTCCTGCAGCGCCCGGCGCAGGGCGCGGCTGATAAAGGATTGGGACAGGTCCAGCTGGGCGGAAATCTCGGACTGCTTGAGCCCTTCTTCGTAATAGAGGCTCGCGATCTTGGTGATCAGGCGCTGTTCTTCGATCTGGCTCATGAAAGCCTCGGTTGTTGACACAATGGCCGTGAGGATACCAAACCCTTACGACATGATCAGGCCGCCGTCGATATTGATCGCCTGGCCGGTCAGGTAGGCCGCGTCATCCGAGGCCAGGAAGGCCACCAGACCGGCGACATCCGAGGGCTTGCCGGCCCGGCGCAGGGGGATGTTCTTGACCCATTCGGCCATCAATTCACCCTTGCCGTAGCGTTTTTCGTTGGTGCTGAGGATCTCGCCCCACACGCGGTCGTTGTAGTCCCACATCTCGCTTTCGATGATGCCGGGGCAGAACGCGTTGACGGTGATGTTATGCCGCGCCAGTTCCAGCGCCAGGCTCTGGGTGATGCCGATCACGCCCATTTTGCTGGCGGCGTAGTGCGGGGTGTAGATAAACCCCTGGCGGCCCTGGCCGGACGAGGTGTTGATCAAGCGCCCGCAGCCTTGCTTGACCATGTACTTGGCCGCTTCCCGGCAACCCAGCCACACGCCGGTGGTGTTGACCTGCAGCACCTTGTCGAAGTCGGCGCGGGGCATCTTGTCGTAGTGGTCGATGGTGATGATGCCGGCGTTCTGTACCGATACGTCGATACTGCCGAAGCGCGCGTGGCCTTCGCGGTAGAGCTTTTCAATGTCGGCTTCGCTTGTCACGTCGATCCCCAGGGCCAGGGCGTCGACGTTGTATTCCCGGGCCAATTGGTCGGCGGTGAACGTCACGCGTTCCAGGTCGTTGGAGGCCAGCACCAGGTTGGCGCCTTCCTGGGCGAAGCGCTCGGCAATGCCGGCACCAATGCCACGGCAGGCGCCGGTGATCACGATGGTTTTACCGCTGAAACGTTGCGACATGACAAAACTCCTTACCAGCAGACAAAACCACCATCGACCAACAGGTCGACACCGGTGCAGAAAGACGAAGCCTGGCTGACCAGGAAAATCGCCGGGCCGACCATTTCTTCCACGCTGGCCATACGGCCCATGGGCGTGGTCTGTTCGAAGATCTTCACCTGGTCGGCGACTTCCGGGCGTGAATTCATCGGCGTGGCGGTGTAGCCGGGGCTGATGCAATTGACCCGCAGGCCCTTGTCGGCCCATTCCATCGCCAGGCTTTTGCTCAGGTGGATCACCCCGGCCTTGGAGGTGTTGTAGTGCGCCTGTAACAGGCCGCGGTTGACGATGCTGCCGGACATGGAGGCGATATTGACGATGGCGCCTTTGCCACGCGGCAACATCACCGCCGCCTGGGCCTGGCAACTGAGGAAGATGCCGGTGAGGTTGATGTCCAGGGTGGTTTGCCAGCGTTGCAGCTCCAGGTCTTCGGCGGCCTGGGCATTGGCGATGCCGGCGCAGTTGACGGCGACGCTGAGTGGGCCGAGTTCGTGCTCGGTGCGCGCGACCGCTGCATCCAGGGCGGCGCGCTCGGTGACGGTACCGCTCAAGGCCAAGGCGCGACGGCCCTGGGCCTGGATGCGCTCTACCGTGCTGGCAATGCCGGGGCTGCCCGGAAGATCAAAGCAGGCTACATCCGCGCCGGCTTCGGCTAGCCCGACGGCGATAGCTTGGCCAATGCCGCTGCCGGCGCCGGTGACAAAGGCCACTTGGCCCTGAAGACTAAAAAGTTGCATGAATAACTCCAATTTTTGAAATCACAGTAGACCCCTTGTGGGAGGGGGCTTGCTCCCGATAGCGGTGGTTCAGTGACAGATGCATCTACTGACACTCCCTCATCGGGGGCAAGTCGAATCGTCGCACCGCCCCTCCCACAGTTGGATCTTTGCAGGTCTTTGGTTATGCGGTGGCCATCTCCATCACCGACACCGGGGTGGCTTCGCCGCGCTCCAGAATCCCCATCTGCCGTCCCCGGCTCATCACCATCACCCGATGGGACAACCCCAGCACTTCATCCAGGTCGGAACTGACCACAATCACCGCCATGCCCTTGGCTGCCAGATCCGAGATCACTTCATAAATCGCCGCCCGTGCACCCACGTCGATGCCGCGTGTCGGCTCATCGAGGATGAACACCTTGGGGTTGCGCGCCAGCCATTTGGCAATGATCACCTTCTGCTGGTTACCGCCGGACAAGCTGGAAATCCGCGACTGCGGCGCACCTTTCACCCCCAGTCGCGCCGCCGCCGTGCGCGCGAATTCGCGCAGTGGGGCAGGGAACACCCAACCGTGTTTATCCAGCAAATCAGTGTTGCCATAAATCAGGTTGTCTTCGATGCGATGCTCCACCACCACGCCTTGCTGCTTGCGGTCTTCGGGCACCAGCACCACGCCGGCCTGGATCGCCTCGAAGGGCGAGCGCAACTGACGGATCTCACCATCCAGCAGCATATGCCCCTGGATGTTCTGGGCCGCGCCGGCAATGGTACGCACCAGTTCGGTTCGCCCGGCGCCGACCACCCCGGCAATGCCGAATACCTCGCCGGCACGCACGCTGAAGTCGATGCCGTGCAAGGCAAACTCACGGCAGCTCAAATCCTTGACCTGCAACATCACTTGGTCCTGCGGCGCCTGCAACGCAGGGAATATCCGCTCCAGGCTGCGCCCGACCATCTGCTCCACCAACTCACGCACCGGCACTTGGGCCGTGGCGTGCAAAGCGATCTGCCGGCCGTCGCGCAGCACCAGCACGCGGTCGGCGATGCGTGCGATTTCTTCCAGGCGGTGGCTGATATAGATAAACGACACGCCCTCGGCCTTGAGCCGTTCCACCTGCTTGAACAGCAGCTCGGTTTCCTCGCCACCCAATGCGGCGGTGGGTTCATCGAGGATCAACAGGCTGGCCTTCAGCGTCAGCGCCTTGGCGATTTCCACCAGTTGCTGGGCCGCCACGCTCAGGCCTTCGACCTTGCGCGAGGCGGGCACCTTGAGGCCCAGGCGTTCGAGTTGGATCTGCGCCTGGGCCTCCATGTACTCGCGGTCCACCCGTCCACGACGCATGGGCAGGCGGCCGACGAAGATGTTCTCGGCGATCGACAGTTGCGGCAGCAGGCGGATTTCCTGGTGGATCAGGCCGATCCCGGCACCCAGCGCGGCCCCCGGTGAAGCCGGCGCGTAGGGCGCGCCGAGCCAGGTCATGCTGCCCCCGGCTTCGGGTTGCACCAGCCCGGCGATGATCGACGACAAGGTCGACTTGCCCGCGCCGTTCTCACCGAGCAGGGCCAATACCTCGCCGGGGCGAATGTCCACGTTGACCTGCGACAACACCTGCACCGGCCCGTAGGCCTTGCTGATGTTGCGCAGGCACAGCACCGCGTCGGATCGAGCGGTGTCCACGGCTGCTGCTTGCATGACGACCTCCAAGGCTTACGGGTGCTGTTGCAGGAACGGCGCGACGTTTTCTTTAGTGGTCAGCACGGTGGGCAACAGTTGCTCCTTGGGCAGGGTCTTGCCGGCTTTGAGGTCGATGGCCGAGGCCACGGCCAGGCGCCCCATTTTCTGCGTCTGCTGGGTCATGGTCGCGTTCAGCACACCGCTTTGCACGGCCTTGAGCCCGGCCACGTCGCCGTCGAAACCGACCACGACCACCTTGTGATCGAGGTTGCCGACTTTCACCGCCTGGGCGGCACCCAGCGCCATGGCATCGGCGCGGCCGAAGAATACGGTGATGTTCGGGTCACGCTGGAGCAGGTCCTGGGCCACGGCGAAGCCTTTGTCCTGGGTCCATTCGGCCGGTTGCTGGGCGACGACCTTGAGGTCCGGGAAGGCTTTCAGGCCCTCTTCAAAGCCTTTGGCGCGATCATTCTCGGGGGTGGTACCGATCTGGCCTTGCAGGATCGCGATGCGGCCCTTGCCGTCAGTGATCTTGCCCACGTACTCGGCCAGGGTCTTGGCGCCGGCCACGCTGTCGCTGGCGATAAAGGTGTCGCCTGGTGCGTCGGGGGCGTTGCGGTCCACGGCGATCACCGGGATGCCCGCGGCCTTGGCGGCTTTCACCGGCACACCGGCAGCAGTGGCACCGGCCGGGATGTAGATCAGCACGTCGATCTGGCGGGTGATCAGGTCTTCAATCTGGCTGACCTGGGTGGAGGAGTTGCCCTGGGCGTCCACGGTGATCACCTTGACCCCCTTGGCTTTGCCCTCGGCTTCCACCGATTGCTTGATCTGGTTGAAGAAGTCGGCCTGCAGGTTGGCCACGGCCAGGCCGATGGTCAAATCCTTGGCCCAGGTGGTGCCGGCAGCGGTGAGGGTGGCGGCGGCGAGAGCGGTGGCCAACAGCAATTTCTTGGGGCTGAACATGTCGGTGACTCCTGGTTTTATTGTTGGAGGGTGTCAACTGTCGAACAGGTTTAACGGGCAGTGCTGGAGCGGCGTCGCAGGGTGTCGATGGTGACGGCGAGGGCGATGACCACACCGATCACCACTTGTTGAATAAAGGGTGAAACCCCCAGCAGGTTGAGGCCATTGCGCAATACGCCAATGATCAGCACGCCCACCAGGGTGCCGCCGATGCTGCCGACGCCGCCACTGAGGCTGGCGCCGCCAATCACCACGGCGGCGATGGCGTCCAGTTCCAGGCTCAGCCCGGCGCTTGGTTGCGAGGAGTCCAGGCGCGCGGCCAGGGTCACGGCGGCGATGCCGGCCAGCGCACCGCTGATGGCGTACACCCACAAGGTAATCGCCCGCACCTTGATGCCCGACAACCGCGCCACTTCCGGGCTGCCGCCCATGGCGTAGAGGTTACGGCCACCGGCACGAAAGCGCAGGAACACCCAGGCCGCCACCAGCATCACCAGGAACAGGCCCACGGTGGCCGAGAGGAAACCAAAGTGGCGCACTGTGGCCAGGCTGGTGAACCAGTCCGGGTAGCCGACGATCTGCCGGCCTTCGGTGAGGATATTCGCCAGGCCCCGGGCCACCGACATCATGGTCAGCGTGGCAATAAAGGGGGGCAGCTTGGCGTAGGTGATCAACGCGCCGGAGACCAGCCCGGCGAGCATACCGCTGGCAATCGAGATCGGAATCGCAAAGCCCAGCGGCACCGCCTGATCCTGATACAGCCAGCCGAGCATCATCATCGAGAACGCAAGCACCGAGCCGACCGACAGGTCGATGCCGCCGATCACGATCACCGCCGTCATGCCGATCGCCAGGATGCCCAGCACCGTGACCTGATCGAGGATGTTCAGGCCATTGCGCAACGAGAAGAAGTATTCGGAACTGAAGGAGAAGACCAGCACCAGCAACACCAGCCCGATCAACGGACCGCCGATATTGCTGGGCAGCAGTTTGACAATTCGTGGGCGAGGTGGCGGCTTGAGTTCGGCCGGGTGCTGGACAATAGCTTTGGCGTCCACAGTGTTCTCCTGAGTTATTTTTTTTGGAGTGCTTTCAGGCGTCGTGAATATTTATGCGTGCCTGACTGTTAATTCAGATTCCAGTGACACCGTGTCAAAGTCAAGCGCTTAATTTTTCTTGTATGCCGCTGATCCGGTGTTTTTGCCCGACGCAAAGCCACGGGCTAGATGAGCCGGCGTGGGATTTTGGCCGTTTGTCCGAGGGATATTTCCGAGCTTTATTTGATTTTTCGGCGGTTCGCTCACTTGACCTGCCAGAGGATCGGCGTCTAAATAGAAATATATTGTCACTGCTGAATAAATATTCAAAGACAGCTTTGGACACTTTCACCCCGCGTGGTCAGCCTCAAAGGAGCCGCTGCATGAATGCCTTCCAGTACGACGCCCACCAGATCAAGGAACAGGCCCGCCTGATCCGTCGCCATGTGATCCGCCTGAATGCCGACTCACCGGCCGGCGGCCACACCGGGGCGGATCTTTCCGAAACCGACATCCTCGCCACCCTGTATTTCCGCATCCTCAACATCGGCCCGGAACGCACCGAAGACCCCGAACGCGATATTTATATCCAGAGCAAGGGCCACGGCGTGGGCGGTTTGTACTGCTGCCTGGCGCAGGCGGGCTACATCCCCACCGAGTGGCTGCCCACCTACCAGCACTTCAACTCGCACCTGCCCGGCCACCCGGTACGCCAGAAAACCCCCGGCATCGAACTGAACACCGGCGCCCTCGGCCACGGTTTGCCGGTGGCGGTCGGGCTGGCCTTGGCGGCGAAGATGTCCGGCAGCAAAAAACGCATCTACGTGCTGACCGGTGACGGCGAACTGGCCGAAGGCTCCAACTGGGAAGCGGCGATGGCGGCGGCCAAGTACGGCCTGGATAACCTGTTTGTGATCGTCGACAAGAACAAGCTGCAGCTGGCGGGGTTGACCGCCGAGATCATGCCGCTGGACCCGCTGGACGTGAAATGGGCGGCCTTCGGCTTCCGCGTCAGCGAGTGCGACGGTAACGACGTCGGCCAATTGATCGAAGCCCTGGAAACCATGCAGACCAAGACCGGCGCGCCCCAGGTGCTGATCGCCCACACCATTAAAGGCAAGGGCGTGTCGTTTATCGAAGCCCGCCCCGAATGGCACCACCGCGTGCCCAAGGGTGATGAAATCAACGCAGCACTGGAGGAGTTGAACCATGGCGAGTGAACATTTGGCGAGCGTCATGGTGGAAGCGTTTATCGCTGCCGTCGAGGCCGGGCTGGACGTAGTGCCGGTGGTCAGCGACTCCACCTCCACGGCCAAGATCGGCCCGTTTGCCCAGCGCTTTCCCGAGCGCCTGATCAATGTCGGCATTGCCGAGCAATCCTTGGTCAGCGTCGCGGCGGGCCTGGCCCTGGGGGGCAAGATCGCCGCCACCTGCAACGCGGCGCCGTTCCTGATCTCGCGGGCCAATGAGCAGATCAAGGTGGACGTTTGCTACAACCAGGCCAACGTGAAGATGTTCGGCCTGAATGCCGGCACCAGTTATGGCCCGCTCGCCAGCACCCACCACAGCCTCGACGATATTTCGGTGATGCGCGGGTTTGGCAATGTGCAGATCTTCGCCCCGGCCGATGCCGTCGAGTGCCGCCAGATCATCGATTACGCGCTGCGCTACCACGGCCCGGTGTATATCCGCCTCGACGGCAAAGCCTTGCCCGACGTGCACGGCGCCGACTATCAGTTTGTGCCCGGTCAGGTAGACATCCTGCGCCAGGGCGCCGATGTGAGCATCGTGGCCCTGGGCTCGGTGGTGCATGAAGCGGTGGATGCAGCGGCATTGCTGGCGGAGCAGGGCATCCAGGCGCAGGTGATCAACCTGTCGTCGATCCGGCCCTTGCAGCGTGATGTGTTGCTCAGCGCCTTGAGCGGCACCCGCGCGGTCATCAGTGTGGAAGAACACAACATCAACGGCGGCGTCGGCAGCCTGGTCGCCGAAGTGCTGGCCGAAGCCGGGTTGGGCATTGCCCTGATCCGCCTGGGTATCGGCGACGGCGAGTACGCCGCCGCCGGTGCCCGCGAACCGACCCGCGCCTTGCATAACATCGACGCGGCTGGGATCGTGGCGGCTGCCACTCGGTTGCGGTGAACTCAATGAATAACAACACCCCGCTGATCCTCGCGATAGATGAAGGCACCAGCAACGCCAAGGCAGTCCTGGTCAACGAACTTGGCCAGGTAATTGCGCGCGGTTCGCGGCCCTTGAGCATCCGCCATCCCCAGGCCGGTTTTTCCGAGCAGGACCCGTTGCTGATCTGGCAAAACACATTGGCGGCGGTTGAAGAATGCCTGGCCCAGGTGGATCGTCCGATCACTGCGCTCGCGATCAGCAACCAGCGTGAATCGGTGGTGGCTTGGGATAGGCATACCGGTGAACCATTGTCGCCGTGCATCAGTTGGCAATGCCGACGCTCTACGGCGTTGTGTACGCAACTGCATGAGCAAGGCCATGAAGCGCTGATCCTGGCAAAGACCGGGCTGGCGTTGGACCCGATGTTCTCGGCGGGCAAATTCCGCTGGATTCTCGATCACCTTGAGGATGGCCACGCCCGCGCTGCTGCGGGCGATATCTGCCTGGGCACGGTCGACAGCTGGCTGTTGTGGCAACTCAGCGGCGGCCAGGTGTTTGCCACCGACTATTCCAACGCCGCGCGCACCCAACTGTTCAACCTGCATACCTGTGCCTGGGATCCTGAGCTTTTGGCGCTGTTCGGCATTCCTGCTGCGGCCCTGGCACCGATCCAGCCGAGCGCCGGGTTCTTCGCCGAAACGGTCGCCGTGGGCGGCTTGCCCGCCGGTATCCCGGTGATGTCGATGATCGGTGATTCCCATGCGGCGCTGTACGGGCAGGGCGGTTTTGCGCCGGGGCTGGTCAAGGCCACCCTCGGCACCGGTTCGTCCTTGATGACGCCCATGAGTGGGCCGATTGCCTCCACCCATGGCCTGTCGACCACCCTGGCCTGGCATGACGGCAGCCAACCCACCTTCGGCATGGAAGGCAATATCGTCCATACCGGCGCTGCCGTGCAGTGGGCGTCGCGCCTGGTGGCCGGGGAGTCCCTGGACGCCTTGACCGAACAGGCCGCGCAACTGCCGGATAACGGCGGCGTGTACTTTGTACCGGCGCTGTCCGGTCTCGGCGCACCGCACTGGAAGGCCGACGCCCGTGGGCTGATCTGCGGGTTGACCGAAGCCACGTCCGGCGCGCACATCCTGCGCGCGTCGCTGGAATCCATCGGCTATCAGATTCGCGATGTGTTCGAAGCCATGCAGCAAGACATCGGCAGCCCGCTCAAGGAACTGTGGGTGGATGGCGGCGCCACGCGCAACCGCTGGCTGATGCAGTTCCTCGCCAACCTGTTGCAACGCCCGGTGGTGCGCAGCCTGTCGCCGGAAGTCTCGGCGCTGGGCGCAGCGCACCTTGCGGGTCGGGCGTTGGGGGTGTGGGCGAGTGATACGGCGCTGGGGCAGTTGGAGCGCCAGCGCGAGCGCTTTGAGCCGCAGGAGGATCCGGCGATGGCCGGGCGCTACGCAGAGTGGAAAAAGGCTCTGGCCCGCACACTCTTCTAACGTCATATGCAAACCAACTGTGGGAGGGGCGGTGCAAGCCTTCAAGGCCGCCAGGTCTGTACATCCTTGGCATCCACCGCCTTCGGCAACAACCCCGCCTTGAAGAATGCATCGGCAGGGTGATCAGCGTGGAGGATTTCTGGTGACCGATGCGCACGGTTTCCTGGCCCCGCGCGCCGAATAGGTTCGGTGGTGTGGCTCAGTCCACGCAGATCGCTCGGCCGAGCTTGCCTTTCTCCACCGTCGCCGAGCAGCCGAAGTGGCCGTTATCCACCTGGCACGCGCCGGTCACAGGGCCGTTGCCGGACTGGGTGGTGACACTGGTCTGGCACTCGCCTTCACACTGGCTCGAATCGGTACATGCCTTGCCCGCATCCTTGTACGGCGTGATGCATTTCCAGCTCTGCAGCTTGCCGACTTGCTTCATGGTACCGCCGCCTGCCAGGCAGGTGGACGCCGCAGCGTCCTGGGCGGGTGGGGTCGTGGTACAGGCCGATACCAGCAGTAAAGCGGCCAGGCCAATCATCAATTTCATGCAAAAGTCCTCGTGGAGTAAGCGCAGCGGTGCAGTGTACGGGCATATGGACTACTTTGATTGACGAGCGATCCCTAACCGGTAATGACTCATGCGCACGTTATGGAAGCGGTATGTGGCCCTGCTGGAAAACGACCTGAGCACGCAGATCTTCGACAACGTCAAAAACCTGCTGGTGTGCGCGCTGTTGTTTGCGGCGGGCACCAATACCCTCGTGGGGCAGCAGGACCTGTTTATCGGGGTGTTTGCTTCCAGCGTGGCGGGGTGGGGACTGATCATTCTGTCGACAGTGCTGATGCTGTTGAACGTCAGCGATGGCATTCGCCGGTTGGCCAAGCTGCGTTATCACCTGGCCTTGCAGCTGTTGCTGATCCTGGTTTATCTGGTGGTGGCCGAGCGGGTGGTGGAGATTGTGTGGGGTTTCAGGGCGCATTGAATCGAGGTGTTCGCCGCGTTCGCGCTAGAATTGCCCGCCCGCGGACCAGGATGCGCACCATGCACACGCTTTATTGTTACGTCGATGGATCTGACAACCAAGCAATCGAACCGGTATTGGTCGACGCCTTTCGCGCATTGGTCAGCGATTGGGCGCAATATTGCGCCGTGTTTGTGAATCATCAGCACGAGCGTAAACCCGACCTGGCGCCTGATGATCTGAATGACTGGTTTATCGGGCTCAACCTTCCTTTACCTTGCGTCAGCCAATCTCAAATTGACCAATTGGTCCTGTTTGCCAAAGCCCTGGCTGGCGCAACAGGGCGTGATTTTGTGGTGGGTATTTCGTTGCCGTCTGGGCTTTGCGAGGATCTGGTGTTTCTCGATGCCAATGCTGACGAGACTGAGGGGTTACGCTTGTACACACGGTTGGAGGCTGTGCTCCATGGGGCTTGATATTCATCTTGAGGCTGATAAGCGAATGTCCCTGGTCCATCTGGCTGACGCCGTGAACGCGGTGGGCGTTGCTGAACTGGAACAGAATGAACAGTCGGTGGTGGCGCACTTTCATTCAGGTCTTTTTCTGAGCGGCTGCTATGAAGTGGATGATCCTGATATTCGGGCGCAAGGCCCGAGCGATCTGGCATTTCCGGTGGCCGTTCGTGGTTATCTGCGCATCAAGGGGCCTGCGCCGCAGGACGCTGATCCATTGGCTGACGTCAGGCAACTGGTTGAGCAACTGACTGCGAGGTGTGAGGCCTGTTTCTTGATGTCGTTTCAGTACGAGTCCCTTATGTATTACCGGGACGAGGAGGGTCTTCACGTTCTGTAGTACGCCACCTGGCCTGCGTGTTTCAGGTATCCTCCGCACCCCGCTTTCCACCGATTCAAAGACAGATGACAGGACAAGACATGCAGGCGCTGCTGGAGTCGATCCTCGACGAAGTGCGCCCCCTGATCGGCCTCGGCAAAGTCGCCGACTACATTCCCGCGCTGGCCGATGTACCGGCCAACCAGCTGGGCATCGCGGTGTACGGCAATGACGGCTCGGCCTACCGCGCCGGTGACGCCGATACGCTGTTCTCGGTGCAGAGCATTTCCAAGGTGTTCAGCCTGGTGCAGGCCATCGACCACGGCGGTGAAACCATCTGGGAACGCCTGGGGCACGAGCCTTCGGGGCAACCGTTCAACTCGTTGGTGCAACTGGAATTCGAACGCGGCCGCCCGCGTAACCCCTTCATCAATGCCGGCGCGCTGGTGATCTGCGACATCAACCAATCACGCTTTGCCGTGCCGATCCTGTCGATGCGCGACTTCGTGCGGCGCCTGTCGGGCAACCCGCAGATCCTGGTCAACAGCGTCGTCGCCGACTCCGAAGCCCAGCACGGCGCGCGCAATGCGGCCATGGCCTACCTGATGAAGTCCTTCGGCAACTTCCACAACGAAGTGGATGCGGTGCTGCACAGCTACTTCAACTACTGCGCCCTGCAGATGAGCTGCCTGGACCTGGCCAAGGCGTTCAGCTTCCTGGCCAACGAGGGCACCAGTGCCCACAGCGGCGAACAGATCCTTACCGCGCGGCAGACCAAGCAAGTCAACTCGATCATGGCCACCAGCGGGCTGTATGACGAGGCGGGCAATTTTGCCTATCGCGTGGGCTTGCCGGGCAAGAGCGGTGTGGGCGGCGGCATTGTCGCGGTGGTGCCGGGGCAGTTTACGGTGTGCGTGTGGTCGCCGGAGTTGAACGCGGCGGGCAACTCGCTGGCGGGGATCAAGGCGTTGGAGTTGTTGAGTGAGCGGATTGGGTGGTCGGTGTTTTGAGATCGTTCCCACGCGCATGGGAACGATCATCTGAGTGTCATGCCGCTGGATGGGCGTCATCCAATGCTTTGTCCACCAACAGTTGCACACCTTCCAGCATTCGGCAGATGCCCAACGCTACATTGCGTTGCGTACCGTCGACTTCAAAGGCCAGGTGAGTGGCGATGTCGGTAATGGAGGATAGATCCTGGGACGCGTTGACCAGCAGGGTTTCCGTGCCCAGGTTGGGGCGCACGGTGAAGAGTTTTTCTGGGGGATTGGGGCTGTCTTCAATCATGGTGAAGCTCCTTTGTAAATGGGGCTGCCACGATTCGCGGTCAATCGAAGAGGGTGGCAGCTGTACGCGGGTTGACCGACCGGCCCAAAGAACAAAACCGGCATACCCGAAAGTATCCCGCGTACAGCTGCCGCGACACGATACATCAGACGTAAAAAAACGCCTAAGCTCGGTGTTGGCGCAGTTGCTCTTTGAAGTCGGACGGTCAAATCCGGCCGCTGAATTGGCAGCGACGGCGGAGAGGTTAGTCAGGGAAGTTCCGAGCGACAACCTGAAACAGTCGTGGGATAAGTCCTAGGGTTATCATGGCCAGACGCTACATCCTGTGGCGAGGAAGCAAGCTCCCTCGCCACAAACGGCTAGTCAGCGTCCTTTTTTGCGTGACTTCGACCAAGGCAAAATCATGCCCACCTCCTGCTGGTATCGCCGATACCGCTCTCCAAACAATGCCACCAGATCCTTTTCTTCAAAGCCGGCGCCAATGAAGAGGTAAACCGTCATTCCTGTCGCAAATAGCAGGTGCCCCGCCGTCATGTACGGCGTTGCCCAAAAGGCGATCAGGAAGCCCAGGTACAGCGGGTGGCGCACGATCGTGTAGAACAGTGGTGTTGTGAAGACGGGCGCTTTCTGTGCAGTGTCGCGCCAACGGTCAAAGGCTTGCTTGAGTCCGAACAGCTCGAAGTGATTGATCAGAAAGGTCGACAGTAGCGCGATGCCCCAGCCCATCCAGTACAAGCCGATCAACAGGGCCTCGGCCCAGGTCGCTTCGACCTCCCACACCGTGAGCGTGATGGGTTGCCATAGCCAGAAGATCAACCCAAGCACCAGGCTGCTGAGCAGTACATACGTGGAACGTTCAACCGGCGCAGGCATGAATGCCGCCAGCCACTGCTTGAAGCCTTTGCGCGCCATGGCCGTGTGCTGGACACCGAACAGCAGGATCAGCGCGCAGTTGATCAGCACGGCGACTGGCCACGCGACGAGGGGGCCATCGTTGATGTTCTTGGGCACCGCCACGCTGCCGACGAAGCCGATCAAATATAAGCACGTGATGAGGAACACCACGTAACAGCAGGCGCTGTACACCAGCCCGATGGCACGGGCGGTGCGGTTATTGTCGAGGTGCATGAGCGTGCCTTTCCCACAGGGTGAATGAGCAGCAAACCCGCAGATCAGCCATTTCATGGCTAAGCCTAGCGGGTTTTGCGTGCGCGGTAAGCTGGGATAATTGACAGCTCTCCGCGTGGCGCGCAGTAGGATTCAGCTGAGGGCAGTAAGAGGCCCTCATCGGGGCATAGGTGTCTACACAACGTTGGTTCAACGCTGAACGCCCGGCAGATAGGGCAGTTGTGGGGGATTTTTCAGGGTCTGGAGAGTTGTGTAGATACCCATGCTTATCGGGGGCAAGCCCCCTCCCACATTGAATTTTCAGTGTCTTGGAGATAGGTATCCGCCCAAACAAAAAATGCGCCCCTGAGGGCGCATTTTTTTGTTCGGTCAGCTATCGCCTATCAGGCAATTGCATCCCAGGCTCGATCACCGTGCTCGTCCTTGATCCGAGTCGGCAAGCCCATCACGTCCAGCGCCTTGAGGAACGGCTCAGCCGGCAGTTCCTCGACGTTGGCCATGTGTTTCACATCCCACTCGCCACGGGCTACCAGCAGCGCGGCGGCTACCGGTGGAACACCTGCGGTGTAGGAGATGCCCTGGCTGTCGGTTTCTACGTAGGCTTCTTCGTGATCCGCTACGTTGTAGATGAACATCTCGCGCGGCTGGCCGTCCTTGGTGCCTTTGACCAGGTCGCCGATGCAGGTCTTGCCGGTGTAGCCCGGGGCGAGCGAAGACGGGTCGGGCAGCACGGCCTTGACCACTTTCAACGGCACCACTTCCAGGCCTTCGGCGGTGGTGACCGGCTTCTCGGAGAGCAGGCCGAGGTTTTTCAGCACGGTGAACACGTTGATGTAGTGTTCGCCGAAGCTCATCCAGAAACGCACGTTGGGCACGTCGAGGTTTTTCGACAGCGAGTGCACTTCATCGTGGCCGGTGAGGTAGAGGTTCTGCGAACCCACGACCGGCAGGTCGTCGGTGCGTTTGACTTCGAACATGGTGTTGCTGGTCCACTGGCTATTCTGCCAGCTCCACACCTGCCCGGTGAATTCGCGGAAGTTGATTTCCGGATCGAAATTGGTGGCGAAGTATTTGCCATGGGAGCCGGCATTGACGTCGAGGATGTCGATCGAATCAATGCGGTCGAAATGCTGTTGCTGCGCCAGCGCGGCATACGCGTTGACGACACCCGGGTCGAAGCCCACGCCAAGGATGGCGGTGATGTTCTTCTGTTTGCACTCTTCCAGGTGGTTCCATTCGTAGTTGCCGTACCACGGCGGGGTCTCGCAGACCTTGCCCGGCTCTTCGTGGATGGCGGTGTCGAGGTACGCAACGCCCGTGTCGATGCAGGCACGCAGTACCGACATGTTGAGGAATGCGGAACCCACGTTGATGACGATCTGCGATTCAGTCTCGCGGATCAGGGCCTTGGTCGCTTCCACGTCCAGGGCGTTCAGCGCGAAGGCTTGGATGTCGGCGGGAACCTTGAGGCTACCCTTGGCCTTGACGCTGTCGATGATGGCCTGGCATTTGGAGATGTTGCGCGACGCGATAGCAATACGACCGAGTTCGTCGTTGTGCTGCGCGCACTTGTGGGCCACCACCTTGGCGACACCTCCTGCACCAATGATAAGAACGTTCTTTTTCAATTGCTTTATTTCTCCTATATCCGCCAGCTTACGAAAGGCTGGACAGGTAGTCGTCGTAACCAAATTCACGAACCACTTCGACTGTACCGTCGAGTTGTTTCACTACGATGGACGGCATTTTCAGGCCGTTGAACCAATTTTTCTTGACCATGGTGTAGCCCGCGGTGTCGATGAACGACAGCCGATCGCCGATGGCCAGCGGACGATCAAATTGATACTCGCCGAAGATGTCCCCGGCCAGGCAGGATTTGCCGCACACCATGTAGGTGTGTTCACCGTCGCTCGGCGCCAGCTTGGCGTTGAGGCGGTAGATCAGCAGATCCAGCAGGTGAGCTTCGATGGCGCTGTCCACGACGGCGAGGTGTTTGCCGTTGTAGAGGGTGTCGAGCACGGTGACTTCCAGGGAAGCGCTGTTGGTGATCGCCGCTTCGCCGGGTTCCAGGTAGACCTGCACGTCGTACTTCTGCGAGAACGCCTTGAGACGCTGGCAGAAGGCGTCGATGGCATAGCCTTCACCGGTGAAGTGGATGCCGCCGCCGAGGCTGACCCAGTTGACCTTGTGCAGCAGCGCGCCGAAGCGTTCTTCGATGGTGTTCAGCATCTGGTCGAACAGGTTGAAGTCGCCGTTCTCGCAGTTGTTGTGGAACATGAAGCCGGAGATCTGTTCGATCACGCCTTCGATCTTCACCGGGTCCCATTCGCCCAGGCGGCTGAACGGACGCGCCGGATCGGCCAGCAGGTAGTCGGAGCTGCTCACCTGCGGGTTGACGCGCAGGCCGCGGGTCTTGCCTTCGCTGCGTTCGGCAAAACGCTGCAGCTGGCTGATGGAGTTGAAGATGATCTTGTCGCAGTTATCGAGCATCTCTTCGATTTCATCGTCGGCCCAGGCCACGCTGTAGGCGTGCGCCTCGCCTTCGAACTTCTGGCGACCGAGCTTCAACTCATACAGCGACGACGAGGTAGTGCCGTCCATGTATTCCTGCATCAGGTCGAACACCGACCAGGTGGCAAAGCACTTGAGCGCCAGCAGGGCCTTGGCGCCGGACTGCTCGCGCACGTAAGCAATCTTCTGCATGTTGACCAGAAGCTTCTGTTTATCGATGAGGTAGTACGGCGTTTTGATCATTTTTGAGAGCCTGCGGTGGTGCCTGCCAAAAAAGGACACGCATTGTGCCCGCACTTGGATCGAATCGAAAGGTTAGTGGGCGGATTTTGCACGCCGGTTTTTCAAGCATAGCCCCGGAGTATGACTATCTAAGGATATGCACTGTCCCGGTGTGGGAGGGGGCTTGCTCCCGATAGCGGTGTGTCAGGCACCCTATTGGCGGGCTGATCCACCGCTATCGGGAGCAAGCCCCCTCCCACATCTTGGCCTATGTGACTTTGCTTCACTGCCATCAAACCGTCATCTCCCCACCACCTTCCTGCCACATTCCGCCGTTACTGTCCTCGCCAATGAGATCGATCTCAAGCGAGTGACCATGACTGATTTGAAAGACGTCGCGCGACTGGCCGGCGTATCCCGCGCGACCGCCGCCCGCACTTTTGCCTCCCCCGACCAGGTGCGCCCGGCGACCCGTGAGCAGGTGTTCGCCGCCGCCCGTGAGTTGGGATTTAGGCCCAACCTGCTCGGGCGCCAACTGCGCCTGCAAACCACCCAGTTGATCGGCGTGGTAGTGCCCAACCTGCTCAACCCGGTGTTCGCCGAGCAGTTCCAGGCCATGGAGCGTGCCGCGCGGTTGCGTGGCTACAGCCTGGTGCTGGCGACCACCGACTACAGCAGCGAGCGCGAGTGCATTGTGGTGGAAGAACTGCTGCGCCAGCGCGTCGATGGCCTGGTGCTGACGGTCACCGATGCCGAAAGCAACAGCGTGCTCAGCAGCCTGAATACCGAAAAAACCCCGTTCGTGCTGGCCTATCACCAACCAAGCAACCCCAACTACAGCGCCGTGTCGGTGGACAACCGCGCGGGCATGGCCTTGGCCACGCGTTACCTGCTGGAGGCCGGTCATCGACGCATCAGCATGGTCGCCGGCCCCGCCTTGCAGTCCGACCGCGCACGCCTGCGCTACGCAGGTTATTGCGATGCGATGAAGGCACACGGCCTCAACAGCCGCGCGGTGATCGAAATGCCCGCGCATACCCAGGCCGACTTCGCCGCCATCCAGCCGTACCTCAACGGCCCCGACGCCCCCAGTGCGCTGGTGTGTTCCAACGATTTCCTGGCTATCAGCCTGATCGCCGAGCTGCGCCGCAATGCCTGGAATGTACCCGGGCAACTGTCGGTGATGGGCTTTGACGGCATCGCCCTCGGCACCCAGATGCACCCGACCTTGTGCAGCGTGGTGCAGCCCATCGCGCTGCTGGCCAGCACGGTGATCGACCAACTGCTGGCACAGATTGCCGGGAATGACCCGGTTTCCCATTGCCTGCCTTGCCATATCCGGCCGGGCGAAAGTACCCAACCGTTTGAGGAGTCCCTTGATGCGCGCATTCAGTAAAACCCTGGCAGCTGTGCTGCTGTGCGGTGTGGCCAGCCTGGCCCAGGCCGCTGACACGGCTATTTGCTACAACTGCCCGCCGGACTGGGCCGACTGGGGCACCCAGCTCAAGGCCATCGCCGCCGACACGGGTGTGCAGGTGCCGCTGGACAACAAGAACTCCGGCCAGTCCCTGGCGCAACTGGTGGCCGAAAAGGCCGCGCCGGTCGCGGACGTGGTGTATTACGGCGTGACCTTCGGCTTGCAGGCGCAAAAGGCCGGCGTGGTCGATGGCTACAAACCCAAGGGCTGGGAGCAGATCCCCGCCGGGTTGAAAGACCCCGCCGGCCAGTGGTTTGCGATCCACTCCGGCACCTTGGGCATCATGGTCAACGTCGATGCATTGGGTGGCCTGCCGGTGCCGCAAAGCTGGGCCGACCTGCTCAAGCCTGAATACAAAGGCATGGTCGGCTACCTGGACCCGTCCAGCGCCTTCGTCGGTTACGTCTCTGCCGTGGCGATCAACCGCGCAATGGGCGGCGACCTGGACAACTTTGCACCGGCCATCGACTACTTCCAGAAACTGGCGAAAAACGCGCCTATCGTGCCCAAGCAGACCGCTTATGCGCGGGTGCTGTCCGGCGAGTTGCCGATCCTGGTGGACTACGATTTCAACGCCTACCGCGCCCGCTACAAAGACAACGCCAACGTCGCCTTCGTGATTCCCAAGGAAGGCAGCATCAGCGTGCCTTATGTGATGAGCCTGGTGGCCAACGCGCCGCACCGCGCCAATGGCGAGAAGGTGCTGGACTTCGTGCTGTCGGACCAAGGCCAGGCACTCTGGGCCAAGGCTTACTTGCGCCCGGTACGCCCGGTGACCATGCCGGCCGACGTTGCCGCGCAGTTCCTGCCCGACAGCGATTACGCCCGCGCCGGTGTGGTGGACTATCAGAAAATGGCCGCTGTGCAGGAAGCCTTCGCCGCCCGTTACCTGAACGAGGTCAAGTAAGTGGCTGCATCGGCAAAACAGGCGGCCTGGGCGCTGGCCCCGGCCTTTGCGGTGCTGTTCGCATTCTGGCTGTTGCCGCTGGCGCACTTGATGGTGCTCGGCGCCGAAAGCCGCGACAGCCACGGCAGCGGCTATTGGCAGGTGCTCAGTAGCGCGCAGTATCTGGGCAGCCTGGCGCAGACCTGCGTGCTGGCCATCGTCGTGACGTTCACCGCGTTGTTGATCGGCGGCATCAGCGGCGTGTTCCTTGCGCGCCAGCAGTTTTTCGGGCGTTCGGCGTTGGTGGCCTTGCTCACGTTTCCCCTGGCGTTCCCCGGGGTGGTGGTGGGCTTCCTGGTGATCCTGTTGGCCGGGCGCCAGGGGCTGCTGGCGTCACTGGGCCTGCAGTTGGCCGGTGAGCGCTGGATCTTTGCCTACTCGCTGGCCGGGCTGTTTGTCGGCTACCTGTACTTCTCGATTCCCCGGGTGATCCTCACGGTGATGGCCGCGTGCGAAAGCCTCGACCGCAGCCTGGAAGAGGCCGCGCATTCGCTGGGAGCAGGGCACTGGCGGGTGGTCTGCGACGTGATCGTGCCGGGCCTGGCGCCGGCGTTGGCGTCCTGCGGCGCGATCTGCTTCGCCACGTCCATGGGCGCCTTCGGCACCGCGTTCACCTTGGGCACGCGCCTGAATGTAACGCCGGTGGCGATCTACAATGTATTCACCAACTACGCCAACTTTGCCGTCGCCGCCGCGTTGTCGGTGGTGCTCGGCGCGCTGACCTGGGCGGTGCTGTTGCTCACGCGACGCCTGGTGAAAAATGCGGGAACTGTCTTGTGAAGCGCTCATCGCTGTTTGTGATGCAACTGCTGTTCACCTTGCTGGTGTGCGCGTTCATGTTGGTGCCGGTGCTGATGTCGTTGCTGGCCGGGTTGACGCGCAATTTCTTCGTCGGCCTGTCCAGCGGCCTGACCTTCGACTGGCTGATCCAGGTATGGCAGGCCTATTCGCCCACCGTATGGCTGTCGTTGCAACTGGCGCTGGCGTGCGCGGTGTGTGTCTGCGTGATCGGCGTGCCGGCGGCTTATGCGCTGGTGCGCATGAACAACCGCTTCAGCCGTGCCTTCGAAGAACTGATGGTGTTGCCGGTGGCGATGCCGGGACTGGCCAGTGCGCTGGCGTTGCTGCTCACCTACGGCCAGTTCGGCACGTTTCGCAGCAGCTGGTTGTTCATCCTGGTGGGCCATGTGTTGTTCACCTTGCCGTTCCTGGTACGTCCGGTGATGGCGGTGATGCAACGCCAGCAACTGCCGGTGCTGGAAGAGGCGGCGGCCAGTCTGGGCGCCGGGCCGATCAAGCGCTTTTTCAGCGTGGTGGTGCCCAACTGCCGGGCGGGGATTCTGGCCGGCGTGCTGATGGTGGTGACCTTGTCGTTGGGCGAATTCAACCTGACCTGGATGCTCCACACACCCATGACCAAGACATTGCCCGTGGGCCTGGCCGACAGCTACGCCTCGGCGCGCCTGGAAATCGCCAGCGCCTACACCCTTATCTTTTTGCTGATGATCGTGCCGCTGCTGATTGCGTTGCAGGCCATCAGCGCTCGTTTGTCCCGTGGAGAGCGTCGATGACCGCTATCACTATCCGCCTGCAAGGCTGTCGCAAGTCGTTCGCCGATGGCACCGTGGCTGTGCATGACCTGAACCTGACCGTCGAAGGCGGTGAAACCCTGGCGATCCTCGGCCCGTCCGGCTGCGGCAAGACCACCACCTTGCGCCTGATTGCCGGCCTGGAACGCCCGGATGTGGGCCAGGTTTTTTTCGGCACCGACGACGTCACCCGCCTGCCCATCGAGCGCCGCGACGTGGGAATGGTGTTCCAGAACTACGCGCTCTTTCCCAACCTCGATGTGGCCGGCAATATCGTCTACGGCTTGAAGATTCGCGGCATGGCGCCGCTGGCGCGGAACAAGCGTTGCGAGGAACTGCTGGAGCTGGTGGGCCTGCAAAATCACGGCAAGCGCAGCATCCACGAATTGTCCGGTGGCCAGCGTCAACGCGTGGCCTTGGCCCGTGCCTTGGCGCCGCGCCCCAAAGTGCTGTTGCTGGATGAACCGCTGGCGGCCCTCGATGCGCAATTGCGCGAACGCTTGCGCAGCGAATTGAATGAACTGCTGCGCGGCCTCGGTATCACCTCGGTATTTGTCACCCACGATCAGGGCGAAGCCATGGCCCTGGGCGATCGTATCCTGGTGATGGAGCACGGCCGCGTCGCGCAACTGGCCAGCCCACGGGAGATCTACCAGAAACCGGCCAATGCGTTCGTCGCCGGTTTTGTCGGCAACCTCAATGCCTTTGCCGTCAGCTCGCGAACCGCCCATGGCCTGAAAGTCTGCGGCGGCGAGTTGCCGTGGCAGGCCGCCGACGTGCCCAACACCGTGTACTGCCGCCCCGAACACCTGCGGGTGATGGAGAGCGAAGGGCACTTGCACGGCCATCTATTGGCGCAGTTTTTCCAGGGCGCCCAAAGCCGCCTGCTGGTGGACGTGGGCGGCCCGCAACCGCTGCTGGTGGACAGCAGCGACAACCACCTGTACGCCGTCGGCGCGCCGATTGCCCTGGCGATTGCGCCGCACATGTTGTTCACCCTGAATGCGTGAGAGTTTGCTTGTGAATCGTCCGTTTCTTGTTGCGCAAATCAGCGACCTGCACCTTAAAGCCGGCCAGCGCCTGACGTATGGGGTGGTCGATACCTTGGGCGCGCTGCGCCGTGCCGTCGACCATTTGAACGCCAGCCAACCCCGGCCCGATATCGTGGTGGTCAGCGGTGACCTGGTGGACTTCGGTCGCGCCGATGAATACGCCGTGCTGCACCCTGAACTCGCGCGCCTGCACATGCCGTGCTACCTGGTGCCGGGCAACCACGACACACGCGCTCCGTTGCTCGAGGCATTCCGTGATCACGCCTATTTGCCGTTGTCGGCAGAGGGGCCGTTGGACTGGGTGGTGGACGAGCATCCGCTGCGTTTGATCGGCCTGGACTCGACTATCCCGGGTGGGCACGGCGGCCAGCTACTGGACAGCCAATTGCACTGGTTGGACGCGCAACTGGCACGACGGCCGGACGCGCCCACGTTGCTGATCCTGCACCATCCGCCGTTTATCAGCGGCATCGGCCATATGGACCGCGAAGCCTTTATCAACGCCGCCGCACTGGAGCGCGTCGTGGCGCGCCACCCGCAAGTGGAACGCCTGCTGTGCGGGCACCTGCACCGGCCGATGCAGCGACGCTTTGGCGGCAGCTTGAGTTGTGTGTGCCCCGGCACCTCCCATCAGATTGTGCTGGACCTGCAAGACGCCGCGCCCGCGCATTTCAACCTGGAACCGGCGGGGTATTTGTTGCATCGCTGGGATGCGCAACACGGCTTGATCAGCCACAACGGTGTGTTCGGGGATTACCCTGGACCGTATCCGTTTTATGACGCTCATGGATTGATTGACTGAGGTTTACGGAGGTTTCACTTCACTCAACTAGCTAACAACTAAGCAACTGAACAACCGTTAACGCCCCGGCCAACGTCACGTTTGGCCGACGGCATCCTGCTGCCCATTTTTTGCGCCCGGAACTTGGATTCCGCGCCGGAGTTCGTCCTGATGAAAGCCACGTTGAATGTATTAACTGTATTGACCGGCGGCCTGGGCATTGCCCTGAGCCCCTTGGCGTCTGCTGACTTTTTGAGCGACAGCAAAGCCAACTTGAGCATGCGTAACTTCTACTTCAATAACGACAACCGCGACGGCACGGCGGCACCGTCGAAGACCGAAGAGTGGGGCCAGGCCTTTATCCTCAACTACCAGTCGGGCTTCACCGACGGCACCGTCGGCTTTGGCCTGGACGCCATCGGTATGCTCGGCGTGACCCTCGACAGCAGCGCCGCGCGCCATGTCGGCAGCTCGATGATCCCCACCGAAGACGGCAAGGCCACGGACAACTGGGCCCGTGGCGGTGCCACCGCCAAGGCGCGCTTTGCCAAGACCGAAGCGCGCTACGGCTACCTGCGCCCGAACCTGCCGATCCTGGTGAGCAACGACGGCCGCCTGTTGCCGCAGTCGTTCGAAGGCGGGCAAGTCACCAGCAAGGACATCGACAACCTGACCCTGGTCGGCGGCCAGCTTGAGCACACCACCGGTCGCGGCTCCAGCGACCGCAGTGGCCTGGCAGCGGCGGGCGGTACCCAGGAAAGCAATAAATTCACCTACGCCGGTGCGGACTACCAACTGACCAAGGACCTGATGGTCCAGTACTACTACGCCAACCTCGAAGACTATTACCAGCAACACTTCGCCGGGCTGATACATGTATTGCCGCTGGGCGAATACGGCTCATTGAAAACCGACCTGCGCTACTTCAAGACCAGCTCCGACGGCAAAAACAGCAGTGCTGCCGGCCGTGCCGAGGGCTACAAGCTGGGCGGCTATACCAAGAACGGCAACGGTGAAATCGACAACAACACCTGGAGCGCTGCGTTCATCTACTCCCTCGGCCCGCACGCGATCACCGCCGGCTACCAGCAAGTCTCGGACGACAGCAACTTCGCCCAACTCAACCAGGGCGGCCTGGTGAACAAAGGGGAGGGCGGTGCCAGCCTGTACCTCTACACCGACCGTACCGTGCAGACCTTCATCCAGGCCGGCGAACGCACCGCCTTTGCCCAGTACGCCTACGACTTCGCGTCGCTGGGTGTACCGGGCCTTAAGGCCTCGGTGATGTACCTCAAGGGCGAGCACATCCTCACCACCAGCGGCAACGATGCCAGCGAGTGGGAGCGGGACATCTCGTTGGATTACGTGGTGCAGAGCGGCACATTCAAGAACGTCGGGTTCGGCTGGCGTAACGGCGTGTCACGCAGTGAAGTGGCGCGGGACCAGGACCAGAATCGGGTGTTTGTGAGTTATTCGATTCCGTTGATGTAGTACCGCTGAGCCCCTCACCTCTGTAGGAGCGAGCTTGCTCGCGAAAAACGTCAAGGCTCCGCGTGCCTCCAGAATTCGCACGTTATCGTTGACGACCTTCGCGAGCAAGCTCGCTCCTACAGGGGGCCGAGTGGGCGCTCAGTGATAGTGCGTGCGTCGCGGTGTCATCGCTGATCTGATGAAAACCGCAGCGCAGATAAAATGCTGCGGCTTCGGGTGTATCGGTAGATAAACGCACATCTTGGAATTTCACTGCGGCGCAATCCAGCAATGCTTGCACCAGAGCCTTACCCACGTTTCGCCCTCGCATTTCGGGAGTAACGTATACCCGGCGCAGTCGGCCCACTGTTGAGCCGGCGTAGGGATCACGGGAAACGCCGCCGACTGCAATCAGTTGCTTCTGGCAAAACACGCCCAAAAGGTACTCGCCTGGTTGTTCGAACCGATTGGCGCCTGCTTCCCACTCTGTGATCAGGCGCGTCAGGAACCTGAACCCTTCGGCAATGGCCTGCGCTTCCAACGTGTGGATCTCGTCTGGGAGTTCTTCCAGTCTACGTATCGAAAGGTCTTCGCTGGAGGGCTTCATAGGGACTCTTTGTGTAGGCCTTGAGCGTTGTTGCGATCTCATAGCTGATTGCGTTGCAGAGGCAACTGCCTTGGGTAATGACATCCCTGTAGGGACCTATCCGAAATAGCGTGGCTGGCACTGTAGCTGTGGCGAGGCTGGTTTTGATCAAGGGTACTCATTTGAAGATTTGTTTAAGCGCATGGTAAGCGCAGTAGATGGGCGCGAACAGCAATGGGTTGATCTATTCATTGCTCCCAACATGAGTAGAACTTGTGATCGTCAGGAATAAAATGAGTTTGTCTCACTATGGGTGTATGTCGACAATGGCTGCCATATCTATCGACACTGGAGTTGTAAGTCATGGCAGTCGCTCATTCCCTCGGATTTCCGCGCATTGGACGCGATCGTGAACTGAAAAAAGCGCAGGAAGCGTTCTGGAAGGGCGAGCTTGACGAAGCCGGTCTGCGTGCGGTCGGCCGTGAACTGCGCAAGGCCCACTGGGATCTGCAAAAGCAGGCGGGCATTGAGCTGCTGCCTGCCGGTGATTTCGCCTGGTACGACCAGGTGCTGACCCACTCGCTGATGTTCGGCGTGATTCCCGAACGTTTTCGTCCGACCGATGGCCATGCCACCCTCGACACCCTGTTCGGCATGGCCCGTGGCGTCAGCGACAGCTGCTGCGGCGGTGCCCATGCCCAGGAAATGACCAAGTGGTTCGATACCAACTACCACTACCTGGTGCCTGAATTCAGTGCCGACCAGCAATTCCACCTGGGTTGGGAGCAATTATTCGAAGAGGTGCAGGAAGCCCTCGACCTGGGTCACACTGTCAAGCCGGTGGTGATCGGCCCGCTGACCTACCTGTGGCTGGGCAAGGCCAAGGGCGCTGACTTCGACAAGCTCGACCTGCTTGAGCGCCTGCTGCCGTTGTACGGCCAGATCTTCCAACGCCTGGCCGACCTCGGCGTGGAATGGGTGCAGATCGACGAGCCGATCCTGGTCCTCGACCTGCCGCAGGACTGGAAAAACGCCTTTGAGCGTGCCTACAACCTGATCCAGCGCGACCCACTGAAAAAGCTGGTGGCGACCTACTTCGGTGGCCTGGAAGAGAACCTGGGCCTGGCCGCAAACCTGCCGGTGGATGGCCTGCACATCGACCTGGTGCGTGCGCCGGAGCAGTACCCGACCATCCTTGACCGCCTGCCGGCGTACAAGGTGCTGTCCCTGGGCGTGGTCAACGGCCGTAACGTGTGGCGTTGCGACCTCGAAAACGCCCTGGCCACTTTGCAGCACGCCCATGAGAAATTGGGCGATCGCCTGTGGGTGGCGCCGTCCTGCTCCTTGCTGCACAGCCCGGTGGACCTGGGCCGTGAAGACCAGTTGGATGCCGAGCTGAAAAGCTGGCTGGCGTTCGCCGTGCAAAAATGCGCTGAAGTGGCGGTGCTGGCGCAAGCGGTTAACCAGCCCGAAGCGCCCAACGTCCTCGCCGCCCTGGCTGAAAGCCGCGCCGTGCAGGCGGCCCGCGCTGCCTCTGCGCGTATCCACAAGCCTGCGGTACAAGCGCGTGTGGCGGCGATTACCCGCAAGGACAGCCAGCGCCAGTCGCCGTTTACCCAGCGCATCGAGAAACAACGTGCGGGCCTGAAGCTGCCGCTGTTCCCGACCACCACCATCGGTTCGTTCCCGCAGACCGCCTCAATCCGCTTGGCGCGCCAGTCCTACAAGCAAGGCAAGTTGAGCCAGGCCGAATACGTCGAAGCCATGCACAGCGAGATTCGTCACGCCGTCGAGGTGCAGGAAAACCTCGGCCTGGACGTGCTGGTGCACGGTGAAGCCGAGCGCAACGACATGGTCGAGTACTTCGCCGAGCAGTTGGACGGCTACGTGTTCACCCGCTTTGGCTGGGTGCAGAGCTACGGTTCGCGTTGCGTGAAGCCGGCGGTGATCTTCGGCGACCTGAGCCGCCCGAAGGCGATGACGGTGGAGTGGATCCGCTACGCCCAGGGCCTGACCCGCAAGGTGATGAAGGGCATGCTGACCGGCCCTGTGACCATGCTGATGTGGTCGTTCCCGCGTGAAGACGTGAGCCGCGAAGTGCAGGCCCGCCAACTGGCCCTGGCGATTCGCGACGAAGTGGTCGACCTGGAAGCCGCCGGCATCCAGATCGTACAAATCGACGAAGCCGCGTTCCGCGAAGGCCTGCCGTTGCGTCAGGCGCAGTGGCAAGGGTACCTGGACTGGGCCACCGAAGTGTTCCGCCTGTGCGCCTCGGGCGTGCGCGATGAAACCCAGATCCACACGCACATGTGCTACAGCGAGTTCAACGATGTGATCGAGTCCATCGCCGCCATGGATGCCGACGTGATCACCATCGAGACCTCGCGCTCGGACATGGAGTTGCTGGACGCGTTCGAAGCCTTCGCCTACCCCAACGACATCGGCCCGGGCGTCTACGACATCCACTCGCCACGGGTGCCGGATGCCTCGGAAATGGCCAACCTGCTGCGCAAGGCCGCCCAGCGGATTCCCGCCGAGCGCTTGTGGGTGAACCCGGATTGCGGGTTGAAGACGCGGGGGTGGCCGGAGACGGAGGCGGCGTTGATTCACATGGTCACTGCAGCTCGCCAGCTACGCGCTGAGTTGGCTTGATATCGTAAAAAATGTGGGAGGGGGCAAGTCGTATCGTCGCACCGCCCCTCCCATATTTAGTCCATGTCAGATCAGAGGTATTTGAGCCAGGTAATATCGCGCCGCCGCGCTTTGAGCCCGGCGAACCAGCGCACCGGCGGGTAGAGCGCCAGGGGCAACACCAACGCCACCAGCCACACCGCACTGATACTCTCGAAGCCAAAGTAGTTGCCATGGTTCAGGCCAAACAGCGCAACACACGCGACATACAGCACTTTCAGCACATAAAGATGCAGCAGATAAAAGAACATCGGCGCCGCACCAAACACCGCCAATACGCCGATCCAGCGTCGATGTCCCACGCGTTCAAACGCCAGCAACAGCAACAGCCCAATCCCCAGGGTCAGCGCCAGGAACAGCAGCGAAGGCGGGTACTTGGTGACGTTGAAAAAGCTCATCAGCGTCTGCACGCCGCTGTCATACGCCTGCCAGGGCTTCTCGCCGTAGCCATTGAGCGCACGCAACAGCACAAACCCCACCAACGCACTCACACCGCCGACCAGCAAATAGCGCTGGCGCACGGCAGGCCGCGTGGCATTGGCAAACCACGGTCCCAGGCCGTAACCCAGGGCAATCACGCCGATCCACGGCAGTACCGGGTAGGTCGTGCGCAGGCGCAGGGTGTCGGACACGTCAATCCAACTGCGTTCATGCAGGATCGTCCACGGAATATGCAGCGCCGAGCCTGGATCGAAGTGCAACCCATCCAGCAGGTTGTGCCCGCCGATGATCACCAGCGCCAGCCCGATCAACAGCAGGCGCGGCAACCACACCAGGGCGGCGAGGGCGAGCATGCTGATGCCAATCGCCCAGATCACCTGGAGGTAGATCACGCTGGGCGGCAGTTGGAAGGTCCAGGCGAAGTTGACCAGGGTGAATTCCAGCACTACCAGGAACAATCCGCGCTTGAACAGGAACGCCGACACATCGCGCCGGCCCTGGTATTTCTGGCCGTATAAAAACGCGGATAAGCCTGTGAGCAACACAAACACCGGCGCGCACAAGTGGGCGAGGGTGCGGCTTATGAACAGTGCGGGCTCGGTGCTGTCGATGCTCATCGGGTCGCTGACTTGCCGATGCAGCAGGAAGGTTTCGCGCACGTGGTCGAGTAGCATGAACAGGATCACCAGGCCGCGAAGGGCGTCGATGGAGAGCAGGCGTTGGCGCAGGGGAACGGCATCGGTCATGGGCAGGATCACAGGGCAGGGCGGAAAGTTGGCGTTATCTTATAACAATAACCGGCACCTTGCCGCGACTCTCTAAAGTCCGACGCAGATCGTGGATTCTGATACCGTCAGTGAAATCGTTTCCGTAGGCCCTCAGCATGAGCACCCCCCAAGCCGTCATCGACTTCTGGCAGCAAGCCGGCCCCAAACGCTGGTTCGCCAAGGACGATGCCTTCGACGCCACCTTCCGCGAGACCTTCCACGCCACCCACCTGCAAGCCGCCCGGCGCGAGCTGGAAAGCTGGCTGGATTCAGCCGAAGGCGCCTTGGCCTTGCTGGTCCTGCTCGACCAATACCCACGCAATGCCTTTCGCGGCACGGCGCACATGTTCGCCACCGACCCGCTGGCACGCCTGTATGCCCAGCGCATGGTGGACGCCGGGCTCGACCAGCAGGTTGAGCCGGCATTGCGCGCGTTCTGTTATTTGCCGTTCGAACACTCGGAAGACCCAAGGGACCAGCAACGCTCCCTGATCCTCAACCAGCAGCTGGACGCCAACACTTACCGCTGGGCCAAGGAACACGCGCAGATCATCGAGCGCTTCGGGCGTTTCCCCCATCGTAATGCGGTGCTGGCCAGGGTCACCACGGATGAAGAACGCGCCTTTCTGGACAAGGGCGGGTTTGCCGGTTAACCCGCTATTCCGTCCAGGAATGCCCCCATAAAAACAGCGCATTGTCTTTCCCGCCGCACATCTCGTAGCGTAGGGCTTCACCCAAGGAGCCCCGCCATGAACCAGCCCCCGTTACGCCTCTACGTTGATTCGCTCTACACCAGCCCGTACGCGATGTCGGTGTTCGTTACCCTGCGGGAAAAAGGCCTGGCCTTCGACCTGGTCACCCTGGACCTGGATGCCGCGCAAAACCAGACGGCCGATTTTGCCCGGTTGTCCGTGACCCAGCGGGTGCCGACCTTGGTGGAAGGCGATTTTGCCTTGTCGGAATCCTCCGCGATTACCGAATACCTGGACCAGGCCTACCCCGAGACAGCCGTGTACCCGGCCGATCCAAAACAGCGGGCGAGGGCGCGACAGGTACAGGCGTGGCTGCGCAGTGACTTGCTGCCGATTCGCCAGGAGCGTTCGACCCTGGTGGTGTTTTATGGGCAGAAAATGCCGCCGTTGTCAGCCGACGCCCAAGGGGCAGCCCGACGCTTGATCAGTGCGGCACAGGCGCTGTTGGCGGGCAACCCTTCGTACCTGTTCGGTGAGTGGTGCATTGCTGATGTGGACCTGGCGGTGATGCTCAATCGCCTGATCCTCAACGGTGACAGCGTACCCACCGAGCTGGTGGCCTATGCAGAACGCCAGTGGTGCCGGCCGTCTGTGCAGGAATGGGTCAACCTGCGACGTCCTGCGCTGTAGCGTTTGCAGTCATTTGCATGACGCGCCGGTCCAGGTCTTCCCAATCGGCCATGCCCAGCACTCGCGTGGTGTTCAAGCCGCGCAGGTAGCCGCGCAATTGTTGGGCACTGGCATAGGCCTGGTCTGGGTCGGCGCCCGGATTCTGCAGCACGTATTCATAGTCGGCCAGGTAATCGGCGACTCGCTCGCGAAACTCCGGCAAGACAGCTTCGCGAATACGGTCGAAGGTTTTCTGGTGGGGCTTCATGGCGGCTCCTTATAAATTTTATCGCGACACTATCGCTTCAGATAATAGTCACCATCACGCATTGCAAGTTCTGTTTTTGCAGGGAAAGCGCAAAATTGCTTCATCGAAACGCTGTTCAAGGAAATGCGTGATGAGGACGATTATTCAGCTTGGTTTAATGATTCTGATGCTCGGCACCGTGCTGGTGAATAATGCGGCCATCGCCGGTGAACTGCATACAGGCCATTTGCTACCTATCGTCGGTAGCGTAGACTCCCTGCAGCGTGCGCAATCGGTGGGCGTGTTGTTAAGCGATAACACCCGCGACAACCTCAGCTACCTTGAACGCTACCACGACATGGCCTTGAATGGCGCCAGGGATGCCCTTGACGGACGTATCCGCGAGGCGTTCGTCAACAGCTCCGACCCGGAACTGGCCATTGATTGGTTGATGAACTCGCTGCAGGGAACCTTTTTGTCGGTGACGGTCTACGACAACCTGGATGCCCTGGTGCAGGCTCGCCCCGACGTGGTGGTGATGCTCGATACCCATAACCAACTGCTGACCCCGCGCAACGATCAGGTCGAGGCGCGCTTTATCGCGCGGTTCTATGACGCCGATCTGCAATACATCGCCAAGGCCGAAGGCTCGGTGCACAGGCAGGTGCCCTCGGTGTGGGTGCACGACAAGGCCGCACCGGAAATTGCCGCACGGATCGAGCAGCAGCGGGATGTGCAGCTCGATGCGTTGAAGCAGTTCGATGCCTCGCTCAAGGCGCTGGTTCGCGCGGGTTGATGTGAACCTTTATTTTTAGACTCAGGATTTTTTCATGCGCTCTTTTTTCGTACCGGTCGCTGCCTCGTTGCTGGCCGGTTGTGTTTCTGCTCCTAACAAGCCGACCCTGATCCTGCAAACCAGCAAGAGCCCCGAAGCCTATGTGCAATGCGTGCTCCCCAAGCTGGAAAAACACGGGATCACCTCGACCGTGACGCAGAACTCGCGCCACGCCAGGGTGGTGTTGACCAGCAAAATTGCTGCCGATGACGTGCTGGAAGTTTATAAGGCCGGGGACGGCGGCAAAGTGTTTTTGTATGAGCGCAAACCGCTGGCGTCGACCATCACGCCGTCGCGGCTTGAACAGGTTGCGCAGGACTGCAGATAACCAATGTGGGAGGGGGCTTGCTCCCGATCGCGGTGGGTCAGCTACAGATAAACTGGCTGTTCCACCGCGATCGGGAGCAAGCCCCCTCCCACATTTGGATCTGCATAAGGCCTAAGGTCTGGCTTCGTTGCTGAAGTTGTTGACGGTTTTGACCAGCCCTTGAGCTGCCAATGCCACCAACTCCCCACCTTTCTCCACCGTTGCCAGCGCCGGGTCCGAGCCCATGCGCCCGTCGGGGAAGCGTGCGCGGAAGTCCAGGGCTTCGCGGATCGGCCCGGTGTTGGCGATTTGCGGGGAGTAGTCGGCCGACTTGATCGCGTCCGGGTACGCCCACTGCGTCACTGCGATCTCCGAAGGCGTCGCATGGCTGCCATGGCCCACCGGGAATTGGCGGTGCGCCAGGTCAGTGACGCCTTCCAAGTCCCACCAGTTCACCAGCTTCAACGCAAACCCGGCAGGGCGACGGCCGAAGCTCGCCTCGGCGTACAGCTCGGAAAACGCCGCTTCAATCGTGGCGATATTGCCACCGTGACCGTTCAGAAACAGGATCTTGTCGAAACCATGCCCGGCCAGCGAGCGCACCCAGTCGCCAATCGCAGCGATAAAGGTGGAAGGGCGCAGGGAAATGGTGCCGGGGAAGCCCAGGTGGTGCTGGGCCATGCCGATATTGAAGGTCGGGCCGATGAGGATGTCGGCGTGCTTTTGCGCCTCATGGGCGATGATTTCCGGGCACATCCAGTCGGTGCCCAGCAGGCCGGTGGGGCCGTGTTGTTCGTTGGAGCCGATGGGGATCACCACCGTGCGGCTGCGTTCCAGGAACTGCCCGATCTCGATCCAGGTCGATTGATGTAGAAGCATGCGAAGCTCTCTTTTATCTGTGGGGACAGGCTAACCGCCACGGATTGTACGACTACTCGCCACCTGTTGGGGTTTGCAATTGAGGTACGTCGAGGACTTCAACCAGCGTTGGTCGGGGTACCACGAAAACATGAACTGCCCGTCCTTGAGCTTGTCCACCACCTGGCGCGCCACCTGTGGACGCACGGCCGGGCAACCCTGGCTGCGGCCGATGCGGCCTTCGCGCTTGCTCCACAAGGGGCTAACGTAGTCGGCGGCGTGAATCACGATGGCGCGGTCGCGGGCCTGGTCGTTGAATCCCGGTTCCAGGCCGTCCATGCGCAGCGAATAGCCATGGGTGCCCAAGTAGCTTTCCTGGGTGCGGAACAGGCCCAGGCTGGATTGGTGGCTGCCTTCGAGGTTGGAGAACTGGGTGGCGAAGTTTTCCCCGGATTTGGCACCGTGGGCCACCAGGTCGCGCAGCACCAGGGTTTTCTTGCGCAGGTCGAAGATCCACAGCCGACGGGCGGTCGAAGGCTGGGAGTAGTCAATCACGGCCAGGCGCTCGGAGCGTTCTTCGCCATTATTGACCGCGCATTGCACGGCGTTCAGGGCGCTTTTCAGTACAGCGGGATTGAGTTCTGGAGCCGACCGCGCCAGGCTGCTATACAAGGAAGGAGGGTTGCCATTGGCGGCGAGCGCAGAATTGCTCAGTAAAGCCAGGCCCACGGTGGCCAAACCGAGGCGACACATAAAAGTCAGCATCTACAGTACATCTCCCCCGCTGTGGATTGGAGCAAAGTCATTGTTCAAAAAACACGCATGTTACTTGAGCATTTGCTTGCTCGTTGCACCATTGGTCGCGACAGCCGATGCGCTGCCGGTGCAGCCGTTGCCCGTTACGACCCCCGCGCCGCTTGACCTGGCTCCGGTGCAACAAGCCCTGGCGCAGTTGCCCAGTGTCTGTCCCGGCCTGGCATCGCAGATCGATGCGCCGGCCCTTGCGCGCCTGCAAGCGTTCTATCAGCAACAAGGCGATGCACCGTTGTGGGCGGATGAGACGCGCCGCCAAGCGCTCCAGACTCAGTTGCTGATGCTCGCCGACGACGGCCTGGACCCCACCCACTATAGTCTGCCTGCGGCGGATGCCACGGCCAACGTGTTGTGCAGCGACATCGGCAGCAGCCAGCACTACCTGCAAGCCCTGCACGATCTGCACTACGGACGCCTGCAGCAATCGCGCTTCGAACCGCTGTGGCATTCGCAGCCGCCCACCCGTGACCCCAACACCGAAGTGCTGGCCCTCGCTGCCGTCGGCCTGCAGGACATGGTGCAAGCCTTCGACCAGGCACGCCCCAGCGCCGATCTTTACCGCAGCCTGCGCAACGCCTATTCCATGGTGCGTCCTCAACCCTTGCCCCATTGGGACCCGGTCGGCAGCGGCCCGTTATTGCGTCCCGGCATGGAAGACCCGCGCGTCCCGGAACTGGCCCGTCGGCTCCACAGCGGTGGCTACCTGCCTGTCGAACCCAAGGGCGCGGGCAAACAATACGGTCCGGAACTAGTCACGGCGGTGAAAGCCTTCCAGCTCAGCCACTCCTTGCAATCGGACGGTGTGATCGGTGCCGGCACGGTGGCCGAACTCAATATCAGCCCGGCTATGCGCCGTGAACAACTGCGCATCAACCTCGAGCGTTTCCGCTGGCTTGCCCAGGACCTGGAGCCCGAAGGCGTGCTGGTCAACGTCGCCGCCGCGCAACTGAGCGTGTACCAGAGCGGCATCCCGGTGTGGCAAACCCGCCTGCAAGTAGGTCGCGCCGAACGCCAGACGCCGCTGCTCAAGTCTCGCATCACCCGGCTGACCCTCAACCCCACCTGGACCATCCCGCCCACCATCATGCGTGAGGACAAACTCCCGGCCATCCGGCTCAACCCCGAATACCTGCGCCAGCAAAACCTGCAAGTGCTCGACGCCGAAGGCAACCCGCTGGCGCCGGAAAATATCGACTGGGCGCGCCCCGGCAATATCCTGCTGCGCCAGGAAGCCGGCCCGCGCAACCCGCTGGGCAAGATCGTGATGCGCTTCCCCAACCCGTACTCGGTGTACCTGCACGACACCCCGAGCCAACCGCTGTTCACCAAAGGCCCACGGGCGTTCAGCTCCGGTTGCGTCAGGGTTGAACAACCGTTGCTGCTGCGCGACCTGCTGGTCAGCCCGGCCGAACGCGCGCGCACCGATGAACTGCTGGCCACCGGCGTGACCCATGAATTCAGGCTGGCCACCCCGGTGCCGGTGCTGTTGGGTTACTGGACGGTGCAGGTCGACGCCCAGGGTGACCTTGTGTACGCGCCGGATATTTATGGGCGCGACCTGGTGTTGATGAAGGCGATGGGGAGTGTCCTCTAGGGCATTGCCGTGTGGGCGACGATTAACGCGACGGCCTCGGTGGCTGTCACGGAGGCCGTGTCCAGGGTCAACACGGGTGGGTCCCAGCGCTCGTACTCGTGCGCCGACACCGACTGCCAAGTCGGCGGCGTCAACCCAGGAATGTCGCCCGTACGGCTTTCCACCCGGCGCTGGTGTTCCTGCGAGTCTGTGCACACCACCTGAATATTGATCAGCGCCACCTCTGCCTTCGCGGCCATTGCTGTCCAGGCTGCCCGACTTTCCTGCACCGGGTTCACGCAATCGGCGACGACCCTATGGCCCAACTGCAAGTTACTCAGCGCCAGCGCATTCGCCACGCCGTAACCGCTGGCACCGACATCACCCGTCAATACGCCCGCGTCGCGAATCGCCTGCTCGATCACATCGATGCGCAGGTAAACCGCACCGGTCTGGCGCGCCAACTCGCGGGCAATCGTGGTTTTGCCGGTGCCGGGCAGGCCGCTGAAGACGATAAGCATGCTTGACTCTCGATAAGGTTGGGTCGGTTCAGGGTATCCTCCAGTTCCCCCACCGGTCGACCCCAGGACAGTCCATGACCTTGCCGTTCACAAAGATGCACGCCCATGGCGACGACTTCATCATCATCGACCGCCGTGGCCTGGACGACCCTGTCACCCCCGAGGTCGCCCGCCGCCTGGGCAATCGCCACACCGGCATTGGCTTCAATCAACTGGCCGTGGTGCTCGACTGCGAAGACGCCGCCGCGCGCATCAAGTTCTGGAACCCCAACGGCACGCCGCTGCAAACCTGTGGCAGCGCCACGCGTGGAGTGGCCGACCGCTTGATGCATGAAACCCGCAGCGATTCGGTTGTGCTGCGCACTGACCGTGGCCTGCTGACCTGTGTGCGCGAGGCGGGGCGGCGGGTGTCGGTGGACATGGGCGCGCCGTCGCTGGACTGGTCGGCCGTGCCGCTGGCCGAGGCCATGGATACGTGTACGTTACCGCTGGCGGGCAACCCGGCGGCGTGTAGCATGGGCAACCCCCATTGCACGTTTTTTGTGGCCGACATCGACGCCATCGACCCGGCCGCCGTGGGCCCGGCGCTGGAAATTCACCCGCTGTTCCCGGCCAGGACCAATGTGCATTTCGTGCAGGTGCTCGACCGTGGGCATATCCGCCTGCGCATCTGGGAGCGTGGCGGCGGCGTGCCGCTGGGTTCCGGTTCGTGTTGTTGCGGCGCGGTGGTCAATGGCATCCGCCGTGGCTTGCTGGATGCCACGGTGCAGGTGGAGTGCGACGGCGGTACGGTCACTGTGCGCTGGGACGGGCAGGGCGGTGTGGTGTTGACGGGCAGCGTGGAGCCGATCATGCAGGGCAGTGCCTACCTGCTCTGAAACGTCACCGTAAAGGTGGTGCCGGCAGTGGCACAGGAACTCACCGCCACATCGCCGCCATGCACCTTGGCCAACTCCCGCACGATATACAGGCCCAGGCCCACGCTGCGCACGTCGCTTCCTTGGTCGGTGCCACGGGTCATTGGCTCGAACAGCCCGGCCAGCAAACCTGCCGGAATCGCCGTGCCGTGGTTGTGCACCGCCACTTCGCAAGCGCTGTCAGCCAGGCGCGAGGTGATGGTGATCGGCCGTTGCGGGTCACCATAGGCCACGCTGTTGGCCACCAGGTTGCCGATGATCTGCTGCACGCGATCGGCATCCAGGCAGGCGTCGCCACTGCCTTGTGCTTGATGCACCAGCGTTGCCTTGGGGAACGCCACACGCAGTTCGTCCACCGCGCGATGGATCACCTCATGCAGGTCCAGCGGCGCCGCCTTGATGGTGATGCCCTGGCCGACCCGTGCCTGGGTAAAGTCCAGCAGGTCGGCGATCATGCGTTGCGCGCGCTCGGAGGACTGGCCGATATGCCCCAGCAGTTGGCGCTCCTTGGGCGTACGTTCGCCACGGCTGAGAAAGTCCGAGGCCATGCGAATCGCCGTGAGCGGGTTTTTCAGATCATGGCTGACAATCGCCACCATCTGCTCGGCAAACAGGGCGCGACGCTGGGCGATGGCGTAGGCCTCGTTCAGTTCGGCCTGGGCTTGTTGCAGCGCGACTTCGGTGGCGGTTTTTTCCTGCAACAGCGCTTCGGCCAGGTTGCGTGCGTTGAGCAACTCGCGCTCGTATTTGTCGCGGTCGGTGGTGCCGAACAGCGCCAGGTCGTACACCACGACGCCCGCCTGTTCACGTTTGTTGCCGTTGAGCAGCACGGTCAGCTTGTGCCCATCGCGGTGCAGCAGGTCCAGCTTTACCTCGGTGACGCTGCCGTGCATGCGCAGCATCGGCGCCAGGTGGGTCTGGTGGAAGATCTTCCCGCCCATGCTCAGCAGGTCCTGGAAGCGCCTGCCTTGCAGCTCGGCGAGGCTGAACCCCAACCAGTCGCTGAAGCGCGCGTTGGCCTGCTGGATCGTGCCATCTTCCGTGGTGACGGCCAGGGCGCAGGCGGCGCTGTCGAACAGATCAGCCGGCACGCGCTGCCATCCACGGCACCAGGAAGGCATCCATGGCCGCCGCGCAGGCCTGCGGCGCGCTCATGTGCGGGCAATGGCCGACGTTGTCCACCAGGCAATAGGTGCTGTTGGGCAGCACGCTGTGCAGGTATTCACCCACGGCCACCGGGGCGATCAGGTCGTCACTCGATTGCAGGATCAGCACCGGGGTGGGCAGGCCGATCACGTCCTGGCGGTTGTCCGACATAAAGGTCACTCGCGCGAACTGCTTGGCGATGTCCGGCTCGGTGCGGCAGAAACTCTCGGTCAACTCGTCGCTCAGCGCCGGTTGGCCGGGGGCGCCCATGATCACCGGGGCCATGGCGCTGGACCAGCCGAGGTAGTTGCTGTCGAGGGTGTCGAGCAGGTCGTCGATGTCGGCGCGCTTGAAACCGCCCACGTAGCCGTCGGCATCGATATAGCGAGGCGAGGGGCCGATCATCACGTGGGCGGCGACACGGCCGGGGGCCAGGCGGTCGGCGAGGGTGCCGATCATCGCACTGACCGAGTGCCCCACCAGGATCACCGGGCCCTCGGCAAAGGCGTCGATGATCTCGTTCAAGTCGCGGGCATAGCCGTCCAGCGTGCTGTACTTGGCCTTGTCAAAGGCGTTGAGGTCGGAGAGGCCGGCGCCCGTCAGGTCATACAGCACCACGCGAAAACGCTCTTTGAACTGCGGCGCGAGGTAGTTCCACATGGCCTGGTTGCAGCCAAAACCATGGGAAAACACCAGGGTTGAGTGCCCGTCACCCATCACGTTGACGTTGTTGCGCTGGAGTAGGCCCATGGGGATCTCGAAATTATGGCGTATTGCTAGGTGTGCTGCAGTTTAGATAGTCGATGGCTTTGGGTCACGCCTTATAGCGTTGATAGGGTAAAGTCGGCGCCTTCAGGAAGAAACTTCAGGTAACAAACATGATGCGGTGGTTGCGGCAATCCGTCTTGAGTCTGCTGGTATTGATGTCCACCGGCCTGTTTATCACCGCCCAGGCCGACACGTCGCCCATCGGCGTGGCCCTCGACCAGCGGGTGATCGACCTCACCAACACCCTTGACGCCGACACCACCACCCGCCTGAAAGACCAACTCGCCGCCCTCGAACAGCGCAAAGGCGCTCAGGTTGGCGTGTTGCTTGTGCCCACCACCGGTGGCGCGAGCATCGAGGACTACGCCAACCAACTGTTCCGCGCCTGGAAACTGGGGCGCAAGGACATCAACGACGGCATCCTGCTGGTCGTGGCCAAGGACGACCGCAAGGTACGCATCGAGGTGGGGTATGGCCTTGAGGGCACGGTGACCGACCTGCTGGCCCATCGGATTATCGAAGAGCACATCACCCCGGCGTTTCGCCAGGGCGACTATGCCGGCGGTGTCGAGCAGGGCGTGAACGACCTGGTTGTCCTGGTGGATGGCGGTGACTTGCCGCAAGTGGCCGGGCACGGCGGCAGTCTTGAGGCGCTTGCGGTGTTGCTGGCGTTTGTGTGCGGTGCCGTCGGCGGCGTGCTGGTCGCGGCGCGCAAGCTGGGCTGGCGGGGGGCGCTGATCGCCACGGCAGCCGTTACCGTGGCGCTGGTGGCATTCGCCGGCGGCCGGGAATGGCCGATGTACCTGCTGGTACTGCCCTTGACCCTTCTGATCGGCGGCGCCACCTTCGGCGCCTTGTGGCTGGCGCGCACGGCGTTCTACTGCGTGATAGGGCTGTTGGCCTATATCGTCGGGGTGGTGATCGCCAACCGGTTCGTGGAGGTCAGTTATATCCATTGGCTGGTGTGGCCGTTTGGCGCGGCGTTGGTGCTGGGCTTGTACCTCGGGTTGTTCTTCGTCATCAGGGCATCCTGGAAAAAGAGCCCGCGCTTTTTCCTCCTGCGTGCGCTGGCAGTCATGGCCATCTACGTCGCTGCGGGGACACTGTTGGGGCACGGGTATCAGGGCTGGATCGTGGCGATTCCAGTGGCCTCCTTTGTGGCGTTTATCGTGTTTGTGCAGAGCATTGCCAGTTCCGGCTCGGGGTCCGGTTCGGGCGGTGGCTCCGGTTCGGGTTCCAGTGGCTCCAGCTCCAGCAGCAGTTCCTCGGGGGGCGGTGGTTCCAGTGGCGGTGGCGGGGCGTCGGGGAGTTGGTAATCGGAGCTTGTTCTGCGTGACGCCAGGCTGCAAACGGCTGTCTGGCAAAGCCCGGAACGTTACAGCCGCTTGGACAGAAACACGCGACTGCTGCCTGCCGGTTCACAAGGGACCTCCCCGAACCGCACCCATCCATGCTTTTCATAAAACCCCGGGGCCTGAAAACTGAGGGTGTAGAGCACCGCGTTCGCGCAGCCGCGCCGCCGAGCTTCGTGCTCAAAGGCGTGCAGCAACCGGCTGCCGAGGCCCGTGCCGCGCAGGGTTTCGGGCAGATGGAACAGGTCGAGAAAGGCCATGCCCAAGGTGGTTTTACCGGTGATGCCGCCGACGATCTGCCGGGTGTTGGGGTCTTTGATCAATACCGTCAGTGGCAGGCGGTCGTTGTAGCCGGCAATACCTTCGTTGAACGCCGCGAGGCCGTTGCCGAGAATGCGCTCGGCGTCGGGGTTGGGTTGGTCGCTGATTTCTATAAGCGCTGCGGTCATCGCGAAACCCTCCGTTGGTTAAAGCGTCATCACCATCTCATGCCACGCCATGCCGCCATGATCCGAGGGTGAAGGGCGCACATAGGTGTAGCCCATGCGGGTGTACAACGGCACATGCTGTTCCTTGCACATCAGGTGAATCGTGCGCTTGTCCATCGCGCGCATGCGCTGCACGAACTCGGTCATCAACACCTTGGAATACCCCTTGCCCTGATGCGCCGGGTCGACCACCACCGACATGATCACCACATTCGGCGCCTCGGCCGAATGCCCCACCAGTTCCTTGAACGCCTCGTCCGACATCACCACTTCATGGGCGCAGCCGCCGTTGATAAAACCCACCACCTCGCCCTCGGCCTCCAGGATCAAAAAGCCTTGCGGGTATAGCGCAATGCGGGTGGCGATCTTTTCCAGGGTCGCGGCTTCGTCGCCCTCGTAGGCGGTGATTTCAATCGCGTAGCAACGGGCAGCGTCGGCGGGGAGGGCGTTGCGTAAGGTGAGGGCGGGCATGGGCGTTTCCTGGGGCGTTGAGCGAAAGGCCACATCATAACGGCCTCGCTGGGACTCTGCGCAGAACACAGATCGAAATTGTGGGAGGGGGCTTGCCCCCGATGGCGGCGTGTCAGTCAACCCATTTATAACTGACCCACCGCTATCGGGGGCAAGCCCCCTCCCACAGTTTTGTCCGCGCCAGGCTTGGTGGTGGGTACTGTTTCCGATGCATGTTGGTCAGGGCCATCGAGGTCAAGAGGCAGTGTGGAACCCGCCAAAGCGGGCTTCCTCACCGCTCAAGTCACATCAACTCACCGCAGGCGAATCAAACCCTCGCCGCTCGATCACCGTAAACACATCCGCCACATCCTGGACCATGATCCGGGCGGTATTGGCGACGGTGTTGATGTCGTGCGCGGCATAGTCGGACACGTTGGAACAGGCCATCAGGTGCAGATAGGCGAGGGCGGCGTTGAGACGCTCACTGGCGCAGGCATGCAGCTCGCTGAGTGGGGCGTCGCTGTCGATCAGCAGCACGGGGTAGTCGGTTGCGGTTTGGGACATGGGGGTGAAGCGGCGGGGCGGGTGTTGAGTTGTCATGGTAATAATCCTCAAGAAAGAATAATTGCCACCGTTTTGCTGCGAAACAAAGGGGGTGGCAGCTGTGCGCGGGTTCGCAGACCGGGGATTATTACCAGAACCCGGCAGACCCGAAGGTCTCCCACGCACAACCGCCATAAAACGAGAGGCAGCCGTGAATCGGCTGCGTCGGGTTTGACGGTACTGGTAATAATTGTGAGGGCTGCGAAACCCTGTCGCTGACCAAAGCCGGCGACGGGGCGAACTATAAAGTGCCGCCAGCCGAGGTGCAACCGACTGGCAGAACGACTGCATCGGCCTAAGGGATTGATAAGATTAAACTGCCAAAGCGGGAGCAAGCTCCCTCACCTCCGTTATTCATTCACCCCGGCGGGCAATGAAAACCCATGAAGGAAGGACCCCATGCTGGAAATAAAACGCGCTACCCCCACCGACGCCAACGCCGCTTTTGACATCCGCCGCGCAGCCATCCGCAGCCAATGCATCGGCGCCTACACCGCCGAACACATGGCGCTCTGGACCCGTGGCAAGGCCGAGGACGGCTACAGCGCGCTGATGGAAAAACCGTTCTACCTGGGCTGGCTGAACGGTGAGCCGATCGCTACCGGCATGCTTGACCCGGCCAACCACGAAGTCGGCGCGCTGTTCGTGTTGCCCGCATTCACCGGACGCGGGCATGGCAAGGCGATGCTGGATCACCTTGAGCAGGTCGCACGGGAACTGGCGATTGAAGAGGTGGTGCTGGACGCGACGTTGAATGCCGCGAGTTTTTATCGCGCGTGTGGCTACGTGGGGGATGAGCAGGCGATTTACCACTCGCCGTCGGGGTTGCAGTTGGCGTGCATTCCGATGAAAAAGCAGATTGGTTGAAACGGTGTACTGGCCAAAAAGCGCTATTTGCTTGTTACGCAATAATCTGCTCCGCCCGTCACCCTCAAAGTCTGGTCAATAACCGGCGATGTTATAGTCCCGGCGCTTTTTTACCTTTTGATCGCGCCGGGAGGCCCCAGGAGACTCCGCATGAACCTCTACACTGCAGGCTACGAAGGACTGTCTATCGACGCATTCATCGCGCGACTCAAGCAGGCTGGGATCGACAAGGTGCTGGATGTGCGTGAATACCCGCTGTCGCGAAAAAAAGGCTTCTCCAAAAATGCCTTTGCCCAATGCCTGGCTGCGGAGGGGATCGCCTATGAGCACATCCGGCCGCTCGGCTGCCCGAAGCCCATACGCAGGCAATTCAAGGAAGACGGTAATTGGGCCACCTATGCGCGTGAGTTCAGGGCTTATATCCGCACCCAAGGCACGGTGTTGAGCGAGCTGCTTTGCAGTGCGGCTGAACAGCGGGTCTGCATGGTCTGCTATGAGGCGGACGCAAGTTTTTGCCATCGCAGTTTGATTGCCGAAGCCGCGCAGGAAGTGGAGCCGTCGCTGGAAGCTCAGCATCTGTCGGTCAAAACAACGCTATTTGTTGATCGTCTTCGTTCTGTCGCTTAGGCGGATAGATCAAGCTTACGATCAGCCACTGTTTGGGAAAACGATGGATCGTGCCCATCAACAGCATGAGGTCTTTGTCGGGTAGATCGGTTTCCAGCTTGTGCCGAAAGGGGGCCTCCCAACCTTTTGCGCCGTGTTTGCGATACACGTTTCTGAAGAGTTGACTGGCTTCCCAGTCGACAATTTTGTGGATATGGGTTTTCAGTTCACCGTCGACCAAACACTCATAAACGTAATGAAAGTCGAAGGGCACTTTCTCCAGGCGCTTGATGCTGGCGTGTTCCTGCTCTTCAAACAGGCTGGGTTGGCGTTGCATCGATTGCAGCTTGTCAATTTCCTCTGGGGTCCATTCTGTAGAGGCTGATTTCTGGATGCGTAATGCTGCGATGCGTGCCGGCCTGATCAGGCCTAGCGGGACGTTATGCTCAATCCTGGCCTTTTCCAGTGCGTCAAAATTTTCATAAACCATCAGTCTGTCCAGCAATACTCGTCTTTCGTACCAATCGCCTGCGGGCAGGGTCCTGCCCACACAAATACTGTCCACGCCGATCTTATGGCTTTCTGGTCTGCGGTCCGCCGGGCTGCGTTCTATAGAGGCTTCGATCCATTGCCACTTGGCAAACTGCTGATCACTGGTCACCAAGCGAAACGGTACGGGATACAACCGTATGAGATTGCCGTCCTCATCCATCCCCGCAACGCAGGATGTTTCGGCATATTTTGCGCTCGGGGAAGGGTAGGTTTTGCACAGGATCAAGATTCGAACTTTGCGTTTCATGGGGGCCATATCCAGAAGTCTTTTCTGAACTGTATCCAGGCATCGGAAAGCTGCCAGACAGACTTGTAACGGCGCATGCACACATGACAAAGCACTTCGATTCCTGATGCTACACCGCCACCCGTGCCGATAAGTCAGCTCCCGCCGGGGATCTCCATCAGTGACGCAAATGCGCGCGCAAGCTCCCGATCACCTGCTCAACCGACAGCCCTTTGATCACCGGCGGCATCAGGCTTTCACCCAACTCCCGCCACACAAACAGCGTCAGTTCCGCGCCATCGGTGAGCGTTTTTGCCAGGTCCTGCGAACCCAAATCCTGCAACCGCCGATAACGCTCATCCCGCCAGAATGCATCCTCCACCCAGTCATACACCGGGATGAAATGAAAGTGCAGCGGGAACCCCGGCATATGCCCATAGCGGCTGATATACAACCACTTGGGCTTGAGTTGCGCTTCCATGGCGCGCTGGGTTTTTGCCAGCAGTCCACCCAATTCGGCTAACGCTGCCTCCGGCATATCGGCGAGGGAATCAATCGGCGCCTTGGCGCCCAGCATCAGGTAACCCGGCAGCTTCGAAGCCAGGTGATGGTTGAGCAGCCAGTGCTCGGTCTCAAACAGGATGTAGGCGGGGTCGATCTGCATCAGCACGCGTCCTTGGGAGCAGGGTGGGCAGGATAACAAGCACGCTCGCCTGTATCCCACAAAACCACGGGATCTGTGTCTATCGCGCAGGTTGTCGGGTGGATAGCCTCAGGCCACGTTAACTGACGACCGAGCAAACCATGGAACTCACCGCTGTCCCGTTTGGCATCACCGACTGGTCCACCGTCGAACCCGAGCTTCACCCCGGCGTTACCGGCAGTGCCTCATGGCGCACCCGCCACTTCGGCACCACCCGCGTGCGCAGGGTCGATTACAGCCCCGGTTACCTGGCCGATCACTGGTGCACGCGCGGGCATGTGCTGCTGTGCCTGGAAGGCGAGTTGCACACAGAGTTGGAAGACGGCCGCCAGTTCACGCTGACGGCCGGGATGAGTTACCAGGTGGGCAATGACATGGAGGGGCATCGTTCATCCACTGCCACGGGGGCCAAGCTGTTTATTGTGGATTAAACCTGCAAACCCTTCGAAAACATGGGGACTTTCTCTATCGCAGTGGCAATCTAATGGCTACACTCTGCGCCGGGGCCTGCCCCTGCTGGCGCCTAACGCAGCGTAAGTCGTTTAAATCGTACGCTGCCTAAGGGCCAACCCATGATCGACCGTTTCATGCTCTTGCTGGTGCCCGCCTCATTGGCGGTGTGCACCTCCTTCGCAGTGGCCGCTGATAGTGAGCCGCTGTCGCCACGCTTTGACATCACCCGCTTTGAAGTGCGCGGCAATACGCTGCTGCCGGCCAGTGCGCTGGCGCAAACGGTGGCGCCGTTCGAGGGGGCCCAACGCGACTTCAGCGACGTGGCCAAGGCCCAGGAGGCGCTCGAAGACACCTTCCATCGGCTCGGCTATCCCCTAGTGCGCGTCGACTTGCCCGAGCAGGAATTGAATGGCGGCGTGGTGATACTGGATGTGGTGCAGGTACGGATTGGCCAGGTGACAGTCGCCGGTAACCGGCATTTCAGCACCGCCAACGTGCGCCAGTCGCTGCCGGCGCTGCAGGAAGGCACCTCGCCTGACCTGGCGGCGGTGTCCAAGAGCCTCAAGTTGGCCAACGAGAACCCGGCCAAGCAGACCGTGATGAAGCTCAAGAGCAGCGCCGCCAGCGATACGGTGGACGCCGAACTGCAGGTGAGCGATGAGTCACCGTGGAACGCGGCCCTCAACTTGGATAACAGCGGCTCGAAGGAAACCGGGCGGACCTACATCGGCGCCGTGCTGCAAAACGCCAATATGTTCGGCCGCGACCAGGTGATGAGCCTGCAATACACCACCACGGTGGAGAAGCCCGAGCGGGTCAGTGTCTACGGCCTGGGCTACCACCTGCCGCTGTATGCGCTGGGCGACTCCCTGGACTTGTTCACCAGCTACTCGGACGTCGACAGCGGCACCGTGACGGCCGGCATCTTCGACCTGGCCGTGAGCGGCCGTGGCACGATCTTCGGCACGCGCTACAACCACAACCTGGCGACGGTGGGCAATTACCAATCCAAGCTGGTCTATGGCGTCGACTACAAGGCCTATAAAAGCAGCCTGGAACTGTTCGATGTGCAACTGGGCAACGACATTACCGTGCACCCCATCAGCCTGGGGTATCAGGGCACCTGGGTGCGGGTGGATGGCGACGCGAACATCGGCCTGTCGCTGTTGCACAACATTCCAGGCGGGTCCAAGGGGCAGCAGCGCGATTTCGACCTGGCGCGCGCCCATGCGCGGGATGACTACACAGCGTTGCGGTTCGCGACGAGCATCACGCAGATCCTGCCGGCCGCCTGGCAGTTGCGCGCGGCGTTGAACGGCCAGTACACCAAGGATGCCCTGGTGCCCGGCGAGCAGTTTGGCGCCGGCGGGGCGGCGTCGGTGCGCGGCTTCCGTGAACGCGAGGTGAGCAACGACTCGGGTGTGGTCGGCAACCTCGAAGCCTACACGCCGCCGCTGTGCCTGGGCGGCAGCTGGCAGTGCCGTGCCCTGGCGTTCTATGACGCCGGTTATCTGACCCGTAACAACGCACTGCCCGGCGAGTTCGAGCACATCAGCCTGAGCAGCACCGGCTTGGGCGTGCGCCTGATCTACCGGCGCAACCTCAATCTGCAAATGGATTACGGCCATGCCTTGCACGTCGAAGCCAGTGAAACCCAGCGCGGCGATGATCGCCTGCATGTCCGTCTCAGCCTGGCCTTTTGAGGGTGCCATGACATTCAAACCTACCTTGATGGCGCTCTCTCTGGTGATGGCAACCAGCGCGGCGGCGGCCCCGGTCAACCCGGTGATCGTCAACGGCCAGGTGACATTCACCCAGGATGGCAACACCCTGAGCGTCACCAACAGCCCCAATGCAATCATCAACTGGTCGAGCTTTTCCATCGCCCAGGGCGAGCTGGTGCGTTTTCTGCAACAGAGCAGCAACAGCAGCGTGCTCAACCGCATCACCGGCCAGGACCCCAGCGTGATCCTCGGCACCTTGCAGTCCAACGGGCGGGTGTTCCTGATCAACCCCAACGGCATCGTGTTTGGTGCCGGTGCGCAGATCAATGTCGGCGGCCTGGTGGCTTCGAGCCTGGCGATTTCCAACGCGGACTTCCTCTCGGGCAACCGACGTTTCTCCGCTGACGGGCCGGCTGGCCAGGTCAGCAACCAGGGCGCGATTACCACGCCGTCGGGGGGCCAGGTGTACCTGATCGCGCCGGACGTGAACAACACCGGCATCATCACCACGCCCCAGGGCGAAACCGTGCTGGCGGCGGGGCACTCGGTGCAGTTGGTGGACTCCACTAATCCGGGCATGCACGTGGTGGTGTCGGCGGAACAGGACCAGGCGCTGAACCTGGGCACCGTGATCGCCCAGGGCGGCAACATTGGTATCTACGGCGCGCTGGTCAACCAGCGCGGCACGCTGAACGCCAACAGTGCCGTGGTCGGCGCCAACGGCAAGGTGATGCTCAAGTCCAGCCGCACCACCTTGCTCGAAGCCGGTAGCAGCACCACCGCCACGGGCGTTGATTGCGGCGGCGACATCCAGGTGCTGGGCGAGCAGGTCGGCGTAATGGGCAATGCGCGCATTGATGCCAGCGGCCAACGCGGCGGTGGCCGGGTGCTGATTGGCGGTGACTACCAGGGCAAGAACCCGGCCGTCCTGAATGCCAAACAAAGTTACGTGAGCCAGGAGGCGCGAATTTCCGCCGACGCCCTGGCCAGTGGCGACGGCGGCAAGATCATCGTGTGGGGCACTGACACCGCGCGCGTCTACGGCACGCTGTCGGCCCGCGGCGGGGCGGCCTCGGGCAAGGGCGGCCTGGTCGAGACGTCCGGGCATTTCCTCGATGTGGCGGGTGCACGGGTCGACACGCGCGCGGCCAACGGCACAGCGGGCTTCTGGCAGTTGGACCCGGCGAATATCCGGGTCACCTCGTTCCTGTCCGGCCCTTCGGCGTCCCTGGGGGATGTGTCGGCTTTCGCCAATGCGCCGGGAACAGACAGTGAAATCGATGCCGACCTGCTGTCCAACGCGACCTCCAATGTGTTGTTGCAAGCCACCCACGACATCACGTTCTACACGGGCGTCAACAACACCAACACCGGTGTCGGCCTTACGGCCCAGGCGGGCAATGACATCCATGTCAATTCGCTGATCCAGTTCAGCGGCGATATCACCCTGGCCGCCAACCATGACGGTGCGGGTACGGCCAGCGGCAGAGGGAGGGTGTTTACCGAGGGGCAGCCAACTGCTGGCGGTCGCTTGACGATCACTGACGTCGACCGGCCGCCGGTCGAGAATCCGGTGCCTGTCGCAGTGCCGCCCCGCTCAGATATGTGTACGTTGGCGCCGAACTCAGCGTTGTGCCAGGTGCTGTCGCCGCCGACGGCGAGTGAGCCGAACAAGCCGGTGCAAACAGCAATGAATCAGTTAATTAAGACCGTGAACGTGTCGTTCTCCTCAGTCATGGACACTACCTCCTCCGGTATTTCCGGTGGAAAAAAGCCGGGCATTTCAACACCGGCTAAAACGCAGGAAGACAAGATAGAACTCTCCACTGACCAGGGCACTACACATGAACCTGTTAAAAAGCAGTACTGCAATTAACGCATTGCTGTTGCTGACACTGCTGAGTGCAGCGACCTGGGTTCAGGCCGCCCCCGTGGCCGGTACCGTGATTCATCTGAGCGGGCCGTTGTTCGTCAAGAAACTCGACGGCAGCATGCGCGTGCTGGGCGAGCAGTCGCTGGTGGAAGTCGGCGATACCTTGTCGACCCAGGGTAAGGGCTACGCGCAAGTGCGCCTGGGCGACGACAGCCTGTTGACCTTGCAACCGGGGACCGTGCTCAGCGTGGACGCGTTTGCCTACGACGTGAATACGCCTGGCGCTGATGCCGCAGTGTTCACCCTGAAACAGGGCGGGTTGCGCTCCGATGGCGGGTTGCTGGGCAAGCGCAGCCAGGATCGCTCGACGTTGATCACGCCCGGCGGCCGGATCGGCCTGCAATCGGCCAGCGTGGTGGTGTTTTACCAGCCGGCGGCAGTCTTGGCTACGCGTGCTTCGTCCCGGCTGAACAGCCTGGCGGCAGGGTTGGCGTCATCGGCCGGGCAGGCTGATACCTCTTACACGGCCTTTGTCGCTGCGGTTTCGGCGCGCTATGTCTATCGCCTGGCCAATGTCCTGGCTTCGGCGGAGTCATGGGCGGCGCAAGGCAGGGCTTCGCTTGCGGTGACGTTTGTGCCCGCTCCGTCCAGTCTGCCCTCGCTGCCAATGCAGGTGCCAGGTTTATACGTGCAGGTTCTCGACGGGCAGATCTACTTAACTAACAGGGGCGGCACGCTGGATGTCAAAGCCGGCCAGTTCGGATTCACGCCGAGCTTCACCACACCTCCTGTGGCGGTGCCGAAGAACCCCGGCATTTCGTTCGTCCCACCGACCGTATTCAACCAATCTTTTGGGCCGCCGGGCTCTCCGGCCAGCGCCAGCCGAGCGGGTACCGTTGATTGCGAGGTGCGCTGAGCCCATCAATGCATCTTGCTATGGTCCATGCCGTCCAGCCCACGCGCCTTGGCCTGGACCTCAACGGTCTGCTTCTCGCCCTTGGCGTCCTGCACCGTCAGGGTCAGCGGCACCTGGTCGCCTTCCTTGATCTGACCGGTCAGGCCCATCAGCATCACGTGGTAACCGTCCGGGTCAAGCTTGACCGCCTTGCCCGCCGGCAGGGCCACCGAGTCCACCGGGCCCATGCGCATCACGTCGTCCTTCATGCTCATCTCATGGATCTGGACGTCCTTGGCCACCGGTGAGGCCACGCTGAGCAGCTTGCTGTCGCTGTCGGCGGTCACGGTCATGAACGCGCCGCTGGACGGTTGGCCCGGCACCGAGGCGCGCACCCAGGCGTCGGTCACTTGCACCTGGGCACTGGCGTGGGCGGCGAGGCCCAGCAGGGCCAGGCCAAAGGTGAAGCGCTTGAGGTATTGAACGGCAGTCATTAGCAGACCTCCATGACGGTGAGCAGGTCTTCTGCGCACTCTTTAGCGGTAAGGGATGCCTGCAAACCCAGGCGCAGGTTGCCACGAGTGTCGAAGACAAAACTGGTGGCCGTGTGGGACAGGGTGTAGGTGTCGCCGGCGGGGATCTTTTCATAAAAGATCCCGAACTCCTTGGCGGCCACGGCGATTTCTTCCGGGGTGCCGTACAGCGCTTCAAAGCTGGGGTCGAAGGCCTTGACGTACTTGTCGAGAATCTCCGGCGTGTCGCGTTCCGGGTCCAGGGTGATAAAGATCACCTGCATGATCTCGCCGTCACGGCCCATCAGCTTCTTGGCCTGGGCGGCGCGGGCCAGCGTGGTCGGGCACACGGCCGGGCACTGGGTGAAACCGAAGAACACCACCGGCATCAGGCCACGGTAGGAACTGAGGGTGACGGTGTCGCCCTCGGTGTTCTTGAGCTTGAAGGTGCGGCCCATGATCTTGTCGCTCAAGTCCTTGCCGTACTTGAAGTTCAATCTGGGGCTGTTGTCACAACCGGCCAGCAGGCCCAGACCCAACAGGCCCATGCCGGTCAGGACCTTGCGGCGGGTGAATAACGTACTCATCAACGGTGCATCCTGTGAAACGCCCGCATTGCGCGAAATCAACTCGGCAGGCTTTGAATAGGAGTAAACGAGGAGGGCGCCAAGTCTACCAACCCTGGCCAGCCCGCGTAATCTGCGACGTTCTGCCACAGGGGCACACCGAATTTCATCCTTTTGCGGCGCTGGTGGTAGAGTCGCCGCCATGAAATTGAGCCACCCCGACCGTTCCCTGATCGTCTGGACCCTGTACTTCTGCGTGCTGATGAACCTGTTCGTGTGCGGTTTGGGCCATGGCCAGATGATGGGCCAACAGCTCAATGGGATCGGTGGCGCGTTCTGCGCGGTGGACGGCAAACAGGCGCCACTTTCCGACAAAGGGCTGGGCGCGCCGTCTTCCAGTAACATCTCGAACTACTTTGCCTGCCCGGTGTGCAACGCGGTGACCGTCGCGCTGGTGTTCCTGATCGGCCTGGCCTGGTTGCTGGGCCTGGGGCAAACCCCACGCCCGGCCCATGAGCGGCGCAACAAGGCGCCGCCGCGTTATTCCTGGCCCTCGGCCAACCCCCGCGCCTCTCCCGCATTCTGACGTGTGCCTTGGGCCTCCTGTGACCAGGGGGCGTTCTATCGTCACGACTGTGAGTGCGCTTTATGAACCATCACTTGCCTGCAGGCGCCAGCCGCCTGGTCAGCCAGGCGTCCCGTCGCCCGCGCGTGGAACCGGCGCGGCCGGACTACCCCAGCAATGCCCGCTGTTTTGTGCACCTGGATGCACGTCTGTTGCCGTATTGGCACACCGTGTTCGATATCTGTCCGACGCTGCTCAAGCTCGACCCGCCCGAAGGCCTGAACCTGTTTCGCAGCTTCATGACCTGGGCCTATCGCAACCAGCCGGCCCAGGACTGGACCTGGCACCTGAACGTGTGCCGTTGGCTGCTGGCGTCGCCGTATCGCGGGCGGATTGATGAAGAACCCATCGAAACCTTCATGGCCGCCGCGGCGGCGCGTTGGATCAGTACGGATGACAGCCAGGCCCAGGGGGTGGTCCTGGCCTGGCAAGGCTTGACGGTGTTCGATTGGAAGAGCACGCGCATTCTCGCCGCCGAACAACAGGCACTCCCTGCCACGGAATGGGATTTTGCCTGGTGTCCGCTCGCCTCCTCAGGGGTATTCCAGGGCTGGTTGCCGGTGCCTTGAGCGCTGCACAGTGGATCGGGATTGTTACGTAAACCGCAAAAGTGATTGACGGTTTCAGCGGCTGTTTCCCCAAGGCCCAAGGCTATACCGTGCGCGCACCCGTTGAATGCAGCACCACCCGACCGACAAACAACAGGGTTGGGCTGTAACGGGGTCGCCTCAATCACTTCACGGAGCCTTCATGAAACACACCACGTGCCTGGCGCTCGCCGTCTCCCTCGGCGCCGCGCAGCAGGCGGCTGCATCGGGTTTTATCGATGACAGCAAAGCCACCCTCGACCTGCGCAATTTCTATTACAACCAGGACACCCGTAACACCAGGGCGCCGTCGGACAAGGAGTGGGGCCAGGCCTTCATGTTCAACTACCAGTCCGGTTTCACCGATGGCCTGGTGGGCTTCGGCCTGGACCTGCAAGCGCTGTATGGCCTGCGCCTGGACGCCTCTGGGCGCGCCGGCAAGGCCGGTGAAGACAACACCCCCGGCAGCGTCTTCCCGTTGTCCGATGGCAAGGCTGCCAATGACTTCAGCAAGACCGGCGCCACCGGCAAGGTGCGCATCTCACAAACCCAGCTCAAGGTCGGCACCTTGGTGCCGAAGATGCCGGTGCTGATGTCCGAAGACGGCCGCTTGTTGCCGCAGACGTTCCGTGGCTATCAGGTCGACTCCAAGGACCTCAAGGACTTCAACCTGATCGCCGGCAAAATGGAGCAGGTGCTCGACCGTAACTCCAGCAACGGCCAGGGCATGTCGATCGCCGGTGCCAACGACCCGGCCAAGGGCACGTTCAGCAATCAGTTCTACTACGGCGGGGTGGATTACGCCGTCAGCAAGCAACTGCAAGTGCAGTACTACTACGCGACCCTGGAGAATTTCTACCAACAACATTTTGTCGGCCTGGTGCACAACTGGCAGTTGCCGGTGGGGCAGCTCAAGACCGATCTGCGTTACTTCTACAGCACCGCCGACGGCAAGAACGGCAGCGCCGCCGGGCGCGGTGAAGGCTATGTGAGTTCCGGGTATTACGCGCCCGGCGTCAACTCGGGCAAGGTCGACAACCGCCTGTGGAGCGCGATGTTGACCTATGGCGTGTACGGGCATTCCGTGGGCCTGGGGTATCAGAAAACCACCGGCGAAAGTGACTTCCCCCACATCAACCAGGGCCAGGGTCGTTCGCTGTACCTGATCACCAATGCCCAGTCGCTGAAGTTCGTCAACGCCGGCGAACAGGCCACGGTGGGTAACTACACCTATGACTTTACCGGCCTGGGCATTCCGGGCCTGAAGTCGAGCGTGACCTATATCCACGGCAGCAACATCCGTGCGGCGCGCCGCGACAACAGCGAGTGGGAGCGCGATTTGCGTGTCGACTACGTGATCCCCACGGGCACGTTCAAGGGCCTGGGCCTGACTTGGCGCAGCGCCGTGCTGCGCGGCAATGACACCGCCGACAAGGATGAGACGCGGCTGATCGTCAGCTACAGCCTGCCGTTGCTGTAAGCCAGGCAGGAGCAACGCTTGATCGGCATCAAGGCCGCCCCGTGCGCCAGCCCGCACACTGGACTCCCGCCGGCCGGTCCCTCTGCGAGGCTCCCATGCTCTACCTCCTGTTGTTATTGGCCCATCTGTTCGCCGCGTTGATTTTTATCGGCACGGTGTTCTTCGAAGTACTGATCCTGGGGCACCTGCACCAGCACTTGCCGATTCGGGTGATGGTGCTGGTGGAGCAGGGCGTCGCCCGGCGGGCCCGGGTGCTGATGCCGTGGGTGTTACTGGTGCTGTTCGGCGCCGGGCTCGGCATGGTCTGGCTGCGTTACCTGCCGGCGTTGTCGGCACCGTTGGCGTCCTCGTTCGGCACGTTGCTGGGCCTCAAGTTGATCCTGGCCGGCAGTGTGCTGCTGCACTTTCTGGTCACCATGGCGCGGATGCGCTGGGGCAAGGTCAGCGCTCGCTACAGCCGTTTCATTCACCTGAGCCTGTTCGCGCACATGGTCGCCATTGTGCTGCTGGCCAAGGGCATGTTTTACCTGAGCTGGTAACGACCTTGATGCACATCAAGGTGCCCGGCACGGTCGCACCGGATAATGGACCACCGCCGCCCGCTCCGGAGTCCGTCATGCGCACCCATCTTCATCCCACCCGCTTTCGTCAGGATCAGGGCGTGTTGGACCTGGCCTGCCAGACGGACACGCGCCGCTTCCATGCCGGCGTCGGTTCCCTCGACCTGCTGCGTGCTCTGCGCGACAGCCGCCAGCGTCAGCGGCCCTTGGCGTTGAACCTGCATTGGCCGACGCCTGACTGCGGCTCCGACTACTTGCACAGTCTCGCCCAGGAAATCCAGTTGATCGGCTGCCAGCTCGGCCCGCGCCAACCGGTCGAACACTTTCACCTGCGCGGCACCACACCGACGATCGAGCAGGTGCGCACGTTGCTGGAACACCTGCACAGCCGCTTCAACTTTTTCGACCACGACCGTGGCGACTACCGTATCGACCTCGACCCCTGGCACATGGACTGGGCGACCCTGGGCCTGCTGCGCGAACAGGGGTTCAACCACGCCAGCATCGGCGTGCCGGACGCCCGCCGCGATGACCCGCTGTGCCAGGCGCGGTACCAGGACCCGGCGCCCATCGAGTCGCTGGTGGATGCGGCGCGTACCTTCGGCTTTCGCTCGGTGAACATCGACCTCGGCTACGGCCATGCCTGGCAGACGCCGGCCAGTTTCGAGCTGAAACTGGCCAGCCTGATTGCCCTGGAGCCCGACCGCCTGCAACTGTTCGATTACGCCCAGCCACCGGTGCGCTACCAGGGCCGGCAACCCCAGGCGTTTTGCAGCGCTGCGGATAAGAGCGCGATGCGCCGCAGCGGCTTTGAACACCTGGCCGCCGCGGGGTATCACTACATCGGCCTGGGGCAGTTCGCCCGCGCCGATGATGACCTCAAACAGGCCCAGGAGCGCGGTCGCCTCAGCCGTAACTGCGAAGGCTTTACCCTGCACGGTTATTGCGACCACATCGGCTTTGGCCTGGGCGCCATCAGCCAGATCGACACATTGTGCGCGCAGAACACGGCGGTCCTGCCGCACTACCGTGAGCAGTTGGCCAGTGGTCAACCGGCCACGTGCCGAGGCTGGTTTCGCGAGGCGGCCGACCCGGTGCGCCTGCATGTCGCCGAACGCCTGGCCTGTGACCTGGAACTGAATATCCAGGCGGTGGAGCGGCGTTACGGCCTGGTATTCAGGCGTTATTTCGCCAACCTCTGGCCGCTGCTGGAGGCCTTGCACCGCGACGGGCTGCTCGAGTTGTCGCCTACGTTTATCTGGCTGCTGCCCGCGGGCCTGCCCCAGGTGGATGCCATCTGCGCATTGTTCGAACGGGCGGCGCTCGCCACGCCCGTCAGCGCCAACGACGAGGTGATCGACCATGACGGCGTTTGAATTCGACCGTGCCCTGGTGCACAAATACGACCGCCCGGGGCCGCGCTACACCTCATACCCGACCGCGCCGCAGTTCAACAGCGCGTTTGCCCTGGACGACTATCACCAGGCCGTGCGCGCCAGTCACCAACTCGCCGCGCCCAAGGCGTTGTCGGTGTACATCCACATTCCGTTCTGCCAGAGCCTTTGCTACTACTGCGGCTGCCACAAGATCATCACCCGCAAGACCCATCGCGCCGTCGAGTATGTGGCATACCTCAAGCGCGAGATCCAGATGCAGGGCGCGCTGTTCGAGCGCTCGCGACGCCTGACCCAATTGCACCTGGGCGGCGGCACACCGACGTATCTTGACGATGCGCAACTGGCCGAACTGATGGCCTGCCTGGCGGACAACTTCAGCCTGGATGACAGCGACGCCCATGAGTTCTCCATCGAGGTCGACCCGCGCACCATCAGCGTCGAACGCATCAACACCCTGCGCCGGCTGGGCTTTAATCGGCTGAGCTTCGGCGTGCAGGACTTCGACCCCGACGTCCAGGCCGCCGTGAATCGCGTGCAAAGCGAAGCGCAGATCCTGCAACTGGTGGCGGCGGCCCGCGAGGCCCGCTTCAAATCGGTGAGTGTCGACCTGATCTACGGCCTGCCCCTGCAAACCGTGGCCAGCTTCGACGTGACCCTGAGCAAGCTGATTGCCCTGCGCCCCGACCGCGTGGCCGCCTACAGCTACGCGCACCTGCCAAGCCAGATCCGCGCCCAGCGCATGATCCGCCCCGAAGACATGCCACCCCCGGCACGCAAGCTGGAACTGCTGGAACTGACCATCCGCCGTCTTACCGAGGCCGGGTATGTCTACATCGGCATGGACCATTTCGCCCTGCCCGACGATGAACTGGCACTGGCCCGCGTCAATGGCAGCCTGCAACGCAACTTTCAGGGTTACTCCACCCATGCCGATTGCGACCTGATTGGCCTGGGCGTGTCGGCCATCGGCAAGGTCGGCGACAGCTACAGCCAGAGCGTCAAGGAGCTGTCCCAGTACTATGCGCGCATCGATGCGGGCATGCTGCCGGTGCAACGCGGTTACCGGCTCAACCCCGACGACGTACTGCGTCGCGAGGTGATCAATGGCCTGATGTGCGACGGCCGCGTCGATGTCGCCCAGGTCGAAGCGGCCCACGGCATTCGTTTCAACGACTATTTTGCCCAAGCGTTGACGCAGTTGGACGAGCAAGTGGCGGACGGGCTGTTGCTGGTCCAGGACGACGCGCTGCAACTGCTGCCCAAAGGTCAACTGATGGTACGCAGCGTGGCCATGGCCTTCGACGCTTACCTGGGCGGCGCACACAAAGGCCATTTCTCCCGCACCGTCTGATACACAGGCTAAATGTGGGAGGGGCTTGCCCCCGATAGCGGTATGTCAGCCAATATCTCTATCAACTGTACCGCCGCCATCGAAGCCTCGCTAAAGCTCGACATCTCCCACAGGTGACCAGCGGTGCCCACGAGATCTACAGCCGGGCAACTTCCCACCTGCCAACCGAGCTCAAATGTGGGAGGGGGCTTGCTCCCGATAGCGTTATGTCAGCCAGCACCTCTATCAACTGTGCCACCGCCATCGAAGCCTCGCTAAAGCTCGACATCTCCCACAGGGGATCAGCGGTGCCCATGCGCTCTACGAGCTGGCTGCTTCCAGCCTGTCACCAGTGTTCAATGCGACGTCCCTTCCGCAAACTCAACCTTATTGCCCACGTTGTACTTGCCCGACGGCTTATTCATGGGAATGCGCTTCACCTCTTCGAGCGTCTGGCTGTCATACACAATCAACGCCCCCTCCGTGGCCCAGATGCTCAGCAACACATACCGCCCGTCCCGGGTGAATTCCACATGGGCCGCCGTCTTGCCCGGCACCGGCCTCAGAGTGTGGGCGATCTCAAGGGTCTGCTTGTCGATCAGGTGAATCGCATCATTGTCCGGCCCAAAAAACACGTCGCTCCACACATAGCGCGAGTTCACATGGCTGCGCATGAAAAAGCCCGGCCCGAGGGTGGGGATCTGTTTGATCAGGCTCCAGGTCTTGAGGTCGATCACCGAGATTTGCCCCTTGCTGATATTCGGCGTGGCAAACACCCATTGCCCGTTGCGTTGCCAGTACGTCCCCGAGCCCAGGTGCGGCATGCCGGAGAGCGGGATGTCGGTGACCACGCGGCCGCTGTCCAGGTCGATCACCTGGCCGCCGCCGGCCTTGCGTGAGGTGGCGATCAGTTGCCGGTAATCGGGCGAGAACGAGAAGTCGTCGAGCACGTCCTGGGCCTGTATACGCCGGGGCTCGAAACTGGGGCGGGCGTCTGCATAGGACAATTCCCAGACCTCGTTCACATCCTTGAGCGCGACGATATAGCTGTTGCGCGGTGGCGCGGTGTACACCGCACTGACCCGTGAGCCGGTGTCCAGGGTCTTGACCAGCGACAGGTCGCGCGCATCCAGCAGCACCAGGTTGCCCGGCAGGTAATTGCCCGCCAGCACCCAGCGGCCATCCTTGCTCACCGCCAGGTTGCGGGTGTTGAGGCCTACGCGGATCTCGGCGATCAGCTTGAGGTTGTGCAGGTCGTATTGGCTGATCCAGCCGTCCCGCGAGGCGAAGTACACAAAGCGTCCGTCCGGGGAGAATTTTGGCCCGCCGTGCACCGCGAAGTGAGTGGGGAAACGGTCCAGCACGGCAAAGGTGTCGCCGTCGAGAATATCCATGTGATGGTCGCCGGATTCCACCACCACAAACAGGTTGAGCGGGTCGGCGTGATGCTGTGGCGTGCTCGGCAATTGGCGCAGGTCCGCCAGCACGCTGTGGCTGTTGCGGATGTCATGCTCGCTCCACGTCGCCGGTGAATCCGGCGGCTGTTGCAGAAACTCAGCCAGCCCATCCATCTGCGCGGCACTCAGTTGCGGTGCGAACGCGGCCATCTGGCTGGCGGGCCGGCCGTGTTCGATGACCTTGCGCACTTCTTCCGGCTTGATCCGCCCCAGGCTTTCCGGGAGCAGCGCCGGGCCGGTGGCTCCGATGCGATTAAGCCCATGGCAGCTTTCGCAATACTGGCGGTAATCCTGCGCTGGCGTACCGTGCGCGGCCGTCGCCCAGAGCAGCGGCACCAGCAGCAGGCGTTTCATACCGCCACTGCTTCACGGGCCGGTGCCAGGCTGGCCGGGAAGTGCAGGGCGGCGCCGGCGAACAGGCTGACGACGTGGCCGATCACCGTCAGCGTCGGCACGCCGGGTTCGCAGTCGGCGGCCATTGTGGGCAACTGGCGCAGGGTGCCGCGGGCGACGTGCTGGTCGGCGCGCGCACCATTGCTGATCAGGGCGGCCGGTGTATCCCCGGGCAAGCCGGCCGCCACCAGATGTTCGGCGATCAGCGCCAGGTTCGACAGGCCCATGTAGAACACCAGCGTCTGGCTCGGCTCGGCCAGGCTGGCCCATGGCAGTTTCAAGGCGCCGTCGCGCTGCAGGTGGCCGGTGACGAAACGGCACGAATTGACTAGGTCGCGATGGGTCAGCGGGATACCGGCATAGGCGCTGCAGCCGGAGGCCGCGGTGATGCCCGGCACCACCTGGCACGGGATACCGCGCGCGAGCAGGTACTCCAGTTCCTCGGCGCCGCGCCCGAAGATAAACGGGTCGCCGCCCTTGAGGCGCACCACCCGTTGGCCCTCGTCGGCCAGCTCGGCGAGCAGTTCGTTGAGTTCATCCTGGGGCAGGCTATGACAGCCGCTGGCCTTGCCCACGTAATGGCGGGCGCAGGTCAGTGGGATCAGCGCGAGCAATTCGGCGCTGATCAGCCGGTCGAACACCACCGCGTCGGCCTGCATCAGCAGGCTCCAGGCGCGCAGGGTTAACAGGCGCGGGTCACCGGGGCCGGCGCCCACCAACGCGACTTCGCCGGGGTGCAAGGGACTGTGCAAACTGGCCGGCAGGCCAGTGGAAGAGTGGGCAGTTGAAATGTGCATGCGACGTCCTTGGTTCATCATCAGGTAGGCGGCCCCCGGTTGTGTCACCGGGTGGTCGAGCAAGGGTTCAGGGTGGGCGGCTGGCAGGCGATCTCGGCGTCGCTGAAGTAGCAACCGGGGTCCGGGCCCCAGAGGTCGCCATCGGCCCAGGCGCGGGTGCGCGTATTGCCATTGCAGATCGGCAGCCAGCGGCACTCGGCGCACCGCCCGCCGAGGCGGCGCGGGTGTTCGCGCAGGCGCAGCAGCAACGGGTCGGGCTGCTCCAGCCAGAGCTGGCGGAAGGTGGTGTTGCGCACATTGCCCACCGACTGCTGCCACCAATAGGTGTCCGGGTGCACCTCGCCGGTGTTGTCGATGTTGGCGATGCCGCTGCCCGAGGCATTGCCGCCCCAGGCATGCAGCAGGTGCTCAAGCTGCGGGTAATGTTCGGGCAGGTGCTGGTGCACCCATTGCAGCAACAGCACGGCGTCGGCGTCGTTGTTGCCGCTGACGAAGTCGCTGTCCACGCCGTTTTGAATATCGCGCCAGGCCTGCTGGAAAATCAGTGCCATGGCTTCGCGGCTCATCTGCCGGTGCGCATCCAGTTGGCGGCTGCGCTTGCCGCGCCCGCTGTAGTTGAGGTGCGACAGGTAGAACTTCTGCACGTCAAAGGTGCGCATCAGCGTCAGCAGTTGCGGTAACTGCCCATGGTTGTCCTGGGTCAGGGTGGTGCGCAGGCCCACGCGAATCCCGGCCTCGCGGCACAGGCGGATGGCGTGCATGGAGCGCTGGAAACTGCCGTGCAGTTGGCGAAAGGCATCGTGGGTCGCTTCCAGGCCGTCGATGCTGATACCCACGTAGTCGAAGCGCGCGTCGGCGATCTGTTGGATGTTGTGCTCATCGATCAGCGTGCCGTTAGTCGACAGTGCGACGAAAAAACCTTTATCGCGGGCATAGGCGCTGAGCTCGAAGAGGTCTTCGCGCAGCAGCGGCTCGCCCCCGGAGAGGATCAACACGCGAACCCCAGCGTCGTGCAAATCGTCGATCACCCGCAGCGCTGCCGGGGTGTCGAGTTCATCGCGAAACACGCTGTCGGCACTGGTGGCGTAGCAGTGTTTGCAGGTGAGGTTGCAGCGCCGCAGCAGGTTCCAGATCACCACCGGCGGCCGCTCACTGCCAGGGGGCGAGGTGCGCGGCGGCGGGCATTGACCGGCGAGGGTGCGCAGGTACTGACTGATTCGCAGCATGGGCTATTCCTTTGAGTGCGCCGGCGTCAGGCGCAGGCCGGTCTTTTTCAGGATGCGGCTGCTCACCAGCATCTCGTCGGCGCGGCAGGCATCCCCCAGCAGGAAACGCAGGTGCTCGCGGTAGCTGTCGATTTCTTCGCGGCTGCGGCCGTGCACCATGGCGAACAGGTTGTAGGGCCAGTCCGGGCGCCGTGGGCGACGGTAGCAATGGCTGACAAACGGCTGGGCACCGAGCAGTTCTCCCAGGCGCGGCATGTGCACATCGGCCACGTCCCACACGGTCATGCCGTTATGCCGATAGCCCAGGCGGTAGTGGTTGGGTACGGCGGCGATACGCCGGATCGCGCCTTCGGCCTGCAGGCGCTTGAGCAGGTCGAGGGTCGATTCGACGCTGATGCCCAACTGCTCGGCGAGCCAGGCCCAAGGGTCCTCCACCAGCGGCAGGCCGCTTTGGGTGAGGGCGACCAAGTGCAGGGCCAGGGTGTTGTCAGACCGGGAAATACAGACCGACATGGTAGGTGTGCTCCTTCGGCAGATTGAGCACCGCCAACCCGGTCAGGGCCTCGATGCGCGACAGGGTATCGGCCAGCTCCTGCGCGGTGGCGCAGGCCAGCACGAACCACATGTTCCAGCGGTGTTCGCGGCGGTAGTTGTGGGCCACCTGGGGCAGGGCATTGAGCTGCTCGGCGACCGCGTCAAACTGCGCCTCCGGTACAGCCAGCGCGGCCAGGGTGAAGGCGCCGCCGAGACGCTCGATGTCGAACATCGGGCCGAAGCGCGTAAGCACGCCGTCTTCGAGCAGGGCATACAAGCGGTCGAGCAGTTCACTCGGATGGCTGTGCAGTTCCTCGGCCACCTGTTGCCAGGGCTGGCGCACCAGCGGCAGGCCGTGTTGCAGGCGGTTGATCAATTGTCGATCCAGCTCATCCATGGGCCCATACCTGCGACGGTGGCGGCGCGAAACGCCCGCCGCATTGCTTGAAGGCGCGGGTGCTGAACAGCAGCTGGTGGGGCAGGTCGCTGAGCAGATGCTGTTCCAGCAACGCCTGGATCTGCGCCTCGACCACCGCGCGCTCACGGCCGTGGACCATGCAGAACAGGTTGTAGCGCCACTGCGGCAGGCGCCGCGGGCGCTGGTAACACAGGTTCACGCCGGGCGCGCGGCCCAGGCGCGCACCGACCTCATCAACCAGCGCGTCCGGCACATCCAGCACCAGCATGGCGTTGGCCACATAGCCCAGGGCGCGGTGATTGAGCACCAGGCCCACGCGGCGGAACAGACCCTGGTCGTGCCATTGCTGCATCTGTTGCAGCACCTGATCGTGGTGGGCGCCGATCTGCTCGGCGAGCTCGTCGTAGGGCCGCACGACGATGGGCAAACCGCGCTCCAGGCACTGGCGCAGATCGAGCATCTGCTCGTGGTTCAGTGGCGCGATCACGGCCGCTCTCCGAGGGGAAATCCAAGGTCGATGCGATAGGCGGTGAGCATCGGCAGGTCCAGCGGAGTGAGGCCGGTGTCTTTCTCCAGCTCGTCGAGGACCTGCTGCAGGTGCTGGCGGTGAGGCCCGGTGAGCACGAACCACAGGTTGTAATGATGCTCGCGGGCATAGTTGTGATTAACCTCCGGGTACTGGCTGACCCGCGCGGCCACCTGTTCCAGGCGCTCGATCGGCACCGCCAGGGCGGCCAGGGTGCTGGCGCCGGCGCGGGTGTGTTCGAACACCGGGCCGATGCGCGACAACGCGCCGGCCAGTTCCAGGCGTTGCAGGCAGGCCATTACCTCGGCCGTGCTGCAACCCAGCACCTGGGCCATTTCGCGGTAGGGCTCGGCGCACAGCGGCATGCCGTGCTGGAAGCGTTCAATCAATTGCTGGCTGAGCGAATCAAGATCCATTTCAATACCCCATCTTTTGCGCGCGCAGGCTGAAGAAAATCCCGCTGGGACTCTGGGCCGGCAAGGTTTTCATTAGGGTCAGGTGGTACGGGTCCCACACTTGCAACTGTTCGCCGTCGCGCACCGACAGCCACAGTTGCTCGCCGCGCCCGGTGAATTCCATGTGCAACACACCGGGGCCGGGGCGCAGGTCGGCGACCACCTGATGGGTTTCGGTGTCGAGCACCTGCACCCGGTCGTTGTCCGGGTAGGCGAAGTTGACCCACAGCTGGCGCCCGTCGGGGCGTGCAGTGACGAAAATCGGCTGCCCGGCTACCGGGATCGCCGCCGTCTGCCGCCAGGTGCGTGCGTCCATCACCAGCACCTGGTGGCGTCCCACCGCCGGCACGAACGCCTGGTCGTCGGCGACGGCCCAGCCTTCCAGGTGGGGCATCTTGTACACGGGCAGCTTGGCCTGGCCGCGCCCATAGTCCTTGAGCACGCGCACCACGCCGCGCTCCGGGTGCCACAGGTCGAGCTGGGCCATGCCGTCTTCACCGAACAGCCCGGCCATGTAGTAGCGGCCGTCGGCGGTGATCAGCGCGTCGTAGGGTTGCTCGCCGACGTCCTTGAAGCGGGTGATGCGCGGCGGGTTGCCGTGGCTGAAGTCGGCGCTCCAGATCTCGCCGGTGTCGAACAGGCTGAACACGAAGCGCTGCCCAGGCGCATCCACCAGGCCGACCACCCGCGAGCGTTTGCCATCGGCCATTGCGGTCGCGGGGATGTCGGCGATGAGGGTCAGGCTCTCGGCATCGAACACCTTGACCCCGCCCGGCACGTAATTGGACACGGCGATCAAGCGCCCATCCTGGCTGATGGCGCCGCCGATGCTGTTGCCGCCCTGGACGATGCGCCGCTCGATGCGTTGGCGCAGCAGGTCGATCTTGGTCAGCCCGCCATCGCGGGCAAACACATAGGCATAGCGCTGGTCGCGGGAAAACACCGCCGAGGCGTGGGACAGGTCGCCCAGCCCCTCGATACGGGCCAGTTCGGTCATGCCGGTGCTCTCGATAATCTGCACGCTGCCGCTGGCGCGTTCGATCACCAGGCCCAGGTCGCCGCTGCCGCGCAACGCGGGTTGGGCGCAGGCGCCCAGCAACAGGCACAGGGATAACAAGGTGGGTCGCATCATGGTGGGGGGCTTCCTTGCAAAAGGCGGTCGACCAGCCAGGCAATATCGCCGGCACTGAGCAGCGGGCCCCAACCCGGCATGGCGCGGGCAGGGCGGCCGTAGGTCACGGTGGCGATCAGGCTGTCGCGGCTGTGGTCGGCGAGGGCTTGCGGTGTGAGCGCCGGGCCCAGGCCGCCGGTGAGGTGCAGGCCATGACAGGCCCCGCAATCCTGGGTCAACAGGTGTTCAAGACGGGCAGCGTCCGGGGTGGCCGCTGCCCGCGCGGGAATCAGCAGGAGCAGCGCCATGGCCGTACCGATCATCGATGCTTGCATGGCGTGCTCCTTGCGCTTATTTCAAGGTCAGGACCCAATCGGCCAACACCTTGGCTTCATCATCGGTGACCTGGTTCGGCGGCATCGGGACCGGCCCCCAGTTGCCCTGGGTACCGTTCTTGATATGGCCGGCCAGGGTGGTGGCGGCGTCCTTCACACCGGCATTCTTGGCCGCGACGTCCTTCAAGGCCGGCCCCACCAGTTTGCCGTCAATCATGTGGCAGCCCACACAGGGTTTGCTGTTGAACAACCCAGGACCGTCTTGTGCCAACACCGGTTGCAGGCTGAGCGCAGCGGCGGAAGCCAGCAGTGCGAGGAGAATATTTTTCATTCGGTGACCTCGTGTTGATGGGGCTCAATAAATGTCGTGTTGGGTGTTGTAGACGTTGAATTTCCCAGTCGGCGTGATCAGGCGCTTGTCGCGGATCACTTGCTTGAGCTTCAAGGTCTTGTCATCGATCACCACCAGCGCCGACTCTTCGGTCTGGCCGTTCCACACCGAGAACCACACCTCGTCACCGGCCTTGTTGTATTCCGGTTGCACCACCCGCAGCGCGCCTTGCTTGATGCCCGAATACTCGGCAATCGGCAGCACGGTGTAGCCCTTGTCCAGCTGGTTGATGTCGAACACCGCCACCGACTGGCTGAGCTTGGCGTCGGGGTTGAGGGTGGTGTCGACGTACAGGTGATGGGAGTTGGGGTGGGTCTTGATAAACAGCGAACCGCCGCCCTGGCCCTTGAGGGATTCCACCTGTTTCCAGGCGTATTGCGGGTGCTTGACCGGGTCGGTGCCGATCACCGAAATACCGCCGTCGCCCAGGTGGCTGGTGGCCCATACCGGCCCATATTTTGGGTGATTGAAGTTGGCGCCACGGCCAGGGTGCGGGGTCTTGCCGACCTCTACCAACGCGGTGAGCTTGCGCTCCTTGGAGTCGATCACCGCGACCTTGTTGGAGTTGTTCGCGGCAGTCATGAAGTAGCGGTGGGTGCTGTCCCAGCCGCCGTCATGCAGGAACGGCGCGGCGTCGATGGTGGTGATGGTGAGGTTCTTGATGTCCTGGTAATTGACCAGCATCACCTTGCCGGTTTCCTTGATATTGACGATGAACTCCGGCCACTCGTGGGAGGCGATGATTGCCGCCACGCGGGGTTCGGGGTGGTATTCCTGCTTATCGACGGTCATGCCCCGCGTGGACACAATCTGCCTGGGTTCCAGGGTTTCGCCATCCATGATGGTGAACTGCGGCGGCCAGTAGGAACCGGCAATCGCGTACTTGTCTTCATAGCCCTTGAACTTCGAAGTCTCCACCGAGCGGGCCTCGATGCCCACCTTGATCTCGGCGACTTTGGTCGGCTCCAGGGGCCACAGGTCGATCATGTCGATCTTGGCATCGCGGCCGATCACCAGCAGGTAGCGGCCCGAGGCGGAGATACGCGAGATATGCACGGCGTAACCGGTGTCGATCAGCTTGATGATCTGCTTGGTGTCGCCGTCCACCAGGGCGATCTTGCCGTCGTCGCGCAGGGTGACCGAGAACAGGTTTTGCAGGTTGAGCGTGTTCAGTTGTTTTTTCGGCCGGTCTTCGGGCTTGACCAGCACTTTCCAGGTCTTGAGGGTTTCGGCCATGCCCCATTCCGGCGGGGTGGGCGCGGTTTGCTGGATGAAGGTGGCCATGCTGGTGATCTGCGCCTTGGTCAGCGCGTTGGACGTGCCCCAGTTGGGCATGCCGGCCGGGGAGCCGTAGGTGATCAGCGCTTCCAGATAAGCTTGGCCACGGGCCTGGGTGATGTCCGGTGTCAGCGGCTTGCCGGTGGCGCCTTTGCGCAACACACCGTGGCAGCCAGCGCAGCGTTCGAAGTAAATCTGCTTGGAGGCGTCGAACTCAGCCTGGCTGATGTCCGGCGCGCCGGGGCTTTTCACCATCCCGGCCGGCGCGTCGCCATGGGCGTTGATGGGCAATGCGAGGGCCAGGGCGCAGCTCAGGCTGGCAAGACTCAGGACCCAGGGTTTTCTGTTGCGAGTCAGCATTCCATATCTCCTCAGGCAAGACCTTTGCGATGCCCGGCGAAGGCTGGGTAGAGCGCAGGTTCTTAGTGCCAGGCAAGACTATGTTGCAGCGACGCAATGCTCGCTTGACGGCGATCAAGTTTGCCGTTGCGCTTGCTTGCCAGGTTGTCGCAGGGACCCTTAGCGTGGGGGCCGAACCCGTTGCGAGTACGCGTAATGACCGAGCCCTTCTACCAACCGCAGGACAACGAACAGCAGCTGTTCGAACACGCCTGGCGCCACCACCTGCCGGTGCTGATCAAAGGCCCCACGGGCTGTGGCAAGACGCGCTTCGTGCAACACATGGCGCACCGCCTGAACCTGCCGCTGTACACCGTGGCCTGCCACGACGACCTCAGCGCCGCCGACTTGCTCGGCCGCCACCTGATCGGCACCGACGGCACCTGGTGGCAGGACGGCCCACTGACCCGCGCCGTGCGCGAAGGCGGGATCTGCTACCTCGACGAAGTCGTCGAAGCGCGCCAGGACACCGCCGTGGTGCTGCACCCGATTGCCGATGAACGCCGCGAACTGTTCCTGGAACGCACCGGCGAAGTGCTCAAGGCGCCAACGTCGTTCATGCTGGTGGTGTCGTACAACCCCGGCTACCAGAACCTGCTCAAGGGCATGAAACCCAGCACGCGCCAGCGCTTTGTAGCGATGCGTTTTGGTTACCCGCCGGTGGCCGACGAGGAGCGGATCGTTGCCCGTGAGGCCGGTGTGGATTCAGCGCTGGCCGCCCAGATCGTGCGCCTGGGCCAGGCGTTGCGTCGGCTTGATCAGCATGACCTAGAGGAGGTGGCTTCGACGCGACTGCTGATCTTCACCGCCCGTTTGATCGGCGCCGGCATGAGCCCGCGCGAAGCCTGCCTGGCTTGTCTGGCCGAACCCTTGAGCGACGACCCGCAGACCGTCGCCGCGCTGATGGACGTGGTGGATGTGCACTTTGCCTGAACCGCGCCGCCTGCCAGGCGACCTGGCAATGTGGTTCTTCATCCTCGCTGAACTGTCGGTGTTTGCGATCCTGATCCTGGCATTTGCCGTGACCCAGGTGCTCAAGCCCGAGCTGTTTGCCGCCGGGCGCGCACAGCTGGATACCTCGAAGGGGTTGGCGATGACCTTGAGCCTGCTGACCGCAGGCTTGTTGGCAGCGTTGGCTGTGCAGCAGGTGCGTTTGGGGCATTCGCGTCGGGGCGCTTGCTTGTTGATGGGGGCATTGTTGGTGGCGCTGGTGTATGTGGCGATCAAACTCACCGAGTACGCCCACATGGGCGCTGCCGGACTGGGCCTGGAGCACAGCACGTTTTTCACCTTGTACTGGATACTCACGGGGTTTCATTTCCTGCATGTGCTGCTGGGGATGGTGATTCTGGGGTGGCTGGCGTTGCGCTGTTGGCAGCGGGCTTACCGGGTGCCGGGCTTGAGCGGGTTGGAATCCGGGGTGCTGTATTGGCACATGGTGGATCTGGTGTGGGTGGTGCTGTTTCCGCTGGTCTATGTGATTCGCTGAGGTGTGTATGACGGGTTCCCAGACGCTGATCCTGTGTTGGCTGATGTTGGTGGTGCTGAGCGTTGGCACTGTGCTGACGGGGGCATCCGGGTTGTGGTGGGGGGTGTTGTTGCTGGCGGTGGTCAAGGGGTGGGTGATTGTGGATGGGTTTATGGCGTTGCGGCGTGGGCCATGGTTGTGGAGATTTTTGATGCTGGGGTGGGGGGTGGTTGTGGTCGCTTTACTGAGTACATATCCGTTATTTGCGTAGCGGCTGCTTACGAGGCTCGGTATGCCCTCACTCCAGATCAAAAGCCAAGCCGCGGCGGCCTTAGAACCGACCGGAGTTGGGTCTGGTGTACTCGGTAAATGTGGGAGGGGGCTTGCCCCCGATTGCAGTGGGTCAGTACCAAATCCATCAACTGACACTCCCTCATCGGGGTGTAGAACCGTAGACATCGTTTACATCTGAAACCGGGGACATCGTTTACACATTTGAGGCCTGGACGCGGGTCATACCTCGTCCAAGC
>NZ_VIUN01000019.1:0-104852 GCF_007828335.1 Pseudomonas sp. SJZ103
TTTCCCCATGTGAGAGTAGGTCATCGTCAAGATTAAATTCCGAAACCCCATTTGCGAAAGCAGATGGGGTTTTGTTTTGCGCGGTCGAAAAGTGCGAAGAGGCGCCTCGGGGTGGCCTTCAGTGCTAAAGTTCATGCCCTCGATTTTGCTTTTCCCAAGGAAGCCGTTATGCCGGATGCGACGTCCCTCAGCGCTGGATTCATGGTGGTTCACGGCAACCGCTTGGACGAACTGCGCAGCCTGGTGGTGAGTTGGATACGCCGTTATCCCCTGGCCCCCCTGGAAAACGAAATCGCCCTGGTACAAAGCAACGGCATTGCTCAGTGGCTCAAACTGGCCTTGGCTGAAGACCCGGAAGACGACGATATGGGTGGCTGCGGAATCGCCGCAGCCATTGATGTACAGCTCCCCGGCAGCTTCATGTGGCAGCTCTATCGCATGGTCCTGGGACGTGACGAAATCCCTCCAAAATCCCTGCTCGATAAAGCCCCGCTCACTTGGCGTCTGATGCGCCTGCTCCCGGAACTCATCGATCAACAGCACTTCGAGCCGTTGCAGCGCTTCTTGACCCACGACTCTGACCTGCGCAAACGCTACCAACTGGCGGAACGCCTGGCAGACCTGTTCGACCAATACCAGGTTTACCGCGCTGACTGGCTGGAAGACTGGGCTGCCGGTCGCCACCAATTGCGCAACGGCCGAGGCGAGCCCAAGCCCCTCAACCCTGCCAACTGCTGGCAAGCCGAGTTATGGCGTGCGCTGTTGTTGGACGTAGGTGAAGAAGGCATGGCCGAAAGCCGCGCCGGCGTGCACCAGCGTTTCATCGAACGTATCAATGCCCTTGAGCAAGCACCAAAGGGGCTACCTTCTCGGGTGATTGTCTTCGGCATTTCTTCCTTGCCCGCCCAAGCGCTCGAAGCGCTGGCCGGTCTGTCCCGTTTCAGTCAAGTCCTGCTGTGTGTGCACAACCCGTGTCGCCACCATTGGTCCGACATCGTGGCCGACAAAGACCTGCTGCGTAACGAATACAAACGCCAGGCGCGCAAAGCCGGCATGCCCGTTACCATCGATCCACAAACCCTGCACCAGCACGCCCATCCGCTGCTGGCCGCCTGGGGCAAACAAGGTCGCGACTACATCAGCCTGCTGGACAGTTACGACGATCCCAACAGCTACCGCGCCGCTTTCCGCGATGGTCGAATCGACCTGTTCAGCGACAGCCAACCCACCACACTGCTCAACCAGCTTCAGGACGATATCCTCGAACTGCGCCCACTCAACGAGACTCGCGAACTATGGCCCGCTGTCGATCTAGAGCGTGATACATCCATCCGCTTCCACATTGCCCACAGCGCCCAACGCGAAGTGGAGATTCTCCACGACCAATTGCTCCAGCGTTTCAGCGCCGACCCCACGCTTCGGCCAAGGGACATCATCGTCATGGTCCCCGACGTCGACAGCTATGCGCCGCATATTCGCGCGGTATTCGGTCAACTGGACAGAATCGACCCCCGCTTCATCCCCTTCACCCTGACCGATCAAGGTCAGCGCGGCCGCGATCCCCTGCTGATCGCCGTCGAACACCTGCTCAAACTCCCCGATAGCCGCTTTCCCGTCAGCGAGATTCTCGACCTGCTGGATGTCCCGGCCTTGCGCGAACGCTTCGCCATCAAGGAGCGCGATCTGCCTACGCTGCACCGCTGGATCGAAGGCGCCGGTATCCGTTGGGGGCTCAACGCCGAGCAACGTGCGGGACTCGGCTTGCCGAGTAAGCTGGAACAAAACAGCTGGCGATTTGGCCTTCGCCGTATGCTTCTAGGCTATGCCGTCGGCACCGGTGCGGCCTGCGAAGGCATTGAGCCTTACGACGAAATCGGCGGGCTTGATGCGGCCTTGATCGGCCCGCTGGTTGCTTTACTCGATGCGCTCAGCGATGCCCATCAAGCGCTGTCACAACCCGCAGCGCCCCACGAATGGGGCGAACGTCTGCAACGCCTGATGCAACTATTCTTCCTGCCCAGCAGCGAGCACGACGACTACCTGTTGGGTCAGCTTGAGCAGCTCAGAGAAACCTGGTTGGAAACCTGCGAGTCCGTCGGCCTGCAGGATGAGTTACCGCTTACCGTAGTCCGCGAAGCCTGGCTGGCCGGCCTGGACCAAGGCCGTCTGTCCCAGCGCTTCCTCGCCGGAGCTGTCAATTTCTGCACCCTGATGCCCATGCGCGCCATCCCCTTCAAACTCGTCTGCCTGCTCGGCATGAACGACGGCGACTACCCACGCGCCCAACCACCGCTGGATTTCGACCTGATGGGCAGCGACTACCGTCCCGGCGACCGTTCGCGCCGCGAAGACGACCGTTACCTGCTGCTCGAAGCCCTGCTGTCCGCCCGCGACCAGCTCTATATAAGCTGGGTCGGCCGTAGCATCCGCGATAACAGCGAGCGCCCGGCCTCTGTACTCATCGGCCAACTGCGGGACCATATCGCCAGCGGCTGGCACAACGCACAGGAAACACCGCTGCTGGACGCGATGACCCAGGAACACCCGCTCCAACCCTTCAGCGCCCGCTACTTCCACGAAGGTGATCCGCTGTTCAGCTACGCCCGCGAATGGCAGTTACTCCACGCCGCCCCGGATGCCGTTACACAGGAAGACCAACTGGCGCAGCACCAACAGGAGGAGCCCCTGAGCCTCGGCCAGTTACAGGACTTCCTGCGCAACCCGGTCAAACACTTCTTCAGCCAGCGTCTGAAAGTGTTCTTCGAAGCTGCCGAGGTGCCCTTGGCCGATGAAGAACCCTTCGTGCTTGACGCGCTGCAACGCTACAGCCTGAGCGATAGCCTGTTGAACGCTGCGCTGTCCCAACCCGAGCACCTCGACCAGGCCCTTAACGCCCAGGCCCTGCGGTTGCAAGGCAGTGGCCTGTTGCCGATGGTCGGTTTCGGCGAGTGCCTGCGCAACGAACTCATTGAGCCCCTGCCTGATTTGTTGCAACGCTACCAGCACTTGCTGGCTCTCTGGCCAACGCCACACACCGCTGCAGAACCGATCAGTTTCGAGCATCAAGGTATAGCGCTGGAAGGCTGGATCAGCGGCCTGCATCGCCGCAGTGACGGTGGATTGCTAAGTGTCACCACCATCCCCAATAGCATCGGATCGATCAAAACACGCAAATGGCATCGCCTGATACGTCCTTGGGTCAATCATGTGGTGGCCTGCGCCTGCGGCCTGTCGTTGAGCACAGGGCTGGTGGCCAGCGACGATACGTTGCTACTGGCCCCGCTGGATAAGCCCATCGCCCGGGAAATCCTCGGCAACCTGCTGCTGGCCTGGCACAGCGGCATGAGAGAACCGCTCCCGGTAGCCGTCAAGACCGCTTTCGCCTGGCTCAGCCAAACCGATCCGGTCAAAGCCCACGCAGCCGCGAGCAAAGCCTATGAAGGCGACGGCCTGACCACCGATGGCGAGCGCCGCGAAACCCCGGCGCTCACCCGACAGTTCCCCGATTACGCCGCCCTGGTCGCCAGCGAAGAGTTCGAAGGCTGGTGCGAAACCTTGTATCGACCGCTCATCAACGCCCCATGGCGATCACTCACAGGCGAGGAGGCCGGCGCATGAGCAGCAAACCCTTGGCCCTGGCCTTCCCGTTGAATGGCAGCCAGCTGATTGAAGCCAGCGCCGGCACTGGCAAAACCTTCACCATCTCCGCCTTGTACCTGCGTCTGGTCCTGGGCCACGGTGGCGATGAGTCCGGTTTCGGGCGTGAACTGCTGCCGCCGCAAATCCTCGTGGTCACCTTTACCGATGCCGCTACCAAAGAGCTGCGTGAGCGCATCCGCATTCGCCTGGCCGAAGCCGCGCGTTTCTTCCGCGAGGAGATTGAACAGCCCGACGCGCTGATCGCCGACCTGCGTGCGCAATACCTCCCCGAGCAATGGCCCGCCTGCGCCAACCGCCTGGACATCGCTGCCCAGTGGATGGATGAAGCGGCGGTTTCCACAATTCACAGTTGGTGCCAGCGCATGCTGCGCGAACACGCGTTCGACAGCGGCAGCCTGTTCACCCAGACCCTGGAAACCGACCACAGCGACCTGCTGGGCGAAGTGTTGCGCGATTACTGGCGGTTGTTCTGCTACCCCATGCATGACGATGCACTCAACTGGGTGCGCAGCAACTGGGGTGGCCCCGCGGCGTTGATGCCACGCGTGCGCGCACTGTTCGGCAGCGAACGGTCGCCGGATGAAACCCGCGAACCCGCCGAGTTGATCAACGCTTGCCTGCAAGAACGCCGCGAAGCATTGATAAACATCAAGGCTCCCTGGCAACAATGGGCCGCCGAGTTACGCGAAATCTGCCTGCAAGCGGTGGCCGCCAAAGCCGTCGACGGCCGCAAGATGCAAGCGCGTTACTTCGAGCCCTGGTTCGAAAAGATCAGCGCTTGGGCCGTTGACGAAACCCTGGAACAGTTGGACATCGGCACCGGCTTCACCCGCCTCACTCCCGACGGCATGGCCGAAGCCTGGAAGGGCGACCCGCCGCAACACCCCGGCATCGACGCCATGGCCGGCCTTAAAGCCGCCCTCGACGCGCTGCCAACCCCCGACGCTGCCGTGTTGCAACACGCTGCCGGTTGGGTGGGTAAGCGCTTCGAAGAAGAAAAACGCCGTCGTGCCGAAATGGGCTTTGACGACATGCTGATTCGCCTCAACGCTGCCCTGCAAGCCGATGGCGGCGAGCGCCTGGCCAGTGTGATCCGCGAGCAGTTCCCGGTGGCCCTGATCGACGAGTTCCAGGACACCGACCCGGTGCAATACAGCATCTTCGACAGCATCTACCGCATTGAAGAGAACCACCTCGACAGCGGCCTGTTCCTGATCGGTGACCCCAAGCAAGCGATCTACGCCTTCCGTGGCGCCGATATCTACACCTACTTGCGCGCGCGTAAATCCACGATCGGCCGTCACCACACCCTGGGTACCAACTTCCGTTCCAGCCATGCGATGGTCGAGGCAGTGAACCATGTGTTCCAGCGGGCGGAAACGGGTCGGGGCGCGTTCCTGTTCCGGGAGTCGAATGGCGACAACCCGGTGCCGTTCCACCCGGTGCTGTCACAAGGCCGCAAGGAAAGACTGCAGGTCGACGGCCAAACGTTGCCGGCGATGAACCTTTGGCACCTGGCCACCGACCAGCCGGTTTCCAACGCGGTGTACCGTCAGCAACTGGCTGGCGCCTGTGCCTCGCAGATTGTCGAGTTGCTCAACGGCGGGCAGCAAGGTACGGCTGGTTTCCTGCAACCGGACGACAGCTTCAAAGGCGTACTGCCGTCGGACATCGCCATCCTCGTGCGCGACGGCAAGGAAGCCCAAGCCGTGCGCGCCGAGTTGGCCGCCCGTGGCGTGCGTAGCGTGTACCTGTCGGACAAGGACTCTGTCTTCGCCGCCCAGGAAGCCCACGATCTGCTCGCCTGGCTCAAGGCCTGTGCCGAGCCGGATGTCGAGCGGCCGCTACGGGCTGCCCTGGCTTGCGTCACCTTGAACCTGTCACTGCCGGAACTGGAGCGTCTGAACCAGGACGAACTGGCGTGGGAAAGCCGCGTGATGCAGTTCCGTGGCTACCGCGCGATCTGGCGCACCCAAGGCGTGCTGCCGATGCTGCGTCGCCTGCTGCACGACTTCAAACTGCCGCAAACCCTGATTGCCCGCAGCGACGGCGAACGTGTGCTGACCAACCTGTTGCACCTCAGCGAGTTGTTGCAACAAGCCGCGTCGGAACTGGACGGTGAACAGGCGTTGATCCGCCACCTGGCCGAACACCTCGCGTTGTCCGGTCAAGCCGGTGAAGAGCAAATCCTGCGCCTGGAAAGTGATGAGCAACTGGTCAAGGTCGTGACCATTCACAAATCCAAGGGCCTTGAATACGACCTGGTCTTTCTGCCTTTCATCTGCTCGGCCAAGCCGGTCGACGGCAGTCGCCTGCCGCTGCATTACCACGATGAACACGGCAAATCCCACGTCAGCCTGCGCCCGACCGCGGAGTTGATCGCCCAGGCCGACGATGAGCGCCTGGCCGAAGACCTGCGTTTGTTCTACGTGGCCCTGACCCGCGCCAAACACGCCTGCTGGCTCGGCGTTGCCGACCTCAAGCGCGGCAACAGCAACGGCTCGGTATTGCACCTGTCGGCGCTGGGTTACTTGCTCGGCGCAGGTGCTTCGTTGAGTGAATCCGCCGGCCTCGCGCGTTGGCTGCTGGATCTGCAGGACGGCTGCCCGGCCATCCACTACGTCCCTGTGCCCGACGCCCAAGACACCCTGTTCCACCCGCCGCGCAACACCGCCAACTTGCTCGCGCCCTTGTTACCTAAACGCAAGGCCGCCGAGAACTGGTGGATCGCGTCCTACAGTGCCTTGCGCATTGGCGACAGCATGAGCGTCGCCCACCTCGAAGCGCCCGAAAGCCCACAGGCGCAAAAGCTGTTCGATGACGAACGCCTCGATCCCGACGCACCGCGTGAAGTGGCAGCGTCCGGCGCAGACATTCACCGTTTCCCACGTGGTCCGAACCCCGGCACCTTCCTTCACGGTCTACTGGAGTGGGCCGGGGAAGAAGGCTTCAACGTGACCTCGCAAGCGATCGAACAAGCCGTAGGCGCGCGCTGCAATCGCCGTAACTGGGAAGGCTGGATCGTCACCCTCAGCGAGTGGCTGGGCCATCTGCTGCACACGCCGCTGTCGGTGGATAACGACCAGATCGCCCTGAGCAGCTTGCAGCACTACCAGATCGAAATGGAGTTCTGGTTCGCCAGTCATAAAGTCGACGTGCTCGCCCTCGACAAGCTGGTGTGCCAGTACACCCACAACGGTGTGTCCCGTGTCTCTGCCGAACCGGTGCTGCTCAACGGCATGTTCAAGGGTTTTATCGACCTGACCTTCGAACACGATGGCCGCTACTACGTGGCTGACTACAAATCCAACTGGCTCGGCCCTGACGATTCGGCCTACACCCAAGACGCCATGGAACAGTCGATCCTCGAGCATCGGTACGACCTGCAATACGTGCTTTACCTGCTCGCGCTGCATCGTCAACTCAAGGCACGCCTGCCGGACTACGACTACGACCGTCATGTCGGCGGCGCGCTGTACCTGTTCCTGCGCGGCACCCAGGCTGTCAGCCGAGGGGCGTTTTTCACCCGGCCGCCACGGGAGCTGATCGAAAGCCTGGACCTGCTGTTCCAGGGCAAGCCCATCCCGCCCAAGGCTGAGCCCGCCTGGGAACAAGGAGTGTTGTTATGAGCCTGTCGCCGTTACCGCTTGAGGCGCTAGCTCCCTTGAGCCGCGCCGCCGACCTGGTGCACCTGCTGGAGCGTTGGGTTGAGCGTGGTTGGCTACGGGCGTTGGACAAGGCCTTCGTGGGCTTCCTGCACGAACTCGATCCACACGCCGACCCCTTGGTGTTACTGGCGGCGGCGCTGACCAGCCATCAACTGGGCCACGGCCATGTGTGCCTGGACCTGTTCGAAACCCTCAAAGCGCCGGATTTTGCCCTGTCCTTGCCGCCCGAAGGCGACCTGCAAACCGGCGCAATGCTGCTGCCGTCGCAATTGCTCGACGGCCTCGACGGTGCCCATTGGTGTCATGTACTGGCCGCCAGCCCGTTGGTCGCCCTGGCGGTGGACGGCAGCGAATCGGCACACAGTCGTCCCTTGGTACTGTCGGGCAAACGCCTGTACCTGCGCCGCTACTGGACCTACGAACGGCGCATCGACACTGCCCTGCGCCTGCGTCTCGCCACCCAGGAAAGCGTCGCCGCCGATTTACCCCAGCGCTTGAATAGCTTGTTTGACCAGCCGGCGCCCGATGGCGTGATCGACTGGCAGAAACTCGCCTGCGCCCTGGCCACCCGCGGTGCATTCAGCATCGTCACCGGCGGCCCCGGCACCGGCAAGACCACCACTGTGGTGCGCCTGCTCGCGCTGTTGCAGGCGCCGGCCGTAGAGTCCGGCAGCCCGTTGCGCATCCGCTTGGCCGCGCCGACCGGTAAAGCCGCCGCGCGTTTGACCGAATCCATCAGCCAGCAAGTACTGTCGCTGACAGTGCCGCAAAGTGTGAAGGAAAAGATCCCGACCCAGGTCACCACGGTTCACCGCCTGCTGGGCAGCCGTCCGGGCACTCGGCACTTCCGCCATCACCTTGGCAATCCGTTGCCCCTGGATGTGCTGGTGGTGGACGAAGCCTCGATGATCGACCTGGAAATGATGGCTAACCTGCTGGACGCGTTACCGCCCCATGCCCGCCTGGTGTTGCTGGGCGACAAGGACCAACTCGCCTCGGTAGAGGCCGGCGCCGTACTCGGTGATTTGTGCCGCGACGCCGAAGCCGGCTGGTACAGCCCCCACACCCGCCAATGGCTGCAAACCGTCAGCGGCGAAGACCTCAGCGCCAGTGGCCTGCACGAAGACCTCGAGGGCAGCCATCCCCTGGCGCAGCAAGTGGTGATGCTGCGCTATTCGCGCCGGTTCGGCGAAGGCAGCGGCATCGGCCAACTGGCGCGCTGGGTCAACCAGCAAAACGCCGACGAGGCGCGCAAGCTGCTGGCCGCGCGCAGCCACAGTGACCTGTTCTGCCTTAGCCTCAAAGGCGAGCACGACCACGCCCTGGAGCGCCTGGTGCTGGACGGGCAGGGCGACGGCGCCCAGGGTTATCGCTATTACCTCAAACTGCTGCACAGCGCGCGGCCCGCCGTCGACACCCCGCGTGACGACCCCGCCTGGACCCACTGGGCCCAACAACTGCTGCAAGCCTTTGATGCGTTCCAACTGCTCTGCGCCGTGCGCAAGGGCCCTTGGGGTGTGGAAGGGCTGAACCTGCGCATCACGGCCGCCTTGCGCAAAGTGCGGCTGATCGAGGGGGACGAGCAATGGTACGAAGGCCGCCCGGTGTTGATGACCCGCAACGATTACGGCCTGGGCTTGATGAACGGCGACATCGGCATTGCCCTCAAACTGCCTGAAAGTGATGGCGGGCCCCAGGTGTTGCGCGTTGCTTTCCCACGTAACGATGGCCAGGGTGGCGTGCGATTTGTACTGCCCAGCCGTCTCAATGATGTGGAAACCGTGTACGCCATGACCGTGCACAAATCCCAGGGTTCGGAGTTCACCCACACTGCACTGATCCTGCCGGACGCGCTGAACCCGGTGCTCACCAAAGAGTTGATCTACACCGGCATCACTCGCGCCAAGCGCTGGTTCAGCCTGATCGAACCCCGTGGCGGCGTGTTTGAAGATGCCGTGCGACGCAAGGTCAAACGCTTGAGTGGGTTGATGCTGGAGTTGGGTCAGGAGTCAGAACTATCTGATGCTGTGCTATCGTTGCGGCATCACCCCGAAAACACCTGAGAGTATCGCTGCATGAACGTGGCCGTCTCGCCCACAGGGCGTAGTTTGAGCTGGAGACGCCTGCTGCTGGTGGCGGTTCTATGCCTGCTGGCGCCCCGCGTATTTGCCGAGGCTCCGGGCCCGGCTGACCAGCGCGCCCAGGCGGTCACCCAGGTGGTACTCGGTATCCTCAGCTATGCCCGCTGGCCAGTAGAGCCCGAGCAACTGCGCCTGTGCATCGTCGGCCCGACCCAATACACCGACGACCTGATCAAAGGCACCATCCAGGCCACCGGCCGTCCGGTCGTGGTGCGGCGCCTGCTGGCCGACCATCCCGATATCGTCAACGCCTGCGACGCCGTGTACATCGGCAAACTCAGCAATGACGAACGCAGCCGCCTGTTTGCCTCATTGATCGGCCACCCGGTGCTCAGCATCAGCGAAGGCGGCGACCAGTGCACCGTGGGCAGCCTGTTCTGCCTGCAGGTGGGGGATGAGCAAGTGTCGTTTGAGGTCAACCTCGACTCGGTGGCGCGCAGCGGCGTGCGCATTCATCCCAGCGTTTTGCAACTGTCCCGTCGCCGGGCGCCTGCGCCATGAGAGTGCGACCGACCCTGCGTTCGGTCATCGGCCGAGGGCACCTGATCCTCGCGCTGATGGCGGTGACCCTGGCCAGTGTGTCCCTGACCCTGCTCGGCGTGTTGGCGCTACGGGTCTACGCCGAACACAACCTGCACCTGATCGCCCGCTCCATCAACTACACCGTGGAGGCGGCGGTGGTGTTCAATGACAGCGCCGCAGCCACCGAAGCTCTCAGCCTTATCGCTTCAACCGAGGAAGTCGCCGAGGCCGAAGTATTCGATGCCAGTGGCAAGCTGTTGTCGTATTGGACGCGCCCGGAAACCGGGATGCTGTCGCGGGTAGAACTGGAACTGGCGCACGCCTTGCTCGAACAGCCCATCATCCAGCCGATCCTCCATCAGGGGCGCACCATCGGCAGCATTCACCTGACCGGCCACGGCGGCAGCCTGTTGCGCTTCCTGCTCAGCGGCCTGGCGGGGATCCTGATCTGCACCGCCCTCAGCGCCTGGGTTGCCCTGCACTTGGCGCGGCGTCTGTTGCGCGGCATTACGGAGCCGCTGCAAAGCCTCGCCGCCGTGGCCCACGCCGCCCGCAGCGAGCGCGACTTCGACCGCCGCGTGCCGCCGGCCCGCATCGCCGAACTCGACAGCCTGGGCAGCGACTTCAATGCCTTGCTCGGCGAGATGCAAGCCTGGCAAAACCACCTGCAAAGCGAAAACGAAACCCTCGCCCACAAGGCCAACCACGACAGCCTTACCGGTCTGCCCAACCGCGCATACTTCGAAGGCCGCCTGATTCGCGCGCTGCGCAGCGCCGCCAAAGCCAAGGAACAGGTGGCCGTGCTGTACCTCGACAGCGACCGTTTCAAAGAGATCAATGACAGCTTCGGTCATGCCGCAGGTGATGCCGTGCTGGTGGCCGTCGCCGAGCGCGTGCGTGCGCAATTGCGTGAAGATGACCTGGTGGCGCGCCTGGGCGGTGACGAGTTCGCCATCCTGCTGGCGCCGCTGCACAAGGTGGAAGACGCCCAGCGCATCGCCGACAAAATCATCGCCAGCATGGACATGCCGATTGCGGTGCCTGGCGACACCCAGGTGTTGACCTCCCTCAGTATTGGTATCGCCCTCTACCCCGAGCATGGCGTCACACCTGGCACCTTGCTCAATGCCGCCGATGCGGCGATGTACCAGGCCAAACGTTTGTCGTCGGGCGGCCAGCAAACGGCGGAGTCGGAGAGCCCCGTCGTCAACGTTCAACACAGGAGCTGATCCCTTGTTCTCTACCGCGCGTTTTATCTTTATCACCCTGCTGGTGGCGTTGCTCGCCCTTGGCGGCTGCCAGACGGTACCCTCCAAAGGCCTGACCCCGGCGCAAGTCGCCGTCCTCAAGCAACAGGGCTTCGAGCTTACCGATGACGGCTGGGCGTTCGGCCTGTCCGGCAAAGTGCTGTTTGGCAGTGACGTCGAAACCCTTAACCAACCCAGCACCGACATCGTCCAACGCATCGGCAAGGCCCTGCTGGACGTAGGCATCGAGCGTGTACGCATCGACGGCCACACCGACGCCTCGGGCACAGAGACCTACAACCAGCAACTGTCCCTGCGCCGCGCCCAAAGCGTGGCGACGGTGCTGCAAGGCGTGGGCATGAAAGAAGACAACATCCAGCTGCGTGGGCTGGGCAGCAGTAAACCCGTGGCCACCAACGACACAGCGGAAGGGCGTACCGAGAATCGACGGGTGGCGATTGTGGTGATTGCGGACTGAGCCGGCAGTCCGATTTCAATCTGAAATCCAATCAAAATGTGGGAGGGGGCTTGCCCCCTCCCACATTTGAACGATGTTCGCTTAACTGCCCGGCGTCATCGCCTGCGTCAAGTCACCCACCACGGCCTTGCCCATCTCTCAGAGACACCGCGCAGCCCAGCCCTTTAATCCGCAAACCGAATCTCCCTTGTCTCCCCCATCAACAACCCCTGGTTCTGCTCCGTCACCTCGCGAATGTAATCCCACAGCAACGTAATCCGCTTCAGCTTCCTCAGATCCTCGCGGCAATACATCCAAAACTGGCGAGTGATCGCAATCTGCTCCCCCAGCACCGGCAGTAACCGTGGATCCTGCGCCGCCAGAAAGCACGGCAAGATCGCCATCGACCGCCCTTGCTGCGCCGCCACGTATTGCGCAATCACGCTGGTACTGCGCAGGCTGGCGCTGGCGCCGGGCACGACGTTGGCCAGGTACAGCAGCTCCGAACTGAAGGCCAAATCATCCACATAGCTGATAAACGGATGCTCGGCCAAATCGGCCGGGCGCTGGATGGGCGGGTGTTGGTCGAGGTATTCCTGGGTCGCGTACAGCTGCAGTTTGTAGTCGCACAGTTTGCAGCACACGTAGGGTCCGTGTTCCGGGCGTTCCAGGGCGATGACGATGTCGGCTTCGCGCTTGGACAGGCTGATGAAGTGGGGCAGCGGCAGGATGTCGACCGAGATGGCCGGGTAGGTGTCGACGAAGTGGCTCAACTGCGGGGTGACGAAGAAGCTGCCGAAGCCTTCGGTGCAGCCCATGCGCACATGGCCGGACAGCGCCACGCCGGAGCCGGACACCTGCTCGCAGGCCATGTGCAGGGTGCTTTCAATGGACTCGGCATACCCCAGCAAACGCTGGCCTTCGGGGGTGAGGACGAAGCCGTTGGTCCGGGACTTTTCGAACAGCAGGGTACCGAGCGACACTTCCAATGAGCTGATGCGCCGCGACACGGTGGTGTAGTCCACCGCCAGGCGCTTGGCCGCGACGCTGGCCTTGCGGGTGCGGGCCACTTCCAGGAAAAACTTCAGGTCATCCCAGTTCAGGGAACCCAGCGATGTGATGTTTTTTTGCATATTGGACCGGCTTTTATGTGCGTTCTTATTAGAGATTTGCACATCTATACTCCAAAAACAGTCCGAACGCCTCATTTCTCAAGGCGGTTTACGCGCCTTGTCTCTGCATAAATATAAGAGTTGGAGACCACATGAACGCATCTGCCGATATTTCCGTGCAACAGGTCAAGTTGCTGATCAATGGTGAGTGGGTCGAGTCCAAGACCACCCATTGGCAAGACATCGTCAACCCGGCCACCCAGCAAGTGCTGGCCAAAGTCCCGTTCGCCACGGCCGATGAAGTCAATGCTGCCATCGACGCCGCCCATCAAGCCTTCCAGACCTGGAAGCTGACGCCGATCGGCGCGCGCATGCGCATCATGCTCAAGCTGCAAGCCTTGATCCGTGAGCACTCCAAGCGCATCGCCGTGGTCCTCAGCGCCGAGCAGGGCAAGACCATTGCCGATGCCGAGGGCGATATTTTCCGTGGCCTGGAAGTGGTGGAGCACGCCTGTTCCATCGGCACCCTGCAAATGGGCGAGTTCGCCGAGAACGTCGCCGGTGGTGTTGATACCTACACCCTGCGCCAACCCATCGGCGTGTGTGCCGGCATTACCCCGTTCAACTTCCCGGCGATGATTCCGCTGTGGATGTTCCCGATGGCCATCGCCTGCGGTAACACCTTCGTCCTCAAGCCGTCCGAACAAGACCCGCTGTCGACCCTGCTGCTGGTGGAGCTGGCGCTGGAAGCGGGCGTACCGGCGGGTGTGCTCAACGTGGTGCACGGCGGCAAGGATGTGGTGGATGCGCTGTGCACCCATAAAGACATCAAGGCCGTGTCCTTCGTCGGCTCGACCGCTGTCGGTACTCACGTCTACGACTTGGCGGGCAAGCACGGCAAGCGCGTGCAGTCGATGATGGGCGCCAAGAACCACGCCGTGGTGCTGCCGGATGCGAACCGCGAACACACCCTCAATGCCCTGGTCGGTGCCGGTTTCGGCGCGGCGGGCCAGCGTTGCATGGCCACCTCGGTGGTGGTGCTGGTGGGCGCAGCCAAGCAATGGCTGCCGGATCTGAAAGCGCTGGCGCAAAAGCTCAAGGTCAACGCCGGCAGCGAAGCGGGCACGGATGTCGGCCCGGTGATCTCCAAGCGCGCCAAGGCCCGCATCCTGGAGCTGATCGAAAGCGGCGTGAAAGAAGGCGCCAAGCTTGAGCTGGATGGCCGCGACATCCAGGTGCCGGGCTTCGAGCAAGGCAACTTCGTCGGCCCGACCCTGTTCTCGGGTGTGACAACCGATATGCAGATCTACACCCAGGAAATCTTCGGCCCGGTGCTGGTGGTGCTGGAAGTCGACACCCTCGACCAGGCCATTGCGCTGGTCAACGCCAACCCCTTCGGCAACGGCACCGGCCTGTTCACCCAGAGCGGGGCGGCGGCGCGTAAATTCCAGAGCGAAATCGATGTGGGCCAGGTCGGCATCAACATCCCGATCCCGGTGCCGGTGCCGTTCTTCAGCTTCACCGGTTCCCGTGGCTCCAAGCTCGGCGACCTCGGCCCGTACGGCAAGCAAGTGGTGCAGTTCTACACCCAGACCAAAACCGTCACCAGCCGCTGGTTCGACGACGACACGGTCAACGATGGCGTCAACACCACCATCAACCTGCGCTGATTCGGGAGACGACCATGAAGATTGCATTTATCGGCTTGGGCAACATGGGCGCGCCCATGGCCCGCAACCTGATCAAGGCCGGCCATGCGCTGAACCTGTTCGACCTGAACCAGACGGTGCTCAAGGAACTCGCCGAACTGGGCGGCCGCATCAGCGACTCGCCGCGTGACGCTGCCCAAGGCGCCGAGCTGGTGATTACCATGCTGCCGGCCGCCGCCCATGTGCGCAGTGTCTGGCTGAATGAAGACGGTGTATTGGCCGGGATCGGCAACGGCGTGCCCGCAGTGGACTGCAGCACCATCGACCCGCAGACCGCGCGCGATGTCGCCGCTGCTGCCGCCAAGCAAGGCGTGGTGATGGCCGATGCACCGGTCTCCGGCGGCACGGGCGGCGCCCAGGCGGGCACCCTGACCTTCATGGTCGGCGCCACCCCGGAACTGTTCGCCACCCTGCAACCGGTGCTGGCGCAGATGGGCCGCAACATCGTGCATTGCGGCGATGTGGGCACCGGGCAAATCGCCAAGATCTGCAACAACCTGCTGTTGGGCATCAGCATGGTCGGCGTCAGCGAAGCCATGGCCTTGGGGGACGCGCTGGGCATCGACACCCAGGTGCTGGCCGGCATTATCAACAGCTCCACCGGGCGCTGCTGGAGTTCCGACACCTACAACCCCTGGCCGGGCGTGATCGAAACCGCGCCGTCGTCCCGTGGTTATACCGGTGGGTTCGGCGCCGATTTGATGCTCAAGGACCTGGGCCTGGCCACCGAGGCCGCTCGCCAGGCCAAGCAACCGGTGATCCTCGGTGCCGTGGCCCAGCAGTTATACCAATCGATGAGTCAGCGTGGGGAAGGGGGCAAGGACTTCTCGGCGATTATCAACAGCTATCGCAAACCCAAATAACCTTGTAATGGAGGCTTACTGTGGCGATCGGGCTTGCCCCGCTCGCCACAACAACGTCAAATTGCCCGCTTTGGAAGCGACTCAAGCAAACACAAAATACTTACGCACCGTCTCAACCACTTCCCATGTCCCCTTCATCCCCGGTTCCACCACGAAAATATCCCCAGCGCGCAGATGGATCGGCTCCATCCCCTCAGGGGTGATCACGCAGTAGCCTTCCTGGAAGTGGCAGTATTCCCACTTCACGTATTCCACGTACCACTTGCCCGGGGTGCAGATCCAGGTGCCCATGATCTTGCTGCCGTCTTCGCTGGTGTAGGCGTTGAGGTTGACGGTGTGCGGGTCGCCTTCGAGCTTTTCCCATTTGCAGGCATCCAGGACCGGCAGGGGATGGGTGTCGCGCAATACGGTGATGGGCTTGGACATGATGACTCCGAGGCAGGGAATGGAAAGATGCACCCTAAGGCCTTGGGCGTTGCGCCAGTGGTCTGAACTCGACATCGGGATGCCCAGAAGCGCAGGTGAATGCGACTCCTCTGCCGTGTGCAGTCAATGTGGGAGGGGGCTTGCCCCCGATGGCGGAGGGTCAGTGGACACATAAGTGACTGACACACTGCTATCGGGGGCAAGCCCCCTCCCACATTAATCCTTGGTGGCAGCTCCACTGTGGCCAGGCAATACTTCTGAGCGTAAATAGGCCATTTCCTCGCAGTAAGTGCGAAAGATTTCCCGCTTTACGCAGGAATTCGCAAGAAAATTCACGTCTGGCCCTCGTATCATTCACCCCAGTAACCGCCGAGAGCCTTTAAATGAACCCAATAAAAACGTGGTGGGACATCAGCCCGCCCTTGAGCACGGCGACCCCGACCTGGCCGGGCGATACGCCGTTCCAGGAAGAGCGTGTGTGGCAGTTCGGCCCGGAGTGCCCGGTGAATGTCGGGCGCATTACCTTGTCGCCGCACACCGGCGCCCATGTGGATGCGCCGCTGCATTACAGCGCTGACGGTGCACCGATTGGCGAGGTGTCGCTGGACGTGTACATGGGCCCGTGCCGGGTGCTGCATTGCCTGGACAGCGGCGCGCTGGTACAGCCGCATCAGTTGGAAGGGCGTGTGGATAACTTGCCGCAGCGCGTGCTGTTGCGTACTTATCCACAAGCACCGCTGACCGAATGGGATTCGAACTTCACCGCCATCGCCCCGCAGACCATTGAACGGCTGGCCAGCCTGGGGGTGCGCCTGATCGGTATCGACACGCCCTCCCTGGACCCGCAACAGTCCAAGACCATGGATGCCCACAACGCCGTGGCGCGGCATGGCATGGCGATCCTCGAAGGCATCGTGCTCGACGACGTACCGGAGGGCGACTACGAACTGATCGCCCTGCCGCTGCGTTTCGCCAACCTGGACGCCAGCCCGGTCCGTGCCATTCTCCGCCCGCTCAAGGAGCCCTCGCGATGAGCCAATGTCCTTTCTCTGCCGACTACCAGCCACCGGAAGAATGGCATAACGCCGAACTGAATTTTTCCGAGTCCATGAGCTATGGCGACTACCTGGACTTGGGCAAAGTCCTCAGCGCCCAGCATCCGCTGTCGCCGGACCACAACGAAATGCTCTTCATCATCCAGCATCAGACCTCCGAGCTGTGGATGAAACTGATGCTCCACGAACTCAAGGCCGCCCGCGAACACGTGCGCCTGGGCGAATTGCCGCCGGCGTTCAAGATGCTGGCGCGGGTCTCGCGGATCTTCGATCAACTGGTGCACGCCTGGGCCGTGCTGGCGACCATGACGCCGTCGGAATACAAGGCGATTCGCCCGTTCCTGGGGCAGTCGTCCGGGTTCCAGTCTTTCCAGTACCGCGAGATCGAATTTATCCTCGGCAACAAGAGCGCGGCGCTGCTGCGGCCCCATGCCCATCGGCCTGAGTTGTTGCAGGAGTTGCAGGTGGCAATTGCCACGCCGTCGCTGTATGACGAAGCGGTGAACCTGATGGCCAAGGCGGGCCTGGCGATTGACCCCAGGCGCGCCGAGCGCGACCCGACGGCGGCGACCGTTCACGATGAGTCGGTGGAGGCGGCGTGGCGCGAGGTGTATCGCGACCCGAGCCGGTATTGGGACTTGTACCAGTTGGCCGAGAAGTTTATCGACCTGGAAGATTCGTTCCGCCAATGGCGCTTCCGGCATGTGACCACGGTGGAGCGGATTATCGGCTTCCAACCTGGCACCGGCGGCACCGAGGGCGTGGGTTACCTGCGCAAGATGCTCGACACCGTGCTGTTCCCCGAGCTGTGGCGAGTGCGCTCCACGCTGTAAACAAAAAGCCCCGGATCACCGGGGCTTTTCATTTGCAATGCAATCAAATGCGGGAGGCGGCGACCGCTTTCGTCTTACTCACTCGCAACCGGTAGGCCACATAGATAATCCCCACCCAAACCGGCATCGCATACACCGACTCGCGAATGCCCGGGATCGCCAGCATCACGCTGATGATCATCAGCATGAACGCCAGGCACAGGTAGTTGCTGAACGGGAACCAGAAGGTCTTGAACGACGGCGTCACACCTTGCTCACCCATGGCTTTGCGGAACTTGATGTGGGTGATGCTGATCAGCGCCCAGTTGATCATCAGCGAGGCAACCACCAGCGCAAACAGCAACTCCAGCGCACTCTTCGGCGCCACGTAGTTGACCACCACGCACAGCATCGTCACCAACGCCGAGATCGCCAGGGCCCGCAGTGGTACGCCTTGCTTGTTGAGCTTCATCAGCGCTTTTGGCGCATCACCTTGCTCGGCCAGGCCGAACAGCATGCGGCTGTTGCAGTACACGCCGCTGTTGTACACCGACAGTGCCGCGGTCAGCACCACGAAGTTGAGGATGTGGGCGGCGGTGTCGTTGCCGATCAGCGAGAAGATCTGCACAAACGGGCTGCCGCTGTAGGCATCGCCCGACGCGCCGAGGGTTTGCAGGAGTTGATCCCATGGGTACAGCGACAGCAGCACGGTCAATGCGCCGACGTAGAAAATCAGGATCCGGTACACCACCTGGTTGATCGCTTTCGGGATCACCTTGCGTGGCTCGCTGGCCTCGGCAGCGGTGATACCCACCAGCTCCAGGCCGCCGAACGAGAACATGATGAAGGCCATGGACATCAACAGCCCCATGCCGCCATTCGGGAAGAACCCGCCGTGGCTCCACAGGTTGCTGATGGACGCTTGCGGGCCGCCGGTGCCGCTGAACAGCAGGTAGCAGCCGAGCACGATCATGCCGACAATCGCCACCACCTTGATGATCGCAAACCAGAACTCGGTCTCACCAAAGAATTTAACGTTCAGGGTGTTGATCAGGTTCACCGCGACAAAGAACACCAGTGCGCTGACCCAGGTCGGGATCTCCGGCCACCAGAACTGGATGTACTTGCCCACGGCGGTCAGCTCGGCCATGCCCACCAGCACGTAGAGTACCCAGTAGTTCCAGCCGGCCAGGAAGCCCGCGTAACCGCCCCAGTATTTGTGGGCGAAGTGGCTGAACGAGCCGGCCACCGGTTCTTCGACGATCATCTCGCCGAGCTGGCGCATGATCAGGAACGCGATGAAACCGGCAATCGCGTAGCCCAGGATCATCGACGGCCCTGCCGACTTGAGTACCCCGGCCGAACCGAGGAACAGCCCCGTGCCAATCGCCCCTCCCAAGGCGATCAACTGAATATGCCGGTTCTTCAGGCCACGCTTGAGGCCTACCGGGTTAACCATGTCATCCGCCATTAACGTTCCCTTCTACTTGTTTTTCTCGGGGTAGAACCCCTCAGAAGTGCTGAGGCGTCAGATATTACTCTGCGTAAACTTTTCGTAATACAGCTGAACGCCATCAAGTGCCTGATCCGCCAGCCATTGTTGGATGGATTCGACCATCGGAGGGGGGCCGCACACGTACATATCCGCCAATCCGTCGCGCAATTCGGCCAGGTCGAAATGGTCGGTGAGGTAGCCGCGCTTGCCAGGCCACTCGGGCGACGGTGCGCTCAGCACTTCGGTGTAGCGAAAACCGGGGATTTTCGAGGCGTATTGATGGATACGCTGCGCTTCGCATAAATCCTCAGCCCCGCGCACGCCGTAATACAGGTGCACGGGCTGCTCGCAGCCCGTGGCGGCCAGTTCATCGAGCATGCCGAGCAAGGCAGACAATCCGGTACCGCCGGCCACCAGCACCAACGGTTTGCTGACATGACGCAGGTAGAACGCACCCAGCGGCGCCTCGATCAGCAACGCATCGCCGACGTGGCAACGGTCACGCAGGTAGTTGCTCATCACCCCATCCGGCAGCAGGCGGATCAGGAACTGCAGCTGATTGCCCGGCAGGTTGGCGAAAGAGTAGGAGCGCCAACCGTCCGTGCCGGGCACCGAGATGCGCGCATATTGACCCGGTAGAAAATCCAGCGACGCGTCCAACCGCACCGTCAAGATCGCCGTACTGGCCGACACCTGCTGCACCTCGCTCACCGTGCCGCGCACCTGCACCGGCCCCGGCGCATTGCACAGGCTTGAATCAAAGTCGAAGTAGAACGCCGCGTCGGACTTCACTCGGGTCTGGCAACTGAGCATCTTGCGCTGTTGCAGGTCGAGGCTGGAGAGGGCTTCCTCGTCCACATAGTCCTGGGTGTAATCCCCCGACTCGCACCGGCCCTGGCAGGTGCCGCACACGCCTTCGCGGCAATCCAGGGGGATCTTGATGCCATTGCGCAGTGCCGCATCCAACAGGATTTCATTCGCGCCCACCGGGAAAAACAGCGTCTTGCCGTCGGCAAAACTGAAGGCCACTTTGTGATTCATGTAGGGGCTCCGCATATTGATGACGTGCGCACAACCTGTGGCAAGTCCGCTCGCCACAAAGGCGTGTTCATAGGTGATAGAAATCCAGCACCGAATTGATGGTGTCGTTAAGCAGCAGCGCATGCTTGCGGGTGATCAGCCAGCTGTCGCCATGGGGCTTGAGGCGATAGGTGGCATGCCCGTAGAACTGCTCCGACGTGGCCAGCCGATAGAACAGCGTGTGCCAGTTCAACCGGACCTCCAACGTGCCATCCGCCTGCTCGGCGATGCGCACGTTGTTGATCAGGTGCAAGGTGCGCGGCATCGGTGTGGCAGACGCCGCTTTGCCGGTGCGCAGGCGGAACACGCGGTCTTCCAGGCCCGAACGGTTGGCGTAATAGATCAGTGACATCTCACGCTTGGGGTCGCGGGTGTAGACGTGCTCCGAGTCCCATTGCGGCAGGTGAAATTCGCTCTGCGGGTCGAACAACTGCACATAGGCGTCCCAGTCCTGGGCGTCGCACAGCTCGGATTTACGGTAGAAAAACTGCTCGATCCGGTACTGCAATGGCGCATTCATCATTTCACCTCCCGCAGTTTCAGCGCTTGTTGATCCAGGCCCTGGAGCAGGAACTGCTGCCAGTTGCGGTGCTGGTTGACGTACAGGCCTTCATGGGTGAACTCGGTGCCGGTCATGGCCGGTTGGATGCCGATGGCCTCGCTGTTCGGCGTTGGCCCGGTTTCCCAGCGATGGCTGCCGCGTGAGATATCGCTCCAGCGTTCCAGGCGGCCTTGGAAACCACGCTGGGCTTCGCGAAACTCCACGAGGTCGTCCGGCGTGCCCATGCCCGAGACGTTGAAGAAGTCCTCGAACTGGCGAATACGGTTTTCGCGGTCGGCGTCGGATTCGCCCTTCACCCCCAGGCACTGGCTGATGATCTCGGTCTTGTTCCACGCCACCGGGCGGATGATGCGCAACTGCGAGCTGATCTGGTCGAGGAAGAACAGGCTCGGGTAGATATTCAGGTTGCGCAGGCGGTGCATCATCCACTCGGCCTTCTGCTGGCCGTGCTCTTGCACCAGGCGCGGCATGATGGTGGCGTAGCCGGAACGCACGCTGGGGTTGGGCATGTCGCTGAACAACACGCTGTGGCCATTGTTGAAGGCGAACCAACCGTCATCGGTGTTGGCGTCGCCGGCGCCGAGCTTGCTGTAGTCCAGGGTGCTGGCGGACCCGGTGCCGTTCTCGGTGTTCACCTGCTGGCGATGCTGCACCGTGGCCACGTAGTTGTAGTGCACGGTGCTGACGTGATACCCGTCCAGGCCGTTTTCGTTTTGTAGTTTCCAGTTGCCGTCGTAGGTGTAGGCAGACTTGCCCGGCAGCACCTCCAACTCACCGGTGGCAGACTGCGCGACCATCATGTCGAAGAACACTTTGGCGTCGCCGAGGAAGTCTTCCAGGCTGTCACGGCCATTCACATCCAGGCTGATGAAGACAAAGCCCTTGTAGCTGTCGATGCGCGCCTTTTTCAGGCCGCGTGTCGCCTTGTCGAAACCTTCCGGATATTCCCCCGGCGCCTTGACCTTCACCAGCCGGCCATCGCTCTTGTAGCACCAGGCGTGGAACGGGCAGGTGAAGGTCGACTGGTTGCCCTTGCCGACCCGGGTGAGGGTGGTGCCGCGATGCTGGCAGGCGTTGACCAGCGCATTGAGCCGGCCCTCGCCATCGCGGGTGATGATCATCGGCTGGCGCCCGGCACGCATCGTCACGAAGTCGTGATGATTGGCCAGTTCGCTTTCGTGGCAGGCGTAGATCCAGTTCTTCTCGAAGATCAGCTCCATCTCCAGGTCGAACAGCTCGGGCTCGGTAAACATGTCGCGGGCGATACGGAACACTGCGTCTGCCGGACGAAAATCCAGGCAGCTTTCGATAAAGCTTTTCCATTGCTCGACGCTTCTTGCACCACTCATGGGAGGCACCTTTTGATCATGGCTAAACAGGTGAGCCATTAAGAGGCTGCGACAAGGGGGCGGGCTATCCACTTAATGGGGGAAGGTGGGCCGCAAAGTTGGGCAGCAAATACCCACGGCGGTGCGGGGCGGTGACGCGACGCGCTACCGTCTGGCGAGGCAAGGGGCGTCAACACCTGCGGTTTATCCACATAGTTGGCGGTTGCTATCCACCCGGTTGCAATCGGGCCGGCGTGGCGTAGAACTTGCTGTGGAACCACAACGACGCGCCGCCAGAGCGCGCAACAGCCTAACCGCCGTGGGTGCACCCTGATGAGTAGCCAGACACGCGATATTCATATTCAACGCTTCGACCTCGAAGGCGCCCGCAGCTGGATGTCCGGCATTTGCGGGCCCCATCGCCTGGCGACGGCCACGCCCGAGCGCCTGCGCTTTCATCACAGTGCCAACGTGTTCAAGTCCCGCGCCACCACCCTGGGGGTGATCGAATACGGCACCGACGTGACCATCGATATCGAAGACGCCGAGCACTTCAGCAGCTACAGCGTGAGCCTGCCGCTGGTGGGCGAACAGGCGTTGAGCAAGAACGGTGAGTGCCTGGGTTCCAACCGCGATCAGGGCGTGATCATCGCGCCCAACGAGCACCAGGTGCTGGCGATTTCCGGTGACTGCCGCAAGTTGCAGGTGGTGATCACGCGGGCGGCGATGAGCGAATCGCTGGAAGGCTTGCTGCAACGGCCTATCGAAGCGCCGCTGCAATTTGAACCGGTGATGGATGCGGTGGAGGGCGCTTCGGCGTCGTGGTGGCGCATGGCGCGTTATTTCATCGCCGAGCTGGAAGGCAGCAGTGAGTTGTATGAGCAGGCGGCGTTTACCCGTGACCTGGAAAGCTCGCTGATCAAGGGCCTGATCCTCGCCCAGCCGAACAACTACTCGGAAGAACTGCGTGACGTGCTGGGGGTGAAACTGCCCCATTACCTGATCCGTGCGCGCCAATACATTCACGCCAACGCCCGCGAGGCGCTGCACCTCGAAGACCTGGAAGCCGCTGCCGGCGTGTCGCGGTTCAAGCTGTTCGATGCGTTTCGCAAGTACTTCGCCCTGTCGCCCATGGCCTACCTGAAGAAGCATCGGCTGAATGCAGTGCGCCAGGAAATCCTTGAGCACGGTTCAATCCGCACCATCTCCGAGATCGCCCTGGGCTGGGGCTTTACCCACCTGGGGCGGTTCTCGGCGGAGTATCGAAAACTGTTCGATGAGTCCCCCAGCCAGACGTTGCAGCGCAAGCGTATGCGCAGTACTTGAACCTGATGAAGATCAACATGTGGGAGGGTTTCAGATCAGTTCTTCAACCAACTGCAGGCAATGACTAAGCCCTGGCGACTGATCATTCACCCGTCGGCTCAGAATGATCGGCGAGGTCGCCGTCGCTTCTACAACCGGCGTGTAGCCAATATCCGCGCGATGCAGCACCTGCACCGATGCCGGCACCAGCGTCACGCCCATGCCCGCACCGACCAGGCCGATGGCGGTCTGCAATTCGTTGGTCCACTGCGCCACCTTGAGGCTCAGGCCGTGGGCGTCGAACAGCGCGATCACATGGTCGGCATAGCTGGGGCGCGGGTTGCCGGGGTAGAGCACAAACGGCTCGGCGGCCAGTTGGGCGAGGGTCGCGGGGGCGCCCAACAAGGGGTGGCCGGCGGGCAGCACGGCGACCAACCGATCCTCCACCAGCACGCGCTGGACGATGGCCGGGTCGTCGATACGAATGCGCCCGAAACCCACATCGATACGCCCGGCCTTGAGCGCCTCGACCTGCTGCAAGGTGGTCATTTCCGACAACCCCAGTTCCAGCTCCAACGCCTCATGGTTGCGCAGCCGCCGAATCAATTCCGGCAGCACGCCATACAAGGTCGATGGGGCAAAGCCAATGCCCAGCCAGGTCTTCTCGCCCTGGCCGATGCGTCGCGTGTTGTCGCAGACTTTGTTCAACTGCTCGAGCAATACATTGGCGTGTTCATAGAAAAACCGCCCGGCCTCGGTCAGCCGCAGCGGTCGGCCACGCTCCAGCAGAATCACGCCCAATTCCTCTTCCAATTGCTGGATCTGCCTGCTCAACGGCGGCTGGGCGATGTGCAGGCGTTCGGCGGCACGGGTGAAGTTGAGGGTCTGCCCCAACACCTGGAAGTAGCGCAGATGACGCAGTTCCATAACGGCTCCTTTCATACCTTGAGGGTATTGCTTGAGACTAATTCTATATTGGAAGCTAGGAAAAATGCGGCACAGAATCGACGTAAATCTATAAATAACCCAACGGGTATTGCCATGCCGATTCGCGCCATCGAGTCGATCGAGACCATTATCGTCGACCTTCCCACCCTTCGCCCGCACAAACTGGCGATGCACACCATGCAAAACCAGACCCTGGTGATCATCCGCGTGCGCTGCGCCGACGGCATCGAAGGCATCGGTGAATCCACCACCATCGGTGGCCTGAGCTACGGTAACGAGAGCCCCGACAGCATCAAGGTCAACATCGACCGTCACTTCGCGCCACTGCTGATCGGCCAGGACGCCAGCAATATCAACGCTGCCATGTTGCGCCTGGAGCGCAGCATTCGCGGCAACACCTTTGCCAAATCCGGTATCGAAAGCGCCTTGCTCGACGCCCACGGCAAGCGCCTGAACCTGCCCGTCAGCGAACTGCTCGGTGGGCGTGTGCGCGATGCGTTGCCGGTGGCCTGGACCCTTGCCAGCGGCAATACCGCCCAGGACATTGCCGAGGCCGAAAAGATGCTCGACCTGCGCCGCCACCGCATCTTCAAGTTGAAGATCGGTGCCGGTGAAGTTGGCCATGACCTGGCCCATGTCATCGCGATCAAAAAGGCCCTGGGCGAGCGTGCCAGCGTGCGCGTCGACGTCAACCAGGCCTGGGACGAGGCCGTGGCCCTGCGTGCGTGCAAGGTGCTCGACGACAACGGCATCGACCTGATCGAGCAGCCGATCTCGCGCAATAACCGTGGGGGCATGGCCCGGCTCAACCTGTCGAGCCCGGCGCCGATCATGGCTGACGAATCCATCGAGTGTGTCGAAGATGCCTTCAACCTGGCCCGTGAAGGCGCGGCCTCGGTGTTCGCCCTGAAGATCGCCAAGAACGGCGGCCCCCGCGCGGTATTGCGCACCGCTGCGATTGCCGAGGCAGCCGGTATCGGCCTGTACGGCGGCACGATGCTGGAAGGGGGGATCGGCACCCTGGCGTCGGCGCATGCCTTCCTTACGCTGGACAAACTGGCGTGGGGCACCGAGTTGTTCGGCCCGCTGTTGCTGACCGAAGACATCCTTACCGAGCCGCCGCTGTACCGCGACTTCCAGCTGCATGTCTCCCATTTGCCGGGCCTGGGCCTGGCCATCGATGAAGAGCGTCTGGCGTTCTTCCGTCGTGACAAACACTAAGAGGCGCCGCCATGTTGTTCCACGTAAAAATGACCGTGAACCTGCCCGTCGATATGAACCCCGAGCGCGCCGCCAGCCTCAAGGCCGACGAAAAAGCCCTGGCTCGACGTTTACAAGAGCAAGGCAAATGGCGCCACTTGTGGCGCATCGCCGGGCTCTACGCCAACTACAGCGTGTTCGACGTCGACAGTGTGCAAGAACTGCATGACCTGCTGATGCAACTGCCGCTTTACCCCTACATGGCCATCGAAGTGAACGCCTTGTGCCGGCACCCTTCGTCGATCCATGCGGACGACCGCTAGGCCGGTTTTCACCCTGATAACTACAAGATGAGGAATGCACCATGTCCATCCGACTGTCCCAGACTGCCCATGCCCAACAGTTTCTCGAAGAAGCCAGCGGCAACTTCACTGACGGCGGCAACCCGCGTACCAAGGCGCTGATCTACCGGATCCTGCGCGATACGGTAAACATTATCGAAGACCTGGAAGTGACCCCGGAAGAGTTCTGGAAGGCGGTCAACTACCTCAATGAATTGGGCAAGAACCAGGAGGCCGGACTGCTCGCCGCCGGGCTCGGTCTGGAGCATTACCTGGACATGCTGATGGACGCCGCCGATGAGGAAGCCGGCAAATCCGGCGGTACCCCGCGCACCATCGAAGGCCCGCTGTATGTGGCCGGCGCGCCGCTGTCGAAGTACGAGGCGCGGCTGGACGATGGCAAGGACGAGGCGGTGCCGCTGTTTATGCGCGGGCAAGTGCGCGACACCGAGGGCAAGCCGTTGGCGGGGGCGATTGTCGATGTGTGGCAGGCCAATACCGGTGGCACCTATTCGTGGTTCGACCCGACGCAATCCGAATTCAACCTGCGCCGCCGCATCGAGACCGACGCCCAGGGCAACTACCGCTTTCGCAGCATCGTGCCCTCGGGCTATGGCTGCCCGCCGACCGGGCCGACCCAGCAGTTGCTCGATCAACTGGGGCGTCACGGCCAGCGGCCGGCGCATATCCACTTCTTCATCTCGGCGCCGGGGTACCGGCACCTGACCACGCAGATCAACCTGTCGGATGACCCGTACCTGCATGATGATTTTGCCTACGCGACGCGGGATGAGTTGATTGCCGAGATTCGCTTCAGCGACGATCCGCAACTGGCGCGGGAGTTTGGCGTGGAAGGGCGGTTTGCGCAGATTGATTTTGACTTTGAGTTGCAGGCCGCGGCAGCGCCGGTAGAGCAAAAACGCATGCAGCGGGTTCGTGCGTTGGAGGATTGATCAACACGGTCAAAAATGTGGGAGGGGGCAAGTCGAATCGTCGCACCGCCCCTCCCACATTCGAGCGATGGTGCTGCTCCTATTTGCGAACAACCAGATCAAGCACCTCATCCCGATCCTTGATCTTCTGCAACACAATCTCCGAGCGGATATCCATCACCCCCGCCGTGCGGTTCAGGTGGTTCACGATAAAGTCCGAAAAGTGCTTGAGGTTGCGCGCCTGCACGCGCAGTACATAATTGCTGGCGCCGGTGATCACGTAGGCGCTGGCCACTTCCGGCCAGCCCTGCACCTTCTTGATAAACGTCTCATGCCAATCCTCCACATCCTGGCGCAATGACAGGTGGACGATGGCCTCCAGTTCAATCCCCAGTTGCTCGGCATTCAACACCGCGCGGTAGCCGCTGATAATCCCTTCGCTTTCCAGCAGGCGTAAACGGCGCAGGCAGGCAGAGGGCGACAACGCGACTTTTTCCGCCAGTTCCTGATTGCTGATACGGCCATCCTGTTGCAGGAAATGCAGGAGGCGAAGGTCGGTGGCGTCGAGAATCATGATTAGAATAAATCCGCGTATTTTCGGTTGTTAGTCGAATTTCCTACAGCTTAATTAGCCTGTTACCCACCACTTTGCACGAAAATTCTCTAAATCTTCGTTCATTATTTACTGCATCCTCACTTATAAAAACCAGGACAGCCCATGACCCCTCGCAGCCATTGCCAAGCCCTTGACACCCAGGACCCGCTGGCGCCGCTACGTCACCAGTTCGCCTTGCCCCAGGACGTTATCTACCTGGACGGCAACTCCCTCGGCGCGCGTCCAGTGGCGGCGCTGGAGCGGGCGCAGGCGGTCATCGTGCAAGAGTGGGGCAATGGCTTGATCCGCAGTTGGAACAGCGCCGGCTGGGCCGACTTGTCCCAGCGCCTGGGCAACCGCCTGGCACCGCTGATTGGTGCGCGCGACGGTGAGGTGGTGATCACCGACACCACCTCGATCAACCTGTTCAAGGTGCTCAGTGCCGCCTTGAGCGTGCAGCGCCAACGGGAGCCTGCGCGCAAGGTGATCGTCAGCGAAGCGAGCAACTTCCCCACCGATTTGTACATCGCCCAAGGCCTCGCCGAGTTGCTGCAACAGGGCTATTCCCTGCGCCTGGTCAACAGCCCGGATGAACTGCCCGAGGCCATCGACGGGGATGTGGCGGTGGTGATGCTTACCCACGTCAACTACAAGACCGGCTACATGTACGACATGCAGGCGCTCACTGCCTTGAGCCATGAATGCGGCGCGCTGAGCATCTGGGACCTGGCGCATTCGGCGGGCGCGGTGCCGATCGACCTGCACGGGGCCGGTGCCGACTATGCGATTGGCTGCACCTACAAATACCTCAATGGCGGCCCGGGCTCCCAGGCGTTCGTATGGGTCAGCCCGACCCTGGTGGACCTGGTGCACCAGCCGCTGTCGGGCTGGTTCGGGCATACCCGGCAGTTCGCCATGGAATCCAGCTACGCGCCGAGCGCCGGCATCGCCCGCTACCTGTGCGGCACCCAGCCGATCACTTCGCTGGCGATGGTGGAATGCGGCCTGGAGATTTTTGAACAGACCGACATGGCCAGCCTGCGCAGCAAGTCCCTGGCGTTGACCGACCTGTTTATCGAGCTGGTTGAAAGCCGCTGTGCCGCCCATAACCTCGTGCTGATCACGCCGCGCGAACACGCCCGGCGTGGCAGCCATGTGAGCTTCGAACACCCGGAAGGCTATGCGGTGATCCAGGCCCTGATCGCCCGGGGTGTGATAGGTGATTACCGCGAGCCGCGCATCATGCGCTTTGGGTTTACGCCGCTGTACACGAGCTTTACCGAGGTGTGGGATGCGGTGGAAATCCTCGGTGAGATTCTCGATAACACCACTTGGGACCAGCCGCAATTCAAGGTCCGCCACAGCGTCACCTGAAGATAACGCAGATCAAAATGTGGGAGGGGGCTTGCCCCCGATAACAGTGTGTCAGTCGCCGGATTTGCAGGTTGATACACCGCCATCGGGGGCAAGCCCCCTCCCACAGGGGACCTGTGACAACCGTTAGATAGTGCAACCACAATAATAAAGGGGCACACCACGTGACCACGCCAGACAACGGCTTTGCCGATATCACCCACCGCGAACTGGGCCTGAGGCGCCAGCTCACTTCCGGCCAGATGAGCATGATCGCTATCGGTGGCGCCATCGGCACCGGGCTGTTCATGGGCAGCGCCTATGCCATCGGCTATGCCGGGCCCAGCGTGCTGGTGAGCTACGCGATCGGCGCGTTGATCACCTTGTTGCTGATGGGCTGCCTGGCGGAGATGACGGTGGCCCACTCCACCTCGGGTTCTTTTGGCGCCTATGCCGAGTTCTACATCAGCCCGCTGGCCGGGTTCCTGGTGCGTTATGCCTACTGGGCGGCGATTGTGCTGGCGGTGGGCGCCGAGGTCACGGCGGTGGCGATGTACATGAAGTACTGGTTCGCCAACGTGCCGGAGTGGGTATGGATCGTATCGTTTTCCAGCGTGCTCATCCTGCTCAACGCCATCAGCGTCAAGACGTTCGGCCACTTCGAATACTGGTTTTCGACGATCAAGATCAGCGCCATCGTCGGCTTCATCATCCTTGCGGTGTACGTGGTGTTCGGCTCCGGCAACCCGGACTATGGCGTGCAGCACTACACGGCCCACGATGGCTTCTTCCCCCATGGCCTGAGCGGCATGTGGATAGCGGTGATCGTGTCGATCTTCAGCTACTTGAGCGTCGAGATGATCGCCGTGGCTGCCGGTGAAGCGGCGGACCCGGAGCAGGCCGTGAAGAAAGCCTTTCGCGCGACCATCGTGCGGCTGGTGGTGTTTTACCTGCTGACCCTGGCGCTGATGCTCGCCATCGTGCCGTGGAACCAGGCCGGCCAGACCCAGAGCCCGTTCGTCACGGTGATGCAGACCATCGGCATTCCCGGCGCCACCGGGGTGATGAATTTCGTGATCCTGATCGCGGCGTTGTCGGCGATGAACAGCCAGCTCTACATCACCACGCGCATGATGTTCAGCCTGTCCCGCGCTGGCTTTGCGCCCAAGTCCATGGGCGCGTTGAGCAAGAGCGGCATTCCGCTGAATGCCTTGCTGTTGTCCAGCTCGGGCATCGCCCTGGCGACGCTGTTGAACGTGGTGTACCCGCAAAGTTCGTTCACCCTGATGATGGCGATCTCGATGTTTGGCGCGATCTTCACCTGGTTCATGATCTTCCTCACGCACCTGTTCTTCCGGCGCTATCGCAAGCGTCATGGCGGCGCGAAGCTGTCGTTCCAGTTGCGCCTGTTTCCCTACAGCACGTTACTGGGCCTGGTACTGATGGGGGCGGTGATGATCACCACGTACTTCACCGAGGCGTTCAAGATGACCCTGGTGTTTGGCGTGCCGTTCCTGCTGATCCTGTCGGCGGTGTATTACGTGTTTTTCCGCAAGGGTAGGGCCAAGGCGTCGAACAAGGCCCTGGCGTAACCCGGCAAGTGTTCGAACGAGCGCGCGCATAACAGCAGCGTTCGCCGAGCCCACTCTTCCTGCAACGGTTGGGCGGTGAAGGGGTGTGGCGCTGGCCAGCGCGCCAACGCCGCCTGGGGCACGATGCCCAGGCCGGCGCCGCGGGCGACCATGCGCATCAGCCCGTCAAAACCCTCGGCGCGGATGCGCGTCTGCACACGAAAGCCCGCGTGCAGTGCCTGTTCTTCCAGGTACACCGAGAGTGCGCTGGCGGCGCCCAAGCCCACGAAGTCGAATTGCAGGCTGTCGACAAAACTCACCTTGCCGCCTGCCAGGGGATGGTCGCGCGGCATGATCAGCACCAGTGGGTCGTCGCGAAACGGCAGGGTCTGCAAGCCGTGGGTGTCCACGGCGTCGGAGATGATCCCCAGCTCCGCCGTACCCTGGCGCAAGGCCTGGGTAATGCGCAGGCTGGGCAATTCCTGCAGGTCGATATCGAGGTTGGGGTGTTCGCGCAGAAAGTCCGCGAGCAGTTCCGGCAGGTATTCGCTGAGTGCGGTGGTGTTGCACAGCAGGCGCACCTGGCCTTTGACGCCGTTGGCGTATTCCGCGAGGTCCTGTTGCAGGTGATCGGCTTGTTGCAACAACAGGCGAGCGTGACGGGCCAAGGCCTTTCCCGCCGGTGTGGGGGTGACGCCTCGACGCCCACGGTCGAGAAACTCGATGCCCAACGAGGCTTCCATCGCCCGGATGCGTGCACTGGCGGCGGCCAGGGATAAATGGCTGCGGGCCGCGCCGGCGGTGATATTGCCGGTGTCGAGGATGTGCAGGTAGAGGCGCAGGTCGATCAGGTCAAAGTGCATGGCTGGTTGCTCGGGTGACTGGACTGGCATCGTCAGCCTCATGCAAAACAAGAGGCTGCCTCAGTATATGGCGAATTTTCGGGCGCATCGAAAAGTCGCACACTCGGCCCATGAACACCTTCCTCGCGTTTTACCAAAACCTCGGCCCCGCCCTTACCTTGCTGGTGATCGGCACCTTTCTGTTGGCCGGTACGGTCAAGGGCGTCATCGGCCTGGGCCTGCCCACCGTTGCCATGGGCATGCTCGGCCTGGCTATGCTGCCGGCGCAGGCTGCGGCGTTGCTGATCATTCCTTCGACCGTCACCAACCTGTGGCAATTGGCATTCGGCGGGCACCTGAGTGCTTTGCTCAAGCGGCTATGGCCGATGTTGCTGCTGATTTTCCTCGGCACCGGGCTGGGCACGTTGTGGCTGGGGATGGACGGCGGGCAATGGGTGGTGCGCGCACTGGGCGCGGCGTTGCTGGTATATGCACTGAGCGGACTGTTCCTGCCCACGTTCAAGGTCAAGGCTCAAACCGAGCGCTGGCTGGGCCCGTTGTGCGGGCTGATCACCGGCATCATCACCTCGGCCACCGGTGTGTTTGTGATTCCGGCCGTGCCGTACCTGCAGGCGCTGGGTTTGAACCGCGATCAACTGGTGCAGGCGTTGGGGCTGTCGTTCACCGTGTCGACCCTGGCGCTGGCCGCCGGTTTGGCCTGGCGCGGCACGTTGGGCGGTGGCGAAATCAATGCATCGTTGTTGGCGCTGGTGCCGGCGCTGCTGGGCATGTGGCTCGGCCAGGTGGTGCGCCAGCGCATCAGTGCGGTGCTGTTCAAGCGGGTGTTTTTTATCGGCATGGCGCTGCTGGGCGGGCATTTGTTGATCAGTGGTTGAGGGCGCTGCGGTGTAAGCTGCTGTGAACCGATAACGAGGACCGCCCGTGAAAGCCCGATCCGATGAGCTACAGATTTTCGTCAGCGTGATTGAGTGCGGCTCGATTTCCGCTGCCGGGGAGCAGGTCGGGCAGACGCCGTCGGCGGTCAGTCGCACCCTGTCGCGCCTGGAAGCCAAGCTTGAAACCACACTGATCAACCGCACCACGCGGCGCATGGACCTGACCGAGGAGGGCAAGTACTTCTTCGAGCAGGCCAAGCTGATCCTGGCGCAGATGGACGCGCTGGAAGAGCGCCTGTCGTCACGCCAGAAAAACCCCGCCGGGCGGCTGCGCATCAATGCCGCCGTGCCGTTCATGCTGCATGGGATCGTGCCCTATATCGCAGAATTTCGCCGTTTGTACCCGCAGATCCAGCTGGAGTTGAACAGCGATGACCTGATCATCGACCTGCTGGAGCAGAGCACCGATATTGCGATTCGCATCGGTGCCCTGGCCGACTCCACCCTGCATGCGCGCTCCCTCGGCTGGTCGCCGCTGCATATCCTCGCCAGCCCCGACTACCTCAAGCAGTACGGCACGCCGACGACGGTCGCCGAGTTGGCTGACCACACCTTGCTGGGCTTTACCCAGACCGAAACCCTCAACCATTGGCCGCTACGCCATGTGGAAGGCGACCGCTGGCTGATCCAGCCCAGCGTGGCCGCGTCCAGTGGTGAAACCCTGCGCCAGCTGGCGTTGGAAGGGCAGGGCATTTGCTGCCTGTCGAACTTCATGACTGTCGAAGACATTACTGCCGGACGCCTGGTGCCGGTTCTGGAGGCGTTCAACAGCGGGTATCGCCAACCCATCCATGCAGTGTTCTACCGCAACTCGCAATTGGCGCTGCGCATCCAGTGCTTCCTAGACTTTATCCAGGCCAAGCTGGCACGGTATGCCTGCTGATTCGTGACCGTCACGCAAGAGTGAATTGGGCGGTACGGGCTTATTCGTCAGGGATGAGTCCGTAACAATGGACCCATCACTTACCCCGTCAGGAGCACTCTCCATGAACGTATTCATTACCGGCGCAGCCGGTTTTATCGGCGGTTCCATCGCCACTGGCCTGGTCAAGGCCGGTCACACCGTTACCGGCCTGGTACGCAGCGCCGAGCAAGCGGCTGAAATGACCGCCCTGGGCATCAACCCGGTGATCGGCACCCTCGATGATGCCGCTGTGTTGACCGAGCAAGCGCAGAAAGCCGATGCGGTGATCAATGCCGCGAGCAGCGACCATCGCGCTGCGGTGGAAACCCTGCTGGCCGCGCTGAAAGGCTCGAACAAGCCATTCCTGCACACCAGCGGCTCGAGCATCGTGGGTGATGCCTCGGGCGGTAAGGCCAGCGATGTCATCTACTTCGAAGACAGCCTGCCGGAGCCGACCGTCGACAAGGCTGCCCGCGTGGCCATCGACAACCTGATCCTGGCAGCGGCCAAAGACGGGGTGAATTCGGCGGTGATCTGCAACACCCTGATTTACGGCCACAGTCTTGGGGTGAAGCGCGACAGCGTGCAACTGCCGCGCTTGCTCAAGCAGGCACGCAAGAGCGATGTGGTGCGCCATGTCGGCACCGGGCAGAACATCTGGTCCAACGTGCACATTGACGACGTGGTGGCGCTGTACCTGCTGGCACTGACCAGGAACGTGCCGGGCACTTTCTACTTTGTGGAAAGCGGCGAGGCCTCGTTTATCGACATGACCACGGCTATCGCCCACGCCCTGAACCTGGGCCAGCCACAGGATTGGCCATTGGCCGAGGCTGAAGCCGAGTGGGGCTATGAAATGGCCAACTATGGCCTGGGCTCCAACAGCCGCGTGCGCGGCAAGCATGCCCGCGAGTTGCTGGGCTGGGTGCCGAAGCGTACGTCGGTGGTGGAGTGGATTCGCGACGAGATGGTGTGATGTTCGCTTGAAACCCAGGTGCTGCTATCGGGAGCAAGCCCCCTCCCACATTTGACTGAGTTCCAACGCTGGAATGCAGTCAAGTGTGGGAGGGGCGGTGGGACGATTCTACTTGCCCCCCGATTGGGGCCACTCGATCTTTCAGACTGGCCCCACCGGGCTCAATTCCGTACCATTCCCCGCCTTATCCCCCGCAATGCCCTGGTACCTCATGAACCTCACCCGCCTACGCGCCGATGCCTTGGCCGGCCTCACCACGTCCTTTGCGCTGCTGCCCGAATGCATCGCCTTTGCCCTGGTGGCTCACCTCAACCCGCTGATGGGGCTCTACGGCGCCTTTATCATTTGCACCCTTACTGCCTTGTTCGGCGGCCGGCCCGGCATGGTGTCCGGGGCGGCAGGCTCGATGGCGGTGGTGATCGTCGCGCTGGTGGTGCAGCACGGCGTGGAATACCTGCTCGCCACGGTGCTGCTGGGCGGGCTGATCATGGTCGCGTTCGGCCTGTTGCGCCTGGGCAAGCTGGTGCGCATGGTGCCGCACCCGGTGATGCTGGGGTTCGTCAACGGCCTGGCGATCATCATTGCCCTGGCCCAGTTGGAGCATTTCAAGAGCGGTGAAAGCTGGCTCAGCGGTACGCCGTTGTACGTGATGACCGGCCTGGTGCTGGTGACCATGGCCATCGTCTACCTGCTGCCGCGCATCACCCGTGCGGTGCCGCCGGCCCTGGTGGCGATCCTTGGCGTGGGCCTGGCCGTGTACCTGCTCGGCCTGCCGACCCGTACCCTCGGCGACATGGCCCACATCGCCGGCGGCCTGCCGACCTTCGCGCTGCCGCAGATCCCCTGGACCCTGGAAACCCTCGGCATCATCGCCCCCTATGCATTCCTGATGGCCATGGTAGGCCTGCTGGAAACCCTGCTGACCCTGAACCTCACCGACGAAATCACCGAGACCCGTGGCTACCCCGACCGCGAAAGCGTGGCCTTGGGCGCGGCGAATATGCTCTCGGGCCTGTTCGGCGGCATGGGCGGTTGCGCGATGATCGGGCAAACCGTGATCAACCTCAGCTCCGGCGGGCGCGGGCGTTTCTCCGGGGTGTTCGCCGGGGTGATGATCCTGCTGTTTATTTTGTTTCTGTCACCGCTGATCGAGCGGATCCCGCTGGCGGCGCTGGTGGGCGTGATGTTTGTGGTGTCGCAGCAGACCTTCGCCTGGGCGTCCCTGCGGGTGATCAACAAGGTGCCGCTCAATGATGTGCTGGTGATTATCGCGGTGACCGTGATCACGGTGTTCACCGACCTGGCCACCGCCGTGCTGTGCGGCATCGTGATCGCAGCACTGAACTTTGCCTGGCAACAGGCCCGTGAGCTGTATGCCGATGAGCATCTGGAAGCGGACGGCAGCAAGCTCTATCGCCTGCACGGCACCTTGTTTTTTGCCTCGACTACGCCGTTCCTGAACCAGTTCGATCCGGCGAACGACCCCGCCCAGGTGACGTTGGATTGCCGTCACCTGAGCTTTGTCGACTACTCGGCAATTGCCGCGCTGATGACCCTGCGCGAGCGCTACAGCAAAGCTGGCAAGCATCTGCGGGTGCTGCATTTGTCTGAGCGCTGCAAGCAGTTGCTCAAGCGTGCCAAGGTTCACCACGACTGATTTTTACGGCCCGACCAGGTCTTCCAATTCCTGGGCGCGGGTCTGTGTCATGTCCAGCACGCAGCCGGTGCCGTTGACCTGGTCGATGGTGCCGCCGGTGGCGGAGCCGGCGAAGGCGCAATTGGCGTCACGGTATTTGATCCACAGGCGCTGCAGGTCCTGCAGTTGCTGTTTGCGTGTGCCTTCCTGGGCGGCGAGGGCGGTCTTGTAGGCTGTGTTCAGGCGCGTGTCTTGCACCTTGGTTTCCTTGACGTTGCAACTGACCATGTCGGCAGTGGTATTGGCGCCGTCCATGCATTTTTTCAGCGCCGGGTTGTCGGCGGCAGCGGCAGTGCCGCACACGGCGAGAAGCAGGGCGGCGGTGGCGAGTGTCGTACGAATCATGCTCGATTTTCCTGGCATCAGTGGGTGTGCATTCTATGACTCAAGGGTGTTCGTCGAGTTTCCAGCCTTCTCTGATCTTGATGTAAGAACATCCCTCGAATTTTCATACACGGCCCTTGGGCTTATCCCAACGCGACAGCGCTTATCCGTAAGCGAAAGTTACTTTCATACAGTTTGAAAATACGCCTCGGTAATGATTTATGAGTTTCACAACCCATTCGACGTGACCCTTTCCGAGGAGTACCGCATGGCCGCATCACCGGGCTTCGGGCTGTTGGCATACGCTGCCATCGCCATCATTGCTTTGATCGTGCTGATCGCACGTTACCGGCTCAACCCGTTTATCGTCATCACCCTGGTGTCCATCGGCCTGGCGCTGATGGCCGGGATGCCGGCAGACACCATCATGGGTTCCTACGAGGCCGGCGTCGGCAAAACCCTGGGGCATATCGCCCTGGTGGTGGCGCTGGGCACCATGCTCGGCAAGATGATGGCCGAGTCCGGTGGCGCCGAGCAGGTGGCCCGCACGCTGATCAACCGTTTCGGCGAACGGAATGCCCATTGGGCCATGGTGTGCATCGCGTTCCTGGTGGGGCTGCCGCTGTTTTTCGAAGTGGGCTTTGTGCTGCTGGTGCCGATCGCCTTTACCGTGGCGCGGCGCGTGGGGGTGTCGATCCTGATGGTCGGCCTGCCGATGGTCGCCGGCCTGTCGGTGGTGCATGCGTTGGTGCCGCCGCACCCAGCGGCGATGATGGCCGTGCTGGCGTATAACGCGTCGGTGGGGCAGACCGTGCTCTATGCGATTCTCATCGGTATTCCGACGGCGATCATTGCCGGCCCGCTGTACGCCAAATTCATCGTGCCGCGTATTCACCTGCCGGCGGAAAACCCGCTGGAACGCCAGTTTATCGAGCGTGAACCTCGCGAGCGTTTGCCGAGCTTTGCCTTGACCATGGGCACTATCCTGTTGCCGGTGGTGTTGATGATGATCGGTGGCTGGGCCAACGTGATTTCCACCCCGGGTACGGGCTTCAACCAGTTCCTGCTGTTTATCGGTAACTCGGTGATCGCGCTGCTGGTGGCGACCCTGGTGAGTTTCTGGACCCTGGGCCTGGCGCAGGGCTTCAACCGCGAGTCGATCCTCAGGTTCACCAATGAATGCCTGGCGCCGACCGCGAGCATCACCTTGCTGGTGGGCGCGGGTGGCGGTTTGAACCGGATATTGGTGGACGCTGGCGTTACCAACGAAATTCTAGGCCTGGCGCATGCCTTCCACCTGTCACCGCTGGTGATGGGCTGGCTGTTCGCTGCGTTGATGCGGATTGCGACGGGCTCAGCCACGGTGGCCATGACTACGGCTTCGGGCGTGGTGGCCCCGGTCGCCCTGGGCCTGGGTTATCCACACCCGGAATTGCTGGTGCTGGCCACTGGCGCGGGTTCGGTGATCTTTTCCCACGTTAACGACGGTGGCTTCTGGCTGATCAAGGAATACTTCAATATGACGGTGATCCAGACCTTCAAGACCTGGACCGTATTGGAGACGCTGATCTCTGTGGTTGCCTTCGGTCTGACTTACGGCCTGTCCTGTATTTTGTAACCCGGAGCCCCCATGGACATCCTCTACCAGATCCGCGCCCGCCAGGATTCCTTCAGCGCCGGCGAAGGGCGTATCGCCAGGCTGATGCTGGAGGATGTGGGCTTTGCCGCCTCGGCCAGTCTGGAAGAGCTGTCCCAACGGGCCGAGGTCAGTACCGCCACCTTGTCGCGCTTTGCCCGCAGTGTCGGTTGCCGGGACTTGCGCGATCTGCGCCTGCAACTGGCCCAGGCCAGCGGCGTCGGCAGCCGCTTCCTGGACCCGGCGGGGTTGCCTGAACAGTCGGCGTTTCATCGGCAGATTCTCGGCGACATCGAAGCGACGTTGCGCCAGCACTTGTCCGGTTTCAACCAGGCCAGTTTTGTCGATGCGGTCAACCTGCTGGGTAAGGCGCGGATGATCCACGCGTTTGGCATGGGCGGGCCATCGAGCTTGTGCAGCGATGAACTGCAGGTGCGCCTGGTACGCCTGGGCTATCCGATTGCCGCCAGCCACGACCCGGTGATGATGCGCGTCACGGCTGCAACCCTGGGGCCGGAACACGCGCTGATCGTCTGCTCGCTCACCGGCCTTACCCCCGAGTTGCTCGATGTGGTGGCGCTGGCACGCAACTACGACGCGCGCATCGTCGCCATCACTCTTGCCGACTCACCCCTGGCGCAGTTGGCGGATGTGCTGCTGCCGCTGCAACCGGCGGAAACCAGTTTTATCTACAAACCCACGGCGGCGCGTTACGGCATGCTGCTGGCCATCGACCTGCTCGCCACCGAACTGGCGCTGGCCCTGCCCGACGACAACCAGGAACGCCTGCGCCGGATCAAGCTGGCCCTCGACGATTATCGCGGCGGCCCTGACAGCCTGCCGCTTGGAGATTGATATGACGTACGACACGCTGATTCGCCAGGCGCTGATCATCGATGGCAGCAACACCCCGGGTTATGTCGCCGATGTGGGGCTGCGTGACGGGCGCATCGAGACGATCGGCGACTTGTCGACGGCGGCGGCCGTGCATGAAATCGATGCGACAGGCCGTGTGCTGGCGCCGGGCTTTATCGACGTGCACACCCACGACGACACGGTGGTCATCCGCCAGCCGCAGATGCTGCCCAAGCTCAGCCAGGGTGTGACCACGGTGATTGTCGGCAACTGTGGCATCAGCGCCTCACCGGTGAGTTTACGCAGCGATCCGCCCGACCCGATGAACTTGTTGGGCAGCGCTGCGGCGTTTGTTTATCCCCGTTTCAGCGACTATCGCAGCGCCGTTGAACGTGCTCATCCAGCGGTCAATGTCGCAGCATTGATCGGCCACACGGCGCTGCGCAGTAACCACATGGACGATCTGCATCGCACCGCCACACCGGATGAAATCGTCGCCATGCGTTTGCAGTTGCACGAGAGTCTCGAGGCCGGCGCCCTCGGTTTATCCACAGGCCTGGCCTACGCCAGCGCGTTTAATGCCGAGACCGATGAGGTGCTGCAACTGAGTGAAGAACTCACGGCCTTCGGTGCGGTGTACACCACCCATTTGCGCAGCGAATTCGAACCGGTGCTGGAGGCGATGGACGAGGCTTTTCTGATCGGCCGGCACTCACAGGTACCGGTGATTATTTCCCACCTCAAATGTGCGGGAGCGGGGAACTGGGGGCGTAGTCCGCAGCTGTTGGCAGCGTTGGAATCGGCGGCGAAAACCCACCCGGTGGGGTGTGATTGTTATCCCTATGCGGCCAGTTCTTCTACCCTGGACCTCAAGCAGGTGACCGACGCGTTTCGTATCACGATCACCTGGTCGACGCCGCACCCTGAAGTGGGGGGGCGCGACTTGCAGGACATCGCTGGCGAATGGGACGTCTCCCTGATGGACGCCGCCCGTCGTCTGCAGCCTGCGGGGGCGGTGTACTACGGGATGGATGAAGCGGATGTGCGACGTATCCTCGCGCATCCGTTGTCGATGGTGGGGTCGGATGGCTTGCCTGAAGATCCGTTTCCGCATCCTCGCTTATGGGGCGCGTTCCCACGGGTGCTGGGGCATTTCAGCCGGGATGTCGGCTTGTTCCCGTTGCACACCGCCGTGCACAAGATGACCGGCTTGTCGGCAGCGCGTTTTGGGTTATCCGAGCGGGGCGAAATTCGCGAAGGGCACTGGGCCGACCTGGTGTTGTTCGACCCTGTGCGGGTGCGCGATGTGGCGGACTTCAATGGACCACAGCGGGCAGCGCAAGGCATTGATGGCGTGTGGGTCAACGGCGTGTTGAGCTACAGCGATGGCCAGGCGAACGGTCAGCGACCGGGGCGGTTCCTGGCGCGCAGTGGGGATTTGCGTGGTGGGTTTTCGACTCTATAGTGGGCGCTTTCATACACGGAGCGATTGCCATGCACTTAGGAAAAGTCACCCCCATCCTGCGGATTTTCGATGAGGCCAAGGCGCTGGAATTCTACGTCGACTTCCTGGGCTTCAAGGTCGATTGGCAGCACCGCTTCGAGGCGAATTATCCACTGTATCTGCAGGTGTCGCTGGGCGATTGCGTGCTGCACCTGTCCGAGCATCATGGCGACGCCTCTCCGGGCACGGCGGTGCGGATCCAGGCGCAAGGGGTGGATGCGTACCAGCAGCAGTTGCTGGGCAAGGATTACCGTTACGCCAAGCCTGGGGTTGAGGAAACGCCTTGGGGATCGCGGGAGATGAGCATCAAGGATCCGTTTGGGAATCGCGTGGTGTTTGTTGAGGAAGGCGAGGGCTGAGCGGCAAATCGCAGGCAATAAAAAACCGCCTTGGTAGGCGGTTTTTTTTTGCAACCCCAGTTAGTGGCTGGGGTTGCATTCTTACAGGAAGCGCTGACCCGCCTAAGGGATACTAATGCCGGTTATCGTCTCGCGCAAGGCTTGACGAGGGGCGTTGCTTTTTATCTGTCGACTTTATTTCTATTTAGAGTTGGTGGCAAAAATTTGCAACATATCAGTTGATCTTTCCAGCAGGTTTATCGTCGCCTGTCACACCTTTGATTCGGATGTTGATTAGTATCACCCCCGTTCCAAGTATGTCGTTTTGTAGGTGGCTGGGTATGCGCGCGGAATTATGGACCGAACGCCACGGGCTAGTAATCCGTGCCGGATTCATGCGGGAGGAACCAAAGCCCGGCCGCCTCACAGGAAGCGTTGACCCGCATCCAAAGGCTCACGTGTTCCGGTAAGTGTGCTGGAGGTAAGGCCCAACTCACGGAGGGCCGAGTATGTCTAAGTTTGCACGACGTACATGGAACCTCGTAGTGAATGCCGTACGTGTTTATCACGTGTGGACATTCCTGCGGGACAGCTTCGATGACCTGTAAGGTCTGAGAAGTGGAGCCGCTTCGGTTAATACCGAAGCGGCTTTTTGGTTTCTTAAACCCGGAAGTGACTGACCATCTGCTGCAACTGGCTACCCAAACGTGCCAGTTCCACGCTCGATTTTGCCGTCTCGTCGCTCGCGGTGGCGGTCTGCTCGGACACATCACGCACATTCACGATGCTGCGGCTGATCTCTTCGGCCACGGCGCTTTGCTGTTCGGCGGCGGCGGCGATCTGTTGGTTCATGGACTGGATGTTCGACACCGTGCGGGTGATGTTTTCCAGTGACACTCCGGCCTTGCGCGTCAGTTCGACACTGCTGTCGGTGAGGCTGCGGCTGTTGTTCATTACGTTGGCAACTTGCTGGGTGCCGTTCTGCAAACCGGCGACCAGGCCTTCGATTTCCTCGGTGGACTTCTGCGTGCGCTGGGCCAGGCCGCGTACTTCGTCGGCCACCACGGCAAAGCCGCGACCGGCTTCACCGGCACGCGCCGCTTCGATCGCTGCGTTGAGCGCGAGCAGGTTGGTTTGTTCGGCAACGGCCTTGATCACGTCCATCACGCTGCCGATCTTGTTGCTCTCTTGTTGCAGGTGCGCCATGGCATCGGTGGAACGTTCCACTTCGGCGGCCAGGCGTTCGATCTGGGCGATGGCCTCAGCCACCACTTTGTCGCCTGCGCGGGCTTGGCCGTCAGCATCGGCGGCGGCCAGAGAGGCTTGCTCGGCGTTGCGTGCGACTTCCTGCACGGTGGCGGTCATTTCGTGCATCGCCGTGGCGACCTGATCGGTCTCGATTTTCTGGCTGTTCACGCCGGCGCTGGTCTGCTCGGTGACGGCCGACAACTCTTCGGCGGCGCTGGCGATCTGGGTCACGCCGTCGCGAATACCGCTGATCAATTCACGCAGGGTCGTGCCCATGCGCTGAATCCCTTGTTGCAATACGCCCAGCTCATCGCGACGGGTGACCTGGATATTGTGGCTCAGGTCGCCGGAAGCGATGCGTTCAACCACGGCCAGGGTTTCCTGCAATGGACGCGTGATCTGGCGGGTGATCACCAGTGCCGCAATGATACCGACCAGCAGTGCCAGCAAGGTGCTGATCAACTGCAGGCTGCGGGCCTGGGCGCTTTCAGCGTCGCGACGATCCAGCTGGATGTCGTACAGCTTGTCACTGATCGTGACGATATCGGCGCCTTGGGTGGTCATTTCGGCACGGGCAGCCACGATATTGGCGTTGGCGGCCTTGTAGTTCTGCACGGCGCTGCGATAGGCGCCAAGGGCGGTTTCCAAGGAGCTCAGGGCGCTTTGCTGGCTGGCGCCGAAGGCGGCGCTGAGGCCTTTCAAGCCACTGATGGCTTTTTCGATTTGTGCGGCAGCGCGGGCTTCGGTGTCCGGGTTGACGTTGCCGGTGTAGCCGCGCACTTCGTAGCGGGCCAACTGGAACTGCATCTTGGCGTCGGCCACGGCCTGGAACTGTGCAAGGTGCTCCGCGCTGTCGGGCATTTGCCTCACGCTGGCGTCCAGCGCGTCGATTTGGGCATTGGCGATATCGGCCTTGTCGCCCATCACTTGGCGAGAGGCATTACCGTTTCGGTAAGCCTCGCGCATTTTGTTCAGGGATTGCTGATAAGCCGTGATGATGGCTTTCTGCTCGTTGAGCAGCTTGACGTTTTCCGGGCTCTTGAAGCTGTTCAGGAGTTTCTGTTGCTGGGCAGTAAAGGCGTCCAGGTTGGTCTGTACGTTTTGTGCCACGGCCTCGTCGCCGTTGGCCAGCATGTATTGCAGACGCACGATACGCAGTTTGGTCAGTGAGGCATTGAGCTGGGTGATGTCGCTCATCCAGTTACTGCGGTCGATCAGACCGCCCAGGCTGGTCCAGCCGGTGAGGGCCAGGATCGAGGTGAGGACCAGTACCAGGCCGAAGCCCAGGCCCAGTTTGAGGTTGACGCTGATGTTACCGAACCAGCTGTTCATCTAATGCTCCGCAAAGGTGATGTCTGTCTGCTGGACGGTGTTGTTATTTGAGCCAGCCAAAGTGTGTAGCGCTGTATCGGCGACGGGCTGTGAATCTGAAGTGCTTTTATTGCGTGTGCGACGAAGGGTCGCGATCCCGGTGCCGCGCTGCCGTGCAGGGCTCATCACGAGCAGGTCTTGTGTGCTAGTCTGCTGGCCCTTTTAGTTCTGGGCGGTGCGGGAAACCGGTGTTTTCAGCGCTGCCCTATAGCGGAGCCTCTTCATGTCCGAAGTTAATCTGTCCACCGACGAAACCCGCGTCAGCTACGGTATCGGCCGTCAGTTGGGCGACCAACTGCGCGACAACCCACCGCCAGGTGTGAGCCTGGATGCGATCCTGGCTGGCCTGACCGACGCGTTCGCCGGCAAACCAAGCCGTGTTGATCAAGAGCAAATGGCTGCCAGCTTCAAGGTCATCCGCGAAATCATGCAAGCCGAAGCGGCTGCCAAGGCTGAAGCGGCTGCAGGCGCTGGCCTGGCTTTCCTGGCTGAAAACGCCAAGCGTGATGGCATCACCACCCTGGCTTCCGGCCTGCAATTTGAAGTGCTGACCGCCGGTGACGGCGCCAAGCCGACCCGTGAAGACCAGGTTCGTACCCACTACCACGGCACCTTGATCGACGGCACTGTGTTCGACAGCTCCTACGAGCGTGGCCAGCCTGCAGAATTCCCGGTGGGCGGCGTGATCGCCGGCTGGACCGAAGCCCTGCAACTGATGAATGCCGGCAGCAAATGGCGCCTGTACGTGCCGAGCGAGTTGGCTTATGGCGCTCAAGGCGTTGGCAGCATTCCGCCGCACAGCGTGCTGGTATTTGACGTCGAACTGCTCGACGTTCTGTAAGACCTGCTTTTGATTACCTGTAGGAGCGAGCTTGCTCGCGAAAAACGTCAACGATGACGCGGGCATCCTGGATGAGCGCGTTGTTTATGCGGTCTTCGCGAGCAAGCTCGCTCCTACAGTGTTTTGCTGGTTTTCTCATGGATGGAACTTGCCACTGAGCTCCGTGGCCGGGCGCAACGCTCGGGCATAGCAGAACAGAAACAGATTGCGCACAACCTCCTTCAGTACTCCAGGTTCACTCGAACTCAGGCCGTTGACGTCCAGGTCGCCCTGGTCCTGCAGCTCATTCAACGCTTCTTCTTCCAGCACAGCACAGACTTCACCGGTTTCCCGATGGAGGATGCGTAGGTAAGGGTGTGGGCGGTCGAGCCAGGCATCTATCAAATAAGTCATGGTTGCATCTCCTTGATGGGTTTCAATGAGAATAATTCTTATTCGTAGAATAGCAAGTGCCTATTGGCAGTTTCCTGGTTTTTCTGTGTGGATATTGAGAGGGGTCAACGGGGAGGGCAAAACGCCATCCCGCGCGGGCGCGGGATGGATGCAGCAGGTTCAGACTTTGCGCACGAATTCGGACTTGAGTTTCATCGGGCCGATACCGTCGATCTTGCAATCGATATCGTGGTCGCCGTCGCACAGGCGGATGTTCTTGACCTTGGTGCCGACCTTCACGACCAAGGACGTACCCTTGACCTTGAGGTCTTTGATCACGGTGATGGTGTCGCCGTCCTGCAGGACGTTGCCCACAGAGTCTTTCTTCACGGTTTCATCGCCGGCCACTTCGGCCTCGCCATTGGCGGACCACTCATGGGCGCATTCCGGGCAGATCAGCTGGGCGCCGTCTTCGTAGGTGTATTCGGAATTGCATTTCGGGCAGGGTGGCAACGTGCTCACTAAAGCTCCTTAACGGTCAGGATGGCTAAAAGTCGCACATTATATAGGGAATTGTGGTCTTGCAGGTTTTATCAAATCCGAATGTGGGGGGGACAAGCCCCCATCCCACATGGGTATGCGTTTGCAGGTAGGACCTAGTGCGTCCGCGCGACCGCAAATTCACTCAGCTCAACCAAGGCATCCCGGTACTCGCTGGCCGGAAGGGCTTCCAGGCACTTGATCGCACGGGCCACGTAGTCACGTGCCAGTTGCGCGGTGTAGTCCAGCGAGCCCGAGGCTTCCACAGCCTCACGGATGCTTTCCAGGTCCTCGATCCCGCCTTTCTGGATCGCCTTGCGCACCAGGGCCGCCTGTTCCGGCGTGCCTTCGCGCATGGTGTAGATCAGCGGCAAGGTCGGTTTGCCTTCGGCCAGGTCGTCACCGACGTTCTTGCCCAGGGTCTCTGCATCGCCGCGGTAGTCGAGCAGGTCGTCCACCAGTTGGAACGCCACGCCCAGATGGTCGCCAAAGGTACGCAGGGCTTCGGCCTGTTCGGCGGTCGCGCCACAGAGCGCGGCGGCACTGTGTGTGGAGGCTTCGAAGAGCATCGCGGTCTTACCGCGAATCACTTCCATATAGGTTTCTTCGGTGGTGCTGGCGTCGCGGACCTTGGACAGCTGCAGCACTTCGCCTTCAGCGATGATGCGCGTGGCCTGGGAAAGAATCTTCATCACCGGCATCGAGCCCAGCTCGACCATCATTTCGAACGAGCGCGAGTACAGGAAGTCGCCGACCAGCACGCTCGGGGCATTGCCCCACATCGCATTGGCGGTCTCGCGGCCACGGCGCATGCCGGACATGTCGACCACGTCGTCATGCAGCAGGGTGGCGGTGTGCAGGAATTCGATGGTGGCAGCCAGCAGGCGCAGGTCATCGCCTTCGCGGCCCAGGGCCTTGCCACACAGCAGCACTAATAAAGGACGCAGGCGTTTACCGCCTGCCGACGTAATGTAGTCGCCAATTTTTGAGACCAGCGGCACCTTAGACGTCAGCTGCTGCTTGATGATGCCGTCGACGGCGCTAAAATCGTCCGCGACCGCGCGGTAGAAAGCTTGGGGTTGCATCAGCGACAGTCGCTCCAGAAGGGTTGCGCGGCATGCTAGGACCCTGACCCCGTAGTGTCAAGGCGCGATAGACAGCCACTTGCAACACCCATTTACATTGCGTACAATCGCGCACCCTGAACTTCCTGGGCAGCACCTGCCTTACGCAATTGCATTCGGGACGTCCATCCCATGCAGCCATGCCAGCCAATACCTCTTCTTATAAAGCGCTGGGTGAGCAGGATTATCGGAGAAATACCATGTCGTACGCAGTAATTGTTACTGGTGGCAAGCAATACAAGGTCGCCCCAGGTGAATACCTGAAGATCGAAAAACTGGAAATCGCTACCGGCGAATCCGTTACCTTTGATCGCGTTCTGTTGGTCGCCAATGGCGATGACGTGAACATCGGCGCTCCAGTTGTTGCTGGCGCTACCGTTGTGGCTGAAGTGATCTCCCAAGGTCGTCACGATAAAGTCCGCATCATCAAGTTCCGTCGTCGTAAGCACCACATGAAGCGTATGGGCCACCGCCAGTGGTACACCGAGATCAAAATCACCGGTATTCAGGCTTAATTTCAGCCTAATTCCTCACTAGGAGAATTGACTCATGGCACACAAAAAAGCTGGTGGTAGTACCCGTAACGGTCGCGACTCAGAAGCCAAACGCCTTGGCGTGAAGATGTATGGCGGCCAGAAAATCATTCCGGGCAACATCATCGTGCGTCAGCGCGGCACCCAATTCCACGCCGGTTACGGTGTTGGCATGGGTAAAGATCACACCCTCTTCGCGAAAATCGAAGGCGTGATCAAGTTTGAAGTAAAAGGCGCGTTCAACCGCCGTTACGTGAGCGTTGTCGCCGCTTAATTGCGCGATCGCTGGAAAAGCCCTGTCTTGCGACGGGGCTTTTTCGTTTGTGGAGTGAGTCTCTTGCAAAGCTGTTTGTAATGGGCTCGAGCAGCTGGATTTGCGGCTGTTGATTGAGGTCGCTGCGCTCATTTTTGCAAGAGTCTTATGTCTTGGTTTCTTAAGCTCGTCCGTGCGGCGAGAGGCGTTTTGTTATGAAGTTCGTTGATGAAGTTTCCATCCGAGTAAAAGCAGGCGACGGCGGTAACGGTTGCATGAGTTTCCGTCGCGAAAAATTCATCGAAAACGGTGGCCCCAACGGCGGTGACGGCGGTGATGGCGGTTCCATCTACATGATGGCCGACGAAAACCTCAACACCCTGGTCGACTACCGTTACACCCGGCACTTCGATGCCGAGCGTGGCTCCAACGGCGGCAGCACCGACTGCACCGGTAAAAAAGGCGAAGACCTGGTACTGCGTGTACCGGTCGGCACCACGATTATCGACTCCGCGACCCAGGAAGTGATTGGCGACCTGACCAAGGCCGGCCAGAAGCTGATGGTTGTGCAGGGCGGCTGGCACGGTCTGGGTAACACCCGATTCAAATCCAGTACAAACCGTGCACCGCGTCAGACCACGCCGGGCAAGCCGGGCGAGCAGCGCGACCTGAAGCTGGAAATGAAAGTACTGGCTGACGTGGGCCTGCTGGGCCTGCCGAACGCCGGCAAGAGTACCTTCATCCGCTCGGTATCGGCCGCCAAGCCGAAAGTCGCCGACTACCCGTTCACCACCCTGGTGCCAAACCTGGGCGTGGTCAGCGTCGACCGCTGGAAAAGCTTCGTGATCGCCGACATTCCCGGCCTGATCGAAGGCGCTTCCGACGGCGCAGGCTTGGGGATTCGCTTCCTCAAGCATTTGTCCCGCACCCGTTTGCTGCTGCACCTCGTCGACATGGCGCCATTGGATGACACCAGTGCACCGGACGCCGCCGAAGTGATCGTCAGCGAGCTGACCAAGTTCAGCCCGGCCCTGGCCGAGCGTGATCGCTGGTTGGTGCTGAACAAGTGCGACCAGATCCTCGAGGAAGAGCACGAGGAGCGCGTCAAGGAAATCGTCGATCGCCTGGAATGGACGGGTCCTGTCTACGTGATCTCGGCCATCGCCAAAGAAGGCACCGAGCGCCTGACCCGCGACATCATGCGCTACCTGGAAGACCGCGCCGACCGCCTGGCGGCCGACCCGGTATTCAAGGCCGAACTCGCCGAACTCGACCAGCAGATCGAAGACGAAGCCCGTGCCCAGCTGCAAGCCCTGGACGACCAGCGTGCCCTGCGCCGCAGCGGCGTGAAGTCGGTCCATGACATCGGCGACGATGATTGGGACGAAGAAGACGTGGATGATGAAGACGGTCCGGAAATCATTTACGTGCGCGACTGATCCGTTGCGATAAACTTGAACGCCGCTCCCTGGAGCGGCGTTTTGGTATCCGGGTATAACGTTATGGGCGGCGCTGGGTCGCGCGGCCCTCAATCTAAGGTTGAAGATGATGCGGAGCAAAGTGACAGGTGCGCAGCGCTGGGTCGTAAAGATCGGAAGTGCGCTGCTGACGGCAGACGGCAAAGGCCTGGATCGCGCAGCCATGAGCGTCTGGGTCGAGCAGATGGTGGCCTTGCATGAGGCGGGTGTGGAGTTGGTGCTGGTGTCGTCCGGGGCGGTTGCCGCCGGGATGAGCCGCCTCGGTTGGACCGCGCGACCCAGCGCGATGCACGAACTGCAAGCCGCCGCCGCCATCGGTCAGATGGGCCTGGTGCAAGCCTGGGAGTCCAGCTTTGCAGAGCACGGCCGTCATACGGCGCAGATCCTGCTGACCCACGATGACCTGTCCGACCGTAAGCGCTACCTAAACGCCCGCAGTACTTTGCGTGCGCTGGTGGAGCTCAAGGTTATCCCGGTGATCAACGAGAATGACACCGTGGTCACCGACGAAATTCGTTTCGGCGACAACGACACCCTGGCCGCGCTGGTGGCCAACCTGGTGGAGGCCGACCTGCTAGTGATCCTCACCGACCGCGACGGCATGTTCGACGCCGACCCACGCAACAACCCCGATGCCCAACTGATCTACGAAGCGCGCGCCGATGACCCGGCGCTCGACGCCGTGGCCGGCAGCGTTGGCGGTGCCCTGGGCCGTGGCGGCATGCAGACCAAGCTGCGCGCAGCACGCTTGGCCGCACGTTCCGGGGCTCACACCATCATCGTCGGTGGGCGCCTGGAGCGTGTGCTGGATCGCCTCAAGGCCGGTGAGCGCATCGGTACGTTGCTGTCGCCCGAGCGCGGCATGCTCGCGGCGCGCAAGCAATGGCTGGCCGGGCACCTGCAAACCCGTGGCACCCTGGTGCTCGACGATGGCGCGGTGTCGGCGTTGTCTCAAGGCAACAAGAGCCTGCTGCCGGTGGGCGTCAAGTTGGTGCAGGGCAGCTTTCGCCGTGGCGAGATGGTTGTGTGCGTAGCGCCCGACGGTCGTGAGATCGCCCGCGGCCTGGCCAACTACAGTGCCCTGGAAGCGCAGAAAATCATTGGACAATCGTCTGACGCGATTGTCGGACTATTGGGTTACATGGCAGAACCGGAACTGGTTCACCGCGATAACCTGATCCTGGTCTAAACAAAGGGAATACACGATGCGCGTGATGAAGGGATTGCTCGGCCTGCTGCTGGCCATGCCGCTGCTGGCTTCGGCCGAAGAAATTGGCCAGGTGTCGACGGTGTTCAAGTTTGTCGGCCCCAACGACCGGATTGTGGTCGAAGCGTTCGATGACCCCAAGGTCGACGGCGTGACCTGCTATTTGTCGCGCGCCAAGACCGGCGGCGTGAAAGGCGGCCTGGGCCTGGCCGAAGACCGTGCTGAAGCATCTATCGCTTGCCGCCAGGTCGGCCCGATCCGCTTCAAGGGCGAACTCAAGGACGGCGACGAAGTGTTCAAGGAGCGCACCTCGCTGGTGTTCAAGACCATGCAGGTGGTGCGCTTCCTCGACAAGAAGCGCAATACCCTGGTGTACCTGGTCTACAGCGACCGCTTGATCGAAGGCAGCCCGCAGAATGCGGTGACGGCGATTCCTGTTCTGCCGTGGCCGACCGCTCAGTAATTCGCAGGCGGATTTTGCAATCGGCGTCTATGATTGCAGGCTTGCGGGTTGTAATCTCGAAGCGCTGCAACGCAAAGTACATGGAAAATCTGGAGTTCGTCATGAGTGCTTTCCACGACCTGAAACTCAAAGCTTTGGACGGACAAGAGCTGCCGTTGGCGCCCTTCAAGGGGCACGTTGTGCTGGTGGTCAATGTCGCCTCCAAATGTGGCTTGACCCCGCAGTACGCGGCGTTGGAAAACCTTTATCAGCAGTACAAGGACCAGGGATTTACCGTGCTTGGCCTGCCGTGCAACCAGTTTGCAGGCCAGGAACCGGGCACCGAGGAAGAAATCCGCGAGTTCTGCAGCCTGAACTACGGCGTGACCTTCCCCCTGGGCAGCAAACTCGATGTGAACGGTCCTGAGCGTCACCAACTGTACCGTTTGCTGGCGGGCGAGGGCGCGGAGTTTCCTGGGGATATCACCTGGAATTTCGAGAAATTCCTGCTGGGCAAGGATGGCCGGGTCCTCGCGCGATTCTCGCCGCGTACTGCACCGGATGATCCGACGGTCGTCCAGGCCATCGAAAAAGCCCTGAGTTGAACACCTGCCGGTGCAGCTTCAAGTTCTAAGCTTGAAGCTGCAAGTAGAAGCACAAAGGGTCCTCTTGCAGCTTTAAACTTGCAGCTAGCCGCTACCTTCATACCCCTTAATCACCCAAATCAATAGTGCTATTCAGCACGCTGCACTCCCCCATATTATCCACATCATAAACCTCGTCTTCCGTGGAGTGCTCCCATGCCTGTCCAAGCCTTGTTCAAACCGTTCCAGCTCGGTGCACTTCAGCTGTCGACCCGTGTGGTCATGGCGCCGATGACCCGTTCGTTTTCCCCGGGTGGCGTGCCGAACTCCAAGGTCATCGAGTACTACCGCCGCCGAGCCGCTGCCGGCGTGGGCCTGATCATTACCGAAGGCACCGTGGTCGGTCACCCGGCCTCCAACGGCTACCCGAATGTCCCGCATTTCTACGGCGAGGCGGCGCTGGCCGGCTGGAAGAAGGTCGTAGATGCCGTGCACGCCGAAGGTGGCAAGATTGTTCCGCAGCTCTGGCACGTGGGCAGTGTGCGCCGCATCGGTACCGAGCCTGACGCCAGTGTGCCGGCCTACGGCCCGATGGAAAAACTCAAGGATGGCAACGTGGTGGTCCACGGCATGACCTCCCAGGACATCAAGGAGGTGATCGCCGCTTTCGCCCAAGCAGCCAAGGATGCCCAGCGCATCGGCATGGACGGCGTGGAAATCCATGGCGCCCATGGCTATCTGGTCGACCAGTTCTTCTGGGAAGGCAGCAACCAGCGCACTGACGAATACGGCGGCAACCTGGCCAACCGTTCGCGCTTTGCCATCGAACTGATCCAGGCCACCCGCGCCGCGGTCGGCCCGGACTTCCCGATCATCTTGCGTTTCTCCCAGTGGAAACAGCAGGACTACACCGCGCGCCTGGTGCAAACCCCCGAGGCATTGGGTGAGTTCCTCCAGCCGCTGTCTGAGGCAGGTGTGGATATTTTCCACTGCTCTACCCGTCGCTTCTGGGAGCCGGAGTTCGAAGGCTCCGACCTCAACCTCGCCGGCTGGACCCGCCAACTCACTGGCAAACCGACGATCACCGTGGGCAGTGTCGGCCTGGATGGCGAATTCCTGCAGTTTATGGTCAACACCGACAAGGTTGCACAACCGGCCAGCCTGGAGAAACTGCTGGAGCGGTTGAATAACAACGAGTTTGATCTGGTTGCTGTGGGCCGTGCGCTGCTGGTAGATCCGGACTGGGCCGTGAAGGTGCGTGAAGGCCGCGAAGGCGACATTCTGCCGTTCAGTCGTGAGGCGTTGACGACCCTGGTGTAAGCGGCGCCAGGACGGGCACCGGTTGCCCGTCCTCGCACACACCGCGTAACTGGCGCTCGAATTGCTCGATAATCGCCGGCCAGCCCTGGCGACTGGCATGCTGGCGAGCATTCAGTCGGGCCCTGCGCAAGGTCTCGCGCTCTTCCAGCAGCCAGGTAGCAGCATCGCAAAATGCGTTTTCATCTCCCGGCATCGCCAGCACGCCGTTGTAGCCATGGCGAATATGCTGGGTGGCGGCGGCCTGGTCGTACGCCACCACGCCCAGGCCAGAGGCCATTGCCTCCAGCACCACATTGCCGAAGGTTTCGGTCAGGCTGGGGAACAGGAACAAGTCCCCTGATGCGTAATGCCTGGCCAGTTCTTCACCGCGTTGGGTGCCGCAGAACACCGCCTCGGGCAGGTCGCGCTCCAGTATCGGGCGCTGCGGACCATCCCCGACGATGATCAACTTCAGCCGACGCTGTGGATAAGTAGCCTGCAGCCCATCAAAGCACCGTTTGAGCAGCCCGAGGTTTTTCTCCTGGGCCAGGCGCCCCACGTGCAGTACGGCAATATCGTCGTTTTCCAGGCCCCAGCTTTCGCGCAGGGCATTGTCGCGCTTGGCCGGGTGGAACAGTTGGCTATCCACTCCGCGCGCCAGCATCCCCAGGCGCTCGAAATGCCTGCGCTCCAGTTCCAGGCGCTGGCTGGCGCTGGGCACCAGGGTCAAGCTCGAGCGGTTATGAAACCAACGCAGGTAGTGCGTGACCATGCGGCTCAACAGGCTCAAGCCGTACTGGTTGGAGTACTGCTGGAAATTGGTATGAAACCCGCTGACCACGCTGATGCCCAAACGCCGCGCCGCCCGCAGCGCCGACAGCCCCAGCGGCCCTTCAGTGGCGATATACAGCACGTCCGGGCGCTGGCGGGTCCAGCGGCGCAGCAACTTGTGCATCGACGACTGGCCCCATTGCAGGCCGGGGTAACCCGGCAGCGGCCAGCCACGGCAGAGCAGTAAACCATCATCGCTGGGCCGGCTCTCGTCGGCGCCCTGGCGCGGGCGTACCAGCTCGACCTGATGGCCGCGCGCGCGTAAACCTTCGCACAGGCGGCCAAGGGTATTGGCCACCCCGTTGATCTCTGGCGGGAAGGTTTCGGTGATCAGGGTGATGTGAAGCGAAGCTGTCGTCATGACCCACAGTGTCGCTATGGGCCATGTCGCCATTGTGTCATGCAGATGATGGATTTATGACTTGACCACTTTCGACGTCGCCATCGCCTCAGCGCCCTGTTCACGCACCCAGAACAACGTCGCCCCAGCCACTGCGGCCGGCATCATCAGGAGGTTGACCACCGGCACCAGCAGCACCAGGTAAACAATGCCGCCGAAACTCATGCTCTGCCAGCGTTTCTGGCGCAGCCAGGCGAGCATTTCGTTCCAGCCCAGCTTGTGGTTATCCGCCGGGTAGTCGATGTATTGGATCGCCATCATCCACACGCCAAACAGCAACCACAGCGGCGCGGCGATCAGGTTGACCACCGGAATGAACGACAGGATAAACAGGCCGATGGCCCGTGGCAGGAAGTAGCCCAGCTTGCGCATTTCCCGGGCCAGGGTACGCGGGACCATTTCAATCAGCTCGCCCCAACTGAATGCCGGGAAGTCATCAGTGCCACGTACCACCACTTCCACTTTCTCGGAGAGAAAGCCGTTGAACGGTGCCGCGATGATATTGGCGAGCATGGTGAAAGTGAAAAACACCATCAGCACCACCAGCACCACAAACAGCGGCCATAGCAGGTAATTCAGAAAGCTCAGCCAGCCGGGCAGGGTCGGCATCAAGTGGTCGACCCACAGGCTGAACTGATGGCCGGCAAAATAGATCAAGCCGACGAACAGCACCAGGTTGATCGCCAGCGGCAGCAGCACAAACAGGCGCAGGCCGGGGCTTAGCACCAGTCTGAGGCCTTCGCGCAGGTATTGCGGGCCGGAAAGGGCAGGGGCGGGCATGGAGAACTCCGAGCAGGATGACGAACGCGCCGACCTTACCGGCTTTGCCTTCAAGGCGAAAGCGTGGTCGGTGTGACGACATCAACGGTAACAAAGGCGTCGATTAATCGGCCTGACTGCATAGAGACCACCTATGAGCTGGATTGTTATTCCGTATTTCCTTAATCTTGCCCCCCTCGATACGCTGCACCCATTATTTTTCAGGGCCTGCGAGTTAAAGCCTTCCCCAAGTGCTTCGTGGTCCCTTTTTTATTCCAGCCGTCTTGTAGTCCGGGCGGTCGATAGGAGTGAGTCATGTCTGATACCCGTCATTCGCGAGTGATTATTCTCGGTTCCGGCCCTGCCGGTTACAGCGCTGCCGTCTACGCTGCCCGGGCCAACCTCAAGCCGCTGCTGATCACCGGCATGCAGGCGGGCGGTCAGTTGACCACCACCACTGAAGTCGACAACTGGCCGGGTGATGTCCACGGCCTGACCGGTCCGGTGCTGATGGAGCGCATGAAAGAACACGCCGAGCGCTTTGAAACCGAGATCGTGTTTGATCACATCAACAAGGTCGACTTCTCCAAGAAACCTTACAGCCTGACCGGCGACAGCGGCGTCTACACCTGTGACGCGCTGATCATCGCCACCGGCGCCAGTGCTCGCTACCTAGGCCTGCCATCGGAAGAAGCGTTCATGGGCAAAGGCGTTTCCGCTTGCGCCACCTGTGACGGTTTCTTCTACCGCAACAAGCCGGTCGCCGTGGTCGGTGGTGGCAACACTGCCGTGGAAGAGGCGCTGTACCTGGCCAACATCGCCAGCACCGTGACCCTGGTTCACCGCCGCGAGACTTTCCGCGCCGAGAAGATCCTGATCGACAAGCTCCACGCCCGTGTGGCTGAGGGCAAGATCATCCTCAAGCTCAACGCCACCCTGGATGAAGTCCTGGGCGATAACATGGGCGTGACCGGTGCTCGCCTGAAAAACAACGATGGCAGCTTCGACGAGCTGAAAGTCGACGGCGTGTTCATCGCCATCGGTCACACCCCGAACACCTCGTTGTTCGAAGGCGTGCTGGAAGCCAAAGACGGCTACCTGGTGGTGCAAGGCGGCCGTGAAGGCAACGCTACCGCGACCAACATCGAAGGCATCTTCGCTGCCGGCGACGTGGCCGACCATGTCTACCGCCAGGCCATCACTTCGGCCGGCGCCGGTTGCATGGCGGCCCTGGACGCCGAGCGTTACCTCGACGGTTTGAAGGACGCTTCCTTCTAAATTGTTGAAATAAAAAAACCGGCTGCGAGGCCGGTTTTTTATGCGTGCAATTTAACTGACTCAGGATTTGCGAGTCAGTGGCTGGGCGGTGAATGTCACACCTGCCAACCCATGGGCAATCAACGCCCGAATATTGCCATGGTCACTGCCTTCAGGCGTCGCCACCACCGAGCGGTAGTGCTCACCAAACGCCAGCAGCGCTTCCTGGTCGCTCAAGCCTTCCAGCAACGCCAAGCCCAGGGTCTTGCACGAACCTTCGTTTTGCCCGGCAGCGTTTTCCACATCGCCATTGGTGAAGGCTTGCGGCTGGTAATCGTAACCGGCAGCGACAAACGCCAGGGTGTCGGCAAAAACATGTGCGCCGCTGTTGAGGCTGGCGCGCAGGGTGTTCAAATCAGTCATGGGGTTTTCCTTTGGCGAACGCCGCCTGCTGCTCGGCGCTGGCTTCTTGCTGGTATTGGGCTTTCCACTCGGCATACGGCATGCCGTACACCACTTCGCGGGCGTCATCGAGGCTCAGCTCGATCTGGCGCTCGTCGGCCTCGGCCTTGTACCACTTGGACAGGCAGTTGCGGCAGAAGCCGGCGAGGTTCATCAGGTCAATGTTCTGCACATCCTTGCGGCTGTCCAGATGCGCCACCAGCCGGCGGAAGGCGGCGGCTTCGAGTTCGAGGCGTTGTTGATCGTTCATAGGGCTCACTGACAATTCAGGGGTTAGCGGCTGGCCGCCAGGGTAATCGACACCGACTCGGCAAAGCGCAGCGCATGGGGCTTATCCACTTCGACTTCGGCGTACAGCACCGATTCGTTGCTCATCACCAGGTCCAGCAGTTCCTGGGTCAGGCGCTCCAGCAAGGCAAAGCGGTTGCCTTCCACGTGGGCGATGATGGCCTTGGTGATGGTGCGGTAGTTCAGCGCATGGTCGATGTCGTTGTCGCGCACGGCTTCCTGGGCGGCATACAGGATGGTCAGGTTGATCAGCACATCCTGCTTGTTGAGGATTTCGTCCTCATTGATACCGATGAAGGTGCGCAGGCACAGGTCCTTGACCCGGATGCGCGCCATGCCTGGTTGAAGTTGTGGCATTGCTACTTGCTCCGTCCAATCAGTTGCAGGAACTCCATGCGCGTGGTGTTCGACTCGCGGAACGCGCCGAGCATCACCGAGGTGTTCATGGTTGAATTCTGTTTTTCCACGCCGCGCATCATCATGCACATGTGCTTGGCTTCGATCACCACGGCCACACCGGCCGCCTGGGTCACTTCCTGGATGGCGTCGGCGATTTGCCGGGTGAGGTTTTCCTGGATCTGCAGGCGCCGGGCGAACATGTCGACGATGCGCGCCAGCTTCGACAGGCCCAGCACCTTGCCGGTCGGAATATAGGCCACGTGAGCCTTGCCGATAAAGGGCAGCAGGTGATGCTCGCACAGCGAATACAGCTCGATGTCCTTGAGGATCACCATCTCGTCATTGTCGGAGGCGAACAGTGCGCCGTTGACGATTTCCTCGAGGTTCTGCTCATAGCCATGACACAGGTACTGCATGGCCTTGGCGGCGCGCTTGGGGGTGTCGAGCAGGCCTTCGCGTTCCGGGTCTTCGCCCAGGCCCTTGAGGATCTCGCGGTAATGGTGGGGCAGGGATAAGGTCATACAACATCCTCACAAGCGGCTTACTTGATATGCCGCCCGCCGTTGACGGTCAGGGTGGTCCCGGTGACATAGGGGTTGTCCAGCAGGTAACGCACACTCTGGTAGATCACCTCGGGGCCGGGCTCGATGCCCAAGGCCGACTTGGCCAGCACCTTGGTGCGATAGGCCGCGTCGTCGCCTTCGTTGAACATCACCATCGCCGGGGCGATGCCGTTGACCTTGATCAGCGGCGCGAACTGCGCGGAAAACGACAGCGTGAGGCTCTCGAGCCCGGCCTTGGTGGCACAGTAGGCGATGTGCTGGCGGCTGCCCTTGCGCACCACGTCATCGCTGATATGCACGATGTCGGCAGGTGTCGAGCGTTGCAGCAAGGGTGAACAATGCAGGTTGATCAGGTAGGGCGCAAGCATGTGCACGCTGAACATATCGCGAAAGGCGCGGCTTTCGTCGCCCGGCGCCTCTGCGACCCACGCCGAAGCATTGTGGATGATTGCACGCAGGCTTTGTGTGTGTGTGTTCAGTTCAGCGATAAACGCGAGAATCCCGGCTTCAGTGGAAAAGTCGGCAAACACACCGACCGCGCCACGCTCGCGCAGGGCCTGCACGCCAGGGCGTTCGCTGCGGTAGCTGAAAATCACCGGTTGGCCCTCGTCCAGCAGGCGTTCGGCGCAATGCAGGCCGACGCGCTGGCCGGCGCCGGTGATCAGGATCGGGGCGTTCGTTGCAGTCATGGGAGGCTCGCGTCGCTGGCAGGCGCAAATCATACCAGCGACGGGCCGCCCCTGTACTCACGCCGCCGCTTCGGAGGCCTTGCGGGGGGCAGGCGCTGGGTGCAGCCAGTTCGCCAGCAGGTGGGTCGACAGCGGAATGAACCAGTACACCATCAAGGGCGTGAGTGCCATTGTGCTGACCAGCACACGTGGGCCCAGTTCGAGTTCACTGAGCAGCGGCCCCAGGACGAAGTTGAACAGCAGCGACACCGGAAAAAACGCCAGCCAGATCGCCACCGCCTGCTTCCAGCGTGGCGGACGGGCGCCCGCTGCGCCAAACCAGCCATCGATGCCCCGTACACGGTGCTCGGACGGGTCGGCGAATAAATCGCTCCCACGGCTCAACCACGCACTGCGTGAGGCGGAAAACTCCCAGGCGTGCAGGGTTTTCTCATCGGCGAAGCGGAAAATGATCTGGAATTCATCGTCATTGGGCGGTGGGGCCAGCACGCCGGAGCCCAGATAGCCGGGGAAATCGGTGGCCAATTGCTCGCCTTCGCGCAGCCAGGCCATCAGTTCTTCATAGCGCCCTTTGGCCACGCGGCGCGCAACCAGCAAGGTGACGGGAGAGGTAGACATTGTGTATCTCCAAATGTACGGGTGCGCTGAACCGGGTAGGTGGCGCACAGACGACGCTGCGGGGGTGTTGCAGCGACGTGTAAAAAGCAGGCAAGGATTATTCCTGTTTTACCCGAATACACCAGCGACATTGGTCCGAAAAGCGGGAAACTTGAAAAAGACAGGTGTAAAGGCGTTAAATGAGCGCCCAGTTAACGTTGGTTTTTTGGTCTAAAATGCCCGTGATTACTGCTCCGCTTGATAGTGTTTCGCATCTGGATTCCACCGCTTCCGATGAGCTGTTTCCGATTCGTGAAGTCTCGAGATTGACAGGCGTCAACCCGGTCACCTTGCGTGCCTGGGAGCGCCGTTATGGGCTGATACAGCCCACGCGCACTGAAAGTGGGCATCGCCTCTATTCCAAGGTCGATATACAGACAGTCCATCGTGTTCTCGATTGGATCGAGCGCGGCGTGGCCGTGAGCAAAGTGGGCAAGATTCTCGCTCGTGACGATCAGCAGGCCGAAGCCGTTCGTGCACAGCGCGATGCCGTCGAGGAAAGTGAATGGCCGCAGTGGCAGGCGCGGTTGATGCAGGTCATCAGCGACTTCGACGACCGTCAACTGGAACGTTTGTATGGGCAGGTTCTGGCTACCTACCCACTCGACGTGGTGTTCCAGGACATTCTGATGCCCCTGTGGAATGAGCTGTTGCGTCATCAGGGGCGTTTCGGCCAGGCCAGCGAATGGTTGTTCTTCGACAACTTCCTGCGAGTACGTGCCTTGGAGCGCCTGCAATTGGCGTGCGCTTCACCCGTGCCGCGGGTATTGCTGGCGGCCATGGCGGGTGAGTGCCGTAAGTTGGAGTTGCTGGTGGCGGCGCTCCTGATGAGCAGAGATGACCTGGCCGTGAAAGTGCTGGGCATGGGGCAGCCGGTTGACGAGTTGACGCTGGTCTGCGAGAAAACTCACCCACAGGCCCTGGTCCTCTTCTCCAATTACTCGCATAACCATGATCTTGCCGGGCGCTTGAACCGCTTGGCGTTGACCCTGGATTGCCCGCTGCTTCTTGCGGGTGCGGCTTCGGATCTTGCCCAGGACGACCTGGCCGGCACGTCCATTGGCTGCCTGGGCAATGAAGGTCGCCTGATGCGGCGGCGCTTGCAACAGTTTCTCAGCGGCGGGCTGGATACCTGATTTCAGGCATGCATGTGCGGATGGGCCAGGCGGTGCTGGTGCAGGATGAACTGACGCAGGCGCTCGGTTTCATCCACGTCGCTTTGGCTCAAGCGATAAGCAAACAAGCCCCGTGCCGTTTCCCGCTCGAACGCGCCGCGCAGCGCGATGCGTTCGTAGCCCGATGGGCTGAACCACAGGGAAAAGGTTTTTGGCGGCTTGATCCGGCCGCGAATTTCCACCAGTACACCCTTGAATGACACCTCATGCACCCACAGGGCGCCGGCATTGCCCCGGATGTTCTCGAGGGCCACCGGCGTTTCAAGCGCCAGGCGCCACGGGCGTATCATCGGGCCGTCTTCGAAAATACTCGGCACGCCCAAACGCAGATGCATTGCATTGAACTCATCCTCCACCAGATGCAGAGGGAAGGTCAGTTGCTGGTTGTTGAACTGCGCCTGGATGGTGAGATGGTCGTGGGCGGCCAGGCGGGTGAGCAAGTCGCGAATCTGTGCACCGCCGTTGACGGTCAGGCTCGACGAAGCATCCCGCAGGTTGAGTTGCGGGTTGTGTTGCATATTCTGAATGAAATCCAGCTCATCCTGGGTCAGAAGCGCATTGCGTCGCATCGTGCTTGCTCAATAGAGGGGTATTAAAGTGCCATTATCCGCTCTTATGCCTGCACTTTCTAAATTTTGTTTAATCCATTTGTCGCTTTGAGCGCTGCCAGTTCGGCCTTGACCTGCGCCAGTTCGCCTTCCAACTGCGCGACACGCTGCTGGGCCTTGACCTGGAGCGTGACGTCCTTTTGTACACCGACGAAATACGTCTGTTTGTCCGCCGCGTTATAAACCGTTGAAAGCGACAGTTCATTCCAGAAGTGGCTGCCGTCCTTGCGGTAATTACGCAGGATTTCCCGGCAGGCACCGTCGTTCTCCAACGCTTCGCGGATGGCTATCAGGGCCGGCTGGTCGCGGTCGCCTGACTGCAGGAAGCGGCAATCCTGATAGAGGATTTCGTCGAGGGTGTAGCCGGTCAGCCGTTCGAATGCGGGGTTTACGTAGATCAGCGGCTTGTCCTTGCCTTCTCTTTCAGCGATGACGATGCCGTCGTTGGAAGCGTTGATCACCATGTGCATCAGCTTGGCGTTAATCATTGCGCGGTCCATGGCTTTGGGTCGGAGTTGCCAGTTTAAGACATGCCTTGAATCTTGCACGGCGGGCGCTGAAATATTTGCGCCAGCTGCTAATATCCCAGGCTTTCGCTCAACTACAGGATCAGATTGATGAAAGTCGCCATCCTTTCCGGCTCGGTGTACGGCACGGCTGAAGAAGTCGCCCGCCACGCCGCCGACATCCTCAACAAGGCCGGCTTCGAGGCCTGGCACAACCCCCGTGCGACCTTGGCGGATGTACAAGCCTTCAGTCCGCAAGCCTTTCTGGCGGTGACCTCCACCACCGGTATGGGTGAATTGCCCGACAACCTGCAACCCCTGTATTCAACCCTTCGCGACCAACTGCCCGCCGCCTGGCGTGGCCTGCCCGGCGCGGTGATCGGCCTGGGCGACGCCAGCTACGGCGATACCTTCTGCGGCGGCGGCGAGCAAATGCGCGAGCTGTTCGGCGAGTTGGGTGTGCGTGAAGTGCTGCCGATGCTGCGCCTGGACGCCAGCGAGAGTGTCACTCCGGAAACCGACGCAGAGCCGTGGCTGGCCGAGCTGGTCACTGCACTGCGCGCTTGACCGGGAATTCGCGTAACAACGCCAGCCAGGCCTGGGCGGCTTTCGATAGATAGGCGCCCTCACGCCAGATAAAGGCAATGTCCCAGCGCAGGTAGTCGGGCGCCTTCAACGTCAGGCGCACCACGCCAGGTCGCACCAGCCCACGGGCGACCACGCTGGGCAACAGCACCACCCCTTGGCCGGCGGCCACCAACGCGGCGAGGAAATCTGCCTGGCCACTGCGGCCGATTTCCTTCGGGGTAAAGCCCAACTGCTGACACGCCTGCATCAGACGATCATTGAGCACAAAACTGCGCTGGTACATCAGGAACGGCGTGTCAGCCAATTCTTCAAGGCGTACCTGGGCGTTGTCTGCCAGAGGGTGGTCAATCGGCAGCAGTGCATCCAGTGGTTCATCGCAAAAGGCTTGCCAGGCAAACGCCGGGTCATTGGGCTTCAAGCTGCCTCCTACTTCCAGTTCACCGTTCAGAATCGCCTGCTCGATATTGCGGCTGCCGCCCTCCAGCAACTGGATGGTGACGTTCGGGTAGCGTCGGCGGTACTCGGCAAACAACCCGGCGAACAGCGTGTCGCCCGCCAGCAATGGCAGGCCCAGGCGCAGTTCACCGCGGGTGAGGTGGTGCATATCGTCCAGTTCGCTGAGCAATTCGGACTGCAAGCGCAGCATGGCTTCGGCGCGTTGCAGCACGACTTGACCAGCGGCGGTCAGGCGGATCTGCGAGCCGATACGGTCGAGCAGCGGCGTGCCCAGGCTTTGCTCCAATTGTGCGACCTGCTTGCTGACGGCGGACTGGCTGATATGCAGGGTTTTCCCCGCCTGGGTAAACCCGCCTCGGTGGATCACTTCGACAAAGCTGCGCAGCTGTTTGAATTCCATTGCCTTGATTCCAGTTTGGAATAGTTGGCAGTCTAACAATTCGCTATGGGGATGGAAGGTCGCTCTCTAAAATGGAGGCCTGCGAGGACCCAAAGCCCATGAAACGTTTTCCCTTCAAACACCTTGCCCGTTTGCTGACTGAACTGGTCGTGCTGCTCGCGATTTATCTGCTGGGCACCCAGTTGGCGGTTTGGCTGGCCTTGCCCATCCCCGGTGGCGTCATGGGCCTGGGCCTGCTGCTGGCAACGTTCGCCAGTGGCCTGGTCAAGCCGGCGGCGCTGCAATTGGGCGCCGGGGTGTTGATGGCCGAGATGCTGCTGTTCTTCATCCCGGCCCTGATGAGCCTGCTCGATTACGGCGGCCTGCTGCGCAACGACGGCTGGCGCATCCTGTTGGTGATCGGCTTCAGCACGCTGGCGGTGATGCTGGTCACGGCGTTTACGGTGGAAGCCGTGTGCCGCTGGAGATTGCGCCATGAAGCTTGAACTGATGCCGGTGTTCTGGCTCGCCTTGACCCTGGGCGCCTACGTGTTCAGCCGCTGGCTTTACCGGCGCACCGGGCGCTACCTGCTGTCGCCGCTGATCCTGGTACCTGCGCTGTTGTTGGCGGTCGCCGTGCCGATGCACACCGCCTATGCCGAATACGCCACCGACACCCACTGGCTGATGCTGGTGTTGGGCCCGGTCACTGTGGCGTTTGCCGTGCCGATCTGGCAGCAGCGCCGCTTGCTGGCGCGGCACTGGCCGGCGTTGCTGCTGGGCATGGTGGCGGGCAGCGTGGCATCGATCGCGACCTCGTTCGGCCTGGCGAAGGCACTGGCGCTGGACAGTTCGGTGACGATGTCGCTGGTGCCGCGCTTGATCACCACACCGTTCGCCATGCCGGTGTCTTCCGACCTTGGTGGCGTGCCGGAGTTGACGGCGGTGTTTGTGATGTTCACCGGTGTGTTCGGCGCCATGCTCGGTGGTGTATTGCTCAAATGGCTGCCGCTGCGTACGCCCCTGGCTCGTGGCGCGTTGTTTGGCGTGGGGGCCCACGGTGCGGGTGTCAGCCGAGCTCATGAAGTGGGCGGCGAAGAGGGCTCGGTCGCCGGCCTGGTGATGGTGTTGACGGGGTTGCTCAACCTGTTCGCCGTGCCTTTTCTGGCGGCGCTTCTCTGACGCGCTTTAAACAAAATTCAACTATTCTCTGAGCTGACCCGCTCGGTCATCAAGCTGGCTGCCAAGGCAACTACGGCAGGCATGAGGTCTGACTAGACTGGCCCATCACACAAAAAAATAACAATAAGACAGTGCGCCAAGGAGGTCGTTGCCGTGAGCCTAGCCCCCGTTCTATCGCCGCAGAATGTCAAAGATCAGGTCAGCGCTGCCGAATGGCAGATCCGCGTCGACCTCGCGGCCTGCTATCGCCTGGTGGCGCTGCATGGCTGGGATGATCTGATCTTCACCCATATCTCGGCCAAGGTGCCGGGCACCGATGATTTCCTGATCAACCCCTATGGGCTGATGTTCCACGAGATCACCGCGTCCAGCCTGGTCAAGGTCGATCAGGCCGGCAACAAACTGATGGACAGCCCCTACGAAATCAATCCGGCGGGCTATACCATCCACAGTGCCATCCATGAAGTTCGCCACGATGTGACGTGCGTGCTGCACACCCATACCGCCGCGGGTGTCGGCGTCGCTGCGCAGAAGCAGGGCGTGTTGCCCATCAGCCAGCAATCGCTATTCGTGCTGTCGAGCCTGGCCTATCACGCCTACGAAGGCGTGGCCTTGAACCACGAAGAAAAAGCCCGCTTGCAGGCCGACCTCGGTGATAACAATTTCCTGATGCTGCACAACCATGGCCTGCTGACCTGCGGCAGTACCATCGCCGACACCTTCCTGATGATGTTCATCTTCCAGCGCGCCTGCGAAATCCAGGTGCTGGCGCAAAACGGCGGCGCCGAATTGATCCCCATCGGGCCGCAGATTCTTGCCGGTGCCAAGGCGATGGTGGCGGGTGTTACCAAGAGCGCCCAAGGCATGGGTGGCGCGCTGGCCTGGCCGGCCTTGCTGCGCAAATTGGACCTGCAAGCCCCGGGGTATAACAGCTGATGCCACTCGCCGAGATCCCGCTCAGAGCCTGGCGCAAGCGTGGTCAGGATTTCGTCTTTCGCGGCCGTACCATTCGCTATTGGGTGGCCGGGCAGGGTGAACCGCTGCTGCTGATCCATGGCTTCCCCACGGCCAGTTGGGATTGGCATTACCTGTGGCAACCCCTGGTCCAGCGCAATCTGGTGATCGCCTGCGACATGCTCGGCTTCGGTGACTCGGCCAAGCCGCTGGACCACGATTATTGCCTGCTGGAACAGGCGGACTTGCAACAGGCCTTGCTCAAACACTTGCGGGTGGAGCAGCCGGTGCATGTGTTGGCCCATGACTACGGTGACAGCGTTGCCCAGGAACTCCTGGCCCGGCACTACGAGGGCCGGTTTGAGATGGCCAGTTGTGTGTTCCTCAATGGCGGGTTATTCCCCGAAACCCATCGCCTGGCCCTGGTGCAAAAACTCTTGCTCAGCCCCCTGGGCTGGATGATCGGCCGTGCCTTCGGGCGCAGCGCTTTGTCTGACAGCTTCGGCCAGATATTCGGCCCCGACACCCGCCCCAGTGAAAGTGCCCTGGATGACTTCTGGAGCCTGATCAACGGCAACGACGGCACGCGCATCCTGCACAAACTGATCGCTTACGTCCCCCAGCGCCGTCGCCTGCGTGATCGCTGGGTCGGCGCGATGCAGCGCGGCGAAGTGCCGTTGCGGGTGATCGACGGCGAAGTTGACCCGATCTCCGGCGCGCATATGGTCGAGCGCTACCAGCAATTGGTGCCCCACGCCGACACGGTGTTGCTGGCCAATATCGGCCACTACCCGCAGATCGAGGCACCGGTGCAGGTGCTCAAGCACTACCAGGCGTTTCGTGATCGGGTCGCGCGGCCGGCCTCGCAAGTGGCCTATTCCTGATCCCGAATCCTTTTCTGTAGGCGCGAGCTTGCTCGCGAAAATCGTCAACGATAACGTGGGAATCCTGACACCACGCGGCGCTCTGGGATTTTTCGCGAGCAAGCTCGCTCCTACAGAGAGACGAGTCATCATCCCTCAGCCTTATCGAGCACCATTCAGCCCCAGCCGTATTTATTGTGACCGGCGGCGCCTTGCCGGACACTCAAACCCATCCCATTGTCGCCATCGGAGTTCGGTATGAGTGAGTCAGTACAGTTCCAGGATAAGGTCGTGATCGTCACCGGTGCCGGCGGCGGATTGGGCCGGGCCCATGCGCTGCTGTTCGCCAGACACGGGGCCAAGGTACTGGTCAACGATCTCGGCGGTTCCACCCAGGGCGAGGGCGCCAATGCGTCCGCTGCCGACCGGGTCGTGGCAGAGATTCGCGAGGCGGGCGGTATCGCCGAGGCCAACCATGACTCTGTCACCGACGGTGACAAGATCGTCCAGAACGCCCTCGACGTCTTCGGCCGCATCGACGTGGTGGTCAACAACGCCGGCATCCTGCGCGACAAAACCTTCCACAAAATGGACGACGCCGACTGGGACCTGGTTTACCGGGTGCATGTCGAAGGTGCCTACAAAGTCACCCGCGCCGCCTGGCCCCACCTGCGTGAGCAAGGCTACGGACGGGTGATCTTCACCGCGTCCACCTCGGGCATCTACGGCAACTTCGGCCAGTCCAACTACGGCATGGCCAAGCTTGGGCTGTACGGCCTGACCCGCACCCTGGCCCTGGAAGGGCGCAAGAACAACATCCTGGTCAATGCCATCGCCCCCACCGGCGCCACACGCATGACCGAAGGCCTGATCCCGCCGCAAGTGTTCGAGCGCCTCAAGCCGGAATTGGTCAGCCCGCTGGTGGTGTACCTGGGCAGCGACGCGTGCCAGGAAACTTCAGGGCTGTTCGAGGTGGGTGGCGGCTGGATCGGCAAGACCCGCTGGGAGCGCAGCCTGGGCGTAGGCTTTGACCCAGAGGCCGGGTTCTCGCCAGACGATGTGGCGGCACATTGGGCGCAGATCTGCGACTTCGAAGGCGCAGCCCATCCCAAGGACAATATCGAAGCGTTAAAGGAAATGATGGCGAACTTGCAGAAGTACAGCCTGTGATCGTTGCTTGAAAAAGCTTGAATCCCACGGGGCGCTGATGGCGCCCCGTTTTATTTCAGGCAAAAAAAAGCCGCGGCAAACGCAGCGGCTGAAGTAAGACGTTGGATCAAGGAGCGACAAATCAACGTCAGTGAACACGGGTAACAGACTGAAAAAACACTTCAATCTATTCAAGATCGGCTTTTCTCCCGAGAGCGGAAGCGGGCGGTTTGCCCTGAAAGCCAGGCAAGAATAGTCTCTTGTAACAAAATGAGTAATAGCTGTTCAGGACAAGGACTGTTACCGATATGGCAACAGTCGCCCAAGTCGCCATCCATTTTCTTGATAACCCACCATCCACCCGGTCCATGCCCTCGCCCAGACCCAGGCCAGAGCGGCCTGTAATCCTTTCGAGCGACAACACGAATCCCTCCTTGGTGCGCTTATCGCTCCTGATGCGCGGCAGTAGGGTGGGGCCTTCTGTCACTCACCGGGGAAGACGCATGACAAAAACAATAATGCGCGCCATCTTCACGCCACAGGCGCTGGCCGCTGCGGTTGCGTTGGGTTGCTGTGCCCAGGCACAGGCTGTTTCTTTCAACATTGGCGAGATCGAAGGGCAATTCGACTCCTCGCTGTCGGTCGGCTCGAGCTGGGGCATGCGCGATGCCGATAAAAAACTCGTGGGCACCGTCAATGGCGGCACGGGCCAGGCTTCCACGGGAGATGACGGGCGCCTCAACTTCAAGAAGGGCGAGACCTTTTCCAAGATCTTCAAGGGCCTGCACGACCTGGAACTGAAGTACGGCGACACCGGTGTGTTCGTGCGTGGCAAGTATTGGTACGACTTCGAACTCAAGGACGAAGACCGCGAGTTCAAGCAGATCAGCGACCACAACCGCAAGGAAGGCGCCAAATCCAGCGGTGCGCAGATCCTCGATGCGTTTGTCTATCACAACTATTCCCTGGGCGACCTGCCGGGCACCGTGCGCGCCGGTAAGCAGGTGGTCAGTTGGGGCGAAAGTACCTTCATCGGCAACTCCATCAACAGCATCAACCCGATTGACGTGTCGGCGTTCCGTCGACCGGGTGCCGAGATCAAGGAAGGGCTGATTCCGGTCAACATGCTGTTCGCGTCCCAGAGCCTGACCAACCAACTGACCGTGGAAGGGTTCTATCAGTTGGAGTGGGACCAGACGGTGCTGGATAACTGCGGCACGTTCTTTGGCGGTGACGTGGCGGCGGATGGCTGCACCGGCAACTACACGGTGGGTAGCCCGGCGATTGCGCCGTTGCAACCGATTGCAGCGGCTCGCGGCCAAGGCTTTGTGGTGACCCGCGAAGGTGTGGTGGTGCAGCGTGCCGGTGACCGCGATGCACGGGACTCCGGCCAATTCGGTGCAGCCTTGCGCTGGCTGGGCGATGACACGGAGTACGGCCTGTACTTCATGAACTACCACAGCCGCACGCCGACCGTGGGCACGATTACCGCCAACACCAATCTGGCGACCATCGGTGGTATCGCGGCGGCTGCCCCGGCCGGCTTCGGTTCGGCCCTGGCCCAGAGCACCATGCTCGGCCGTGGCCAGTACTACCTCGACTACCCGGAAGACATCCGCCTGTTCGGCGCCAGCTTCTCCACCACCTTGCCCACCGGCACGGCGTGGACCGGTGAGATCAGCTACCGCCCGAATGCACCGGTGCAGCTCAATACCACTGACTTGACCCTGGCCCTGATCAACCCGATTGCGGGTAATGCGGCATCGCCGATTCGTTCCTCTTTCGGCGCCGACAACAAAGGCTACCGCCGCAAGGAAATCACCCAGATCCAAAGCACCATGACCCAGTTCTTCGACCAGGTGCTGGGCGCTGAACGCCTGACCCTGGTAGGCGAAGCGGCGGTGGTCCACGTCGCCGGCCTGGAAGACAAATCCAAACTGCGTTACGGCCGCGACTCGGTCTACGGCGCTTACGGTTTCGAGGGTGACACCGACGGTTTCGTCACATCCACCTCCTGGGGCTACCGAGCTCGGGCGATCCTTGACTACAACAACGCCATTTTCGGGGTGAACCTCAAGCCCAACCTGTCCTGGTCCCATGACGTGGCCGGCTACGGGCCCAACGGGATCTTCAACAAAGGCGCCAAGGCCATCAGCGTCGGCGTGGATGCGGACTACCGCAGCACCTACACCGCCAGCCTCAGTTACACCGACTTCTTTGGTGGCGACTACAACACCCTGACCGACCGCGACTTCCTCGCCCTCAGCTTCGGCGTGAACTTCTGATTTGGCTTAAAGAAGGACAAGAATCCATGCGTAAGACAATTGCAGTGTTGGCCCTCAGCCTGTTGGCCTCCCACGTGATGGCGGCGGTGTCGCCGGAAGAGGCGGCCAAGCTGGGCACTACTCTGACCCCGGTCGGCGCTGAAAAGGCTGGCAACGCCGATGGCTCGATCCCGGCGTGGACCGGTGGCATCCCGAAAAACGCCGGCGCGGTGGACAGCAAGGGCTTCCTCGCCGACCCGTTCGCCAGTGAAAAACCGCTGTTCGTGATCACCGCGGCCACCGTCGACAAGTACAAAGACAAACTCTCCGACGGCCAGGTGGCGATGTTCAAGCGTTACCCCGAGACCTACAAGATCCCGGTCTACCCGAGCCACCGTACGGTCAACCTGCCACCGGATATCTACGAGTCGATCAAGCGCAGCGCGCTGAACGTCAAGGCGATCAACGACGGTAACGGCCTGGAAAACTTCACCGGTAACCGTTACTACGCCTTCCCGATTCCGAAGAATGGCGTGGAGGTGCTGTGGAACCACATCACCCGTTATCACGGCGGCAACCTGCGCCGCATCATTACCCAGGCCACCCCGCAGACCAATGGCAGCTACACGCCGATCCGCTTCGAGGAGGAAGTGGCGGTGCCTCAGGCGATTCCCGATATCGACCAGGCTAAGGCGGCCAACGTGCTGAGCTATTTCAAGCAATCGGTGACCGCCCCGGCGCGCCTGGCGGGTAACGTGCTGCTGGTGCACGAGACCCTCGACCAGGTGAAGGAACCGCGCCTGGCCTGGATCTACAACGCCGGCCAGCGCCGCGTGCGCCGCGCGCCGCAAGTGTCCTATGACGGCCCGGGCACCGCGTCCGACGGCCTGCGCACCACCGACAACTTCGACATGTTCTCCGGCGCCCCCGACCGCTATGACTGGAAGCTGGTGGGCAAGAAAGAGATGTACATCCCCTACAACAGCTACAAGCTCGATTCGCCGTCGCTCAAATACGACGACATCATCAAGGCCGGTCACATCAACCAGGACCTGACCCGTTACGAACTGCACCGCGTGTGGGAAGTGATCGGCACGGTCAAGCCAAGCGAGCGGCACATCTACGCCAAGCGCCATATGTACATCGACGAAGACAGCTGGCAAGTCGCGCTGGTGGATCACTACGACGGTCGTGGCCAACTGTGGCGTGTCGCCGAAGGTCATTCGCAGTTCTACTACGACCACCAGGTGCCGGCCTACACCGTCGAGACCTTGTACGACATCATTGCCGGGCGCTATATCGCACTGGGCATGAAAAACGAGGAGAAGAGCAGCTTCGTGTTCGGCTTTGCGGCCAAGGCAGCGGACTACACCCCGGCGGCGTTGAGGGCTGAAGGCGTACGCTGATCCCAATATGAAATGCAGTCAAATGTGGGAAGGGGCTTGCCCCCTCCCACAGTGGTTTTTTTACACATGGGGTTTTGTGCATGGCCTTCAATCACCCTGCTGAATACTTCTTCAACAACCACCCGCCACAGGACTAGGGTAAGCACCAGGTTGCATAACAATAAAAAAGCAGGATGCAGCAATGACTGCCATGACACGCTGCCTGGACCGTCCTGGATTCATGCCCCGGCTGTCCGCTCACCATCTGCTGCGCCCCCGCCTGGCCGAGCCCTTGCTGACGGCCCCGGCCAGGGTCAAATTACTCTGCGCCCCCGGTGGCAGTGGCAAGAGCGCGCTGCTCGCCGAATGTGCGTTGCAGGCGCCTGCGGGTTGCCAGGTGTACTGGTTGCCGCTTAATGGCGCGACCCTCAGCCCCCTCGACCTGTGCCTGCGGCTCGCGCAAAACCTGGGCCTGACGTTTACCGATGAAACCACCTTGCTGCTCGACCTCAGCCGCTGGCAGGCCTCGGCATGGCTGTTCCTCGATGATTTTTGCCGCTTGCCAACGCCCGACACCGACGCCTTGCTCGACCGTCTGCTCACCGCCAGTAGCCCGGCCCTGACTTGGTGGCTGGGCGCGCGGCGGCGACCGGCGTGCAACTGGCCGCGCCTGCTGCTCGACGATGAGTTGCTCGAATGTGGCGCAGAACTGGCCTTCAACCCTGCGGAAATCCAGCAACTGCTCAGCCATGCGCCCGCGCATTCGGTCGACAGCGTGCTGCAGTTCAGCGCCGGCTGGTGCGCGGGTGTGCGCATCGCGCTGCTGGGCGATGGGCACCCCGACAAGACCTTGCTCGACTACCTGCAACACGAGCTGTTCAGCACACTGCCGCCGGAACTGGCGGAGGCCTGGCGCGTACTGGCGCATCTGCCGCGCTTCAACACCGGCCTGTGCGAGCACTTGTTCGGCGCGGGTGACGGTGACCAGTACCTGAGGGATTTGCAGGTGCTCGGCGCCTTTATCCAACCGTGGGAAGACACCGGCTGGCTGCAGGTTTTTCCGCCCCTGGCGCGCCTGATGCAGGACGAGCCCTGGCCGGCCAAACGCTCCTGGCATCGGCGCGCCTGCCAATGGTTCTGCGCCGAACAGGACTGGCAGGCCGCCTTCGAACAGGCGCTGCTGGCCGAAGAATATGAAATGGCGGTGAGCCTGTTGCAGCACTTCAGCTTCGAGGACCTGTTCCGCCAGCAGAATGCCGTCTTGCTGTTGCACCTGCATGAGCAGCATGGCGATGAATTGATGCTCGGCTCGGCGCAACTGGTGGGGCTGGTGACGGCGGCGTTGCTGTTTGCCGGGCGCTTCGAACAGGCGGCGGTGTGCATCGATCAACTGGCCCGGTTTGCCCCGCAACCGACGGCGGCGCAACAGCGGTATTTATTGGCGCGCTGGCAGGCGCAATGGGGCTGGTTGCTGCACCTGGGCGGCGATGCCGAGGGCTCGCGCCTGCATTTTCTTGAGGCGCTGCAAGCCTTGCCCGACAGCGCGTGGACCTCGCGGCTGATGTGCCTGTCGGGCCTGACCCAGCAAGCCTTGTTGCGCGGCGAACTGGACGTGGCCCAAGGCCTGAACCGTGAAGCGCTGTGCCTGGCGCGCGCCCATGGTTCGTTACTGTTGGAGGCGCTGCTTGAGCTGGATCACGCTCAATTGCTGGAACAGCGCGGTGCACCGTACAGGGCTCAGAGCCTGCTGGAAAATGTACAAGCCATATTGCTTGAACAGCGGCTCAAGGCCGGTCCCTTGGTGGGGCGTATTGCCTTGCGACGCGGGCACCTGGCCTTGCGCCAAGGCCAGGACAGCCTGGCGGCCGAGTGTTTCGACACGGGCTTGAAGATGTGCCTGCACAGCCAGGACAAGCGCGTGCTCTACGGCTTTCTCGGCCTGGCGCTGTTGGCTGCCAACCGTGGCGATTACGCCCAGGCCTTTATCCAGTTGCGTGAGGCCGAGCGGCTGATGCAGCAACGCCAGGTTCCGGACACGGTGTACCGCGCGGTGCTGCTGTTGGTCAGCGGGCACTTCTGGTTGCAGCAGGGGCGCGCCGAATTGACCGTGGAAGCGGTGCGCCGCGTGCTGCGTCACTTTCGTGGGCCGCAGGCCAAGCAAGCACCGCCGGCCACCCTGGAACTGATCCCGCGTCTTGAATACCTGTTGGTGCTGGCGGAGGTGAAACTGGGCTGCGCCGATCAACCGGTGGAACGGCTCAACGCCTTGCTGCAAGCCACCCATCAGCGCGGCATGCTTTGCCTGGAAATCGAACTGCACCTGGTGCTGGGCGAAGTCGCCTGGCAGTTGGGGGATCCGGCCTCGGCGCGCCGCTCGCTGCAAGCCGGCCTGGAACTGGCCGGGCGTTGCCAGGTGCAACAAGCGATTCGCGAACTGCGTTTGCGTGCGCCGGGATTGCTGAGTGAGCTGGGCCTGGAACCTCAGGCATCAACACCCGGCACGGTGGAAAACCCCTTGAGTCAGCGCGAACTGGAAGTGCTGCAACTGATCGCCCTAGGCAGTTCCAACCTCGAGATCGCCGACCGCCTGTTTATCTCCCTGCACACCGTCAAGACCCACGCGCGGCGCATTCACAGCAAACTCGGTGTAGAGCGGCGCACCCAGGCGGTGGCCAAGGCCAAGACCTTGGGCTTGATGGTTTAGATGAACGCCTGACGGTATTCGCCGGGCGTGGCGCCCGTGGCCTGGCGGAAGCGATGGGTAAAGTGGCTGGCGCTGGAAAAACCGCACAGCAAGGCAATCTCGCCCAACGGCAGGGCGCCGCCACGCAGCAGGTTTTGCGCGCGGGTCAGCCGGCGCGCCAGCAGGTACTGATGGGGCGGCAGGCCGAAACTCTGGCGAAACATCCGTGCGAAATGGTACTCCGACAACGTACATAACCCAGCCAGTTGCCCAAGGCTGATGGGGTCTTCCAGGTGCTGGTCGATGTAGTCCACCAGCAACCGTCGTTGGTAGGCGGCCAGCCCGCCTTTTAAACGCAGGCCTTCGCGGGCGCCCACCTGGCTGAGCAGGGTGTGGCTGAGCATTTCATGGGCGAGGCTGCTGGTGAGCAGGCGTTCGGCGGGCTCGTGCCAGTTGAGGGCGATCAACTGGTGGAAGCGTCGGGCCAGGCGCTGGTCTTCCAGGAAGGTACTTTCCCGCAGTTCCAGCGTGCGCGGTTCGCGGTCAAGCAGGGTAACGCAGCCCAGGGCAAATTGTTGCGGGCTGAAATACACGTGGGCCAGGCGGATTTCACCGTTGATCACCCAGGCCGATTGGTGCTCGGCAGGCAGGATGCACAGCTTGTCCGGTCCACCCTTGGTGCCCGGTTGGCCCCGCCGAAACGTGCCGGTGCCGCCACCGACATAGCAGGACAAGGTGTGATGGCTGGGCGCCTGGTAGTCCTGGGAATCATGATGGTTGCTCCACAAGGCCGCGGACAAGCCGTCACCGAGCTCGGCGCAGGCTTCCAGGCGTGCGTTGGGCGAGCGGTTAAGGGCTTGGAAGACTTGCAGGGATTCCAGGTCTGACATGGTGTGTTCTCCGACGCCTTGCATCCTACTCCGCGATACGGGCGCTGTGATCCCATCGCCCGACAAAAGCGCAAGATTGTGCAAGAGCCTTGCCCGGGGTGAAGGCGACACTGTGGCTCAATCGATGGAGCCCGCTATGAACCTTTCCCTGTATCTACTCACCGTGCTGATCTGGGGCACCACCTGGATCGCCCTTAAATGGCAACTGGGCGTGGTGGCGATTCCCGTGTCCATCGTCTACCGCTTCGGCCTGGCGGCCCTGGTGTTGTTTGCGTTGCTGCTGGTCAGTCGCAAGTTGCAGGTGATGAACCGGCGCGGGCACCTGATCTGTGTGGCCCAGGGGCTGTGCCTGTTCTGCGTCAACTTCATGTGCTTTCTCACGGCCAGCCAGTGGATCCCCAGCGGCCTGGTGGCGGTGGTGTTTTCTACGGCCACGCTGTGGAATGCCCTGAACTCCCGGGTGTTTTTCGGCCAGCGGGTGGCGCGCACGGTGTTGATGGGCGGCGGCCTCGGGTTGGCGGGTTTGGGCTTGCTGTTCTGGCCGGAACTGGTGGGGCACACCGCCAGCCCGCAGACCTTGCTGGGTTTGGGGTTGGCGTTGCTGGGGACGATGTGTTTCTCGGCGGGCAATATGCTGTCGAGTCTGCAGCAGAAGGCCGGTTTGAGGCCGCTGACCACCAATGCCTGGGGCATGTTGTATGGATCTTTGATGCTGGCGACCTACTGCGTGGTGTGGGGCATTCCGTTTGAGATGGACTGGAGCACACGGTACATCGGTGCGCTGTGGTACCTGGTTATTCCGGGGTCGGTGATTGGGTTTACCGCTTACCTGACGTTGGTAGGGCGCATGGGGCCGGAGCGTGCGGCGTATTGCACGGTGCTGTTCCCGGTGGTGGCGCTGAATGTGTCGGCGTTTGCCGAAGGCTACCAGTGGACCGCGCCGGCGTTGGCGGGGTTGGTGCTGGTGATGCTGGGGAATGTGTTGGTGTTTCGTAAGCCTAAGGTGGCTCAGCCGGTGAATCCGATCCTTCAGGCAAAGCAGGTCTAGTGCGGGAGGGGGCAAGCCCCCTCCCATATTTCCTGCATTTCTCACAGTTGACTGAGTTGGCCTTGCTATCTCATACCGAGGCGCTTGGCCATTCGGCCCAGGTTGGCGCGGTCCAGGCCCAGTTCGCGGGCGGCGCCGGCCCAGTTGTGCTGGTGGCGCTCCAGGCAGGCGTTGATCACTTGGCGCTGGTAGTGCTCGGTGGCCTGGCGCAGGTCACCGGTGACGGCAAGGGCGGCTTCTGTCGGTGCTTCGATCACCGGCGCGCTGACATCGGGCAAGTCCAGGTCCTGGGCACTCAGGCTCAGAATCTTTGGACGCTCGCGACAGTTACCCAGTGCCTTCAGCGCACTGCGCCCGATCAAATGTTCCAGCTCCCGCACATTGCCCGGCCAGTTATAGGCCAGCAGCGCCGCTTGGGCATCGCTGGTCAGGCGCAGGCTGCCCAGGCCCATGCGTGAGCGGTTCTGCTCCAGGAAGAAGCCGGCCAGCAGCAACACATCACGCCCGCGCTCGCGCAGGGCCGGCACTTGCAGCGGGTACACGCTCAGGCGATGGTAGAAGTCGGCGCGGTAGCGGCCGTTGCGCACCTCGTCGGCGAGGTCGCGGTTGGTGGCGGCTATCAGGCGCACGTCCACCTGATGTTCCTTGTCCGAGCCCAGGCGCTGCAATTGGCCACTTTGCAGCACCCGCAGCAGCTTGGCCTGCACGCTCAGCGACAGCTCGCCCACTTCATCCAGAAACAACGTGCCGCCATTCGCCAGCTCGAACTTGCCGCGCCGTTCATTCAGCGCGCCCGTAAAGGCGCCGCGTACATGGCCGAACAACTCGCTTTCCACCAGGGTTTCCGGCAGGGCCGCACAGTTGAGGCTGATCAAGGGTTTATCTGCCCGGGACGACGCCGCGTGAATGGCCTGGGCCACCAGTTCCTTGCCCACCCCGGTTTCGCCGGTGATCAGCACCGTGAGGTCGCTGCCACCCACCAGCTTGATTTCATCCACCAGGCGCTTGTGGGTTTTACTCTGGCCGATCATTTCCTTGTGCTGCTGGCCGCTGGCCTGGCGGTAGATCTCGGCGCGCTGGTGTTCGTCTTCGGCCCGCAACGCCAAGCGTTCGATACGTTCGGCCACGTTGACGGTGGCGGCGGCGAGGCTGGCGAAGGCTTGCAAGGCTTCCAGTTCCACGCGTTCGAAGCGCTCGGTATTGAGGGCATCCAGGGTCAGCAGGCCCCAGGGCTGGTCGTCGACGAACAGCGGGCAGCCCATGCAGTCGTGCACTTGCAGATGACCGTGCAAGCCATCGACCAGGCCGTCGTAGGGATCGGGCAATTCGCTGTCACTGTCAAAGCGTGTGGGCCCAGGGCTGCTGAGCAGCACGGCGAAGCGCGGGTGTTCGCTGACCTTGAAGCGGCGGCCCAGAGTGTCTGCACTCAGGCCATCCACCGCCAGCGGTACCAGCGATTCGCCGTCCAGGCGCAACAGTGCGGCCGCATCACACGGCAATAGGGCGCGCATGGCTTGCAGCAGGCGTCGATAGCGTTCGCCTTCGGGCAGTTCCCGTGACAGGTCGGCGACCAGCGGCAGCAGGGTGGTGAGCAGCGAGTGTGCAGTCATAATGACTCCTTGTAGTCCTTATGACTATAAAGTGTAGGAGGTCATACTGACTACATATTATTCAAATCGTTGAAATGGAAGGATTTATTAGTTGGCATGAATACTGAGTAGCTAAGGGTAATCAGTAAAGAAGCCCAGGAGGCTCCCATGCTTAGTGCCCAAGACCGTGCCATCGTCAAATCCACCGTGCCCCTGCTGGAAAGCGGCGGCGAAGCGCTGATCACCCATTTCTACCGCATGATGCTCTCCGAGTACCCTGAGGTCCGCCCGCTGTTCAACCAGGCCCACCAGGCCAGCGGTGACCAGCCCCGCGCCCTGGCCAATGGCGTATTGATGTACGCACGGCATATCGACCAGCTCGACCAACTGGGCGACTTGGTGGCGAAGATCATCAACAAGCACGTGGCCTTGCAGATCCTGCCGGAGCATTACCCGATTGTGGGCGCTTGCCTGCTGCGGGCGATTTCCGAGGTGCTGGGCAGCGAGATCGCCACCCCTGAGGTGATGAGTGCCTGGGGCGCCGCTTACGGCCAACTGGCGGATATCCTGATTGGCGCCGAAGCGGCCATCTATGCCGAGAAAGCCCAGGCCCCCGGCGGCTGGCGCGGTGCGCGGGCGTTTACCGTGGTCAAGCGTGTGGAAGAGAGCGCCGAGATTACCTCCTTCTATTTCGCGCCGGTGGACAACGGGGCGATCCTCGCTGCCGCGCCGGGCCAATACATCGGCATGAAGCTGGTGCTCGACGGTGAGGAAGTGCGCCGCAACTATTCATTGTCGGCGTTGAGTGATGCGGGTCAGTACCGCATCAGCGTCAAGCGCGAGGCCGGCGGGCGGGTTTCCAACTACCTGCATGACCAGTTGCAGGTCGGTGCGACGATTGACCTGTTTCCGCCGTCGGGCGAGTTCACTCTGGCGGCCAGCGATAAACCGCTGGTGCTGATCAGCGGCGGGGTAGGGATCACCCCAACCTTGCCGATGCTGGAAGCGGCACTGGCCACCGAGCGTCCGGTGCACTTTATCCACTGCGCGCGCAATGGCGGGGTGCATGCGTTCCGTGATTGGGTGGATGCACTGGCGGCCAAGCACCCGCAGCTCAAGCGCTTCTATTGCTATGCCGAGGACGACGGCGTGAGCCCGGCGGCGGATACAGTCGGCCTGCTGAGCCAGGAGCAACTGGCGGCGTGGTTGCCGGAGCAACGTGACCTGGACGCGTACTTCCTCGGCCCTAAAGGTTTCATGGCGGCGATCAAGCGCCACCTCAAGGCCCTCGGTGTACCGGAAAAACAAAGCCGCTACGAATTCTTCGGCCCGGCTGCGGCGTTGGAGTAACACGGTCAAAAATGTGGGAGTGGGCTTGCCCCCTCCCACATTTGGATCTCTGTTCTTCCCGATTAATCCCCTGTTAACCCCTCTCTGTTTAAACCACTCTCTGTGTGTAAACTTGCGGCCATTGGCACAACCAAACAAAGGGATACGGGGATGAGTGACGAATTGCGTTTAGGCAGGGAGCGGCGCTTTCTGGTGTTGCTGGGCATCATCTGCCTGGCACTGATCGGTGGTGCGTTGTACATGCAGGTGGTGTTGGGCGAGGCGCCGTGCCCGTTGTGCATCCTGCAGCGCTACGCTTTGCTGCTGATTGCGATCTTTGCGTTCATTGGCGCGGCCATGCGCAGCAAAGGTGCTATCACGCTGTTCGAAGGCCTGGTGGTACTCAGCGCCCTCGGTGGGGTGGCCGCAGCCGGCCACCATGTGTACACCCAATTCTTCCCGCAGGTCAGCTGCGGCATCGATGTGCTGCAACCTATCGTCGACGACCTGCCCCTGGCCAAGGTTTTCCCGCTGGGCTTCCAGGTCGACGGTTTCTGCAGCACCCCATACCCGCCGGTACTCGGCTTGTCCCTGGCGCAATGGGCGCTGGTGGCGTTCGTGCTGACGGTCATCCTGGTGCCCCTGGGTATCTATCGTAATCGCCAGCGCAAGGCGTGAATCCATCAGCAAAACGCCCCGGCCCTTCTTCAAGGAAGGCCGGGGCGTTTTGCATGTAGGGTTTTGTGAACAGAACGTGACGCCGGACAATTTTGGGTGCGCGCAATGTGCGACATGTTGTCACACGGAAGCCGCCGCAGGACGTTTCTGACCTGCCAAACCAGCGCTTAAATTTGCAAGAAACCTCCAAGATGTGCTGTCAGTTCGTGGTTTGGGTGACAGCGCGTACCTCACGCCGTACAAGGCTTTGAGTGATGTCCGAATGCCTTGTTTTCTGGGGGGTTGGTTAGGTTTTGCAGGCCCTTACGGGGTGTAAGGGCCGTGACGGATTGCCCTATAACACGGCAATTTTTGTGGTTTTTGTTGGGAATCGAACGCGATAAGATCGCGAACCTTTGCAATATTGGTGAAGGATTATTGCTGTAATCGATAAAAATTATTTCTTTATAAGACATGGTTTATACATCGCCAGCTAACTACAATCGCCCGCACTGAATGTCCGGTGCTGCTCAATCTTTGAGCACTGGAGCGGTCGAGGGGCAGATGGACGGCTCTGTGCGACCCCAAGGTTCCGGCAGCCTTTCAACTATCCGCACCAAAGGGAATTGGTCTGTAACAAGGCCTTTAACCACGAAATCGAATAAGAACTCACCGCAGGCTCGTGAAGCGTACCTATATGACGTGACGGGCAGGCTCTTATTCAATCGAAGAGAAATGCCAACCCTTGGCAGGGTGAAGTGTTGGCGATCAAAACCCAACTGCATTGCGCAAGCTGCTTTAGAGGTCGTGAGATGAGTAAAAACAGGTACCCCCGATTACTAGGCTTTTTGCCGCTGCTTGGCATGATGTTAATGCTGGGAGGCTGCAAGTGGACCTTGATGGACCCGAAAGGACAGATCGGTCTGGATCAACGAAACCTGATCATCACTGCCACCCTGCTGATGCTGTTGGTCGTGGTGCCTGTGATCATCATGACCTTCGCCTTCGCCTGGAAATACCGCGCGTCGAACACCAGCGCGACCTACGCGCCGAAGTGGTCGCACTCCACCAAGATTGAAATCGCGGTGTGGCTGGTTCCGATCCTCATCATCATCGCCCTGGGTTACATCACCTATAAGTCGACCCACGAGCTGGACCCGTACCGTCCGCTGGAGTCCGACGTCAAGCCGATCAACATCGAAGTGGTCGCGCTGGACTGGAAGTGGCTGTTCATCTACCCGGACCTGGGTATCGCCACGGTTAACCAGATCCGTTTCCCGGAAAACACCCCGCTTAACTTCCGGATCACCTCCGACGCCGTGATGAACTCGTTCTTCATCCCAGCCCTGGGCGGTCAGATCTACGCGATGGCCGGCATGCAGACACGCCTGCACCTGATCGCCAACGAAAAAGCTGAAATGGAAGGCATCTCCGCGAACTACAGCGGCGCTGGCTTCACCGGCATGAAATTCAAAGCGATCTCGACGAGCCAGGAAGATTTCAACGCCTGGGTAGCCGAAGTCAAGGCCGCACCTAAACAGCTTGATCAAGCTGAATACGATGCCCTGACCAAACCAAGCCAGAACAACCCAGTCGCCCTGTACTCCGCGTATGAGCCGAACCTGTTTCAGAAAATCGTCGACAAGTACGAAGGTATGAAACCAGGCAAGCCGGTCAAGCACGAGAAGAAAGAAGTGGCCGCGGTTGAAGGTTCTGACACGGGCTCGCATTCAACTGCTGGGGCAGAGGAGTAAACGATGTTTGGTAAATTAAGTTGGGATGCGGTCCCGTTCCACGAGCCGATTGTGATGATTACCATCGCCATGATCGCGCTGGGTGGTCTGGCACTGTTTGCAGCAATCACTTATTTCAAGAAGTGGACCTACCTGTGGACCGAGTGGTTGACGTCGGTCGACCACAAGAAAATCGGCGTGATGTACATCATCGTTGCCATGGTCATGCTGCTGCGCGGTTTTGCCGACGCCATCATGATGCGTACCCAGTTGGCCATGGCCACCGAAGGTTCGCCTGGCTACCTGCCGCCTGAACACTATGACCAGATCTTCACCGCCCACGGTGTGATCATGATCATCTTCATGGCGATGCCTTTCTTCACCGGCCTGATGAACCTTGCGGTGCCGCTGCAGATCGGTGCGCGTGACGTTGCCTACCCGTTCCTGAACTCCCTGAGCTTCTGGCTGCTGGTTTCCGGCGTGGTGCTGATCAACGTGTCCCTGGGCGTCGGCGAGTTCGCCAAGACCGGTTGGGTTGCGTATCCGCCACTGTCTGGCTTGCAATACAGCCCTGGCGTGGGTGTGGACTACTACATCTGGGCGCTACAGTTATCAGGACTCGGGACGACGCTGACGGGGGTCAACTTCCTGGCCACCGTCCTGAAAATGCGCGCCCCTGGCATGAAACTGATGGACATGCCGATCTTCACCTGGACCTGCACCTGGGCAAACGTGCTGATCGTGGCTTCGTTCCCGATCCTGGCCGCTACCATGGCGCTGCTGTCGCTTGACCGTTACCTGGATTTCCACATTTTCACCAATGAACTTGGTGGCAATCCAATGATGTACGTGAACCTGTTCTGGGCATGGGGTCACCCTGAGGTGTACATCCTGATCCTGCCAGCGTTCGGTATCTTCTCCGAAGTGATCTCGACCTTTACCGGCAAGCGCCTGTTCGGTCACCACTCGATGGTTTATGCATCGGGCGCAATCTCTGTACTGGGCTTCATGGTGTGGCTGCACCACTTCTTCACCATGGGTTCGGGGGCCAGCGTCAACGCCTTCTTCGGCCTGGCGACGATGCTGATTTCCATCCCGACGGGGGTGAAGCTATTCAACTGGCTGTTCACCATCTATCACGGTCGTCTGCGCATGACCAGCCAGGTTCTGTGGACCCTGGGCTTCATGGTGACCTTCGCCATCGGCGGCATGACTGGCGTACTGCTGGCCATCCCGGGTGCTGACTTCGTACTGCACAACAGCCTGTTCGTGATCGCTCACTTCCACAACGTGATCATCGGTGGTGCTGTATTCGGTTACATCGCTGGTTTCAGCTTCTACTTCCCGAAAGCGTTCGGCTTCAAGCTGCACGAAGGTTGGGGCAAGGCTGCATTCTGGTTCTGGATCTCGGGCTTCTTCGTCGCGTTCATGCCGCTCTATGCACTGGGCTTCATGGGCATGACCCGTCGTCTGAACGCTACTACCAACCCTGAGTGGGTGCCGTACCTGTACGTTGCCATGTTCGGTGCAATCATGATCGCTGTGGGTATCGCCTGCCAGTTGATCCAGCTGTACGTGAGCATCCGTGACCGTAAGCAGAACGCTTGCGAATCCGGCGACCCATGGAATGGCCACACCCTGGAATGGTCGACCTCGTCGCCACCACCGTTCTACAACTTCGCGGTGATCCCGACTGCGAACACCATCGATGCGTTCACCGAAGCCAAGGAAGACGGTACTGCGTACCAGAAGCCTAAGCACTACGAGCCGATCCACATGCCAAGCAACACCGCCACTGGCGTGGTGATGGGTGCGCTGTTGACCGTGTTCGGTTTCGCGATGATCTGGCACATCTGGTGGCTGGCAATCGTGAGCCTGGTGGGCACCATCGGCTACTTCATTGTCCACGCAGCACGTGATGATCAAGGCTACATGGTGCCGGTCGAAACGATCGAGCGCATCGAAGCCGAGCAGCACGCTCGCCTGGTCGCCGAGAAGAAAATCCCGGCCAACCGTGTAGAAACCTCGTTGGAACAGGCTTAAACCATGTCGAACTTAGTGACCAATGCTGGACACGCCCATGTCGATGACCATGGGCACGATGACCATCACCACGACTCGGGGCCGATGACCGTTTTCGGTTTCTGGCTCTACCTGATGACCGACTGCATCTTGTTTGCGTCGATCTTCGCGGTGTACGCGGTACTGGTAAACAACGTAGCGGGTGGCCCGTCGGGCCACGACATCTTCGAACTGCCTTACGTGCTCGGCGAAACCGCCTTGCTGTTGTTCAGTTCGATCACCTACGGCTTCGCCATGTTGGCCTTCTACAAGGGCAACAAGAAAGGCGTGCTGACCTGGCTGGGTATGACCTTCCTGTTCGGCCTGGGCTTCATCGGCATGGAGATCAACGAGTTCCACCTGCTGATCTCCGAAGGCTACGGCCCGCACCGTTCCGGTTTCCTGTCGGCGTTCTTCACGCTGGTCGGCACCCACGGTCTGCACGTTACTGCCGGCCTGCTGTGGATGGCGGTGATGATTTATCAGGTCAATAAACACGGCCTGACCAACACCAACAAGACTCGCCTGACTTGCCTGAGCCTGTTCTGGCACTTCCTGGACGTGGTCTGGATCTGCGTCTTCACCGTTGTTTACCTGATGGGGACTCTGTAATGGCTAATGCACACTCCCATGACCATGACAGCCATGATTCGAGCCACGGCAGCGTTAAGTCGTACGCCATCGGCTTCATCCTGTCGGTAATCCTGACGCTCATCCCGTTCGGTCTGGTGATGTACCCGACCCTGCCGAAGTCGATCACTTTGATGATCGTGCTGGCGTTCGCGGTGATTCAGGTTCTGGTTCACCTGGTGTACTTCCTGCACCTGGATCGCTCTAAAGAGCAGCGCGATAACGTGGTTGCGTTCGTGTTCGCAGGCATAGTAATCCTGCTGCTGGTTGGCCTGTCGATATGGATCATGTTCAGCATCCATACGTTCATGATGGCGAAGTGAGGTAAGACCCGATGTCGCTTAAGCACTTTATCCAAATCACCAAACCGGGGATCATTTTCGGTAACGTGCTTTCTGTGGCGGGCGGTTTCTTCCTGGCCTCCAAGGGACATGTCGATCTGGCCATCTTCCTGGCTGCGATGATCGGTACGTCCCTGGTGGTGGCTTCCGGCTGTGTCTTCAACAACTGCATCGACCGTGACATCGACATCAAGATGGAGCGCACCAAGAATCGCGTGCTGGTCCAGGGCCTTATCTCCCTGAAACTGGCGCTGATTTTCGCGACCGTCCTGGGTGTTGCCGGTGTGGCGCTGTTGTACCAGGTGGCCAACCCGCTGGCGGCGTTGTTTGCCGTGATCGGTTTTGTCATCTACGTCGGCCTCTACAGCCTGTACCTCAAGCGCAAGTCGGTTCACGGCACGCTGGTGGGCAGTCTGTCGGGGGCGATGCCGCCGGTGATTGGTTATGTGGCTGTGACCAATAGCTTCGACATGGCTGCGCTGGTGCTGCTGGTGATGTTCAGCCTGTGGCAGATGCCGCATTCCTACGCCATCGCGATCTTCCGCTTCAACGACTACCTGGCTGCTTCGATTCCGGTCCTGCCGGTCAAGCGTGGCATCCAGGTCGCCAAGAAACACATCCTGCTCTACATCCTGGCCTTCCTCGTGGCGACCTTGATGTTGACCTTCAGTGGCTACGCCGGCATGAGCTACCTTGCCGTCGCCGCGGCCATGGGCATGTACTGGTTGTACATGGCCTGGACCGGCTACAAGGCGGTGGACGACACCGTCTGGGCGCGCAAGCTGTTCGTGTTCTCGATCTTCACCATCACCGCGCTCAGCGTGATGATGTCCCTGGATTTCCAAGTACCGAAAGAGCTGTTGCTGACCTACGCACACTGAGTGTCCGAGTAGTAAAAAGGCCCCGCCTTCGAAAGAAGCGCGGGGTTTTTTATTGAGTGAGCTTTAAACTACGACCCAACCCTACCCCGGCAGGAAGCAAGTGATGAGTAAAAAAGCCGTTATGGTGTTCAGTGGCGGTCAGGATTCGACGACCTGTCTGATCCAGGCGCTGCCGCTGTATGACGAAGTGCACTGCATCACCTTCGATTACGGTCAGCGTCATGTGGCGGAAATCGAAGTCGCCCAGCAACTGGCCAAGCAACTGGGGGCCACCGTTCACAAAGTGATGGACGTGTCCCTGCTCAACGAACTGGCGATCAGCAGCCTCACCCGCGACAACATCCCGGTGCCGACCGTGAACAGCTCCGGCGAAAGCCTGCCGAGCACCTTCGTGCCGGGCCGCAATATTCTGTTTTTAACCCTGGCGGCTATCTACGCGTATCAGGTTAAGGCCGAGACGGTGATCACCGGCGTGTGTGAAACCGACTTCTCCGGCTACCCCGATTGCCGTGATGAGTTCGTCAAAGCCTTGAACCAGGCCCTCAAGCTGGGCATGGAGTACGACGTGCGCCTGGAAACCCCGTTGATGTGGCTGAACAAGGCTGAGACCTGGGCACTGGCGGATTACCACCAGCAACTGGACCTGGTCCGCGAGCAGACCCTGACCTGCTACAACGGCGTTATCGGCACCGGCTGTGGCGAATGTGATGCGTGCAACTTGCGTGCACGTGGCTTGAATGACTACCTGCAAAACAAAGCAGCGGTCATGCAGGGCCTGAAGCGGAAGTTACAGCTGAACTAACCCCGACACGCACCAGAAAAAAGCCCCGTCTTCGCAAGTCGTACGGGGCTTTTTCATGGCGGCTCGGTTAAATCATTCGTTCCTTGTCTCGTCATACCCTTCTATACGAGCTGTGCGAATCCATCACCCGCCTACAAGGAGTAGCCACCATGGTCAGCGTTAGTCGTCGGTCCCTTCTCGCCCTGGGCGCAGCCCTGCCTTTGCTCGGGCGCCTGGATTGGGCGGTCGCCGCGCCCGCGCCGGCCAACGCTGACAAGGTACTGCTCAACTACAACGAAAGCCCCTACGGCCCCTCTACGGCGGCCCGCGAAGCGATGCAGCGCGGCATCGCGACAGCCGGGCGGTATCCGTACAAACACATGTACGCCTTGGCCGGCTTGTTTGCCCAGCAGCACGGGATTGCCGAAGAGCAGGTGGCGGTGTTCGCCGGCTCCATGGCCGCACTGCGCTACGCGGTGCTGGCGTTCACCAGCGAAACTCGCGGCCTGGTGATGGCCACGCCGTCCTACGAAGTACCGCGCCAGGCCGCCGAGTCCCGTAAGGCGCCGGTGCGCGAAGTGGGCCTTAATGCCGACCACGCCCATGACGTCCCCGCCATGCTCGCCGCCGATCCCCAGGCGGGGATGCTCTATGTATGCAATCCCAACAATCCGACTGGCACCATCACCTCCACTGAGGCTATTCGCCAGGCGCTGACGAACAAACCCAAGGGCAGCGTATTGGTGGTGGACGAGGCCTACATCGACTTTGCCGACACCCCAAGCGTGGTGAGCTGGGTCAAGGAGCATGACGACCTGTTGGTATTGCGCACCTTCTCGAAAATCTACGGCATGGCCGGCGCCCGCCTGGGCCTGGCGATCGGCCACCCGGCGCTGCTGGAACGGCTGGCGGTGTTCGGCGGTGACAATGTGCCGGCAGGTTCATCCTTGCTCGGCGGACTCGCCAGCCTGGAAGATGTGAAGCTGCTGCCACAACGCAAGGCGCTCAATGCCCAGTTGCGCGATGAAACAATCACCTGGCTCAAGGGCCGTGGCTTCACCTGCACGGCCTCCCAGGCCAACTGCTTCATGATCAATGTGAAGCAACCGGCCGAGCAGGTCATCGAGAAACTTGCCACGCAAGGCGTACTGATCGGGCGGGTGTGGAAAAACTGGCCGCAGTGGGTGCGCGTGACGGTGGGGAGCAAGCGGGAGATGGAGCGGTTTCGCGAGGTGTTTGCGGCGACGGTCTAGCGCCGATGTGGGAGGGGATTGCTCCCTCCCGCATTCAGTTCAGTGGTATCACTGTTGCGCGATGCTGTAACCCTCAAACGCCGTCTGCTGTTGCAGCGCAGTAATCACGCTCTTGCGGCTCAGCGGCTGCTCGACGCCGGCGTTATCCACAAAGCTTTCAACCTCCAGCTCTGCTTCATCGCCTTCGCCTACAAAGCTGAAACCCAGGAACTCGAACGCCTCACGGTCGACGTTCAACCGCGAGCGTGGCGTGCGCAGCGGCAGGGTGACGCTGATGCCGTCCTTGCTGATCACAAAAACTTCGGCTTCTTTCTTGGGGCGAGCAGTCTTGCCTTTGCCGGCGCTTGGGTTGCTGATGGCCTGGTGAGACTGGTTCAGCACTTTGAGGGCCAGCCCGTAGACCAGCTCCTGAAACTGCGGATCATCCTTGAAGCTCGACAGGATGCGGCTGATGGAGAACTTGCTGCTCAGGTCTTCAAGGGCGATGTTGTCAGCGGCTTCGGCGTCCTTGAGCTGCTTGAGCTGGCCCATCAGGTCGTAGGCCTTGTCGTCGTCGAAGGCGTCGTGGGCCTGGCGGATGGCGACGCGCAGTTCGCGGATCTGGTCGCTTTCCTTGGAGGTGTGAAAGGCGTCCAGCACCATCTCGCTGATGATCTTGGCGGCTGGCACATGCTGTGAAAGATTGATGGCGTTTTCGTATTCAGCTTTGGCGTGCAAGGCGACTACGGATTCTTCGGCGGATTGTTCGGTGTAAGAATCGGACATTGAAATTTCACTACTTCAGTAAACGGGAGACAAAAAAGCGTCGCGCATTTTCAGCGGGGAGGGAGGTCAGGTCAAGGCAGCACAATGCCCTTATCGCGGAGCAAGGCTGCCGACCGGCGGAGGCGGGGGGTTAAACCAACTGCTTGAGGCACGCCTGGAGAATATCCAGTCCTTCGTCCAGCACCGCAGGCTCAATGGTCAGCGGTGCCAATAGGCGGATGATGTGTCGCGACTTGCCGCTGGGCATCAACAGCAACCCGGCGTCTCGCGCCAGGCTCAGCAATTGGTTCAGTTGCTGGGGCGCGGGCGTGCCGTCGGCGCTGGTCAGTTCGATGCCGCGCATGGCTCCGACGCCGGTCAGGCGGCCCAGGTACGGTGAGAGGTGCTGCGAACGCCAGGCTTCATAGCGGCCGACGATGGCTGCTTCCTGCTGCGAGCCCCAGGCCTGCAAATGTTCATCGGTCATTGCATCGAGGGTGGCCAGCGCCGCTGCGCAGGCGATGGGGTTGCCGGAGTACGTCCCGCCCAACCCGCCTTTGGGCAGGTTATCCATCAATGCCTTGCGCCCGACCACCGCACCCAGCGGTACGCCGCCGGCGATGCTTTTGCCCAGCAGGATCAAATCCGGTTCGATGCCCAGGCGTGAGAAGGCAAAACGCTGGCCGGTGCGACCGAAGCCGGATTGGATTTCATCGGCAATCAGCAGAATGTTTTTCTCATCGCACAAACGCCGCAACGCCTGGGCGAACTCGATATCCAAGGCGAGGAAACCGGCTTCGCCCTGCACCGGCTCGATGATGAAACAGGCGACGTCATTGACGTCGATTTCCACGCTGAACAGGCGGTCCATGGCTTTCAGCGCTTCAGCGCAGCTCACGCCGTTATCGGCGCTGGGGTAGGGCAGGTGATACACCGGGCCGGGCAGTACGCCGACCTTTTGTTTGTAGGGCGCTACCTTGCCATTGAGGTTGAGGGTGGCCAGGGTGCGGCCGTGGAAGGCACCGTCAAAGGCGATCACCGCCGTGCGGCCAGTGGCGCCGCGGACGATCTTCAAGGCATTTTCTGCAGCTTCTGCGCCGCTGTTGGTGAGCATGCCGCTGACGGGGTAGTCCACCGGGATAAACCCGGTCAGGCGATCCATCAGTTCGATGTAGGGAGTGTGGGGCGCGGCGTTGAACGCATAGTGGGTCAACTTCGTCGCCTGTTCACGAATCGCCGCCACCACGCCCGGGTGGCAATGGCCAAGGTTGAGCACGCCGATCCCGCCGACAAAATCGATATAGCGTTTGCCCGTGGTGTCCCATACCTCGGCGTTCCTGCCATGGCTGAGGCTGATGGGATGAACGATGGAAATCGACTGGCTGATGGTTTCGCGGCTCATGAATCTCGGACTCGGCAGTGGCGGGCGTGTTTTTATCTAAGCCGTGGACCAGGCCCTGCCGCAAACGAAATAAAGTCGCCGGGTCATTCCAAATCGGAAGGAGCTGTTGCCAAAAGCTCGTTTTTGGCAACGTCGTAGCCCCGTCGATGCTACGTCGACACCCCATCCTTGCCCGCCGCCTTCGCGCGATACAACGCCTGATCGGCACGTGCCATAAGGGCGGCGGGGGACTCATTCATACGGCGCTCGGCCACACCCAGGCTCAGGGTGACGTGGAGGTTGCTGCGCGTCGGAATCTTGCGCATCGTCTGGCAGATGTTTTCGGCCAGTGCCGTGGCGGTTTCCAGCGAGCTTTTGGGCAGCACCACCATGAACTCATCGCCTCCCCAGCGGGCCAGCAGGTCGCCTTGGCGAAGGCAGCTTTCCAGGCATTCCACTACCTGCAAAAGGGTTTGGTCGCCCACGCCGTGACCATGTTGGTCATTGATCGGCTTGAAGTCATCGATATCCATCGCGATCAATGCCAGTGGCAGGCGAAAACGCTGGGCACGGTCGCACTCTTCCAGCAGGACTTTTTCCAGGCGGTAGCGGTTGGCAACGAGGGTCAATGCATCCCGTTCGGCCAGGGAGCGGTTTTCGTCCAACTGCAATTGCAACTGCTGATTGACCCGTGACAACTCGCGCGTGCGCTCGGCCACCAGCGCCTCAAGGGATTGGTTGCGCCGCTCCAGCTGTTCGACGGAGCACTTGCGTGTATGAATATCGCGATGGGCGCCCACCATCCGCGCCACCGAGTCATCGGCGTTACGTGCAATCACGTAGCCCCGGTCTTCGATCCACAGGTAGCTGCCGTCTTTTTTGCGGCAACGGTATTCGATTTGATAATGGGGGGCGCGACGGTTGATGTAGTCATCAAACAGCGTCATCACTTGGGGGTAGTCTTCCGGGTGGATGACGGTCTCCCAGGTGAACACGCTGTTTTCGAGGGAGTGGCGGGGGTAGCCCAGCATTTCGTACCAGCCTGGGTTGCGGTAGACGAACCCGGTATTGGCGTTCCAGTCCCAGATTCCGTCGCTGACCAGCTCCAGCACGGTATGCAGCATGTCGGCGTTGAGGTGAGAGATATCACTCTTCAGGTTGCCGTCGTCGGAGGTATCGTCCATCTGCGCGCTCCTTGCATGGGCTGGCGTCCAGGGCCAGCCATATTGATGCCGATACTCCGTGGCTGGGGCTACTGTACAACGGGGCTTGTGCGCTTTGAATAGGGCGGATGGCCGGTTATAGAGGGGTGGCAATAGGCTATTGTTTCGGCGCCATCATCCTCGTCCGAGCTTTCCCATCCGCGTTGTGCTGGTAAATCGTTTCCGGCTGGCCGTGTTCATTGAAAAACACCTGGCCAATCCCCGCCGAATTCCATAGCCGCTCACCCGCTTCGGCATGCTCCGGAATATGCGGTACTACCTGCATGGTGCGGCGGCGAGTGAACCAGTTGAGCGGCGACCGCGGTGAGTACAGCCAGCGGTTGAGGCGGTCGAACCATTCCAGCAATCGCGCTGGGAATTCATTCTTGATGCCGCTGCTGGTGATCTGCCAGATCCTGGGGCCGGCGTTGCGATGGCGGATCAGCACTTCATAGACGAACGAGTAGTGCACGTCGCCCGAGAGGATCACGTAGTTACCAGGTGTACGCGAGTGTCGGAAGATGTTGAGGATCACCTGGGCCGCGCCGCGATGGGCCATCCAGTTTTCCGCGTCCACCAGCAAGGGGTGGCCGCACCAACTGAAGATTTTCTGCACGGTCTCGATCAGCTTGACGCCAAAGATCGGCGCGGGGGAGACGATGATGGCCGAGGGGTGGTCGAGCAGTTCCTGTTGCAGTTCGCTCAAGGCTTCCCAGTCCAGCAGGCCGGACGGTTGCTTGAGGGTGAATTCGCTGCGCCAGCGTCGGGTGCGGGTGTCGAGCACCACCATGGCCGGGGTGGTGGGCAGCACATAGTGCCACTGCTGGAACTTCAGCAGCGCCGCGAGTAAATCATCCTGTGCCTGGGCGTCCAGGTGATTGTTCTGCGCCTGGGTAGCCAGTGCCTGGGTGTGGCCCACCAACTCATCAAAGGCGTCCGGGTTATTACCCCAGCCTTGGCACAACAGGTACGCAAGCAGGGCGTTACCGATGATGCGTGTGGAGAACGGATGGCCGTAGGCGGTTTCTTCCCATTGCGCGCTGAGGTTCCAGTCGTCGGTAATGTCGTGATCGTCGAAGATCATCAACGTGGACAGATGGGCGAATACCCGCGCCACGCCCGGCAAGCCATCGCGAAATTTATCCACCTGCACCTGTTCGCGGGCATAGCGCGCAGCTTCATCGGCGTTCAGTTGCGGTGGCTGTAGGGTGATCAGTGACCAGGGGGTAGGTGACCACACCAGCAGGTACATCGCCATGACCTCGGCGAACGTCACCAGGTGATTGTCGGCGGTGCTGCTGGTGAAAATCGGCTTTTTCACGCCGCCAAAAAAACGTTCGCGCAGGGTCTCGTTGCTGTCCAGCGCAGGTAGCAGATCCGCGCGGTTGTAGTAGCTGGCGTGATGCCCGTAAAGGCTGGCGCTGTCGTCTACCACGGCGCCTTCCAGGTACTCATCGAACAGGCCCAGACGCGCAATCAGCCCATGGATCGCCCGCAACATCGGGCCGGCGACATCGTCGGCGTACACCTGGTCGCCGCTCATCATCAGCAAAGCTGGGCGGTCGGCTGGGGTCTGTGCATCGGCCAGCAGGCGATCGAGGCAGAGCAGGCCTTCGTCGGCCTTGTGGTGAGGTTTACGGCACGAGCCGTGTACCAACTGATGGATATGGCTGTGCAGTACGAAACTTGGGCATCGCGTGTCGGCGTACAGCAGGTGCGGTGCCCACTCGGCAATGCCGGCATCGTCGACCAGCAGGTCATAGTTGATGACCACGTCCTGTGGCAGCGCCTCGTCCAACCGTACATCAATCAGATGGATAAACGCCTGGCGCCCCACTGGCACGATCTGGCACTGGTCCTGGCCCAGGGGTATTTCCAGGCTCCGTTCGGCACAGTGCAGCTTCAGGGTCAGGGGCAATGCCCGGCTTCCCACCAGCCACAGCACCAGGCGCCGGGGTTCCAGGCGCCGCAGCAGAGGGCCGGCGAGTACGGCGGGCAATGTGTCGGGATGTGGCATGCAGTAACAGGCTCCGGCCAGGGTTGAACCGGCAAGGTTAGCGCAACGGATGTCAGTGTTTTGTTAAGGCGCGGCGGTCAGTAAAGAAGAAGGGCAGTGTGCTGCCCTTCTTCCTACGGTTTAGAGCAGGTTTCCTCTGCCCAGGCTGTCCAGGCCGCCACTTCCGGTTCGGCGGTTGCGCGCCGAACCGTCGGCTTCTTGAGGCTCCAGTTGCGACTGAGGTGCTTCGATGCTGCGCTTCTTGCGTTGGAGGGTTGCATCATCCTGTGGCGCAGTGGGGTATTGAGGGGGGAGTTGTACGGCGTTGATGGAGCTGATCATGGACGTGTCCTTCTCTCTATTAGTCGTGGGTTACTTCGCCCCTTGGCGCGAAGTGGCGCCAAACTTATAGAGCCTGGAGAAGGTGGGCTATAAACGCCCTGCTGCAAGATATGACGGCGGTTGGCAACCGGCTTCAGACGTCATCCCGCCATTTTTGCGTGGCGAGCAGGCTCGCCACAGGAGCGGTCAGGTATGGGAGTCCTCGATCACTCTCGGCACGGTAAAGCGGAACTCACTGCCACGTCCGACTTCACTCTCGGCAACGATTTTGCCGCCATGGGCTTGGACTATCCCCTGGGTGATATACAGCCCCAGACCCGTACCGGTGGGGTTGTTTTCGGCCTTGGTCCAGTAGCGATCAAACACATGCGGCAATTGCTCAGGCGCAATGCCTTCACCGGAGTCGCGCACCGAAAACACGATCTCTTCACCATTGCTCAATGCGCTGATGCCGATATGGCCTTGGCGCGGGGTGAACTTGATGGCATTGCCAATCAGGTTCGACAGCACCTGAAACAATCGCTCCGGGTCGCCGTTGATCTGCAGGCCAGGCTCGGCGTTGAACGACAGGTCGATGCCTTTTTCCATCGCCAGTGGCGCCAGCAGGGAATAGGCCTCTTCGAACATTTGGCTGACGTCCAGGGCCACCCGTTTGACCACATAGCGTCCGGCCTCGATTTTCGAGGTGTCGAGCAAATCTTCCAGCAATACGTTCATGCGCCCGGCGGCCTGTTGCATGGTGTCGATGGCCGAGGAAATGCGGCGCGATGTGTGCGGGCCGTCGGAGCTGAAAGCCTTTTGCATCATGCCGCAGAGCATGGAGATTACCGTCATCGGGTTGCGCAGGTCGTGGGATACCACCGCCACCAGGTCATCGCGGGCACGCACGGCTTGTTGCTCGCGCAGCACCTGGCGGGCCAGATCGTTTTCCAGGGCCGAGCGGCGCAGGTCATTGGCTGCGAAGAGGTCGCCGTGGCTCCATTTGGTGGAGATACCGGCCATTTCCACTTTCCAGATTTCAAACGAGGTGCGTGGGCGAAGGCGCAGGCCGGCGTTGGAGTTTTCCAGGGCCAGCGGCTTGTTCGGGTCGCCGCTCCAGTTGATGCTCTCTTTCACTTCCGGGCGGAACCACAGCACGCCGTTATCCACAGGCTTTGGCAGGCTCATTGCCAGGACACCACTGGCCACCTGTTGAAATTCGGCAGCTGGCGGGTAGACCGACACCAGGTTATGGCTGGAAAACACCGGCTCGCCGCTGTCTTGCAACCACTTGTGCAATGCACGGATCTGAGCGGGTTCCGGGCAGTTGCCGTAGCGGTGCAGTTGCTTGTCTTCGATGATCGCCACGCCGCTGGACAAGGTCAGGTCCATCAGCAACTGACCGCGCTGGGCCAGGCCGTCGAACACGTTTTCTTCTGACGCCTTCATGGCTTTATCCAGCAACGCCAAGGCCTCAACTTTTTCCTCACGCTGACGGCTCAGGTCCAGGGCTTCCATGGCGCTGATCTGCAATGACAACACCTGGCCGATGGTCTGGCAGGTGATGCGCAAGTTATTGGGCACCAACAGTGGTTCGCGGTTGCCGCAACTGATCAGGCCCCAGAGTTTGTCGCCCTTCATCAGCGAAATGCTCATGGACGACAACACGCCCATGTTCTGCATGTATCGGCAGTGAATCGGCGACACGCTGCGCAGGGTGGCGAAGCTCAAATCCAGCGGTTCACCGGTATCCGGGCGCAGTTTGGGCAGCAGTGGCACCGGCTCGTAGGCAGCATTCGGAATGATGCGCAGCCAGTTTGTGCGATACAGCTCGCGGGCCTGCTCCGGGATGTCGGACGCTGGGAAGAACAGCCCGTTGAATAGCTCCATGGACGGTGCCGACGCTTCCGCGATCACCTGGCCGTGGCCTTCCTCTTCGAAGCGATAGATCAACACCCGGTCGTAACCGGTCATGGCCTGGATTTCAGTCACGCTGATTTCGTACAGCGCTTGCAGGGTTTTCGCTGATTGCAGACGTTGCAGCATCTTGCCCAAGTCACTGCTGCGACCCTTCAGCGCCCGTGGCCGGAAGTCCTTGAGCCGCGGCTCGAACTCCAGCACCAGCACATCCTGATGGCGGTGCAACAGGCCTTCGAACTCGGCGCCGTTGAACGTGACATGCAGCGGCGGCGCATCGACAAAACTGTTGTGTTCCGCCATGACCTGCACGGCCTGGGCATGCTCGGCACCCACCAGCGTGTGCAGCGGCTGGCCCAGCAACGATTCGGGGGCGCGGTTGAACAAGGCGGCGACGTTGGTACTGACCTGGATGATGTTCAGGTCGGGTTCCGACAGCGTCAGCAGCACGCCGTGGGGTTGGATCGCCCCCGGAAAGCGGATGGGCTCGTCGGCACAGTTGGCAAGCAGCTCTTCAAAGTCTTCGGGTTTCATAGCAGTACCTCCTGGCTGTCGAGCCATTGCTCAAAGCAGCTGAATGTCGAACGTGCCGCGTTCACCGCACGCTGTTTGGCTGGCGCGTCCAGCGGCTGACGGCCCAGATAGTCGAGAAAATCCTTCCAGCGCCGACCGGTCTCGGCACCGTATACATCGAGGAACGCACCGCCGTTATCGGCGTCCAGATCCAGGCGCAGGGCCATTTCCCGGCGCAATACCTGGCCGCCCAAGGTTGCGCCTTCCAGCACATACAGGGCGCCGAGGCAGGCTGCGGGGGTGTCGAAGGAGGGCAGTTGCACACAGTGTGGCAAGGCATTGATCGCGGGGGCATCCAGGCCAAGGGCGTGAAGATCGTCCAACAGGGTCGGTGTTTTCACACGCAGCGCCGGGTCGAAGCCTTCAGGGATGAAGTCGCAGCCGTACAGCGCCGCTTCCATCGGCCCATAAAACCCGTAATACGCCTGGATCAAGCGCTGGTACCAGCCGGCATCCAGGTGCTCGGAAAAAAACGGCAGGCGTTTTTCCAGCGCTACGTGCAATAGGCCAGTGCCTGCGCGCAACGCTTCCAGCAATGAGGGCGTACCACCATCATGGGCCTGTGAATGCATTCAATGAGCTCGAACTGTGGGCCTTTCGGCCATGAATGACGCGTTAAAAAAGGCGACGATTCTACACAACACGTAAGCATCAGTTGAACGCACAAAGCGAAAAGGCTGACCAGTGGATCAGAAAAGTCGCTCCCTGCTTAATTAAGTGACCATAAGGCCAGCTGTGAAGTTCGGCATAAATGATATCGCGACGCTATCAATGCATGGACGACCCCTGCTGGGTCAACGCGGTTTGCACGCACTCAAGTAGATGTTCGGTGCTCCACGGCTTGGGCAGGAACCGCACGGAGCCTCCCAATTGCTCTGCGAGTCTGGCGTTTCCCGAGGTGAGCAATACCGGCACCGACGGCCAGCGGTGTGCAACTACCCGGCTGAGGTCATAACCGTTGAGCAACCCCGGCATCTGCACATCGCTGACAATCAAATCCACCGGGTCATCGCCACGCTCCAGGTAAATCATCCCTTCATCGGCCGAAGGGAAAGAGGTCACCGTCGCGCCGAAATCCTCCAGTACATCCACCATCAACGACCGAATGATCTCGTCGTCTTCCAATACCAAAATCGATGGCTGAGCCATGATCGTTACTCCACCATCAGGGTTCAGTAGGGTGGAGTGGAATAGGGTTGGATAGGTTCTATTGGATCTGCACGGGGCGATGGGTGGTCGATTCGAGGGTCTAGGTTGCGCATTTGCGCGGTGGTACGGCACGATACCGGCGCTCTGCAATCAGGATCTGCCCGAACCCCACGGGCCTTCGCACAAGGTCGTCAACCGTGAACGCTTCCGCTGCCCCCTTGATCGACCCGAACCTGGGTAACCGCATGATCAAAGTCGACCACGCCGGCGAACATGGCGCGATCTGTATCTACAGTGGCCAGCTGTTTATGGCGCGGTTGTTCGCCCCCGGCATGGTGGGGGAGCTCCAGGAGTTCCTCGCCCACGAGCGCCGCCACCGCGCCGTGTTTCAGGCTGAGTTGCAACGGCGAGGCTACCGACGCTGCCGCAGCTACTGGCTGTGTGGCCTTGGTGGGCTGGTGCTGGGCCTGCTCACCGGGGTGTGCGGGCGCAAGGCTATCGTCGCCACCACCGTGGCGGTGGAAAGCGTGGTGCTCAAGCACCTGGCTCATCAACTTCACGCTTTACGCGACGTAGACCCGCTGGCCGTGGCGGCCATTGCCTCCATCGTCGAAGAAGAACAACACCACCACGACCACTCGGCTGCGCAGATCGATGTGCAGGATCCTTGGTTTCGTGCGCTGACGCCGGTTGTAACGGCGTGGACCGAAGCGGTGATCTGGATGGGCATGCGCTCCTGACAAACAGGCATAATCGCCGGCAACACCCGATGTGGAGTCACCCATGAAGTACGTCCTACTGACCCTCGCGCTCATCCTCAACACCGGCACGGCTAATGCGGCCGGCGATGCCGAGGCTGGCGCCAAGCTCTTCAGCAAGACCTGCGGCGGCTGCCACAGCGTCGGCGAAGGCGCGCGCGGTGGCTTTGGCCCAGAGCTCAACGGCATCATCGGCCGACCCGCCGGTACCACCGCCGACTATCAATATTCGGACGCGATGAAAAACTCCGGCGTGGTCTGGACCCGCGACAAGCTGGCGGCCTATATCGAAGCGCCAAAAAAGGTGGTGAGTGGTACGCGCATGATTTTCTGGGGCATCAGCGACCCGGAAAAAATCGACAACATCCTGGCGTACCTTGAGACGTTCCAGCCCAAGTAATCACTCACGCACATTCCTGAACAGCATCAACCGCGCACTTTCATGCAGCCCACGGGTCAGCGCCTGCAAACGCTGAAATTCCTCGGGGTGCTGCGCGGCCACATCGTCACGCGGGGTGAGTGATGCCAGGTCATGCAAGGTCGGAGAGCTGCCGTCGTATTGCATCTGCAGCAGGAAGTCCTGGGTCACGCCGCCGATGATCGGGAAGGTGCCCTCGCGCAACACCAGCGGCACCACGCGTTCGCCCTCGGGCGCCGGTTGCTGGATGTCCCGGCCCATCGCGCCATTGCGAAACGGTACGCCCGCCATGCCGGCCACGGTGGGCAGCAGGTCGGCCAGCCCCACCGCTTCTTCGATCACCCGGGGCTCAAGGCCGGGGGCGTGGATCAGCAGCGGCACGTTGTTACTTTCCAGGCCCAGCTGTTCGAAGGCCGGCGCCATGTGCGGGATCTGGCTGATGCGGGTGTTGTGGTCACCGAAGAACACAAAAATGCTGTTGTCGTAGTAGCCGCCGGCCTTGGCGATGTCCATCAGCCGGCCGATGTTGTAGTCCAGCAGGCGCACGGCGTTGTACTGCTCGACACTGCGGGAACCCGCGGCCTGGGCCTGTTCCAGCGTCACGTCGCTGAGCTGGAAGCCATCGTTGTGCTTGGGGATGGTGAAGGGACGATGGTTGCCGGAGGTTTGCAGATAGGCGAAGAACGGCTGGTCTTTGGGCACCGCGCTTAACAGTCCGTCAGCTTCCTTGAACAGGTCCAGGTCGGAAATCCCCCACACGTCCACCCGTGGCGATTGCCAGTCGCTCTCCTCGAACAGTTGCACATCGTCGATGCTCTGGCGGATCAGTGCATTGATATTCGCCCAGCCGGCGTTGCCGCCGATCATGTAGAACTTCTGGTAGCCCTCGAATGCATTGATCAACGTGTGTTGCCGCGTGATCAGCGGATTGCGCGTGGCGGTCTCCTGGCGGGTGACGTCGGGCACACCGGTGATGCTGGCCCATACGGTTTTGGCTGTGCCGGTGACGGGGACGTAGAAGTGTTTGAAGAACCAGCTTTGCGTCGCCAGTTTATCCAGGTTCGGCGTGGGGTTGAGCGGGTTGCCATAGGCACCCACGGCGCTGGTGCCGAGGGATTCGAGCATCACGAAAATCACGTTGGGCGGGCGCTCGCCGGCCAGTCGATAGGGCTGTACGCCTTGTTCGCGAATGAAGTTCAGGGACTGGGCATCGGGCTGGGCCACGCCCAGGTACTGGGCGACGTGCGGGTAATACTCGCGAACCTGGGCTTCATCGAACTGCGATTGGCCGACCTTGAGCGTGTCATACAAAAACAGCACCGGGTTCAGGCCCACGGCGGCCAGTTGGCTGTTGCCGGAAAAGAACGCATCGCTCCAGCGCAGGGGCACCGGGTTCTCCAGGTTGAGATGGGCGACACGGCCGAGCAGGGCCAGCAGCACCGCGACGACGCCCATCACACTCACCACCGTCAGTGTCGGCTTGCTGATAGCGGCGGGCGCTCGATCCAGGGTCAACCGCTCCAGGCAGACCAACGCCCAGACCCAAAGCGCCACCGCCGCGAGCCAGCTGGCGGTTATCCACAGCACTGGGTAGGTTTCCCACACCATCTGTTGGGAAATCTGCGCGTCTTGCAGGTAGCGCAGCACCGTCGCATTGATACGCACGCCGAGGTAGGCGTAGTGGCCGAAGTCGATGATGTACACCAGCCCCACCACTGCCAGTGCGATGACCAGATAACCGCGCGCCAGCCAACGCAGGGCCGGCAGGGTGGTGAGGTTCCAGCGCGGCAACCATGCCACCACGGCCAGAGGCAGCAGGATCAACACCGCCAGGCGCAGGTCGAAACGCAGGCCGATACCCAGGGTTTCCAATAGCGCCGGAGTGTTCAAGTCAAGGCCGGAAAAACCCAGCACAAACACCAGCCGCAACGCAGCCAGCAACACAAACACCAACCCGATCGCGCCCACGCCGTAGCGCAGGCGGCGTGATTGCAACGCACTCATCATTGACCCCTGTGCCATTTCAAAAGAGGGCGCCAGGCGGCGCTGATCAGCAGCCCCGCGCCGGCGATCAGGCAGTAACCGGTCAGCAACGGGTCGACCAGATAATCCCAATAGTTTTCTGACGCCTTGAGCCGTAACGCAAAAGCCAACGTGCCCATCGCCAACATCCACACCGACAGCGTATTACGCCGCCACAACATCAACAGTGCGGCCGCTGCCGCCAGGACGATCATCGGCCGCGGGTTGTAGCCCCAACGGTACGGGTCGAAGTAGGTCAGGCCCAACGTGGCCGGATACAACACCAGGCTCAACAGGCCAAACAGCAGCAACATCTGTACCTGATGCCGGCGAGCAAGCGGCTGCACGACGCCCAGACGGCTGAGCACGACCCAGGCCAACAACACCAATGTGCTGATCGCCAGGTCATCGGTAAAACTGCGCACATACGCCGCCAGCGGCAGCTCGTTGACCGGGATAAAACTGACCGCCACCAGCGCCGGCAGCAGCCATGGCCGCCAGGGTGCGGTAAACCTGAGCGTGCTTAACAGCACAAACCCCAGCAGCACAAAACTCAAATGGGCCTGCCACAGAGAAACCATCACAGACGTTCCGCCAGCCAGGCTTCGTTGAAGCTGACATGTTTGATAAAGGTGTTATTCCACGAGTACACCAAGTGGTACATGCCGTCCGGGCTGCGGCTGAAGTACGGGTACTCGTATTCGAAATCGCAGCCCCGGGGTTTGCACACGCGGTAGTCGAGGTTGCTGAGAAAGCGCTGTTCCAGCGGCAGGCGTTTGGCGCCGCTGGAGGCGCGGAAGCCTTCGCCGATGATTTCTTTATAGGCCTCGGGGGAGAAGGGTTGGCCGAGCGGGTCGGGTGATTCATCCAGTTGCGCCACGGTGCGCCATTGGCTGAGCTGGGCGTCGGTGCCGTAGAGACTGAGCTTGAAGCGGCCATCCTGCAGGTCGTTGAGGGCCACGAGTAACCCGTCATCTACCGTGCCCACCGCCGCCAACGACGAATTGGGGTTGGCCGGTTCCAGCGGGTACGGCTCGCTCCAGGTTTGCCCGGCGTCTTCGGTGCGGCTGGCCAGGACGCGGTGGTGGGTGTCGCCGGCGTAGCGCAACATCGCCACCGCGCGCTTGCCATCCAGCGGTACGATGGTCGGTTGCAGGGAGTTCTTGCCGCGGCTGATGCGGAATTTATCGATCACCGCGCCGTCGGCGCTCAAGTACAGGTACTCGGCAAACTTGCCCATGAACTCGTGGTACACCGGCAGGCCGATGGAGCCGTCGGCGTGGAACACCGGCGCTGCGCGCACCAGCGTACTGATGTTGAAAAACGGAGAGGTCACCAATTGCCGGGGCGCCGACCAGTTGGTGCCGAGGTCATCCGACACCATCAGGTTGATCGCACTGGTGGCCCAGCCGCCGACCGACACCGAGACATAAAACATCCACAGGCGTTTATCCGGCCCCAGGGCGATCACCGGGTTGCCGAGTTTGCGGATATAGCGCTGGGTGCCGTCGCGGGTGCTTTCCCGCGTGGCCAGCACCTGCTCGGTGCCCCATTCGCCGCTGCGCGCATCGAAGCGTGCGGTGCGCACCTGCACATCGGCGGCGCCTTCACGGGAACCGGCAAACCACACTGCGATCAGGTCGCCACCGGGCAGGGCGGTAACAGAGGATGAATGCACAAAGTCCGTGAGCTGCGAAGACACAAAACGGCTGGTGTACTGTGGTGCCGCCGCCACCTTCATGGTGTTCGGCGCCACTTGGGCAAAGGGGGCCAGCACATGGGGCGGGTGGCTTAGCCACGCGGCCACGAAGACGGCGAGCAGGCTGCAGATCAGTAAGGCGGAGCGCATAGAGGACCTGTCGAGAAAAGGATTACTGCGCACGTTCATCCGGCAGGCGCTTCCTGCGACCGGTGAGCATGGATAACGGCAGGTTGTCCCGCACCTGGATACTTTCAAACACCGCGGCCAGCACATGGATGCACACCAGGCCCAGCAGCACATTGGCGGCGGTTTCATGGATTTGCAGGGGCCAATCGGCGCCCCACAGGGCATCCACTTCCTGCATCAAAAAGCCGCTGATGCCGATGGTCAGCAACGCCAGCAACATCAACAGCATCACCAGCGCACCGATGGGCGAATGGCCCAGGCGATGCTGCGGGCGGCGGTTGAGCAGCGAGCGCAGATGGGTTTTCAAGCGTTTCGGGGTCGGCCAGAAGTCCGCCCAGCGTGCGCTGCGCGGCCCGATGAATCCCCACACCGTTCGTACCAGCAGCCAGGCCATGGCGTAATAGCCCAGCCAGACATGCCAGTCGTCGCCCGCTTCGTTAAAGAAGTAATTGGCGACAAAGACCCCGGCGATCGACAGATGAAACAGCCTTACCAACGGGTCCCACAGGCGCAGGGATTCGCCTGGCATCAGCCTTTGATCTCAGTCTTCACAGCCTTGCCGGTCACCGGATCGTGGTAGATCTCGACCTTGCGCTTGTCCTTGTCGAAACCGTAGATCTCGTAGCAGTTGCCGTCGGTGACCTTGAACTTGCTGATCTCGTAGCCTTCGGCCTTGAGCTTGTCCTGGAAGGCTTTTTCGTCTTGCCATTGCGAGCGTTCGGCGGTGGTGCATTGCGGACCGGCAACGGCCAGGGGGCTGGCGATAATCAGGGACAGCAGGAGAATTTTGCGCATGGAAAAGCTCTCAGCAGATGTGGGAGATTTCACAATGCAAAATCAACCTTAGCGCAACCTTAGTTGGCAACGCGCGGTAACATCTTTGCCGAAATAGCCTCGGCCAGAACCCGGCATGATGCCGCCGATTCCCACAGAGACTTTGCTATGCGCCTACTCCTTGTCGAAGATGATCGTGCCCTTGGCCAAGGGATTCGCGTGGCATTGGGCGTTGAAGGCTACACCCTGGATTGGCTGCAGGATGGCGTTGCGGCCCTGTATGCCCTGCGCACGGAAAACTTCGATCTGTTGCTGCTCGACCTCGGCCTGCCGCGCCTCGATGGCCTGGATTTGTTGCAGCAACTGCGCGCCGAGCAGCACGACCTACCGGTGTTGATCCTCACTGCCCGCGACGGCACCGCCGAGCGCATCGCCGGTCTGGACGCCGGTGCCGACGACTACCTGGTCAAACCCTTCGATGTGGAAGAACTCAAGGCCCGCGTGCGCGCCTTGTTGCGCCGCAGTCAGGGCCGCGCGCAACCGATGCTGGAACATGCCGGCGTCAGCCTCGATCCGGCCACTCAGCAAGTGCGGTATTTGGATGAAGACATCATCGTCACCCCCATGGAATACCAACTGCTGCACCAACTGATGGTACGCCCCGGCAAAGTGGTGACCCGCGAGCGCCTGTCCCGCGCGTTGTATGGCTGGCAGGACCGGGTCGAGAGCAACACCTTGGAAGTGTTGATCCACAACCTGCGTAAAAAGTTATCCACCGAGCTGATCCGCACCGTGCGCGGTGTTGGCTATGTACTGGCGCTTAAATCATGACCTCCGTGCGTGCACGCATCCTCATCCCTGTCCTGGTGCTGATCCTGTTGGGCGACGCCCTGATCAGCTGGCTGGTATTGCGCGACAGCCACCACGAAATCGAGGAAGTCTACGACGCCCAACTCGCCCAAAGCGCGCGCCTGTTGCAAGGCGTATTGCGCCAGCGCGACCCTGGCGAAGCCGACTGGGACCGCTTGTATCAGGCCTTCGATCAGGCGATGAGCCGTGTCGGCGAGGACGGTGTCGCCCACCCTTATGAAACGCGGTTGACCTTCCAGGTGTGGCGCAGCGACGGCCAATTACTCGTACGCTCCGCCGAAGCGCCAGTGTTGGCCGCACCGCCGGCTACCCTCGGCTCCCACGACATCCTCGACAACGGCAACGACTGGTGCGCCTTTCTCCTTGCCGACCCGCAACAGGGCCTGCTGATCTGGGTGGGCGAGCGCGACGATATTCGTCAGGACGTGATCCAGCGCATCATGCGCCACACCCTCTGGCCCACCTTGATCGGCGTGCCGCTGCTCACTGTATTGATCTGGCTGGTGATCGGCTGGGGCCTCAAGCCCTTGCGCGCCATGGCCCGCAAGATTCGCGGGCGCACTGCCGGGACCCTGCAACCGCTGCACCTCAAGCCGCTGCCCAGCGACTTGGAGCCGATGCAAACCGCGCTCAACCGGCTGTTGGTGCAAGTGGATGACCTGTTGGAACGCGAACGCCGTTTCATCGCTGACGCTGCCCACGAACTTCGCACCCCTCTGGCAATCCTGCGCATCCACGCGCAAAACGCCCAAAGTGCCGGCACCGAGGCCCAGCGGCGCGAAGCGTTGGACTTCCTGGTCAACGGCGTCGACCGCGCCACCCGCATTGGCAGCCAACTGCTGACCATGGCGCGCATCGAGCCGCAGTTGAACAACCCTAAGCGCAGCCGCGTACAACTCACCGAGCTGGTGCGCGAAGAACTCGCCGAACTGACACCGCTGGCCATGGAAAAAGGCGTGGAGTTGGTGTTGGAAGGGGATGAAGACTGCTGGATCGAAACCGAGCCGGTAGCACTGACCATCGCCCTGCAAAACCTGGTGACCAACGCCCTCAACTTCTCCCCGCCGGGCAGCGAAGTGAAAGTAGTGATTGGTGCCCATTGCCTCAGCGTGGAGGACCAGGGGCCGGGCATTGATGAGGCGGAAATGGGGCGTTTGTTCGAGCGGTTCTACAGCCGTGGCAATGCCAATGGCGCAGGGTTGGGGCTGGCAATTGTGGAGATGATCGTGGGCAAGATCGGCAGCCGGCTGGCGCTGCATAACCGGGAGCAGGGCGGGTTGTGCGCGCGTTTGGTGTTTAACGAGGCCTGAAGCGATCACTGCTCAAATGTGGGAGCTGTCGAGCCCCTGCATCGCGGTCGCTCCACTGCGGAACATTTTGTTTAATCACTGGTCCAGTTTTCATGATCTGTCACCCTGATAAGGACATCCTCCCGTGAAGCGAATCGCACTGCTCTCCCTCGCCCTGGCCCTGTGCGCCTGCCAATCCAACCAACGCGACTCATCCCCCAGCCTGCTCAAGGATGGTATTCAACTGCGCCAGAAAACCGTGACCGTCGATGCTGAGCACGCCAAAGTCATCATGAAAGCCTATGGCGGCACCGCTCCCGTCGAGTTCTCGATACGCCGCGAAGGCGACCCCGATGAACGCATGGAAACCCTGGGCACGGTGATGGATACAGGTGAAGGCCGCGTCTTCAACTGGATTGCAAAGCTCAACCAGACCGTAGCCAGCGCGGGGTTCAAGCGCTTCCCGCAGTTGGAGATCCAGGCAGATCCTGGCAAGAAGCTGACCGTCGCCAGTTCGTCCACCGACTCACGCCCTGGCATCTACGCCATTTGCGGGCCTCTGTTAAGTAGCTTCCAGCCTGAAAAGGGCAAGGTGTATCTGGTGGAGTTCCAGTTCAAACCTTCGTCGTGTGCGCAGCAGGTGTTTGATATTACGGATCCGGCGAATCGGGTTCTGATTGTGGGGGGAGGGGAGTGAGGCGAAAGAGGGTTAGGTGGACGGCCGAACAAATGCGGATGCTGCGCTTGGAAGGGCCTGAAGGTTTGATAATTCCAGCGCTCTCCGTCAGGGGCTTCGTCTGATCGTGCTTCAACCAGGTGGCCTGCAACCTTGATCAACTGTTGAGCGCAATGCGCCAGAATTTTCGGTGTGGTTTGATTACCTTCCACAAGATTTCGTGACAAACACAAGAAAGTCCGCTCGCAGCCGGCATTGCCGTGGCAGATTAATCGGGCTCGGTTCAACAGCGTGGATGACGATCAGTCAGCGTCATCGGTGATCCCCTCAAGCATGCCCGCCGATCAAGTCAGCAGGTGCTTGGAGATCAGGCGGGAGATTTCGACAATCGAGGTCTTACCGGTGAATTCAAATTTCACTTTTCCCAGCGACGAAAAGTAAATCTCCAGTTCCGAATCCAGGTCAAACGTCCCGGACGTTTCCACCGAGTACGCGACGATGTTTTTGTACGGTAGCGAGGTGAAGTCCTTCTTGCTGCCGGTGATGCCTTGCACGTTCACCGCGATGATGCGTTTGGTGGTGAATACCACGCCGTCGCGCATGGCTTTGTAGGCGTCGACGACTTCTTCGTCGTCCAGCAGCAGGGCTGCGACGCGTTCGGCGTATTCGTTGTTTTGTTTGAGTTTGAAGAAGCCTTTGTTGTTGAAGTCGATCATGTGACGGTCCTTGTGGTGAGTCGGTTATTGGATGGCTTTAAGGTAGTCCTTCAGTGCCACGAGCGGTGGGTTGAGTTCCTCCAGCGTGCTGACTTGCTGTACGTCGCTAGACAACCACTGCAACTCACGCCCCAACACCGTATCGGCCCCACCCAAAGTGGTCAGCGCCTGCACCACACACTCATCTATCTTCAGCAGAATTCCCGACAGATCCCCCTGCCGCACCAGCAACCCAAATACCTCCCGCTCATACCCATCCATCACCAGGTCATCCCTCAACACCGGGCTGCCGCCGTCCTCCTCATGCACGAGCTTGAGTGCAAAGAGCGCAACGGCTTCCAGCGTCAATTCCATGGTGTCGGTTCCTCAGGGTTCGGGGCGGAGGGCGATGATCACTGTTCTGGGCGTGAAAAAAAAGACCTGGTGCGTACCGGGTTTCGGATGTTCTGCAGTATTGATGAGAACCCGTATGCGGCCGGCCTGACTTCACGGTTCGATGTCACTGACAACACGGCCGTGGTTCTTGGCTGCTGGCCAAGTACACCTTCTATATAGAAGCAATGACGCCCCCTTTAATAAGAAGGCCTTTATTGCGTCGTGGTGTGTGGGGCTTTTGTTAAGGAAAGTTTTTCCAGAAGGGGGTTGACCACGCAATTCAATACTGTATTATTCGCCTCCCGCTGACGAGAGATCGGAAGCGCAAGTGGTTGAAGTTGTTGAAGAAATCTTCGAAAGCTTCTGAAAATAATCACTTGACAGCAAA